>NZ_JBCFOK010000001.1:0-577434 GCF_039605595.1 Streptomyces odontomachicola
GGGTGTCCGGGCCGGAGCTTTTTTGCGTTTCAGGGACCCCGGTAATGCCGGTAATTCCTCAGCTCTTCGGGTCGAGGGCGAGGACCGTGGTGAGTGGTGGGTCGAGCCGACCGGCGGATGACCGTGCGGCCACGCGGCGGCCGTGCTCGACCACGCTTTGGGCGAGGGCGTTGAGGATCGGCATGACCTCGGGATCCTCTCCCACTACGTAGAGCGTTCCCGTCTCGTCGATGAAGGATTCCAACGCGATGCGGTCCGCGCGGCCTCCCGTACAGGCATTGCGCACATGGAGCTGGGAGAGCGGCGCGAGGGCGCGGTGGATCAACTCGACCGCGGAGCGGCGGCGTTCGGGGTGTCCGGTGAGGACGGCCTCGAGCTCTCCCGCGGCGCCCGGTGCCGCCTTGGTGTGGGTGCGGAGGGTCTGCACGGGGTCGCCCGGCGCGCTTTTGCTGAGGCTCCAGCGGTGCACCTCGCGGAACGGTCTGTTGTCCAGCGCCGCGGCGTGCAGCCAGCACCTCAGGAGCGTGACGGCGGCGGTGTGGGTCTCCCCGTCGATGGGGCGCGGGGAGCGGAGCGGTTCGAGCATCGCTTCGGCGCGGGCCGCGGCGATGTGCCGGTCCTCGCAGCCGTGGTGCGGGGACCAGCGGAGCCGTGCCGGGGTGTCGCAGAGGTGAGTGGGGTCGAAGACGTGGACCGGGCCCAACTTGGCGCGGGCGTCCTTCGTTTCGGCCCAGAGCGCGGTGTCGGCCGTGACGACCAGCGCGGCTCCCGGGGCCTCCGCGATGCGGGTGCGGGCGTCCGCCTCGGGTTCTGGTTCTGGCGCGAACTCGGGCGACGGGGAGGGCTGAGGGGCGGGGACCGCGCCGAGGTAGGCCGTACCCGTAGGTGGCTCACCTGTAGGTGACTCCGCCGGCGTCTCCGCGCGCTCTCCCTTGAGAGCCAAGCCCTTAGGGGGCTCGGGGGCTTCGGGCGCCAGGGGCGTCTGAGGCGCCTCAGACGCCTGTGCAGCCCCGACTTCCCCGCCCGCACCCCTAGGGGACTCCCGACGCTCCCCACGCCCCTTAAGGGGATCCTCAGCCGGCGTGTGCGCTCTGCGGGCCGCCCGTACCGCCCTCGCCCGGGTGAAGGTGCTCAGGGCGAACACGGCCAGGACCGTGAGCACCAGGAGCTGGCTTATGAAGATGCCCCAGAACAGTCCGTAGCCCGGCGGCAGTTGGGATGCCGGGGTGCCGGGCCACGCGCCGGCCAGGTCGTGCGGCTGGGTCACCAGCGCGCGCATGGCCAGCGGGGTCTGCTGGAAGGTGACGCCCGTGGGCCAGGAGCCGCGGCTGAGGAGGCCGGAGATCCCGGTCGCCGTCCAGGTCAGCACGGTCAGGCCCAACAGGAGGGCGAGGACCGCGAGGAGGAGCCCGTCGGGCACGCCGCCGCGCGGGCCGCGCGCGTTCTTGGGCCCGCTTCCGTCACGTACGCGTCCGCCTCGTACACGGTCGTCGCGTACTCGCTCGTGTTCGTACTCGTCGTAGGACATCGGCACCGTCATTGAACCGGGCCGGTACGCCACCGGCAAGCACCGACAGGGGAGTTGGCCGCGAGACGCGCCCTAGGCGACGGTGGAGGAGCCTCCGCCGTGTTCCGCCGCCAGGGCCCGGGACTCCGCCTCGCGTTCCAGGTCTGCCTGGAGTTCCTCGTCGAGGCCGGCGGGGTCGGAGGACTCGGTCATCGCGCGGTCGGTGAAGACCAGCGGGCGTTCGGCCTCGCTGACCAGGTGCTTCACCACCTGAACGTTGCCGTTGACGTCCCAGACGGCGATGCCGGGGGAGAGGGTCGGGATGATCTCGACGGCCCAGCGGGGCAGGCCGAGCACCTTGCCCGTTGCTCTGGCCTCGTCGGCCTTCTGCGCGTAAATGGTCCGCGTGGAGGCCATCTTGAGGATCGCGGCCGCCTCCTTGGCCGCGGCGCCGTCGACCACATCGGACAGATGGTGCACGACCGCGACGAAGGAGAGTCCGAGCCGGCGCCCGAACTTGAGCAGCCGCTGGAAGAGTTGGGCCACGAAGGGGCTGTTGATGATGTGCCACGCCTCTTCCACGAGGAAGATGCGCTTCTTGCGGTCCGGCCTGATCCAGGTGTGCTCCAGCCAGACGCCGACGATCGCCATCAGGATCGGCATCGCGATGGAGTTCCGGTCGATGTGCGAGAGGTCGAAGACGATCAGTGGCGCGTCGAGGTCGATGCCGACCGTGGTCGGACCGTCGAACATGCCGCGCAGGTCGCCGTCCACCAGCCGGTCGAGCACCAGCGCCACGTCCAGGCCCCAGGCGCGCACGTCGTCCAGCGGGACGTTCATGGCCTCGGCCGACTCGGGCTTGGGGTGCCGGAGCCGTTCCACGATGTCGGTGAGCACGGGCTGACGGTCGGCGATGGTGGCGTTCACGTACGCGTGCGCCACCTTCAGGGCGAAGCCCGAGCGCTCGTCCAGGCCGTGCCCGAGCGCGACCTCGATGATCGTGCGGAGCAGCGCGAGCTGGCCGGTCGTGGTGATCGCCGGGTCCAGCGGGTTGAGGCGGATGCCCTGGTCGAGCGCGGCGGTGGGGTCGAGGCGGATCGGGGTTATGCCCATCTGCTCGGCGATCAGATTCCACTCGCCGACGCCGTCCTCGCCCTGCGCGTCGAGCACGACCACCTGGCGGTCGCGGAAGCGGAGCTGGCGCAGGACGTACGTCTTCTCCAGCGCGGACTTGCCGTTGCCGGATTCACCCAGCACCAGCCAGTGCGGCGCGGGGAGTTGCTGGCCGTAGAGCTGGAAGGGGTCGTAGATGTAGCCCTTTCCGCTGTAGACCTCGCGGCCGATGATCACGCCCGAATCGCCCAGCCCTGGCGCGGCGGTGGGCAGGTAGACGGCCTGTGCCTGGCCGGTCGAGGTGCGTACCGGCAGCCTCGTGGTCTCCGTCTTCCCGAACAGGAAGCTGGTGAACGCCTCGGTGAGGGCGGTGAGCGGATCGTGCGCGGCCATGGCCGTCTACCTCCGGATTCCGGTTGCGAACGGCACTGTTCCTGGTCGGAGCGTTCCTGGTCGGGGCCTCCGGGGCGGCGTGCCGGGGCGCTCGTCGGCGTACACCTCGTACCCCCTCAGCGTCGGATGCCGGTCGCGAACGGAAGCGTGTTGACGAACGCCCGGTGATGTTCCCTGTCGCACCACTCCAGCTTCAAGTAGCTCTTGCCTGCCGAAGCGCGGATGGTGCGCTTGTCACGTGCCAGGGACTCGGGGGAGCGGGACGAAACCGTGATGTAGCCCACCAGGTTGACGCCGGCCGCACCGCTCGCGAGGTCCTCGCCGCGCTGGTCCACGCGCCCCTGCGCCGCCACGTCGCGGGGGTCCACGGTGCGGTTCATCTTGGCCGAACGGGACGCCTCGGCGTCGTCGTTGGTCTTCTCGGTGAGCATCCGCTCGATGGCCAGCTCGGTGGGCTCCAGGTCCATCGCCACGGCGACCGTACGGATGACGTCGGGGGTGTGGACGAGGAGCGGGGCGAGGAAGTTCACGCCCACCGGGGTCATCGGCCACTCCTTCACCCAGGCCGTGGCGTGGCACCAGGGGGCGCGCGTGCTCGACTCGCGGGTCTTGGCCTGGAGGTAGGTCGCCTCGGTGGCGTCCAGCTCGGCGGGCCAGGCGTTCCGCTTGGACATCGCCTGGATGTGGTCGATGGGGTGGTCCGGGTCGTACATCGAGTGCACCAGTGAGGCCAGGCGCGCCTGTCCCAGTGGCTGCCGCACCCGGATGTCGGCCTCGGCCAACCGTGCGCAGATGTCGGTCAGTTCGCGGGCCATGATGATCGCCAGGCCCTCGTCCTTGGTCAGCTTGCGACCGGCGGACTTGCGTGCGGCCTTGGCGATCGTGGCGCCCTCGGTGGCCAGCTCGCGGCCGTAGTGCATGCAGGCGACCAGGTACGCGCGGTGCTGCTCGCTGGACGTGGACACCATCGACTGGAGCTGGTCATAGGACTTGCGCAACCAGTCTGCCGAGCTGCTGTCGCCGCGCTGCTCCACGTCCTTGGCGTGCGCGTCGGGGTCGGCCGGGAGGGTGCGGGCCAGCATCTGGAGGCGGGTGACGAATCCGTCGCCGTTGGCCACGTGCTTGAGCAGCGTGCCGAAGCGGTCGACCAGGGCCTCCTGGTCCTCGCTGTCGCGCAGGCCGACGCCCGGGCCCTCGATCTCGATCGCGGCGGTCACCGTGCGCCGGTCGGCGTGCAGCAGGACGGCCAGCTCGTCGGGGCCGAAGGGCGCGGACAGCCAGTTGATGCGGCCGACGCCGGGCGGCGGGCCGATCTCCACCTCGCGCCCGTCGATGCGGGTGCCGGCCTCGACGGCCTGGGAGCGGTAGCGCGCAGCGGCGCCGCCGCGGCGGCGGACCATTCTCTTGTAGGAGCGGTTGATTTCGAACCACCTGTAGAAAGTGCGGCCCTTGTACGGCACGTACACCGCGGCGAGCGCGATGATCGGGAATCCGACGAGGGCGGGGATACGGAACGACAGCACCGGGATGAGCAGGCCGCTCATCATGCCGAGGAACGCGCCGAAGACGATCAGCACGATCTCGCCGGTCTCCCGGTTCTTGCCGACGATCGCGTTGGGGCGCGCCCTGCCGATCATGTACGTGCGCCGGGGCGCCGGAGCGAGCGCCTGGGTCGCCCCGCCGCCGTGGGTCTGCGTGGTCATGAACGGTTACCTCCGCCGCGGTTGCCGCCGTTGCTCCCGCCGCCGGAGCCCGAGCCCCCGCCACGACCCTGACCGTGACCCGTACGGGACGCGGGGGCCGGGGCCCCTGACGGGGGCGCCTGCCGGGGCCCGGGGGCGCCGCCGCCCCCGCCACCCTGAGAGCCTCCGCCGCCTCCCGTACGGGTGCCGTGCGCGGCCATTCCGCCGGCGACCTGTCCCGCGCCGGGCTTGGCGTCGCCGCCGCCACCGCCGCCGCCTCCGCCCTGCGCGCCGCGGCCGCTGTGGGTGTTGATGCCCTGGCGTACGAGGGCGGCGGGGGAGGAGACCACGGCGGCCGCGGAGCGGGAGGCCGGGTCGCGGCTGGCGTTGCGCTGGCTGACGATCTCGTCGCCGAAGCCCGGCACGAAGCGGTAGATCATCGCGCTGGCGAAGATGGCCAGCAGGATGATGGCGAGCCCCGAGACGATCGCCGAGAAGGAGTTGGCGCCCTTGCTGCCGGAGAGGGCGCCCGCGAGTCCGAGGACGATCACGATCACCGGCTTGACCAGGATGACCGCGACCATGATCCCGGCCCAGCGGCGTACGTGGCCCCACATGTTCTTGTCCACCAGGCCCGCGTACACCGCGGTGCCGAGCAGGGCGCCGACGTACAACAGGGCCGCCCGTACGACGAGTTCGAGGTAGAGCACGCCGGCCGCGAGGACGGAGACCAGCGAGACCACGATCAGCATGATCGGGCCGCCGCCGATGTTCTCGCCCTTCTTCAGGGCCTCGGAGAAGTTGCCGAAGAACTGGTCCGTTTTCGCCGATGTGCCGGAGGCGACCACGTCCGTCACCGCGTCGGTCGCCGACACGACCGTGTGCAGGATCAGCGGGGTGAAGGCCGAGGCGATCACGCACAGCCACAGGAAGCCGACGGCCTCCGTGATGGCCTCGACCAGGGGTACGCCGCGGATGGCGCGCTTGGCGACCGCGAGTAGCCAGATGGTCAGCGTGAGGATGGTGGACGCCGCGAAGACCACGGCGTACTGGCGGAGGAACTCCGGGTTGGTGAAGTCGACCTTGGTGGTCGAGTTGACCAGGTCGGAGAGCTTGTCGACGGTCCAGGCCGCGGCCTTGGCGCAGCCGCGGGCGAGGGAGGAGAGGGGGTCCAGGGCCGAGGTGGGGTCGGAGCCGCCGGCGTCGGAGCTGCTGCCGCCGCCGCCCTTGTTGCCGCGTTCGCAGTACTCCTTGGCGGGGCCGCGGATCAGGTCGCAGTTGTCCTCGGGCGCCGCGGTCGCGCGCGAGGCGAGCAGCAGCACGGCTGCCTGGATACCCGCCACGAAGCCGCCGACCGTGAGGGCGCGTTGGCGCTCAGCGGGCATAGGTGAACCCTCCGTAACCCTCTACTGCGCCGGCCATCTCATCGGCCGGCGACGCCTTTTGATCCTTGCCCACCGGAGCGGGTCCGTCCTTCTGCTGGAAGTCGGTCACCTTCCAGCCGCCGTCGACCCACGACAGGTCGAAGGTGTTCGTGTACCAGCTTTCCGTGACCGGGTTCGTGGAGCCCTCGCCCGCGATGCCGAAGAGCGAGGAGTACCAGACGGAGACCTTGGCGCTGGAGTCGCTGTACTTCTCGACCTTGCTGCCCACCGGGTTCGTACGGGAGATGAACGTGGCGCCGTGCGGCGCCGTGCCGTCGGCCTTGAGGCCGATTCTCTTGAGGAAGCCCGGGTCCGAATACACCGTGTCGAGCTCGGCCTTGCTCTTGGAGCGCACGCTCGGCGCGTACACGGCCTCGACGATCTTCTGGCGTTCGGGGCCCCGGTACATGCCGTCGCCGCCCAGCGCCACCGCGTAGTTCGCCGCCGCGCTCTGCGCGCCCTTCTCGCTGTGCGGGAACCCCGAGGGGACCTTGCCGTCGGTGTTCTCGACCGGCTTGTCGCCGCTGGGGGCCGTGGGCTGGGCCTGCGGGTTCTTGGCGGCGTCGTCCGTACCGCCGCCGCCACCGCCGCGGTTCGCGAAGGCGATGGCCGCCATCAGCAGGACCACCACGGCGACGATCGTGACGACGCTGCGCCCCGGACCGCGTGCGGCGCCCGAGGGTCTCGCGGGAGCCCCCTCCCCCTCGGGGAGGCGGGTGCGGGTGGTGAAGCGCGCGGTGCCGCGACCGTACGACGGGCCGTCCTCGCCCGCACGGTCGTGCTCGCCGTACCCGTCGCCGCCGATGCTCATTCCGGGAGTGCCCCCTCGAACTCAACCGCTCAACTGCCGTCCAAGCATTGTCTCCTCACATGACGTTAGCGTTGTCACCGGCTTCGCGGGCCCGGAGTGCAAAGGGTCACGGGGCAGTCTCGGCACTTGATACGCGACATATGCGGAACGCCCTTCCCCCTACATCTCCCGCTACCGCGCGGGCCCGTCCGCGCCCCGCCGCGCGCCCGCCGATTGCGCCCGCAAGGCTCCAACTCGGCACGGTCGTACGGGGGTTGGCGCGGCCCTTAGGGGGCCCCTTCCCCTAGGGGCGCCGAGGGGCTGAGGATCCCTAGGGGTCTTAGGACCCTTAAGGCCCTTAAGGCCCCTAGGGCGCTTACGGCCCCTAGGGCCCCTACGGGGACTCGCGGCGGAAGACCGCCTCGGGGCAGGCGTCGGAGTCCTCCTGCTCGAAGAGGACCGGGTGCGCGCGGGTGCCGCCCAGCATCAGGTACTGCGGCGAGGCCGGCAGGTCGTCGGCCGGGCGCCCCTCGGTGAAGTCCAGCGAGATGTAGGGGTACTGGCGCCCGCCGCCCCCGGCCTTGGCGTCGCCGGATCCGCCCGAGCCGCCGGCGTCCTCTTCGCCGTCCACCGGCGCGGCCCCGTACTCCCAGGAGCCGCTGCCGCTGAACTTCCGCACCTCGCCCGTCTCGCTCTCGCCCACCTCGCCGTCGTCCAGGTCGAAGAGGTCGAACGGCCAGTTGTCGGCCCGTACGTGGGCCCGCCCGGAACCGTCGCGGCCGAGGTGCACCCGCATTCCGTCAGGGCCCGTGTAATGGCCCTCGAACGTCTTGGCGCTCAGCCCCGCCATCCGCGCCTGCGGTCGCGGGCAGTCGCGCGGCGCTGAACCGGCGTACAGCACGGCGGCGCACCCGCCGCAGATGAGGAATCCGGCAGCGGCCAGGAGCAGCAGCCTGCCGGAGCGGGACGTGGGTGCCGGGATCACTGACATCACGCTCCACTTTGGCGCAGAGCAGGGCGGTTGTTGCAGACTTCCCCAACGCGTTGGGGTGATGAAAGTGAGTGATGGAAGGTGTGTGTCGCACGGCACGGCCGGGGCACGGGTGTTGCCCGGTGATCCGCGTCACTAAACTCCCGGCAACGCGGAGACGAGACGGGGATTGAAGCGTGGTAGCGGAGATAGCAACAGGGCCTGCGGCCGAGCAGGTTCGTGACCATGTGCGGTCGGACGAGGAGTTCCTCGGCGCGACCGCCTTCAACATCGCCCCCGGCGTGCCGACCGCACCGCCGGCCAGGGTGCACAGGGCGCGCCCCGAGTACGCCCCCGACGGGCACGGGCGAACGGCCTTCCAGGCCGTGCTGTACGCGGCGGACCGGGTCGAGGACGGCGTGGGACGCGTGGCGTTCGGCAAGGGGCTGCACGGTAGCTGGGACTCGCTTGCCGGGCAGCTGCGCATTCATTTGTTCCACGATGTCGGACATGTCGCGGTGACCAACCGGCGTCTGCTGTTCTTCCACCCGCCGTCGGACGGCGGTTCGGGGCGAAAACGCGGGCGCAAGGGCGGCGGCGCTCCGGTGGAGGCGACGCCCTGCTGGGAGGCGCCGATGGAGCGCGTGGTCGCGGCGCGGCCCAGGCCCAAGGGCGTGCTGCAGCGCGGCCGGTTCGACCTGCTCTTCGCCGACGGCTCCTGGATCGGCCTGGTGGCCAGGCCGCCGGGTCTGCGGGACGGGATGGCGCGGGCCATCCACGGTGCCGCGGGCTGAGGCGGCGGAGAGCCCTGAGAGCGGCTGAGAGCCCTGAGAGTGCCGTGGTGGATCCGCGGCGGCTTCTCGGGGTGCGGTCGGGGTTCCCCGGCCCCTGAGAGGCACTGAGGGGCGCGACGGCCGACCGCGGAAGCCCTTTACGGGATGGAGTGCGCCCCATGTGGGGTGGGGTGCGCCCCGTACGGGGTGACGTATGTCCCTTACGGGGCGGCGTGTGTCCCTTACGGGGCGAGGCGTGCCCCTTACGGGGCGGGGCGTGTCCCTTACGGGGTGAGGCGGCGCTCACGCGGCCCGCGCCACATCCACGTACCCGCCGCATTCGACGCACCCGCGTACCCGCCGTACGCGACGCACCCGCGTACCCGCCGTACTCGACGCACCCGCGTACCCACACCCCGCCACCCCTCTGTCCACACCCCTGTGGAAAAAGTTGTGCCGCCCCGGCGTTTGGGCGCAGGCGCTGAATGGTTCATCATTGCGGGTCGGTCCGGCGCCCGGTGTTGTGCCCGAGTTCTCCGGACCGTCTGCCAGAGCTCATGGCGAACCCTCCCCGGCACGGTCACGTGATGCGGTCACGCGCTGCGCGCGATGCCTCGCGTGCCGGTGTGGCGCGTGAGATGGCGCACCCCCTCGACAATCAACGCCTCGTTTCCCCTTCCTCCCCCTTGAGTTCACTTCGTTCCCTTCATCCGTTTTTTGGCTCCATGGGTGGATTCAGGCACGATGTCCCGTATGCAGATACGGCAGGCGGAGATGGCGGACGCCGGCGGGATGGCGCACGTGTATGTGCGTTCCGGGCGCGCAGCGTTCAGCGGGCGGATGCCGCAGGGGGACCTGGATGCGATGGACCCGCAGGCGGAGCACGTCAGGTGGCATGACTGGCTCGCGCAGGCGGGCTGGCCGGAGAGCGGCGCGCTGGTCGCGGAGAACGAGGACGGGATCGTCGGGTTCGTCGTCCTCGACCGCGCGCCGGAGAGCTCGCACCGCGAGGGGGAGCCCTCGGGCTCGGTCGCGGAGATCGGCAAGCTGTACTCGGTCCCCGAGGTGTGGGGCACCGGCACCGGCAAGCGGCTGATGACCAGCGCGCTCGAGGCGCTGACCGAGGCCGGCTACCGGCAGGCGACGCTCTGGGTGCTGCAGTCCAACGACCGCGCCCGGCGCTTCTACGAGGCCTTCGGCTGGGGCCCCGACGGGGTGGCCAGCGACGACGGCGACCGCGAGGGCTACACCCTCACGCGCCTGCGCTACCGCCGCGTACTCGGCGAACCCGCGACCGGGGCCACTGCCGGGGCCGCTGCCGAGACGGCGTACGAGGGTGCCGCCGCGCCGCTGGCCGCTGTCGCTTCCTGAGCGAACTCCCGCCGTACCTGAGCGAATTCCACACATCCCCGAGTGAACTCCCGCCTTCTTGAGCGGAGTTGTCCGCGAACTTGTCCACAGGCTGTGGATGAAGCGGCTCGGGGATTTCGCATGTCCGGAGGCCCGCGAGGGGCGAGAGGGCCGAGAGGGCCGGCAACCCCGGGAGCCTCCTTGCCGCGCTCCCGCGCAGTGGCGATCATGGCCTGCCGGCCGGCGACAGGACGCCAGGCCCGCGACGGGAGGGAGTCCGGGATGCCGGAGCACGGCGAGGGCGCGGCCCGGCCCGGTGGGCGGCCCGGTGAGCAGAAGGCGCGGATGCTCGCCGGCGAGCCGTACATCGCGGACGACCCGGAGCTCGCGGCGGACGAACTGCGGGCGGAGAAGCTGTACTCGCAGTTCAACGCCGCGGCGCCGGAGGACCGCGAGCTGCGCGACCGGCTGCTGAGGGAGCTGCTCGGCGGGGTCGGCGAGGACGTCGTCGTACGGGCGCCGCTGTACGCGGACTACGGGTACCAGGTCTTCATCGGGCCGCGGACGTTCGTCAACTGGGGCGTGATGCTGGCGGACGTCGCGCGGATCACCATCGGCGCCGACGTGCAGATCGGCCCCAACGTCCAACTCCTCACCCCCACGCACCCGGTGGAGCCCGGGCCGCGCCGCGCCAAGTGGGAGTCGGCCGAGCCGATCACGCTCGGCGACAACGTGTGGCTGGGCGGCGGCGTGATCGTCTGCCCCGGCGTCACCATCGGCGAGAACACGGTGGTCGGCGCGGGCTCCGTGGTCCCCCGCGACCTCCCGCCCGACGTGGTCGCGGTGGGCAACCCGGCCCGGATCGTACGAGAGCTGTGAGGCGTACGAGGGCTGCGAGGCATACGGGGGCTGTGCGGCGTACGAGGCCCGCGGGGCGTGCAGGGGCCGTGAGGCGTACGGGGTCGGTGCGGCGTGCGGGAGTCGTGGGCCGGGCCTGAGCACGGGAGGCGCGGCCGCCTACTCGAAGCTCACGTTGTCCAGCCAGAAGTCCAGCAGGCCCGTATCGCCCAGCACGTCCACCCGCGGACTCGTGGGCGGCAGGCGGCGGAGGAGTACGCGGAGGAGGTCGGTCAGCGGTCCGCGCACGGCGACCGTGGACTTGGCGTGCGCGCGGCGCCAGGAGACGCCGGAGGAGCCGAGTTCGATCACCCACTCCGCCACCAGCGCTTCCGGCGCGTCCGTCGCGTGCAGGTGCAGGGTGTCCCCCGCACGCGATGTGAGGGAGTGCAGCGTGGGCTTGAACTCCCAGGTCAGCGGGCTGCTCACGATCTCCAGCCACTCGTCGAGGCAGTCCGCTGCGACCGCCGGCGCCACCTCGTACTCCACCCCGGCCGCCGCGCACGCGTCCGCGCGGTGCACGACCGTCTCGTGGGTGGCCCGGCGCGCCCAGAAGCCCGCGGTGTGATCCGCCGACCAGGTCCACACGGGCGCCTCGGGGCCGGTGGCGCGCAGCTCGCCGACCAGCAGATCGGCGCTCTCCGCGAACCACGCGTCCAGCGCTTCGGCGCCCGCCTCGTCGCCCGGACCCGAGAAGCCGGGCACGTCCTCGTCGGCCACCTGCTCCTTCGCGCGGGTGCGGACGGTCTCGCCGACCCAGCGGTACGCGCCGCCGAGGTGTCGTACGAGGTCGCCCAGCGTCCAGTCGGGGCAGGTGGGGACCCGTACGGAGAGATCGGCGCCGCGCACGGCTGCGCGGAACAGGCGGGCCTGCTCGGCGAGTTCGGTGCAGTACTCGTCGTGGCTGAGGGTCCCGGGCACGGCCTGGGTCATGGGTGAACGTCCTCCACGGGAGATCGGCTCATTGCACGGTCAGCGCGGTTCGTCCGGAGCGGTGCGACGCGTACGGAGCGGTGCGTGCGGCGCGGGCGGTCAGCGCTTTCTGGCCAGGGTCACGCCGTCGCGGAGCGGGAGCATCACCGACTCGACGCGCTCGTCGGCCGTGATCGTGTCGTTGACGCGGCGGATCGCGACGTCCGAGGCGTCCTGGGCCCCGGGATCCACCACGCGGCCGTGGCGCAGGACGTTGTCCAAAACGATCAGGCCGCCGGGGCGCATGCGGGGCACGAGTTCCTCGTAATAGACCGGATAGCCCTGCTTGTCGGCGTCGACGAAGGCGAGGTCGATGCCCGCGCCGGCCTCGCCGCCCGCGTCCTGTGCGTACGGGAGCGAGCGGAGGGTCTGGTCGGCGGGGGCGAGGCGCAGTTCGATGCGGTCGGCGACGCCGGCGCGCTGCCAGAACTCGCGCGCGACGGACGTCCACTCCTCCGAGACGTCGCAGGCCAGGAGCCGTCCGCCGGGCGCGAGTCCGCGCGCGATGCAGATCGACGAATACCCGGTGAACACCCCGATCTCCACCGCGAATCGGGCGCCCACCAGGCGCGTCAGCATGCTGAGGAAGGCGCCCTCGTCGTGTGTGACCTGCATGTTCGTACCGGGCATCCGGCGCTGGGTCTCCTCGGCGAGATCGCGCAGGACCTCGTCGGCCGGAGTGGTGTGCGCCAGCAGGTAGTCGCCGAGGGCGGGATTCACGATCTCCATCGGGCGGCGCTCCTCGCGATCACGTGGGGTGATCCGGTGTGAGATGGGGGACACGTCCGGTTCGTGCGCCGCCACCCTAACCGCGGGTGCCGCCCCGGCCGCTAGACCGCCATGCCGTAGACGATCGTGAAGAGCGTGCCGAGCGAGCCGATGATGAAGACGCCCGTCAGGCCCGCGACGATCAGACCCTTGCCCTGCTCGGCGCTGAAGGTGTCGCGCAGCGCGGTCGCGCCGATGCGCTGCTTGGCCGCGCCCCAGATGGCGATGCCCAGGCAGATCAGGATCGCGACGGCCATGACGACCTCGACCATCACGCGCGCCTCGTTGCCGAGCTGCCCGAAGGGTCCCCAGTCGGGCGCGATCCCCCCGATGATGGTGGTGATGTCGCCCTTGTCGGCGGCCAGGAACATGGTGAACTCACCGCCCCATGTCGGATGTTGAGAGTTGCCCTGTGCCCGCGCCGCACGTCGTGCGGCGCGCTGCTGGGGATTCTGTCATGACGGGCTCCGGTTCGGGGACGAACCACCGCGGGGCGGTAGAGGGTTGCACCATCGTTTCTCCCAAGGCCACTGTGACTACGGCCGGTTACGGGCGGGTGTGGACCTGTACGGGGCGCCCGTGCCTCTCGCGATGCGCCCCCTGACCCTGAGATGTGCCTCGGGGTACCCCTGGAACTTCCCGGAACTGTGACCGAAGACGCGGCGAACGGTCCCCGGATGGGGGAAGGTTGGGGACGTGCGGAAGTACTGGATCGCGGGTGGCGTCGGAGTGGGCCTGGTCATGGCCTTCCTCGCGCTGCTCGTCATGGGCACGTACATGGTGGCCGGGAGCATGCTCGGCGGGGCGACCGGCGGCGCGGTCGGGCTGGCCAAGGGCGCGGTCCCCGCCGCGTATCAGCCACTGGTGCAGAAGTGGGGCAATCTGTGCCCCGCGCTCAATCCGGCGCTGCTCGCCGCGCAGATCTATCAGGAGAGCGGCTGGAAGCCGGACGCGCAGAGCGCCGCGCAGGCGCAGGGCATAGCGCAGTTCATCCCCGGCACCTGGGCCACCCACGGCATAGACGGCAACAACGACGGCCGCAAGGACGTCTGGGACCCCAACGACGCGATCCCCTCGGCCGCTTCGTACGACTGCAAGCTCGCCTCGTACGTGAAGGACGCCCCCGGCGACCCCTCGGAGAACATGCTCGCGGCCTACAACGCGGGCGCCTACAGGGTGATTCAGTACAACGGCGTGCCGCCCTTCTCCGAGACGCAGAACTACGTCTCGACCATCCGCAAGATGGAGAAGAGCTTCGCGTCGACCAAGACCCGCGTCGACCCCTCGCGGCAGGGCGCCGGGGCGATCTACTACGCGCAGAAGAAGCTCGGCACCCCCTATCTCTGGGGCGGAAACGGCACGCCGGAGCAGGGCGGGCGCTTCGACTGCTCGGGGCTCACGCTCGCGGCGTACCGCAGCGTCGGGATCAAGCTGCCACGCGTGGCGAACGACCAGTACAACACCGGTCCGCACCCCAAGCGGAGCGAGCTGATGCCCGGCGACCTGGTCTTCTTCGGCACGGATCTGAACGACCCGCGCTCCATCGACCACGTCGGGATCTACGTCGGCGGCGGGTACATGATCGACGCCCCGCGCACAGGGGCCAAGATCCGCTTCGACCCGATCGACACCGCGAAGTACTTCGGGGCCACCCGGCCCACGGCGGGGCAGGGGGCCTGAGTCGCCGCGCTCCGGTCCGTTCCTGGCGCATAAGCGCAGCGTAAGAGGCTGCCCGCTTCGGGGAGTTGGGTCACCTTCCGATAACGTCCGGGTGATCGTTCCGTAAGAACGGAACGCTTCCCGCGCCGTCCGGCGTTCAGGCTGTGGAACGGTGTGGAAGCGTGTGGAAGAGGAATTCCGCATCGTGTGAGCCGCGAGGGCGCAGGCCAGGCCGAGAGGCCGACGGGGGTGCCGGCAACGCAGTGGACGACTGACCTGTAGTGCGAGTGAGTAGGGCAAGCGAGGGGCGTACCGCGATGGCTGTTTGGGACAACCCTGATGTGGGCCTGCTCCGTGACATCAACGGACTGGCCAAGGCCGCCCCGACCTGGGCCGACCGGACCATGGAGTACGTCGGCGAGTACGGGATGGTGCTCGCGCTCGTCGTGCTCGGGCTCTGGGCCTGGTGGCGCGTGACGCGGCACCGCGGCACCAAGGAGGAGGCGGTCGCGGGCTTCGCCGGCCTGATGTGGGCCCCGCTCGCCGCGGTCATCGCCCTGCTCGTGAACATCCCGATAAGGGACTTCGTGGAGAGACCGCGTCCCTTCCTGGAGCACCGGGGCCTTGATGTGCTGATCAAGGGGAAGACCGACTTCTCCTTCGTCAGCGACCACTCGACGCTGGCGATGGCGCTGGCCGTCGGGATCTTCATGGTGCACAGGAAGTTCGGGCTGGTCGGGATAGTGCTGGCCGTGCTGGCCGGGTTCAGCCGGGTCTACATGGGGGTGCACTATCCGACCGATGTGGTCGGGGGGCTTGCGCTGGGGATGGCGGTGACGTTGCTGTTGGCGCCGATCGCCATGTGGCTGCTTACGCCGCTGGTGCGGGCTGTTGCGGGGTCGCCGCGGGTTGGCCGGCTCATCTGGGCCGGGCCGCGTGAGGTCGAAGGGGCCGAGGGGGCCGGGGAGTTGGACGGTGCGACGCGGGCCGCTGCGCGGGACCGGGATCGTGATCTTGTGGCTTGAGCCTCTCTGGGGCTTGCCGGTCTGAGGGGTTCGGGGCTTCGCCCCGGGCCCCTTTTTCCGGTTACGCGACCGATCCCGTGTGTTCTGCTGCGTCTTTGCGGGACTTGTCTCGGGAGCGGCGGGCCGGGGCCCGCCAGCCGCAGGCGCACTGGGCGGTCGCGAAGGCGCCCCGTTCGGAGACGGTGACCTGGTGCGTTGCCGTCGCGGACGCGGTGTCCGCCGGCTCGTGGGCTGGGGCATGCTGGTGCACGAGGTCACCGTACCGGCCGCGTCCGGCGCGGAAGTTACGCGCGGAACGCACCCCCGTGGGGGTTTGGAAAAGGGCGGCACCGGTCATCCGCCGCTCCAGGGCGAAATGGTTCGGAAGTGCCATGCGCGGAGGGTGGGCCCCTCCCTACTCTGGGGATGCGTGAGGAGGTGGTGCGTGTGCCTGGGAATGCTCGCGGTTCGCGGGGTTCGGTGGTCCAGGACCACGTGGCCCTCGCCGAGATCGAGCTGTGCGGCGAGCTGATGATCGCCGCCTCCGCCGCGGAGGCGGCCGGTGAGGAGCGGCTGAGCGTGGCGCGGATCGACGAGGTACTGCGGGGTGTGGCGGGGGAGTTGGAGGAGCACGCGCAGCGGTCCCTGCGCTCTTGAGCCGACCTCGATGACCGGATGACCAAAGGGGGAGCAGAGCGTGCCCGGGGCGGGGTCCCGGGCAGTTCCTTTTACGGACCCTCTGCCTTTTACGACCCCTCTGTCTGCTTGTGACCCCTCTGCCCGCGCGGAGCTACGTACGCAGCAGGCGGGCGATCGCGGCGGTCGCCTCCTCCACCTTCGCGTCCATCTCCTCGCCGCCCTCGCGCGCGGCGTGCGCGACGCAGTGCCGCAGGTGCTCCTCCAGAAGCTGGAGCGCGAAGGACTGCAGGGCCTTCGTGGACGCGGAGACCTGGGTGAGTATGTCGATGCAGTAGACGTCCTCGTCGACCATCCGCTGCAGGCCCCGGATCTGGCCCTCGATCCTGCGCAGCCGTTTCAGGTGCGCGTCCTTGTCCTTGCTGTAGCCGTGCTCGCCCGTGGCGGCGTGCGCGGAGCAGCAGTCGCCGGTCTCGACGGTCATCAGGGTCCTCCAGGAGGGGAGATGGGGGTGTCCCGGACATTCCGGGGATACCCCCGCTAGGTATACGGTAGCGGATTGCGCGTAGCCCGGTTCAGCGCACGCATCTCCATGGGTGACACTGGGGAACGCCGGTTCGCAGTGGCCGGATGTTGCGCCTAGCATCATCGAGACCGATTCCGAAGCACCCCGAGGATCTCCAGTGCGTTTTCGTCTGACCCCCAGGGAGACGAGCTTTTACGACATGTTCGCGGCGTCCGCGGACAACATCGTGACCGGCTCCAAGCTCCTCATGGAACTGCTCGGGGCGGATTCCTCCGCGCGCGCCGAGATCGCCGAGCGCATGCGGGCGGCGGAGCACGCCGGGGACGACGCGACTCACGCGATCTTCCACCAGCTCAACTCCTCCTTCATCACGCCGTTCGACCGCGAGGACATCTACAAGCTGGCCTCGTCGCTCGACGACATCATGGACTTCATGGAGGAGGCGGTCGATCTCGTCGTCCTGTACGAGATCGACGAGCTGCCGAAGGGCGTCGAGCAGCAGATCGAGGTGCTGGCGCGGGCGGCGGAGCTCACCGCCGAAGCGATGCCGCACCTGCGCACGATGGACAACCTCACCGAGTACTGGATCGAGGTCAACCGCCTGGAGAACCAGGCCGACCAGATCCACCGCAAGCTGCTGGCCCACATGTTCAACGGCAAGTACGACGCGATCGAGGTCATGAAGCTCAAGCAGGTCGTGGACGTGCTGGAGGAGGCGGCCGACGCCTTCGAGCACGTCGCCAACACGGTCGAGACCATCGCGGTCAAGGAGTCCTGACCCCTCGTGGACACGTTCGCGCTGATCGTGACCGTAGGGGTCGCGCTCTTCTTCACGTATACGAATGGCTTCCACGACTCGGCGAACGCGATCGCCACCTCGGTCTCCACCCGGGCGCTGACCCCGCGGGCCGCGCTCGCGATGGCCGCGGTGATGAACCTCGCCGGCGCGTTCCTGGGAAGCGGCGTCGCCAAGACCGTCAGTGAGGGTCTGATCCAGACGCCGCACGGCAGAAGCGGGATGGCGATCCTGTTCGCCGCGCTGGTCGGGGCCATCGTCTGGAACCTGATCACCTGGTACTTCGGGCTGCCGTCCTCCTCCTCGCACGCTTTGTTCGGCGGGATGGTGGGCGCGGCCCTGGCGGGCGGCATCGCGGTCTACTGGACCGGCGTGATCGAGAAGATCGTGCTGCCGATGTTCATCTCGCCGATCGTCGGGCTGCTCTTCGGCTACCTCGTGATGTGCGTCATCATGTGGATCTTCCGGAAGGCCAACCCGCACCGCGCCAAGCGGGGCTTCCGCATCGCGCAGACGGTGTCGGCCGCCGGCATGGCGCTCGGGCACGGTCTCCAGGATGCGCAGAAGACCATGGGCGTGGTGGTGATGGCGCTGACCATCGCCGATGTGCAGGACCACAACAGCATCCCGGTGTGGGTGAAGATCGCCTGTGCGGCGATGCTGTCGCTGGGTACGTACGCGGGTGGCTGGCGGATCATGCGGACGCTGGGGCGGCGCATCATCGAGCTGGATCCGCCGCAGGGGTTCGCGGCGGAGACCACGGCGGCTGGTGTGATGTACACGGCGTCGTTCATGTTCCACGCGCCGATCTCGACCACGCATGTGATCACCTCGGCGATCATGGGTGTCGGCGCGACGAAGCGGGTCTCCGCTGTCCGCTGGGGCGTGGCCAAGAACATCGTGATCGGGTGGTTCATCACGATGCCGGCGGCCGCGGTGAGCGCGGCGATCTGCCTCTACGCGATCAAACTCTTCTTCGGCTGACCGCCTGCCGCTCCGGACATGAGCGGGCCCGCCCCCCGGGAGCGGGGGCGGGCCCGTTGCCCTGGGGTGGCACCGCCATGCAGCACCCGAGGGCGGCTTCTCACCCGAAGCGGCCGGAGATGTAGTCCTCCGTGGCCTGCACCGAGGGGTTGGAGAAGATCCGCTCGGTCTCGTCGATCTCGATCAGCTTGCCCGGCTGGCCCACCGCGGAGAGGTTGAAGAACGCGGTGCGGTCCGAGACCCGCGCGGCCTGCTGCATGTTGTGCGTCACGATCACGATCGTGTACTGCGACTTCAGCTCGCCGACCAGGTCCTCGATGGCCAGCGTGGAGATCGGGTCGAGGGCCGAGCAGGGCTCGTCCATCAGCAGCACCTGGGGCTCCACCGCGATCGCGCGCGCGATGCACAGCCGCTGCTGCTGACCGCCGGAGAGGCCGGAGCCCGGCTTCTTGAGCCGGTCCTTGACCTCGTTCCACAGGTTCGCGCCCTGCAGGGACTTCTCGACGATGCCGTCGAGCTCGGACTTCTTGTAGTTGCCGTTCAGCCGCAGACCGGCCGCGACGTTCTCGTAGATCGACATGGTCGGGAACGGGTTGGCCCGCTGGAAGACCATGCCGATGGTGCGCCGCACCGCGACCGGGTCGACCCCGGAGCCGTACACGTCCTCGTTGTCGAGCATCACCTTGCCCTCGACGCGTCCGCCGGGGGTGACCTCGTGCATCCGGTTGAGGGTGCGCAGGAAGGTGGACTTGCCGCAGCCGGACGGGCCGATGAAGGCCGTCACGGAGCGGGGCTCGACGGTCATGGAGATGTCGTCGATGGCGCGGTGGTTGCCGTAGTAGGCGCTGAGGCCGCTGACGTCGATGCGCTTGGCCATGGGACAGTCACTTCTCTCTTACGTATCCCGGGCTCAGCGGCCCGAAGTCTTGGGGGCCTTCCAGCGGGCTATGCCGCGGGCGACCATGTTGAGGATCATCACGAAGGCGATCAGGGTCAGGGCCCCGGCCCAGGCGCGCTCGATGCTGGCGTCGTTGCCGAGCTTGTACTGGTTCCAGACGTACAGCGGCAGCGACTCCTGGGCCCCGTTGAAGGGGTTCGGGTTGATCAGGTCGTTGCCGAAGACCAGCAGCATGACCGGCGCGGTCTCGCCGGTGATGCGGGCGATGGCCAGCATGACGCCGGTGGTGATGCCGCCGATCGCGGTGGGCAGCACGACCTTCAGGATCGTCTTCCACTTGGGCACGCCCAGCGCCAGCGAGGCCTCGCGCAGCTCGTTCGGTACGAGCTTGAGCATCTCCTCGGTGGAGCGGACCACGATCGGCATCATCAGGATCGACAGGGCCAGCGAGCCGGCGAAGCCCGAGGGGCCGAAGCCCAGGCCCAGGTTCCAGAAGGCCAGCACGAAGAGGCCGGCGACGATCGACGGGATGCCGGTCATCACGTCCACGAAGAAGGTGACGGCGGCCGCGAGCTTCCCGCGCCCGTACTCCACCAGGTAGACGGCCGTGAGCAGGCCGATCGGCGCGGAGATCAGGGTGGCGATGCCGACCTGCTCCAGGGTGCCGAGCAGCGCGTGGTAGACGCCGCCGCCCTGCTCCAGGTTGGTCATGCCGCCCATGGAGTGGCTGAGGAAGTACCCGTCCAGCAGGCCCGAGCCGCGGGCGATGGTGGTCCAGGCGAGCGAGACCAGCGGGATGACCGCGACCAGGAAGCAGACCCAGACGATGCTGGTGGCCACCCGGTCCCTGGCCTGCCGGCGCCCCTCGACCGCGCTGGTGATCACGTACGAGCCGGCCACGAAGAGCACGGCGGCGAGCAGGCCCCACTGGACCCGGCTCTGCCAGCCCGCCGCCATCCCGATGCCGACGCCGAGCGCGGCGGACGCCAGCGCGACGGCGAAGGGGGACCAGCGCGGCATGCGCCGGTGCGCGAGCGGCGCCGAGGGCGGCGGGGTCGCGGCGCTCTGCGGCTTTTCCATCACTGCGTTGCTCATGCGTTGGCCCCCGAGAACTCCTTGCGGCGGGCGATGATCAGGCGGGCCGCTCCGTTGACCAGCAGGGTGATCACGAACAGCACGAGGCCCGAGGCGATCAGCGCGTCCCGGCCGAACTCGTTGGCCTCGTTGAACTTCGCTGCGATGTTCTGCGCGAAGGTGCCGCCGCCCGGGTCGAGCAGGCTCTTGACGATGGTGAAGCTGGGGGAGAGGACCGTGGCCACGGCCATGGTCTCGCCGAGCGCGCGGCCCAGGCCCAGCATCGACGCGGAGATGATGCCGGAGCGGCCGAAGGGCAGCACCGACATGCGGATGACCTCCCAGCGGGTCGCGCCCAGCGCGAGCGCGGCCTCCTCGACCGACTTCGGCGCCTGGAGGAAGACCTCGCGGGTCACGTTGGTGATGATCGGCAGGATCATGATCGCCAGCAGCACGCCCACCGTGAACAGCGAGCGCGAGGGGCTGCCCGGCGAGTCCATGTCGAAGATGACGGTCCAGCCGAGGTAGGTGTCCATCCACGAGGTGAGCCCGTTCAGATAGGGCACCAGGAAGAGGGCGCCCCACAGGCCGTAGATGATCGAGGGCACCGCGGCCAGCAGGTCGATCACGTACGCCAGCGGCATGGCGAGCTTGCGCGGCGCGTAGTGCGAGATGAACAGGGCGATGCCGATGGCCACCGGCACGGCGATCACCATCGCGATCACCGAGCTGACCACGGTGCCGAAGACCAGCACGCCGATACCGAAGGCCGGCGGGCTGCCCTCCGGGTTCCACTGGAACGCGGTCAGGAAGTTGACCGAGTCCTGGGAGACGGCCAGGTACGCGCGGTAGCTCAGGAACACGGCGATGGCCGCCATGATGACCAGCAAGGTCAGGCCCGAGCCGCGGGAGAGGCCGAGGAAGATCTTGTCTCCGGGGTGTACCGCCTTGCCCTTCATGGGCGGCGCGTCGTCCGCGCCTCCGCGCCCGTCCGTCGGCGGTGGCGGTGCTTCCGAAGTGGGTGTTATGTCCATGGTGTCTCCGGTCTGGATGGGGACTCATCCCCTGGCGGCGGTGCACCGGATGCGTTGCGGTGAAGCTGGGGACGTGGAGCCGTGGGAGAGCCGGAGCAGGGCTTGCGCGCCGCGGCGGCCGGCCCCGTACCCCTGCGCGGGGTGAGCGGGGCCGGCCTGCGGCTGGGTCAGCCGAGCTCCGGGATGGTCTTGCGGACCTTCTCGGCGATGCTGTCCGGCAGCGGCGCGTAGCCGAGCTCGGAGAGGGCGCTCTGGCCCTCCTTGCTCGCGGTGTAGTTGAGGAAGGACTTGGTCGCGGCGAGGGTGTCCTTCTTGTTGCCCTTGTCGCAGGCGATCTCGTACGTGACGAGCATCAGCGGGTAGGCGCCCTCGCTCTTGGTCTTGTAGTCGAGGTCCAGGGCCAGGTCCTTGTCCTTGCCCTTGACCTCGGCGTCCGCGATGGCCTTGGAGGCGTTCTCCGAGGTGGCCTCGACGGGCTGCTTGGCGCCGGTGTCCAGCTTCACCTTGCTGAGGCTGTTGGCGTCCGCGTACGAGAGCTCGAAGTAGCCGATGGCGCCCTCGGTCTGCTTGACCTGCTGCGCCACGCCGGCGGAGCCGGAGGCCGACTGGCCGCCCTTGGCGGGCCAGGACTTGCCGTCCTCGTACTTCCAGTCCTGCGGCGCCGCGTCGCCCAGGTACTTGCCCAGGTTCTGGGTGGTGCCGGACTCGTCGGAGCGGTGGAAGGCCTGGATGTCCTTGGCGGGCAGGTTCGCCTTCGGGTTCAGCTTCTTGATCGCCGGGTCGTTCCACTTCTTGATCTTCGAGTCGAAGATCTTGGCGAGCGTCGGCGCGTCCAGGACCAGGTCCTTCACGCCGGAGAGGTTGTAGGAGACCGCGATCGGACCGCCGACCATCGGGAGGTTCACGCCCTGGCCCGACTTGCAGACCTTCTTGGACTCGGCGACCTCGTCGGGCTTCAGCGCGGAGTCGGAGCCGGCGAAGGCGGTGGTGCCCTGCAGCCACTCCTGGATGCCGCCGCCGGAGCCGATGTCCTTGTAGTTGATCTGGGTGCCCTTGCAGGCGGCCTCGTAGTTCTTCTTCCAGAGGTCGACGGCGTTCTTCTGCGCGGTCGACCCCGAGGCGAGGAGCTTGCCCTTGCCCTCGCACTTGATGTTCTTGGCGGCCTGGGCCGTCGAGCTGTTGGGGTTCTGCGCGTTGTTGTCCGAGCCACAGGCGGTGAGTACCAGGGCGCCGGAGACCGCGACCGCGCCGAAAGCGAGGGCGCGAAGCCGGTTCGTGCGCTGAGACATCACTTGCGTTCCGTTTCCTTCCTGGGCCCGCCGGTGGGGACGGCGTGCGTGAGGTTTGGGCGGGAACCCTTGTCGGGTCCCCTCGGGTGAGCGGTGGTGAGTGGCCTCGCCGAGGGCTCGGCACGCTCTGGGTAAGCCTGAAATTAGGCAGATCAGGTGAAGCGGCCGACGGGTGCGAATGAACGCGTGGTGAACCCCTGCGGTCGGGCCGGTGGCTCCGGCGCGGCCCTGTTGATTTCGGAGAGTGCGTGGCACCATCCGCTGCGTCGACCCCGCGGAGCCGCGCTCCCGCGGGGCCGCGGAGCTCAGCGGACGGGCAGAGAAGCTGACCGAGGCGCCAGGGGGTGGCTGCGGGTGACAGTGCCGGGGAACGAGCTGGGGAACGATCCGGACGGGAACGCGCGTACGAGGCTGGGCGAGGGACCGGGCAGGGGCTCGCGTACGGAGTCGGGCGGTGGCTCGCGTACGGAGCAGGCCGGTGGTTCGCGTACGCGGCAGGCCGGGGCGCAGCGCGGGGAATCGCGTACGGGGCGGGCCGCGGCGCAGGACAGGGGACCGCTCCGGGCGTCCGCGCACGGGAAGCGGGGCGCGCTGGTCCTGCTCTGCGCGCTCGGGATGCTGGCGGCGCCGGGAGCGGGAGGCGCGTACGCGGCGCCGAACCCGGATCAGGGGAAGCCGGACACCCGGAAGCTCGAGGCGGTCCGCAAGAAGATCGAGCGGCTGCACGACCGCGCCGAGTCCGCGACCGAGGCGTACAACGGCGCCCAGGAGCGGACCGAGCGGCAGCAGAAGGAGATCGTCCGGCTGGCCCGGAAGATCGACTCCGCGCAGCGCAGGCTGGACCGGATGAACCGGACGGCGGGCGCGATGGCCCGCGCCCAGTACCGCAGCGGCGGCATGCCCCAGGAGGCGCAGGTCGTGCTCCGCAAGGATCCCGAGGCGTTCCTGAACGACGCGATGGTCGTCCGCAAGGGGCAGCAGGCGGCCAAGGGCTTCATCACCACGCTGACCGGCACGCGGAACTCGCTCCAGCGGTACGCGAAGGACGCGAGCGGCGAATACCGGAAGCTGGAGGCCGAGCGGAAGCGGAAGGCCGCGGCGAAGAAGCGGATCGAGCGGGACCTGCGGGACGCCGAGAAGATCGAGTCCCGGCTCGCCGCCTCGGAGAAGGCCGAGCTGCGCCGTATGGAGGACGAGGCCGCGTACCAGCGCCAGGCGAAGTGGCTGAAGTCCGGCGTGCTCAAGGAGATCGACGGAAAGGCCACCAAGGCGGGCAAGAAGGCCATCGCGTACGCCACGAACCAGATCGGCAAGGACTACGAGTGGGGCGCCGAGGGCCCGAAGACCTTCGACTGCTCGGGCCTCACGCTGCGCGCCTGGCAGGCCGCGGGCCACGAGATACCGCGTACCTCACAGGAGCAGTGGCGGCAGCTCAAGCGGGTGCCGCTGAAGAAGATGCGCCCCGGCGACCTCATCATCTACAAGCACGACGCCAGCCACGTCGGCATGTACGTCGGCGACGGCGCCATGGTGAACGCGCCCAGGACCGGCCGGCAGATCAGGATCGAGGGCGCGGGCGCGCTGCCCATCCTCGGGGTGGTGCGGCCGGACGCGTGAGCCGCCGCACGGCGTGGGGCACGGGTGAGCTTCCTCATGCGCGCCGGGCCCCGTACTCCCCCGTACCCGGCGAACTCGCCCCGGTGCGACGGCATATGACGCCCGGGGTTTCCGGTGAGGCATTCCGTACGTGCGTACGAGGACGCTAGGGTCCTCCCCAGCCCGGAACGCGGCGTCCGACCAGCGCACGTGCCGGGCCGGCCGGGTGCCGTCCGGCGCCCGCCATGCCCTCGGGGGGAGGGGAAAGGAAGCGACCATGCCCGTAAGCGTGCAGGCGGCCGGGAAGCGCGGTCCGGACGCCGCGCGCTCCGCACACGGCGGCGCGCTGACCCTGCTGGTGATCGAGGACGATCCCACGGGGGCGAGCAGCGTGCCCGAACTGCTGGGCGCGACGGGCACCTCGGGCATCACCGACGGCGGCGCCACCGGCAGGGAGCGCATCAGGGTGCGCACCGCCCGCAATCTCACCGAGGCCGAGCGCCTGCTCACCGACGACGTGCACTGCATCCTGCTCGACCTGGCCCTGCTGCCGGGCGCCACCTCCGGCGTACCGGAGTCCAACGAGGCGCCGCCGCCCGCGCCCTCCTCGGGCGAGGAACCCCCCGAGGGCGAGCCGGAGTTGCCCGCCGAGCTGGAGATGCTGCGCCGGGTGCTGCGGCTGGCCCCGCGGCACGCGGTGCTCGCGCTCACCGACGGCGAGGACGCGGAGCGCGCGGCTGCCGCGGTGCGGGTCGGCGCGCAGGACTACCTCTTCCGCGACGAGCTGGACGGCCGCATCCTGGGCCGCGCCGTGCGCTACGCGGTCGAGCGCAAGCGCTCCGACCTGGCACAGCGGCAGCTCACCGAGTCCCGCATGCGCGCACAGGAGAACGCCAGGCTGGAGCGCGGGCTGCTGCCGACGCCGCTGCTGCACGGGAGCGGGCTGCGGTTCGCGGCGCGCTACCGCCCGGGGCGCTCCCGCGCGCTGCTCGGCGGCGACTTCTACGACGCGGTGCGCACGTCCGACGGCACCGTGCACGCGATGATCGGCGACGTGTGCGGGCACGGTCCCGACGAGGCCGCGCTCGGGGTCGAACTCCGCATCGCCTGGCGCGCGTTGACCTTCGCCGGGCTGTGCGGGGACGAGCTGCTGGGCACTCTGCAGCAGGTGCTGGAGCACGAGCGGTCCAGTGAGGAGATCTTCGCGACGCTGTGCACCATCGACATCGCGCCCGACGCGCGCAGCGCCGGGGTGTGCCTGGCCGGGCACCCCTCGCCGCTGTTCAGCCCGCGCAACGGCGCGCGCCCGCGGCTGCTCCCGTGCGACGAGGGCGGCCCCGCGCTGGGGCTGCTGCCGACGGCCCGCTGGCCCCGCCGCCAGGTCGAACTGGGCAGCTCCTGGGGCCTGTTGATGTACACCGACGGCCTGATCGAAGGCTACGACGGCACGGGTACGGAGGCCGGGGACGGGGCGCACGGGGACGGCTCGTACGGGAATGGCTCGTACGGGGACGGCGCGGGCTCCTCGCGTGAGCGGGAACGCGAGCGCGAACGGGAACGCGAGCGGGAGCGCCGTCGCGGCCGGCTCGGCCAGGAGGGCATGACCGAGATCGTCGGCGGGCTGCTGGCGGACGGCGTACGAGGGGAGGCGCTGCTCGACGGCACGCTCTCCGAGGTGCGGCGGCTGAACGACGGCGAGCTCACGGACGATGTCGCGGTGCTGCTGCTGGCGCGGGGCTGAGCTTCCCTCGCGGGGCGAACCGGTGAGTCGGCTCAGCCGGCGAAGCCGCTCAGGCGGTGAAGGGGCTCAGCCGGTGAATCGGCTCAGCCGTTGAAGGGGCCGTACGGGCCGTCGCTGCTGCTGCCGCCCCTGCGGCGCGGGCCGCGGCCGCCCGAGACGTGCCGGAGCGCGGGGCGCACGTCCACGATGTAGACGATCGTGGCGACGAGGCCGGCGAGCTGGAGGATGAAGGCGAAGCCGCCCAGGATGCCGTACATCGCCAGGACGTTCACCGCCGTGGTGATGCCGAGGATGGTCAGCCAGAAGGGCTTGGTCTGCTTGTCCGCCGCGCGGTAGGCGTCCTCGCGCCGGAACGCCGAGTCGATCAGCGCGAAGGCGGCGAGGCAGAGCAGCACGACATAGATGACCAGCCAGGCTCCGGTCATGAAGTTTGCCGCCAGCATGCTTGCTCACATCCCGTTTCGTGTGCGTGGTCGCCGTCTCCGACCGTCACCGTACCCGGACAACGGTCCGGGCACGCCAGGCGTGCCCGGACCGCACCGCTGAGGCGTCGGGGTCAGGAGCCCGACTCGTCCGGCTTCTGCGCCGACTTCTTCGCGGCGCCGGTGCTGCCGGTGCTGCCCGAGCCGCTCGTGCTGCCGCTGCCGGTGCTCGACTTGCGGGTGGTGCTGCCGCCGGCGGTCTTCTTGGCGGCCGAGGCCGTCTTGGGCTCCGACTTCGTACCGCTCGCGGAGTCCGCCTTGGTGCCGTTCTCGGCCTTCGTACCGTTCTCGGCCTTGGTCTCGCTCTTGGAGGTCGAGGTGCTGGTCGAGGTGCCGTTGCCCGAGGTGGACTTCGGCGGCTCGGCCACCTTCACCGGCTCGCGCTCGACGGTGACCTCGGTGCGCTGCTCCTCCTCGCCGCGCCAGGACTTCACCGCGCCGCGGCCGCGCTCGGCCAGCTCGTCGTAGGTCTCGCGGGCCTTGACCGCGTACTCGGCGACCAGCCCGACGCCCTGCAGCGCGTAGTGCTGGGTCTGCTCGCGCAGCTTCTTGATGTCGGTGTCGATGCTGCCGAGCGCCTCGCTGACCTTGGCCTGGGTGTCCTTGGCCTGCTGGCTCACCCGGGACTGCAGCTCCTTGGGGTCGGTCTCCCGCACGGCGGCGATGCGCGCCGGAGCCTCCTCGCGGATCTTGTCGAAGAGCCCGGCGGCCGCGTAGAGCGGCGTCGGGTCGGTGATGGTCTTGCGGATGTCGTCGGTGATGGCCATGAGGGTCCCCTCCCACAGGTGGGCCGGTTGCGTACGTGGTGGTGAAGCTGTGCTGCGGTACGGGGCGGTGCGGGGCGCCGTGCGCGTCACCGCGTGCCCGCGTCCCCCGTGCCGCCGTCCCCCTTGGCTTCGTCGTCCTTGACGTCTCCCTTGACGTCGTTTCCGGGGCTGCCGTTCACGGAATCGCCCGATATGCCGTCCTCGGCGCGGTCCGTGCCGTCCGTGCCATCCGTCGCCGGACCCGCAGACGAGGCGCCGTTCTCCTTGCGGAAGGAGTCGTAGATCTGGAGCAGCGCCTGCTTCTGCTGATCGTTGATCGAGGAGTCGGCGAGGATCGCGGCCGGCACCTGGAGCAGGTCGGCGCGGTCGCGCTCGTCGAGGATCCCGGCCTGCACGTACAGCGTCTCGGCGGAGATGCGCAGCGCCTTGGCGAGCTGCTGGAGGATGTCCGCGCTCGGCTTGCGCAGCCCCCGCTCGATCTGGCTGAGGTACGGATTGGACACCCCGGCGGCGTCGGCGAGCTGCCGCAGCGACAGCTTGGCGTTCTGCCGCTGCTCGCGCAGGAACTCACCGAGGTTGCCGACGTTCAGGGAAGCCATGCGTCCCAGAGTGCCGCGCCCCGCTAACTTTTGCAAGCGACCTGCTTGCAAAAGGCGCGCCCTCTCCGCGGTCCGCGCGGGAATCTCCTCCGGCGGCCCCGGGTTGCCGCTGCAGAGAGGTGGCGGGAGCGGATGAGTCTTCGTCAGTACGAGTACGCCCTGGCCGTTGCCGAGGAGGGCTCGGTCACGGCGGCCGCCGAGCGGCTGCGGGTGGCCCAGCCGTCGATGTCGCAGCAGATCCGCGGGCTGGAGCGGGAGCTCGGCGTGCGGCTCTTCGCGCGCACACCGGGCGGGCTGGTGCCCACCGTGGTGGGCCGCGCGTTCCTGCGCGAGGCCGAGGTCGCGGTGAAGGCGGCGCGGCGTGCGCGAGCCACGGCGCGGGCCGGCGCCGACGAGCTGACCGGCGAATTGGTGGTCTCGGTCCAGATGGGCTTCGGCACACGGCAGTTGCCCGGCGCGCTGGGCGCGCTGCGCCGCCGTTTCCCGCGCCTGGAGGTCACCGTCTTCGAGGAGCCGAGCGCCGCCGAACTGGACCGGCTGTGCCGCCGCGGCGCGCTCGACCTCGCCCTGATGGCCGCCTGCGAGCAGAGCCCGGCCGACGCCCACCACCTGGGCGACGAGGAGTTCGTCGTGGTGCTGGGCGCCGGACATCCGCAACTGCGGGCCGAGCGCGTCGAGTTGGGCGCACTGGCGGGGGAGTCGTGGGTGCGGTTCGACCGTGACAGCGCGCTCGACGCCGTACTGGTGCACGCGCTGCGGGAGGCCGATCCCGAACCCGTCACGGTCGCCCGGGTCTCCCAGGCGGCGACCGCCGTGCGCTGGGCGGCCCAGGGCCTGGGCGCGACGCTCGTCCCCGCCTCGGCGGTGCCGGACGATCACGGGCACCTGATGCGCCCGGTGGCCGCGCCCGTGTTCCAGCCCGTCATCGCGGTCGTACGGCGCGATGCGGGACCCGGCGAGACGGCCCTGCTCGAATTCCTGCGGGAGGAGAACTGGTCCGGGGCGGCGTCCCCCGCCCTTTCCGCGCCGGGCAATTGAGATGCGGCGGGGGCGGGGCTGGGGCTTGCGGTCGAATTCCGGGTTCCGATGGTCCGGGATTTCGGAATTCCGCCTGCGTCACCCCCTGGGGAATTCCCCGCCGTCCACGTGGAGATTGCTTCCGGTCAGCCAGTCGGCGCGGTCCGACACGAGGAACAGCACCGCGTCCGCGATGTCGTCCGGCCGGCCGTAGCGGCCCAGCGGGGTGGTGCTGTCGGGCGCGGGGCCCGGGGCGGCCGTGGTCACGCGCGCCCACTCCTCGCGCGTCGCCTCGCCGCCGGGGGTGGCGACCCTGCCGGGGCTCACGACGTTGACCCTGACGCCGGAGGGCGCCAGCTCGGCGGCCAGCCCGCGGCTGTAGTTCTCCAGTGCCGCCTTCGCCGCGCTGTAGTGCAGGAACGGCCCCATCGGTGTGAGCACGGCGGCCGAGGAGATGTGCACGATCCGCCCCGTGCCGCGCTCCCGCATGCCCGGCGCCAGCAGCGTGTCCAGCCGTACGGACGACAGGAAGTTCAGCTCCAGCGCGTCCTGCCACTCCTCGCCGGGGATGTCGGCCGCGCTCTTGTACGGGGTCGCCCCGCCGGCGTTGTGCACCAGGATGTCCACCCCGCCGAACCGCTCCCGCACCGCCTCGGCGACCGCCTCGGCCCCGGCTCGCGTCCGTACGTCGGCCGCCACGAATTCCGCGCCCTCCGGCGCCCCGCTCGCCGCGGACCTCGCGGTCGTCAGCACCTCGGCGCCCGCGTCCAGGAGCTGCCGCACGACGGCCGCGCCGATTCCGCGGGAACCGCCCGTGACGAGGGCCCGCTTTCCCACGAGTCCCTGTTTTTCCGTCCCGTTCTTCGTCGTGGTCATTCTTTCCGTCCCCTCGATCGCGTAATTCTTCGGCTCGATGGAAAGAACCGTACGTACGGAAAAGAGCGCGCGGCAAAGACGAAAAGTCAGCACCCTGTATAGGAAACCCCTATACCCCGAGTCCCGCGCCCCCGTTGACCCTCCCCTTAGGGGAAGCCTCAGGGTGAGGGGCATGGGAGGGAGCGGCGTGGGCGGCGAGTTGGTGACCATCGGGGTGTTCGCGCGGGCCGCGGGGCTCTCGGCGAAGGCACTGCGGCTGTACGACGAACTGGGCCTGCTGGAGCCCGCGCACACCGACCCCGCGAGCGGCTACCGCTACTACGTACCGGCGCAGTTGGAACGCGCCCGGCTCGTCGCGTGGCTGCGGCGGCTCGGCATGCCGCTGGCCCGCGTCCGCGAGGTGGCGGCGCTCGGGCCCGGCGAGGCGGCGCGCGAGGTGCGGGCCTACTGGGCGCGTACCGAGCGCGAGGTGGCCGCGCGCCGGGACCTCGCGGCGTTCCTCGTGGAGCAGTTGGAGGCGGCGGGGGAGGCGGAGGAGGCGGAGATGGCAGGTGTCATGCACGGACGGGTGGGTCCCGGGCTGGTGCTGCGGTACGCCGCGCTGACCGACGCCGGCCTGGTGCGGGAGAGCAACCAGGACGCGGCGTACGCGGGTTCGCGGCTGCTGGCCGTGGCCGACGGGTACGGCGGGGGCGGCGGGCACGCGAGCACGGCGGCCGTCGCGGCGCTGCGCGCGCTGGAGTCGCGGAGCATCCCGGCGGGCGGCGTGCTGAACGCGCTGGAGGAGGCCGTCGCCGGCGCGGGCCGGGCCGTACGGGAGGGGGCGTCGGGCGGCACGACGCTCACCGCGCTGCTGTGGACCGGCGACGGACTGGCCCTGGCACACATCGGGGACACCCGCGCCTACCTGCTGCGGGACGGCGAACTCCGGCAGATCACCCACGACCACACCCTCGTGCAGGCCCTGGTGGACGAGGGCCGGATCACCCCGGAGGAGGCCGAGTCGCACCCTCAACGCGCGCTGCTGGCACGGGCGTTGACCAGCGACGAGGGCGGTGCTGGCGGTGCGGGCGGCGCGGGTGGTGCCGGCGGTGCGGCGCCGGATCTGCGGTTGCAGGACGCCCGCGCAGGTGACCGCTATCTGCTGTGCTCGGACGGGCTCTCCGCCGTGCTGGCCGACGCGGAGATCCACCGCCTCGCCGCCACGGCCGACGGCCCCGACGCCGCGGTCCGCGCCCTGGTGGACACGGCACGCCGCGCGGGCGGCCCGGACAACGTGAGCGCGGTCGTGGGCGACGTACTGCCCGGAGACCCTTAGGGGGAGGCGCCCTTAAGGGACAGTGCCCCTAAGGGCCAGTGCCCCTAAGGGTGGGGGCCCTTAGGGGACATGCCCTAAGGGCTCGGGTCCCCTACGTCCGTGGCGGGACCGGCAGTTGGACCTCGCGTTCCGCCGACTCGAAGATCAGGATCGTCTGTACGTGCGCCACCTCGGGCCTGCTGGTGAAGCCGTCCAGGATCAGCCGCTGGAGATGCCCCTGGTCGGGCACGGCGACGTGGACCACGAAGTCCTCGGGCCCCGCCACGTGGTAGAGCGCGACGGTCTCCGGCTGACCGAGCACGAAGGCGCGGAAGGGTCCCACCAGGTCCCGGGTGTGCACCCGCATCCGCACCTGGAGGAACGCGTGCAGCGGCCGCCCCAGCGCCGCCGGGTCCACGACGGCGCGCACCGCGCGGATGACCCCGCGCCGCAGCAGCGCGCGCACCCGCTGGAGCGCGGTCGAGGGCGCCACGCCGACCCGCGCCGCGAGGTCCTTGTTCGGCACCCGCGCGTCGTTCTGCAGATGCTCCAGGATCGCCAGGTCTACCGAATCCAGTTCGGTGTTCTCCGCCATCACCGCGCTCCGGTTCGCCGCTCGTTGTACGCCGCCGAAGGTGCGGCGACAGTACGAGTGTCCCGCGCCGCGCGGTTCCCCGTAGCCCGGGGAGCCCTCCGGGGGGAGTGCGGCGCGGGCGAATCGTCACCGGGGAACCGCCGGGAACCGTCACCGGGGAATTCCAGAACGTTCGGGGGTACCGATGCAGCACCTGCCCGCCTTCTTCGCCGCCTCGGCGGCCTCGCTGGTCATACCGGGCCCCGACTTCGTCCTGGTCACCCGGCACAGCCTGACCCGCGGCAGCGGTCCCGCGCTGGCCACGGCCGCGGGCGTCGTCGGCGGGCTCACCGTGCACGCGGGGCTGGCCGTCGCCGGGGTAGCGGCCCTGCTGGCCGCGCTGCCCGAGGCGCTGACGGTGCTGCGGCTGGCCGGAGCGGCGTACCTGATCACCCTGGGCGTGCTGGCCCTCCGCTCCCGTGGCGGGAAGGGGCTGGTGACGACGGACCCCGAGGAGGCGCAGGAGCAGCCGGCGCAGAGGGGGCTCCGCGGCCCCTTCGTACAGGGGCTGCTGAACAACCTCCTCAACCCCAAGGCCGTCGTGTTCTTCGTCGCGCTGCTGCCCACCTTCGTCTCGCCCGGCGGCTCGGCCGCGGGCCAGACCGCGCTGCTCGCCGCGACGGTGATCGCCATGGCGGCGCTGTGGTGGTCGCTCTACATCGCGCTGCTCGGCCGCCTCGGCCGCAGTTGGAAGGCGCTGCGCAGCCCGCGCGCCGACCGCGTGGTCACCAAGGGCAGCGGGGCCGCGCTGATCGCGGTCGGCGCGGGCATCAGCGTCTCGGCGTGAGGGCTCCGCCCCTAGGGGCTCAGCCCTTGAGGGAACAGGCCCTAGGGGACCAGCACCTAGGGGTCGGCACCTAAGGGGTCGGCACCTAGGGAAGCCGCCCTAGGGGCCCGGCCCGGCTCAGCCCTCCCCGAACAGCTCCAGCAGCTCCCGCTTCTCGAACATCCGCGCCGTCTCCACCGCCGAGGGCTGCCCGGCACGCGGGTCGGCGCCGCCGTCCAGCAGCGCCCGCACCACCTCGTCCTCGCCCTTGAACACCGCGCCCGCGATGGGCGTCTGACCACGGTCGTTGAGCCTGTCGGGGTCGGCGCCGCGCTCCAGCAGCACCCGTACGGCGGCCGCGTGCCCGTGGTACGCGGCGAGCATCACCAGGGTGTCGCCCTTGTCGTTGCTGAGGTTCGCCGGCACGCCCGCGTCCACGTAGGCGGCGATGGTGTCGGTGTCCCCGTGCCGCGCCAGGTCGAAGATCCGCTGCGCCAGCTCCAGGACCTCGGGGTCGTGTGCGGGCTCGTTGCTCTGCGGCGTGGGTGCGTCGGTCATCGCGGGTCGTCCTCCTCGTGTACGCCGGATACGCCGGGTGACGCGGGCGTGGCTGCTGCCCACCCTACGTACGGTCACACGTGCGCGCCCGGGTCCACGATCTTCAGCACGTCCCGCAGCGAGGAGGTCACGTGCTCGGCCCCGGCGGCGGCGAGCCGCTCCGCCTTCCGCTCGTTGCGGGCGAAGCCGAGGAACGGCACGCCGGCGGCGCGCGCCGCCGCCAGGTCGCGCGGCGCGTCCCCGATCATCAGCGCGCTCTGCGCCGTCGCGCCGGTGGACTCCAGGGCCCGCAGCAGGCAGTCGGGGTCGGGCTTGAGCCGCAGTTCGCCCTCCGCGCTGCGGCCGTGGATGTGCCCGGCGAAGAGCTGCCCCGTGTAGCGCGACTCCAGATAACGCTCCACCGCAGCCTGCGAGTTGTTCGTCGCCACCGCGAGCTGCCGCCCGGTCGCGGCCAACGTCCGCGCCAGCCCATCCGCGTACTCAGTAGGAAACGCCCCCACCACGGCCCCCGCCTCCTCCTCACTCAACACCCGCTCGACTTCCCGGGCCGTGCCGTCGGCGAGGAGGGCGGGGGACTCGAAGACGGTCTGGAGGAAGAGCAGCGGATCCCCCGTGTCCAGCCCGCCCACGGGCAGTGAACCGTGCCGTTCCCGCACCACGTCCCTCAGGCGGCGCGCCACCTCCACGGCCGGCCGGCCGTGGAAGAGACGGCAGACGGGGCCGTCGAAGTCGAAGAGCACACACTTCGCGGTGCCGATGAGTTCGCGCATCGCAGACCTCGGTCCATAGGGAGCAGGGCGCCGTGCCGGAGAACCGGCAAGCTACAACTATCGCCGCGCCCCCGCCGCCCGTACAGCCGTACGCACCTAGGGGGTTCCTGACGCCGCCGGGATCCGTCGTCGGAAGCCCCCTAGGGGAACCGCGCCCCCGACGTCGCCGCCCACTCGGCGTAGACGTCCTCGACGGCGCCCGGTGCGGGCACCGCATCGAGGCCGAGCGGCCCCGCGGCCCGCTCCAGCACGTGGTGCACGGTCTTCGCCGTGACCCCGAGCTGCTGCGGCAGCTCCTCGGGCCGCGCGTCCCGTACGGCGATGGCCTGGCGCACCACGTCGGTGAACACCGACTGCACGCGCTTGTACGCGAGATAGCGCGGCAGATCCTCGGCGTACCCCTCGGTGGCGCCGGGGAGGGTCTCGTCGACCGCCCGCTTCCAGAGCTCGATGACGTCCTTCTCCTGCCGCTCCGGATACCGCATCAGATGGAGGTGCGTGGCGAGGTCGTACAGGGGGTCGCCGAGCATCGCCAGCTCCCAGTCGATGGTCCACAGCCGGCGCTCGGCGTCCACGATGAAGTTGGCCCTGTGCAGGTCGCCGTGGAGCAGGCAGAAGGGGCGCCCGGTCAACCGCGAGGCGGCGGCGCCGAGTTCGGCCTCGGGCTCCAGGGCCTTCCCCGTGACGCCGAGCCGGTCGAAGAGCCGCCCGAACACCGGGTGCCGCGCCCGGTAGACGCGGTTCAGGGTGAAGCGGAGCAGGCTGTGCAGGAAGGCGCCGGTGTCCCCTTCGGCCGCCCGGTCGCCGAGGGAGCAGGTGCGCTCCACCGGGAGATCGCCGGTCCGTACGCGTGCCAGTGACCGGAACACCGCGATGATCTGGCCGAGCAGCTCAGGGGCGACATCGTTCCCCCGCGGCGACAGCTCGGCGAGGGTCTTCCCCTCGATGTAGCCGAGGAACGGCGGCCCGTCGGGCTCGAGGCGGAGCAGGGGAGGAAGGTGCGGCATGCCGAGCTCGGCGAGCGCCCCCACCAGCTCCTCCTCTGAGGCGAAGCACCGGCGGTCGAACCAGAGCACCGCGTCGCGCGGTTCGCCCACCTTCACCCGCCCCAGCGAGGCCAGCGGGCCTTCGGCGCGTACGACGTACCACTCGCGGTGATATCCCTGCAGCGGCCCCTCGATCTCCCCGATGTCCCGCGCCTTCTGCTCTGCCCTCGACTGCTCTGCCCTCGGCTGCTGTGCCCTCGGCTTCATGCGGCGGACTCTCCGGAACGGGCTGGTAGGAGTACGGAGAACCGGCACTGTAGTCCCAGGACGGCGCTCCCATCCCCCGGAGAAGGGCAACGGTCACCTGATGGTGGCGGTACGGGCAGGGGCTACGAGGCGATCGGGCGGGCGAGCAGCTCCCACAGCGAGTCGAACCACTTCTGCGACTGCTCGACGAACGCGGCCTCCTGGTCCGGCGCCTGGCCGGAAACCGCCGTGGACCGGAACAGCAGCGCCTCCAGTCCGCCCACGTCGTAGATGGGGATCTCCTCGCCGCGGTACTGGACCTCCCACTTCAGCGGCTTGTAGTAGCCAGAGAGCGCCTCGCTCCCGTTCAACAGGTAGACCTTCTGGAGCGGAGTGACGGCAACCGACCTGAATTCGCAGGTCACTTCCCTGATGTAGCCCTGGTCCTGGAGCGCGCCGAGCTGGAAGCGGAGCGAGTCCCTGTAGGTCGACTGGATCTCGTGCAGCCGCTCCAGCGGGCGCGGGTCCGAGGGGTCCTCGGCGTGGAGCGGCAGCGCCAGCTTGGCGTCCTCGGACGGCGTGATGATGCGGAACCGCACCGAACGCGGCGCGAACTCCCCCTCCAGCACCGCCCTCCGCGGCTCCGCCAGCGCGTTGTTCAGCGTTTCCGTCGTCAGGCAGAAGGCGTCGACCGTCACGTGCTCGGCTTGGAATGCCGCATGGAGGCGCTCGGCCAGCTGGGTGCCGGCGATCTGGGGGCGCTCCTGGGCGGGCGGCGGGGACGCCACGGTCGGTGGCGCTCCGCGGCCGCGTGAGTGCAGCAGGCCCTCGTGGGTCAGCGCCTCCACCGCCTGCCGCACCGCGCTGCGGTTCACCGCGAACTCGGTGACCAGCCGATTCTGCGAGGGGATGGGATCACCGGGCGCGAGCTCGCCCGAGCGGATCCGCTCACGGAGCGTGTCGGCGACGGCCTCGTGCGGTGATCCGCCGTTTCCGGAAGGGCTCCTCGTGTTCACACCAGGACAGTACAACTTCCGGCCATTGCCCGGGAGTTGTTCGCCAACTGTTTTTAAGTTGGCGCCAACTGGGGATGTTCAGAAGTGAGTTCGCGCCAAGTGCTGCCGGCTGCCCACGGGCCGTCCGGCCACGCCGACCCCCGGCACGACATGACCCCACACCTCACACCCCCACATCCCCCACCTCACGCCGCCCGTCCGATGGCGTATGGGCGAATCCGCACCGCCCGTCCCTCACCGCGCTCAGCGGGGCTCCCCACGGCCTTCCGAAGGAGGGATCGCCATGCCTGTCTGCGCACTCGCCCTGGCCGCCCTGTACGCCGGCTTCGAGCACTACGTGGAGATGCGCTTCGGCGCCGCCGGGATCGTCGGATGCCTGCTGCTGGGCGTCGGGATCGAGGCCAGGAACATGCAGTGCGGCGTCCTGGGAGCGGCGGTGCTGGCACTGCTGCTCTTCCCTTGACCCGGCCCCCGCTTCCCACTCCGGCCTGACTCCGACCGGCTCTCCCGTCCCACGGAGGGGGCGGGACGGGAGAGCCCCGGAGAGGACCCCTAAGGCCCCTAAGGCCCTTAAGGTCCCTAAGGGGAGGGACCCTAGGGAGAAGGCCCCTAAGGGGAGGGGAAACCCCTAAGTGAGGGGAGCGCCCCTAAGGGAGCGCGCGCCCCTAGAACGTGTCAGGGCACCACGGCCGCCGCGCCGTGCGGAACACCGCGTCGCCGGTCGCCGCCGCGCCGGCCCGCCGCTCCTCGGCGCGGCCCGTCGCGAGGAGGCGGGAGACCGACTCGTCGCCCAGAAACAGTCGCCCCAACTCGGCCACGTCCAGGGCCAGGTCGGCGTCGTCGCGGGTCGGCGCGCACTTCGCGCCGCCCTCGCCCGGCGCGGTCTCCAGCCGGAAGCGCCCGTCGGCGAACCCCGCCGCGTCGCGCACCTCCAGCACCAGCGCCCCGTGGGTGTCGTACGTACGGGCCTCCAGCATCCGCGGCACGTCCAGCGGCCGCACCCACAGGAAGTCGGCGTACGAGGTGATGCGCGCGCCGCGGGGATCGGGCAGCAGGTGGGGCAGTACGTCGTCGGGTGACCGGCTCCCGGTGGCGACCCTGGACACCCAGTCGATCGACAACACGTAGTGCCACAGCGCCCGTTCGGCCTCGGGGCTCGTGCCGAAGAGGGTGTGCACCGTCGCGGTGACGTCCGGCTGCTGACCCGTCCAGTGGTCGTCGACCACGTACACGGCCAGGCCCTGCGGCACGCCCTGCGCGTCCCGGTAGACGGCGTAGAAGCGCGGCGTGAAACCGTCGCCGGGGAAGCGGGCCGCGCCGACCGTACGCTTCCACCACATCTCGTCGCGGTCGATGATGCCCTGCCGGTGCTGCTGCACCCGGTAGCGCTCGTACACCTCGGGCATCACCCTGAGGACCTCGTCAGGGTCGGCGAGGTCCACACGGCCGCCGTCCGAGGGGCCCGCGTACCGGGGGTCGAAGCCCGAGCGCGGGATCTCCACGGTCCATTCCGCGCTCCACGCGGCGGGGCCGTACCCGTACCGCCCGTAGATCCGGTACTCCGCGGCGACCAGCGAGGCCAGCACGTCGCCGCGCTCCTTCGCCGCCTCCATCGCGTTCGCCATCATCCGGCCCAGCAGGCCGCGCCTGCGGTGCGTGGGGGAGACGGTCACGCCGGAGACGCCGCAGGAGGAGACGGTGGCGCCGCCGGGAACGGTCAGCTCCTGGGGGATGGTGCGGAAGGTGCCGACGCAGCGCCCGCCGTCGAAAGCGCCCTGGATACGGTCGAGCTCGACGGCGCCGAGCCGGGTCCGTATCTCCTCGTCGGTGATCTTGTCGGCGCGGAGGAAGCCGGTGGCCGCCCCGCGCATCCAGGCGTCGAATTCCTCGTTCGTGGAGAGCGTGCGGATGTCCAAGGCCATGCGGGCACGCTAGGCGGCCACCCGGCGCACCGCACCCGGATTTCCCACGCCCCCGAGCGCCCCCACCCTTACGGGACGACCCTGCCCTTACGGGATGACTCCACCCTTACGGGGTGTTCTCGGCCTTACGGGGCGCCCCTACCCCTAAGGGGCGCCCCTACCCCTAGGGGCTCAGAAGCCCGCGCGGATCTCCCCGACCCGCTCGCCGCCGCCCAGCAGCGGCGCCTCGGCGATCCTGGCGAGGACCGGCGTCTCCACGCCCATCCGCTCCAGCGCCCGCGCGAGGACCGGACCCAGCGCGCGGGTGCCGCCGTCGTCCAGCTTGAAGGCGAGGGCCCGGCCGTCCGGGAGCGCCACCGCCTGTACGGCCTCGGCGCCCATCTTGGAGAGCGTGCCCGGGAGTTCGGACATCAGCCAGGTGTCGTGCCTGCGCGTGCCCGCCACGTACTCCGGGTGCCGCCGCATCGCCTCGGCCACCCGGCCCTCGGCGCTCTCCGCCGGAGCCAGCGCGACCGAGCGGAACGCGCGCGCCAGCCCGGTCAGCGAGACCGCCATCAGCGGGGCGCCGCAGCCGTCGGTGCCGGTGTGCGCGACCGGCTCGCCCGCCAGTTCCTCCAGCGTGGAGTGCACGAGCCGCTGGAGCGGGTGGCCGGGGTCGAGGTAGCTGTCCTGCGGCCAGCCGTTGGCGGCGCAGACGGCGAGCATTGCGGTGTGCTTGCCCGAGCAGTTCATGGTCGTACGGGCGCGGGAGTGCCCAGCGGCGAGGTACGCCTCGGCCTCCTGCGGGTCCAGCGGCAGGTCCGGCGGGCACTGCAGCGCGTCCTCCGACAGCCCGTACTCGGCGAGCATCTTCTGCACCAGGTCCAGGTGGAAGCGCTCGCCGGAGTGGCTGGCGATGGCCAGCGCGAGCCGCTCACCGGCCAGTCCGAACCCGGCGTCCCGCCCGGCCCGCAGCACGGCCGCCGCCTGTACGGGCTTGTTGGACGAACGCGGGAAGACCGGGGCCGACGGATCGCCCAGCGACCACTCCACGGCGCCGTCCGCGTCCAGCGCCACCAGCGAACCCCGGTGCAGTCCCTCGGTGAAGCCGGAGCGTACGACCTCGGCGAGCACCGGAGCGGGGGTGGAGGGGGCTATGTCGGACGGGGATATCGCGGACATCGGTGGCGGGCCTTCCGGGCTGACGGCTGTGGTACGTGTGTGCGCGTGGGCACTCACCACAGTACCGCCGCACCCTGATGCACCTGTCAGCCCAGACCCCGGGCCTCAGGGGCGCGCGCCTCAGGGTCCGCACGCCGCGCCTCAGGGGCATGCGCCTAAGGGGCCGCGCGCCGCACCTCAGGGGCGTGTACCCAGGGGCTCGCGCGCCTCAGGACAGCAGGTCGTCGACCTGCGCCTCGCCCTCCCGGTACCGCCGCGCGATCTCCGTACTGCAGTCGTCTGCGGTGCGCTGGAGCGCGTGCCTGCGCTGGGAGACCCGCTGCTCGTAGCGGACCAGGCGGCCCATCGCGTCGTGCAGCTCGTCGTCCGTGCGGGCCGTCAGGTCGCTCAGCTCCACCTCGGCGAGCATCTCCTCGGCCAGCCGCCCGTACTCCTCGTTGTGCGGGGTGCCCACCGTCACGTGCCGCGCCGACGAACGGTGGCTGGACGGGGTGTCGGTGAGGATCTGCGGCAGCAGGTCGAGGAGGGGGGACCCGGAGTCGGTGCGCCGGTTCAGCTCGGCCCGCAGGATGTCGATCCGCCCCTGGAGCAGCCGCCGTACGTAGCTGAGGTCGGCCTCCTCCTGCTGCGCCTCGCGCCGTACGGTGCGCAGCTCGGGCAGCCGCAGCGCGTGCAGGTCGGGGGTGGCGGGCTCGCACAGCACCTCGTACGGGCTGCGGTCGCGCTGCCGGGGCGGCCGCGGCCGTCCGGAGCGGGGAGCGCGGTCCCGGCCCGGGGACTCCGTGCGGTCCGGGAGCCCCGGACGGTCCGCCTCAGGGTGCCCGGAAGGGTCGGCAGCCGCGGTGGCCGCGCTCCCCGACCGCGCGGCCGGTACGCCGCCGGGCGTGCTTCCGGCTCCGGCTCCGGTTGTGCTCATGGGTGCCTTTCCCCTCTTCGTCCCCGCGGCCCCTGCGTGGTGTGCCGTGTCGCCGTGGCACCGCGCGCACCCGTGGTGGTGTGCGGTGGCGCATGTCACGTGTGGGCATCGTGCCACTCCGACGCTGCCCCGCGCAGCGGCCTCGCACCCATCCGGCGGCCCCCGAACCGGCGTCCGGACGGCACGGCATGATGGCGGGCATGCGAGCAGTGGTGCAGAGAGTGAACGGCGCGAGCGTCGCCGTGGAGGGCGAGACCGTCGGCGAGATCGTCGGCGAGGGGCTGTGTGTACTGGTCGGAGTGACGCATGAGGACACTCCGGACAAGGCGGCCCAACTGGCAAGGAAACTGTGGTCGCTGAGAATCCTTGACGGGGAGAAATCCTGTTCGGACCTGGGCGCCCCGCTCCTCGTGATCAGTCAGTTCACTCTCTACGGTGACGCGCGCAAGGGCCGCAGGCCCACCTGGAACGCGGCGGCCCCGGGCCCGGTCGCCGAGCCGCTGGTGGACGAAGTCGTCGCGCGGCTGCGGGAGTTGGGCGCCGAGGTGGCCACGGGACGGTTCGGCGCGCAGATGAAGGTGTCGCTGACCAACGACGGCCCGTTCACGGTGCTGGTCGAGGTCTGAGCGAGGGAGCGCAGGGTCCCCGTACGGGGCAGCCCGTACGGGATCGTCCCGTACGGGAACCCTGCCCCTAGGGGAGAACCCTCCCCCTACGGGAAACCCCGCCCCTACGGAAACCCCTAAGGCGCGACCACGATCTCCTGCGCCGCCGCCGTCGCCTCCTCGCCCGCGATCAGCGCGGCGTCCGGGGCGACATTGCGCTTGACCAGCGCGAGCGCGATCGGTCCCAGCTCGTGGTGCCGGGCCGAGGTGGTGATGAAGCCGATCTGGCGCCCCTCGGGGCCGTCTGCGGCGAGCCGCACCGGGTCGCCGTGCACCGGGATCTTCACCTCGCTGCCGTCCAGGTGCAGGAAGACGAGGCGGCGCGGGGGCTTGCCCAGGTTGTTCACCCGGGCGACCGTCTCCTGCCCGCGGTAGCAGCCCTTCTGCAGGTGCACCGCGGTCTCCAGCCAGCCCAGCTCGTGCGGGATGGTGCGGTGGTCGGTCTCCCGGCCGAGCCGCGGGCGGAAGCCCTCCACCCGCAGCGCCTCGTACGCCAGCACTCCGGCGGGGCGGCCCGCCTGCTCGGCGAAGGACTTCAGCTCCTCGCGGGGCAGGAACAGATCGCGCCCGTGCGGCGTCTCGCGCACCACCGTGCCGGCGGGCGGCTCGGTGATCGAACCGGCCGGCAGGTGCACCACGGCGAACTCCGCCGTGCGGTCCGCGATCTCCACCCGGTAGAAGAACTTCATGCTCTCCAGATAGGCGATGAGATCGCCCTGGGTGCCCGGCTCGGTGTGCATCCACACCGTCTCGCCGTCGTCCACCAGATAGAGGGCGTGCTCGATGTGCCCGTTGGCGGAGAGGATCAGCGCCTCGGTGGCCCGGCCGGCCGGCAGCTCCGACACGTGCTGGGTGAGCAGCAGGTGGAGCCAGGACAGCCGGTCCTCACCGGTCACCGTGACCACGCCGCGGTGCGAGAGGTCCACGAAGCCGGTGCCGTCGGCGAGTGCGCGCTGCTCCCTGAAGAGGTCGCCGTAGTGCGCGGCGACACCCTCGTCGGGGGCCTCGGCGGCGACGGCCCCCGGCAGCGTGAGAAGCGGGCTGTTGAAGGACATACGGCCAGCCTACGACGCCTGCTCCGGGACCCCTACGACGCGTCCCCCGCGGCCTTGGCGGCGCATTCGGCGCATTGCCCGAAGATCGCGAAGTGCTTCATGTCGGTCTCGAAGCCGAAGGTCCTGCGCAGCGTCTCGGTGAACGGCTGGGCGATCTCCAGCTCCGCCTCGATCACCTCGGTGCAGTCCCGGCACACCAGGTGCATGTGGTGGTGCCGGTCGGCCAGGTGGTACGTGGGAGCGCCGTGCCCGAGGTGGGCGTGCGAGACGAGGCCCAGCTCCTCCAGCAGCTCCAGGGTGCGGTAGACCGTGGAGATGTTGACCCCGCCCGCCGTCTTGCGTACCTCGGCGAGGATGTCGTCCGGAGTGGAGTGCTCCAGCTTGTCCACGGCCTCCAGCACGAGCTGGCGCTGCGGAGTCAGCCGGTAACCGCGCGCCCTGAGATCGCTCTGCCAGTCGGTGGTAGCCACAGGCCAAGTGTAGAAGGGCAGTTGCCTACTTGAAGAAGGCGATGCCGTCGTCCGGCAGGTCCTTCAGGTCCTTGGCCCACTCGCTCGGGTCCACGGCCTTCTTCAGGTGCGCGGACATGTAGGGGCGCAGCGGCACCTCGGGGGTGGCCTTCTCGCCGACCCACATCAGGTCGCCCTTGACGTAGCCGTACAGCCGCTTGCCGCCGCTGTACTCACCGGCCGAGGGGGTACGCGCGATGGCGTCGGTGGCCAGGTCGATCTGCGGCTTCTGGTCGGCCATCTCGCCGTACCAGACCTCGGCGACGCCCGAGTCGCGGATCATGACGACCTCGACCTGTCGGTCCTTGTCGATCCGCCAGAAGCCGGTCTCGGTCTCCAGGGGGCGGACCTTGTTGCCCTCGGAGTCCAGCTCCCAGCTGTGCGAGACGTACTCCAGGAAGTCGCGGCCGTCGTGGCTGAAGGTGACTTCCTGCCCGAAGTTGCACTTCTCCGTGCCCGGGAAGTCCGCGACGCCGGCGCCCTGCCAGTTGCCGAGGAGGAAGGCGAGCGGTACGAGGTCCGGGTGGAGGTCGGACGGGATCTCGATCATGGGGAGCTCAGTCGATCTCTAGGGGTCGGTCGGGTGGCCGGTGACCGCGCCGCTCAGCGCTGGCCCTCGAAGAGCTTCTTGAGGGTGAGCCCGGCGAAGCCCACGGTGCCGATGCAGACCAGGACCATCAGGGCGGTGAAGAATGCCTCAAGCACGGTGGCTCTCCTTGAGCGGCGGGGCGTAGTTCTGAACGGCCCCGAGTGTAGTCGGCGCCCGCGCGGGGCGCGGTGTGAGGTGTGCACCTAGGGGTCCCGCACCCAGGGGTCCCGCACTTAGGGGTTGTCCCGTAGGGGCAGGGCTTCCCCGTACGGGCAGGGGTTCCCCCTACGGGGCAGCGCAGGCGGCCTACGGGTCCGCGCACGCGACGAGGGCCGCACCCCCGACCCAGTGGCGTCCAACCACGGGGGTGCGGCCCTCGTCCCGTACGGGTGCGGAATCACACCGCGATGGCGACCTCCGCGAGACCGCCGTCCTGCGCGACGACGGTGCGGTCGGCCTGACCGCCCGGCACCAGGGCGCGCACGGTCCAGGTGCCCTCGGCCGCGTAGAAGCGGAACTGTCCGGTCGCCGAGGTCGGGACCTCGGCGGTGAACTCCCCGGTGGAGTCCAGCAGGCGCACGTAGCCGGAGACGGGCTCGCCGTCGCGGGTCACGCTGCCCTGGATGGTGGTCTCACCGGGCTTGATGGTGGAGGCGTCCGGGCCGCCTGCCTGAGCTCCGCACATGGGGTGTCCTCTCGTGTCGCGGAAGAGAAGCCGCCTGGGTAAGGCGGAAGGCGTCAGTTGGAGCCGACCTCGACCGGCACGCCGACCAGCGAGCCGTACTCGGTCCAGGAACCGTCGTAGTTCTTGACGTTCTGCTGGCCCAGCAGCTCGTGCAGCACGAACCAGGTGTGGGCCGAGCGCTCGCCGATCCTGCAGTACGCGATGGTGTCCTTGCCCAGGTCCACGCCCTCGCCCTCGTACAGCTCCTTCAGCTCCTCGTCGGACTTGAAGGTGCCGTCGTCGTTGGCCGACTTCGACCAGGGGATGTTGCGGGCGCTGGGCACGTGGCCCGGACGCTGCGACTGCTCCTGCGGGAGGTGCGCCGGGGCGAGCAGCTTGCCGCTGAACTCGTCGGGGGAGCGGACGTCCACCAGGTTCTTGGTGCCGATCGCGTCCACGACCTCGTCGCGGAAGGCGCGGATCGAGCTGTCCTGCGGCTTGGCCTTGTACTCCGTCTTCGCCCGCTGCGGCACCTCGGCGACCAGGTCGCGGGAGTCCAGCTCCCACTTCTTGCGGCCGCCGTCGAGGAGCTTCACGTCCTGGTGGCCGTAGAGCTTGAAGTACCAGTACGCGTACGAGGCGAACCAGTTGTTGTTGCCGCCGTAGAGGACGACCGTGTCGTCGTTGGCGATGCCCTTCTCGGACAGCAGCTTCTCGAAGCCGGCCTGGTCGACGAAGTCGCGGCGCACCGGGTCCTGGAGGTCCTGCTTCCAGTCGATGCGGATCGCGTTCTTGATGTGGTTCTTGTCGTACGCCGAGGTGTCCTCGTCCACCTCGACGATGACGGTCTTCGGGTCGTCGATGTGCTGCTCGACCCAGTCGGCGTCAACCAGGACGTCGCTGCGGCTCATGCGTATCTCCTCCGGAAGGGAGCGGTGCGGGATGGCGAATGCGGTGGTCACGCGGTACGCGGGCCCGTGCGCTTGGTGAGCCGTGCGCCTCGGAGGTGCCGGACGCGCGGTTCCAGCGGGGGAATCGGGCCTGCCGTGCGCGCACGGCGGGGTGCGCGCGGGGAACGGTGCGGCCGGGCGGCCCTGGCGCCGAGTCGCATGCGGCGGCGGGAGCGGGCGGCCGTCAGGCGGCCGCGCGACAGAGCATGGCGGCGATGCGGCACAGATCAACTGCCCGTCGCTTGGTGAGGTCCGCCTGTCGCTTCATGGGCCCGATCGTAAGGACGGGTGAGGGGCCGTGTCACCGGCGATCCGTATGGTGAGACGAAGTTGTTCGCGATGTGGGATCGCTCAGCCTTCAACGTCCGCCGGACGGGTCCGGGGCACGGCGTTTTCGCGCCAGACTTTCTGGTGTGCGGACGACGCCGTCTCGTGGAGTGGACGGTCCCTACGGGGCCTAGGGGCCGTAGGGACCTTAGGGGCCCTAGGACCCCTAAGGGTCAGCCGGTGAGGTTGACGTCCTTGCCGGTGACAGTGAACTCCACGCCCTTGTCGGTCGGCTGGACCTTGTCCAGCGCCAGCCCGTCGGGCAGCCCGCCGATCTTCTTCTTGAAGTCGGTGATCTCCCGCAGCCACTCCTCTGCGCGGCCCCCGATCAGCGGCAGCTTCTCGAACTTGTCCCAGGCCGTCCCCTCGGTCCTGGTGCGCACGGTGCCGCCCTCCACGCTGAGCCGCGCGGGGATGGTCACGGTCTTGCCGCCCATGGGGGTGTCGACCCTGATGCCGATGTTCACCCGCCCGGGACCCCCGTACGAGATCCCGGACAGCTTGGCCGTGCTGCCCAGCATGAGCTTCTTGGTCTCGCCCTTGCCCGCGGCCTTCGACAGCTCGTCGTACGAGACCGTCGCGGTGCCGTCGGCGCGGTCGGCGACGGCCGAGGAGTAGTCGGCGCCGAGGCGTACGTCGTGGAAGGAGGCGTTCACCTCGCTGATCCGCAGCGACTCCTCGCCGGAGCCCGCCGTGATCCCGCTGAGGTGGGCGTCCACCTTGGTCAGGTCCTTGGAGGCGACCTGGGTGAGGAAGGGGAAACCGGTGATGTCCACCGAGACGTCACCCGCCTCGGCCACGCCCTGGGAGCTCTTGATCTTCCCCGCCGCCTGGTCCTCGGCCAGCATCACCCCGACCCGGTCGGCCGCGACGAACAGGCCGCCCAGCACGATGGCGATGACGAGGAGAACGCGTAGTGCGCGCATTGACCTGGATCCCCCCAGCTCTCGACATTTGTCTGCGAGCCTAACCCGATCACCCTTGCGAAAGGGCCCTTCACCCTTGCGAAAGGGCCCTGCCCAGGAGATGCACGGCGGGGGCGGCCAGGGTCAGCGGGAGCGCGACGCCCGCGGTCATGTGGACGAAGCGGGAGGGGAAGTCGTAACCGGCGACCCGCACGCCGACCAGCGCGCAGACGGCGGCCGCGAGCCCCAGCATGCTCGCGCCCGGGCCGAGGCCGTTGGCCTGCGCGAGCGCGACGCCCGCGCCGACGGCGGCCAGCAGCGCGACGGCGGTGGAGAGGTACGGGGAGCCCAGCACCGTACGGGCCAGCACCGTGACCGCCACCGTCCCGGCGCCCACGGTCACCGCCTCGGGGCGTGCGGTCAGGAGCCCGGAGGCGAGGATGGTCAGCCCGCTGGAGACGATCGCGGCGGTGAGCCCGTAGAGGCGCTCGTCGGGGTCGGCGCGGTTGCGCAGGTGCAGCACGAAGTTGAGCACGCACCACACGCCGAGGGTGCCGACCAGCGCCGGAGCCGTGTGGTCCGGGCCCGCGAGGAGCAGCGCCACGTCGGCGGCGACCCCGCCGAGGAAGGCGAGCGCGATGCCCTGCCGCGCGGGCCACATCCCGTTCAGCCGGAACCATCCCGCCGCCGTCAGCGCCTGGAGCACCAGCACCCCGGCGGCCAGCGGCAGGTGGCCGAGCGGCGCCAGGGCGGCGAGCAGCGCGCCCAGCACGGCGGTCACCGCCGCGGGGCGCAGGCCCGGCAGCACGATGGGCGAGCCGGTGCGCTGCGGGCGCTCGGCGGTCTGTACGGCTTCCACTGCGGGGGTCTCCTCGGGGATGCCCCCTGGTGAGGGGGCGGGGTGCTGCTCCGGGGGGAGCGGTCCGGCCGTGGGAGCGTACAGATGTGCGGGCAGGGGGGCAGCGCCGGGGTGGTGGGGCTGCGGTACGGGGTCGGGCCCGTGCTCGTGTACGGGTTCCGGCGCGGGCCCCGGTGCCGGTCCCGGAGCGGACTGCTGCTGCGGCATCGGGATGCCGGGAGCGCCGAAGTCGGCCTGCGCGTACGGGGGTTCGTGGTCCTGCGCCTGCTCGGGGCTCTGCTCCTCGCCCTGCTCCTGCCCCTGATCCGGTACGTGGTCCTGCGAGGGCTCGTACGGGGCGAGGCGCGGGAACTCCCAGGTGCCGGGGGCCGGTTGGGGCGGCATCCCGTAGGTGGGGTCGTACGCCGCGTAGCCGTCCTGCGGGGTGTGCAGGGGGGTGTACGCCTGCGGGCCGTACCCGTAGGGGCCCGGCTGCCCCGCGGCTCCCGGCTGACCCTGCCCGTAGGGGTTGTAGGGGCCGGGGGACCCGTAGGGGGCGCCGTAAGGGTTCTGCTGCGCCTGGGGCTCACCCTCCCCGTAGGGGCCGGGGGCGGAGGGCTGTCCGTAAGGGCCGGGTTGCCCGTAGGGGTTTCCCTCCCCGTAGGGGGTGCCCTGCCCGTAGGGGTCGGGCTGGAGCTGCGGGCCCTGCTGCCCGTAGGGGCCGTAAGGGCCGTAGGGGTCCGGGGCGCCGAACTGCTCGCCCTGAGGGGCGGGGGCCTGATCGCCGACCGTGGCGTACGGCCCGTACGGGGTGCCCTGCCCGTAGGGGTTGCCGCCCTGCCCGTAAGGGAGGCCCCGGCCGTGGGCGCTGCCCTGCCCGTAAGGGTCGGGGGGCCCGTGCGGCTCGGGGTCCTCGAACTGCTCGTGGGGGCGGCCGGCGTTCACGCCGAGCCCCCGGCGAACGGCGGGAGCACCTCGACCGTGCCGCCCTCGGTGAGCCGGACCGCCGCGTGCTCCCTGGTACCGGCGGGCTCGCCGTCCACCAGGAAGGAGCAGCGCTTCAGCACCCGCGCGAACTCGGGCCGCGCCGCGTGCCGCTCCCGCGCGGCGTCCAGCGCCTCGGCGAGGGTCATGGCCTCGTACCGCTCCTCGGCGATCCCGGCGGCGGCTTTGGCCGCGGCCCAGTAACGGATCGTGCCACTCGCCATGGTGGGGTCCCTCTCAGCCGTCTGCTCAGGCGTCGGTCGTGTACGCGGGGCCGGGTGCCGTGGGTGCTCAGGCGTCTGCCGCGCGCTTCCCATGATGACGTGCCGCCGGTGCCTCCAGGCACCGCGCTTCGACCCATGACCCGATCCGGTGGAGGAGCGTCGGGCGCGCCGCGTTCTCCGCGTGGCCGAAGCCGTGCTCGATCCACAGTTCGGCGCCCCGCGGCCCGGCGGCCTCGGCGAGCGAGCGCGGGTGGTCGAGCGGGAAGTACCGGTCCAGGTCGCCGTGGACCACCAGCAGCGGCGCCGGGGCGATCAGCGGTGCGGCGGCGACGGGCGGCAGCGGCACAGGGTTCCAGCGCCTGTGGTGGATGCGGGTGCGCAGCCCGTACCGGCCGACGGCCCGCCCGAGGCGCCGCTCCACCACCCAGTGCAGCCGCCGCATCGGGGGCGTGCCCCGGTAGAACCAGCGGGCCGGCGCGCTCACCGCGACCACCGCGTCGGGGTAGGCGTCGGGGTACGCGTCCGGGTCGGCATCGGGGTATGCGGGGCCGTAGGGGTTCTCGGGGTTGCCGGGGTTTCCGGGGCCGGCGTGCGGGGCGGGGGCCGAGCCCCGTACGGGTGTCCCCTGGGGGTCCGGCACGGAGTGCGCTCCTGTGCGCCCCTCGTGCACCTGCCGCGCCGCCGTACACGCTGAGTCGCCGTCCGCGCTCTCGTGGGTGTCGGCCGCGTGCCCCGGATTCCGGAACAGGCCGCCGTGCCGCAGCACCACCGAGCCGCCCATCGAGAAGCCGACGGTGGCGACCCGCGCGTGCCCCAGTTCCCGCGCCCAGCGCACCGCCGCCGCGAGGTCCAGCACCTCACGGTCACCCAGCGTCGATCTTCCGCCGGAGCCGCCGTGTCCGCGGAAGGAGAGCGCGACCACCGCCGCGTGCTGCGTGAAGGCCCGCGCCGCGCGCCGCAGCGCCGGCTTGCCGAGCGAGCCCGTGAAGCCGTGCGCGAGCACGATCGCGCCGCCCGGCGAAGACCCCGTACCGCTGCCCCGCGAGGCCGGGCCGCCGCCCGCGTACGGCAGGTACTCCGCCTCGATCGGCACTCCGTCGGCGGTGCGCAGCGTCCTGCGCACCGGCTCGCGCGGCGGCCTCGCGTCGTCACGTTCTGTGACTTCACTGAGCGTTGCGCGAGCGATCTCACACTCGGCTTCGCGATCCATGTCGGCTATTCTGCTGGGCCAGAAGGATCCGGGCAGCGTCGCCCCCGGGTCCTTTTGTGCTTTCAGGGCCCGTCGCCCCGTAAGGGATTCCGTAGGGGAATTCCCTCAGGGGGCGCGAAGGTCCGGCGGAGCGCAGTGTGCTTCCAGGAGCGCATGACAAGCCGTACGAAGCAGTGCCGCCACACGTCCTCGCCGGGACCGCCGGGGATCGAGGAAGGAACTCAGACGTGAGCTCGCTACTCCTGCTGACGAACGCTCTCCAGCCCTCCACCGAAGTCCTGCCCGCACTCGGCCTCCTCCTGCACAACGTGCGCGTGGCCCCCGCCGAGGGCCCCGCGCTCGTGGACACCCCGGGCGCCGATGTGATCCTCATCGACGGCCGTCGTGACCTGCCGCAGGTCCGCTCTCTGTGTCAGCTCCTGCGCTCCACCGGGCCCGGCTGCCCGCTGGTGCTGATCGTCACGGAGGGCGGGCTCGCCGCGGTCACGGCAGAGTGGGGCGTCGACGACGTACTGCTCGACACCGCAGGCCCCGCCGAGGTCGAGGCGCGGCTGCGGCTGGCGACGGGACGCATGCAGAGCACGGCCGACGACAGCCCGATGGAGATCCGCAACGGCGACCTGTCCGTGGACGAGGCCACCTACAGCGCGAAGCTCAAGGGGCGGGTGCTCGACCTGACCTTCAAGGAGTTCGAGCTGCTGAAGTACCTGGCGCAGCACCCCGGGCGGGTGTTCACCAGGGCGCAGCTCCTCCAGGAGGTGTGGGGCTACGACTACTTCGGCGGTACGCGGACGGTGGACGTCCACGTACGGCGGCTGCGCGCCAAGCTCGGCCCCGAGCACGAGTCGCTGATCGGCACCGTGCGCAACGTCGGCTACCGCTTCGTCTCCCCGGAGAAGAACGAGAAGTCGGCCGAGGCGAAGAAGGCCAGGGCCGAGGAGCGGGCCGTCACCGACGCGGCGACCCGTGTCGCGCGGGACGCGGTGAACGACGGTCGCCGGGACGCGGTGAACGACGGCCGCGACACGGCGCCGGAGAACGGTGCGCGCGCCGTCCGCGCTCCGGAAGACGGTGTCCGCACACCCGGAGGTGGCGCGGGGCGTCACGCGTAGACTTCCGCCGTGGCCAAGGTGACGCGGGACGATGTGGCGCGGCTGGCGGGTACGTCCACCGCCGTCGTCAGCTATGTGATCAACAACGGACCGCGTCCGGTCGCGCCGGCGACCAAGGAGCGGGTGCTCGCGGCGATCCGTGAGCTCGGGTATCGCCCCGACAGGGTCGCGCAGGCCATGGCCTCGCGGCGTACGGACCTCATAGGTCTGATCGTCCCCGACGCGAGACAGCCGTACTTCGCCGAGGTCGCGCACGCCGTGGAGCAGGCGGCGGCCGAGCGCGGAAAGATGGTGCTGGTCGGCAACTCCGACTATCTCGACGAGCGCGAGGTCCACTATCTGCGGGCCTTCCTCGGCATGCGGGTCTCGGGGATGATCCTGATCAGTTCCGGGCTGAGCGAGCACGCCGCGACGGAGATCGACACCTGGGACGCGCGGGTCGTGCTGATGCACCGGCGCCCCGAGGCCATCGACGACGTGGCCGTGGTGCTGGACGACGTCGGCGGCGCGCAGCTCGCCACCCGGCACCTGCTGGAGCACGGCCACGACGCGGTGGCCTGCTTCGGCGGCACCGAGTCGACGCCCACCTCGGGCGACCCGGTCACCGACCACATGGAGGGCTGGAGCCGGGCCATGCGGGAGGCCGGGAAGCCGGTCGAGGGGCAGCTCTTCCACATGCCGTTCAACCGGTACGACACCTACCGGCACTCCCTCGACCTGCTGCGCCGTCCCGACCGGCCGACCGCCGTCTTCTGCTCCACCGACGACCAGGCCATCGGACTGCTGCGCGCCGCGCGGGAGTTGGACCTCGACGTGCCGGGCGACCTCGCCGTCGCGGGCTTCGACGACGTGAAGGAGGCGGCGCTCACCGACCCGCCGCTGACCACCGTCGGCTCGGACCGCGAGGCGATGGCGAAGGCCGCCGTCGAGCTGGTGCTGGACGATTCGCTGCGGGTGCCGGGCGCGCGGATGGGCGGCGCGGTCGCCGAAGGCCGGGGCCGGGTACGGCAGTTCCCCTCGGGACTCGTGGTGCGGCGCTCCTGCGGGTGCGGGGCGCGCTGACGCGCGGTTCGCCGATGCGCCGGTTCCGTACGTTGCCGGTCGCTGTCGTTCTCCGGCTGCTTTCGACGGTCTGCTTTTGCGGCTGTTCTTAGCGCTCCCTCAGGAAGCTCTCATAGTGGGCGGGCACGCTCAGGGACATGAGCGGATATCGTGCCCCCTTCCCCCAGCCCGAGCAGCCCCAGCCCCCCTACGGGGAGGGTCAGTCCGGGGTTCCGCCCATGCCCCCGTACGACCCGGAGCCGCGCCGGCGCCCCCGTAAGGGTGTCGCGCTGCTCGCCGCGGTGGCCGTGGGGGCCGCCGTGGTCGGGGGCGGTACCGCGTACGGCATGCAGCAGTGGCTCGGCGGTGGCGGCGCGAGCCAGAGCAGCGCGGTCGGCGGGGCCAACGCCTCCTCGGCCGCCGACGGCAGCGTGTCCGGGGTGGCGAAGAAGGTCGCCCCGAGCGTCGTGGAGGTCAAGGCGCAGACCGCGGGCGGCGAGTCCACCGGGTCCGGGGTGGTGATCTCCAAGGACGGCGAGATCCTCACCAACAACCACGTGATCGCCGGAGCGCGTTCCGTGCAGGTCTCCTTCAGCAACGGCAAGACCGCGACGGCGCAGGTCACCGGCACCAACCCGGACCACGACAGCGCGCTGCTCAAGGCGCGCGGCGTCAGCGGGCTCACCCCGGCCGCGCTCGGCGACTCCGACAGCGTCGGGGTCGGCGACCAGGTCGTGGCCATCGGCTCGCCCGAGGGCCTGTCCGGCACCGTGACCAGCGGCATCGTCTCGGCGCTCGACCGCAAGGTGACCGTGCAGAAGGACGACGGCGGCCAGGGCGGCCAAGGGGGCGGCGGCGACTGGCCGTTCGAGTTCGGCGGCGGCGAGTTCAACGGCGACGTGGGCGGCGACACCACCACGTACAAGGCCATCCAGACCGACGCCTCGATCAACCCGGGCAACTCCGGCGGCGCCCTGCTCAACATGAAGGGCGAGGTCATCGGCATCAACTCCGCGATGTACTCCGGCTCTTCGGGCTCCGGCGGCCCCGGCGCCTCCTCGGGGCAGTCGGGCAGCGTGGGCCTCGGCTTCGCGCTGCCGATCAACGACGTGAAGGACCTGCTGGACGGCCTCAGGTCGGGCGACGCGGGGAACGCCTGAGGTGCCCGTCGCGCGGCGACTCCTCGGCACGGCGGCGGCCGCCCTCGCCTCACGGGAGCGCGCGGCCGCCGATGCGAAGCTGGAGGGCATGTCCACCGAACCCGAGCCGCTCTCCACCGGCCCCCGGCAGGCCGGTTCGCAGCCGAACGGCCCCCAGCAGACCGGCCCCCAGGTGCAGCAGCAGCCCCAGCAAGCCCAGCCGCACCCCGTACAGGAGTCCACGCCGCAGGCGGCGTCGCCGCACTCCGAGGACGAGGCGCAGCGCGTGCTGATCGTCGACGACGAGCCGGCGGTGCGGGACGCGCTGCGGCGCAGCATGGCCTTCGAGGGGTACGCCACCGAGCTCGCCGCCGACGGCGTCGAGGCCCTGGAGAAGGCGGAGTCCTGGGAGCCCGACCTGATCGTGCTGGACGTGCTGATGCCGCGGATGGACGGGCTGACCGCGGCGCGCAGGCTGCGTTCGGCGGGCCACAGGGTGCCGATCCTGATGCTGACCGCGCGCGACACCGTGGGCGACCGGGTCACCGGGCTCGACGCGGGCGCGGACGACTACCTGGTCAAGCCGTTCGAGCTGGACGAACTGCTGGCCCGCATCAGGGCGCTGCTCCGCCGCAGCTCGTACGCGCGCGAGCTGGCGGCGCAGGAGGGCGCGCCCGTCGACGGCGGCACGCTCTCCTTCGGCGACCTGCGGATGGACCTGAGCAGCCGCGAGGTCACCCGCGGGGACCGCCAGGTGGAGCTGACCCGCACCGAGTACACGCTGCTGGAGATGTTCCTCTCGCACCCGCGCCAGGTGCTGACCAGGGAGCAGATCCTCAAGGCGGTGTGGGGCTTCGACTTCGAGCCGTCCTCCAACTCCCTGGACGTGTACGTGATGTACCTGCGCCGCAAGACCGAGGCGGGCGGCGAGCCGCGCCTCGTGCACACCGTCCGCGGCGTCGGCTACGTGCTCAAGGACGACTCGGCGTGAGCGATGCGGCGTACGGCGGTACGGGCGGTTCGAGCGGTACGGGGGCGGCGGACGGTACGGAGGGTGCTGGACCTGGCCAGGTCGGTCCCGGCGCCGGCGGTCCCGGCGCGGGCGGGACCGGAGGGCTGCGCGGGCGTCTTGCCGCGCTGCCGCTGCGCTCCCGGCTCGCGCTGCTGGCCGCGGTCACGGTCGCGCTGGCGGTGGCGGCGTGCGCGGTGGCCTGCTGGTTCCTCGTACGGGCCCAGCTCCTGGGGTCGCTGGACGACTCGCTGCGCAGCAACCGCGTCTCGCCCGACGTGGTCGCCGAACGGCTGCGCACCGGCGAGTGCTCGCCGGCCGACAAGCGCGTGCCCAACCCCTTCGACGCGACCGTGCAGGTCGTCGACCGGCGGGGCGTGAGCTGCGTGCTCGTCGGCAGCAAGCTGGAGGTCAGCAAGGGCGACACCACCGTGGCGCGCGGCGGCAGCGCCGAGGAGGTGCACACGGCGCGCTCCGTCGACGGCGCCGACTACCGCGTGGTGACCACCCCCGTGCAGGGCGCCGGGCTCGCGGTGTCGATCGCCCGGCCGCTCGCCGAGACCGACGACTCGCTGCGCAAGCTCGCGCTGATCCTGGCCCTGGTGGGCGGCACCGGCGTACTCGGTGCCGCGGGCGCCGGGGTCGCGCTCGCCCGCGCCGGACTGCGGCCCGTCGACCGGCTGACCGGCGCCGTCGAGCACATCGCGCGCACCGAGGACCTGGCCGTACGCATCCCGGTCGAGGGCGACGACGAGATCGCCCGGCTGTCCCGCTCCTTCAACTCCATGACGGCGGCGCTCGCCTCCTCCCGCGACCTCCAGCAGCAGCTCATCGCGGACGCGGGGCACGAGCTGCGCACGCCGCTGACCTCGCTGCGTACGAACATCGAGCTGCTCGCGCGGAGCGAGGAGACCGGGCGCTCGCTGCCGCCGGAGGACCGCAGGGCGCTGCTGGAGTCGGTCACGGCGCAGATGTCCGAGCTCAGCGCCCTGATCGGCGATCTCCAGGAGCTCTCGCGCCCCGATGCAGCGCCCGGCAGCGCGCAGGCGGCCACCGAGGTGGTGGGGCTGCACGAGGTTGCGGAGCACGCGGTGGAGCGGGTGCGGCTGCGCTCCTCCGGGGTGTCCCTGGTGCCGGAGCTGACGCCCTGGTACGTGCGGGCCGAGCCGGCCGCGCTGGAGCGGGCCGTGGTGAACCTGCTGGACAACGCGGTCAAGTTCAGCCCGCGGGACGGCGCGGTGACGGTCACGCTGGCGGACGGGGCGCTGCGGGTGCGGGACCACGGGCCGGGGATCCCCGACGGGGAACTCCCCTACGTGTTCGACCGCTTCTGGCGCTCGCCCTCGGCGCGGAGCCTGCCGGGCTCGGGCCTGGGCCTGTCCATCGTGGCCCGTACGGCGCACCAGCTCGGCGGCGAGGTGGAGCTGCGGGCCGCGGACGGCGGCGGAACGGTGGCGGCACTGCGGCTGCCGGGCGCCCCCGAGCCACCACCGGAGGAGCCCCCTAGGGGCGGGGCACCCCCTACGGGACAGGTTCCGGGCGACGCTTGACTTGAAGTTTCCTTCAAGTATGAGGCTGAGGGGCGTCAGGGGGCACGTGCCCCTCAGCGGCTCATCGGAGGAGAACCCATGTCAGACGCACCGTCATCGCGCACCGCTCCGTCTTCGCACTCCGCTTCGCTGCGCCTCGCCGTCATCGTCGGCAGCGTCAGGGAGGGCAGGTTCGGGCCCGTCGTCGCGGAGTGGTTCGCGGAGGAGGCGCGCGGGCACGCGGACTTCGACGTCGACGTGATCGACCTGGCGGAGGTGCGCGGACTGCCCGTGGCCTTCCCCGACTTCGCTGCGCCGATGCCGGACGAGATCGAGCGCGCACGCGGCGGCCTCGGCGAACGGCTGGGCGCGGCCGACGCGTTCGTGGTGGTCACGCCCGAGTACAACCACAGCTTCCCGGCCTCGCTGAAGAACGCCATCGACTGGTTCCACGCCGAGTGGCAGGCCAAGCCGGTCGGCTTCGTGAGCTACGGCGGCATGAGCGGCGGGCTGCGCGCGGTCGAGCAGCTTCGCCAGGTCTTCCCCGAGCTGCACGCGGTCACCGTCCGCGACGCGCTCAGCTTCCCCATGGCCTGGGAGCGCTTCGGGGAGGATGGGCTCCCGCACGACGCCGAGGGCACGGCGGCAGCGGCCAAGGGCATGCTGGGCCAACTCGCGTGGTGGGCCACGGCGTTGCGCCAGGCCCGCACGGAGAACCCCTACGGGGCGGCCGCCGCATAGCCCGCGCCCCTGAGCCACGCCCCTGAAGCACGTTCCCGGGCCACGCCCCTGAGGCAGCCCCCGAGACAGCCCCTGAGGGACCCCTCCCCGCAGCGGCTGCCTCCCGCCCCTCCCGGAACCCCTGTCGGGGCCCTTCCGGGGTGGGCCCGTACGGGTTAAGCGGAGGTTTCGCGGCGGAGGGCGCAGCGTCCTTTCGCGAGGTCGTAGGGTCGTGTCCCATGAGCGACGTGGTTGTTGTGGATGAGGCGTCGGCCGAGGTCGTACGGGAGGCCCAGGAGCTGATCGACGCGGCGGCCGCCCAGGACGGGCAGGCCGCCGTGTCCGAGCAGGGCAGGCTGGCGCTGCGCGGAGGCCGCCGTACCGGGGTGCGGCATCTGCTGCTGCGCAGGGACGGTGTGCTGGTCGGCTATGCGCAGCTGGAGGACACCGACCCGGTCGAGGCGCCGACCGGCGAGCTGGTGGTGCACCCCGAGCACCGGGGCAAGGGGTACGGGCGGCAGCTCGGCGAGGCGCTGCTGCACGCCTCCAACCGCCGGCTGCGCGTGTGGGCGCACGGCGGCCACCCCGCCGCCCGGCACCTGGCCCAGGTGCTCGGCCTCTCCCTCTTCCGCGAACTCCGCCAGCTGCGCCGCCCGTTGGCCGAGGGCGACCCGGACGCCGGCGGCCTTCCGCGGCTGCCCGAGCCCACGCTGCCCGCCGGGGTGCGGGTGCGCGCGTTCCGCCCCGGCGAGGACGACGCCGCGTGGCTGCGGCTGAACGCGCTGGCCTTCGCGCACCACCCCGAGCAGGGTTCGCTCACCCAGCGGGACCTGGAGGACCGCAAGTCCGAGCCGTGGTTCGACCCGGCCGGGTTCTTCCTGGCCGAGCGCGAGGAGGACGGTGCGCTCGTCGGCTTCCACTGGACCAAGGTGCACAGCGCCGAGCAGCTCGGCGAGGTCTATGTGCTGGGCGTCTCGCCGGACGCGCAGGGCGGCGGCCTGGGCAAGGCGCTCACCGCGATCGGGCTGCGCCACCTCGCCCGCGACCGCGGGCTGCCGACGGCGATGCTGTACGTGGACGCCGACAACGTGGCGGCGGTGCGGGTCTACGAGGGGCTCGGCTTCCGTACCCACGAGACGGACCTGATGTACCGCACCGAGGGCTGAGGGAGCGCCGCCGGAGCCGGGGGCCGACCCGTACGGGACCACCCCGTACGGGCCCCACCCCTACGGGACCATCCGGAGCCCCCCTACGGGGCCACCCCGAACGGCCCCGCGAACGCGCACGTCGTCCTGGGGCCCCTCAGGGGCCACCCTCGCGTAACCACCGATTCAAACTCGGTTGCGAGCATTGCGGAATGCAGCCAGCCGCTCACCGCCGGCCCCTTCCCGGGGATGCGCCCGGGGGAGTCCCCGAAGCCGCGCTCACCGTGCCCGGTGCGCGGAAGAATGGGGGCATGAGCCAGCCCGCACCCCAGCCTGACGCCCACGCGGCCGCCGCCTCCGCCGCCGCCCAGCCGTCCGTCGGGTCGCTCGCGGCCCACCGCCCGCAGGCCGTGCGGTCCGCCACCGGACGCACCGCCCCCGAGCTGGAACCCGCCGTCGAACCCGACCTCGACTCCGACGCCGGACTCTACGAGGAGGGCCAGGGCCCGCACGCCGAGGGCGGCGACCTGCCGCAGGGCCGCTTCCTGGACAGGGAGCGGAGCTGGCTCGCGTTCAACGAGCGGGTGCTGGAGCTCGCCGAGGACCCCGAGACCCCGCTCCTGGAGCGGGCCAACTTCCTCGCGATCTTCGCCAGCAACCTGGACGAGTTCTTCATGGTCCGCGTCGCGGGCCTCAAGCGCCGCATCGCCACCGGCGTCGCCACCCGCTCGGCCTCCGGGCTCCAGCCGCGCGAGGTCCTGGAGCTGATCTGGACCCGCTCCCGCGAGCTGATGGCCCGTCATGCCGCGTGCTACCAGCAGGACATCGCCCCGGCGCTGGCCGACGAGGGCCTGCACATCATCCGCTGGACCGAGCTGACGGAGAAGGAGCAGGAGCGGCTCTTCACCCTGTTCCGCCAGCAGATCTACCCGGTGCTCACGCCGCTCGCCGTGGACCCCGCGCACCCCTTCCCGTACATCTCGGGGCTCTCCCTCAACCTCGCCGTGGTCGTGCGCAATCCGGTGAGCGGGCACAACCACTTCGCGCGCGTGAAGGTTCCGCCGCTGCTCTCCCGCTTCCTGGAGGCCGGGCCGCGCCGCTTCGTACCCCTGGAAGACGTGATCGCGGCGCACCTGGAGGAGCTGTTCCCGGGGATGGAGGTGCTGGCGCACCACATGTTCCGGGTCACGCGGAACGAGGACCTGGAGGTCGAGGAGGACGACGCGGAGAACCTCCTCCAGGCCCTGGAGAAGGAGCTGCTGCGCCGCCGCTTCGGCCCGCCGGTGCGCCTGGAGGTCGAGGAGTCGATCGACCCGTACGTACTCGACCTGCTGGTACGGGAGTTGAAGGTCTCCGAGTCGGAGGTCTATCCGCTGCCCGGGCCGCTCGACCTCAGCGGGCTCTCCAAGATCGTGCAGGCGCTGGACCGCCCCGACCTGAAGTACCCGAAGTTCGTGGCCGGGACGCACCGCGACCTCGCCGAGGTCGAGTCGGCGCACGCGCCCGACATCTTCGCCGCGCTGCGCGAGCGCGACGTGCTGCTGCACCACCCGTACGACAGCTTCTCGACCTCCGTACAGGCCTTCCTGGAGCAGGCCGCCGCCGATCCCGACGTGCTGGCGATCAAGCAGACGCTGTACCGGACCTCGGGCGACTCGCCCATAGTGGACGCGCTCATCGACGCGGCCGAGTCCGGCAAGCAGGTGCTCGTCCTGGTCGAGCTGAAGGCCCGCTTCGACGAGCAGGCCAACATCAAGTGGGCCCGCAAGCTGGAGGAGTCGGGCTGCCACGTGGTCTACGGGCTCGTCGGGCTCAAGACCCACTGCAAGCTCTCGCTCGTGGTGCGCCAGGAGGGCGACACGCTGCGCCGCTACTCGCACGTGGGCACCGGCAACTACCACCCCAAGACCGCCAGGCTGTACGAGGACCTGGGGCTGCTCACCGCGGATCCGCAGGTCGGCGGCGACCTGTCCGACCTCTTCAACAGGCTCTCCGGATACAGCCGCAGGGAGACCTACCAGCGGCTGCTGGTCGCCCCCAAGTCCCTGCGCGACGGCCTGGTCTCGCGGATCCAGCGGGAGGCCGAGCATTGCAGGGAAGGGCGCCCCGCGTACGTACGCATCAAGGTCAACTCGATGGTCGACGAGGCCGTCGTCGACGCGCTCTACCGCGCCTCGCAGGAGGGCGTGCCGGTGGACGTGTGGGTGCGCGGCATCTGCGCGCTGCGCCCCGGCGTCGAGGGGCTGAGCGAGAACATCCGGGTGCGCAGCGTCCTCGGCCGGTTCCTGGAGCACTCCCGGATCTTCTCGTTCGCGAACGGCGGGGACCCGGAGGTCTGGATCGGCAGCGCGGACATGATGCACCGCAATCTGGACCGCAGGATCGAGGCCATCGTGCGGGTCGCCGACCCGGGCCACCGCGCCTCGCTCAACGACCTGCTGGAGACCGGCCTGTCGGACGCCACCGCCTCCTGGCACCTGGGGCCCGACGGCGACTGGACCCGGCACGCGCACGACCAGGAGGGCAGGCCGCTGCCGAACGTCCAGGAGACGCTGATCGACGCCCGGAGGCGCCTGCGTGGTCCTGCGGCATGACGAGCGGTACGAGCAGCAGCACGAGCGGTACGAGCAGCCGCACGGGCGACAGCACGAGCAGTGCGGGCAGCACGAGCAGCCGTACGAGCAGTGCGGGCAGCGCGAGGGAGTACGTGTCGTACGTGTCCGTGCGGGACGGCCGCGGCGCACCGGGCGGCGGCACGGACCGCAGGGGCCGCCGCGCGTTACCGGTCCGTCCGGTACCGGAGGAACCGGACGAACCGGGGGAAGGGACAGCGATGGCGCACAGCCATGACCCGTTCGCGGACGGGGCCGAACTGGTCACCGCCGCCCCGGCGGGACCGGCGGCGTCCGGGGCCGCGCGGCGGCGCGGCGGCGCGGCCCGGCACCCGGCGGCCCCGCCGGGCACCGCCGTTCCGCTGCCCGCCTCGCTGGAGACGGCGACGGCGGGCGAGGTGCTCGGCGGCTATCTGCACGACCGCGCCGCCGAGTTCCTGCGCAGCCTGCGGCTGCACGGGGAGAGCGCGGGCAGCCCCGAGTCGGCGGCCGAGGCGGCCGAGGCGGTACGCCAACTGCGCCGCGCGGCACGGCGGTTGAACGGGTCCCTGCACACCTACCGCTCGCTGCTGGACGGCGACTGGGCCGATCAACTGCGCGGGGAACTGGGCTGGCTGTCCGGCACGCTGTCGCGCGAGTACGCCTACGCGGCGCGGCTGGAGAGGCTGCAGTGCGCGCTGTACCGGATAGCGGGGGACGGCGGCCGCGACCAGGGCGGGGGCCGGCGCGAGGGCCGCGACCAGCGCGAGGGCCGTGAAGCGCGGCCGGCGGCGCGGGAGCCCGGTCCGGCCCGCGACCCCAGGACCGCGCGCGAGATCAGGGCCGGTGTCAGGGACACCCGGGAGGGCCGCGACCCCCGTGAGGGTCGTGAGGGCAGGGACGCCAGGAGCGGCGCCGACCCCGGAGAACCCCGTGAGGGAAGGGGCGCGCGCGAGGGGCGCAGGGCGGGCCGCGAGGGCGGAGCGCTGCCGGTCGGCGCCGCCCGGGCCGGGGCCCTGCTGGAGCGGCAGCTCACGCTGGCCCGTACCCGCGCGCACTCGGCCGCGCTCCAGGCGCTCGGCTCGTCCCGCTTCCACGCGGTCGTGGACCAGGTGGCGGTGCTGGCCTCCGAGGCACCGCTGAGCAGCGGCGCGGCGGAACAGCGCGCGGCGGCCGCGCTGGCGCCGCCCGCCGGCCAGGCGCGTACGCGGCTGGCCGAGGCGGTGGGCGCGCTCCCGCTGTCCCGCGCCGAGGCCCCGTACAACGCGGACGCGCTGACCCGTTCGCTCACCTCCGAGGTCCAGCAGGACGCCGCCTGGCTCCAGACGCGGCTGCTGCTGAGGCTGCACAGGTACGCGGAAGAAGTGCTGCTCAGCGCGGGTCACCGGGACCTGGGCACGGGCGGCGACGCGGCGGCGGGGGACGCGGGGGCGCGGGTCACGCCCGACATCGCGGCCGCCCCCGATCCGCGGCTCGCCGCCGCCAGCGCCGCGCTGGACCGGCTGCGGGACGCCGCCGAGGCAGCCGCCGCTGCCGCGGCCGCGGCCCGCACCCCGCGGATCGCGCCGGCCACCGCGTACGCGCTCGGCGTGCTGCACGCGGATCAGCGGCACGAGGTCGAGGCGGCACGTTTCGCCTTCGGGCGGCTCTGGCTGGATTCCGCGGATTCACCGGCGCACGGCGCGGGACACGGAACGGAATGACACGGCGCCCGGACCGCCCTCGCGGCGCCCGGGCGGAGAGCGGGCGGGCGCACGGCCCGGGCGGACCCGACGGGAGAGGCCCCTGATGACAGCCGAGGAACGGACGGCGACCGCGGCGCCGGGCGGCGTGGAGAGCGTCGTCGGGCAGGGCGCCGGCGGACAGAGCACGGTGCTGGCCGCCGGGTGCGTGCTGTGGCGCCGTTCGCCGTACGACGGCGGGGTCGAGGTCGCGCTCGTGCACCGCCCCAAGTACGACGACTGGTCGCATCCGAAGGGCAAGCTCAAGCGCCGCGAGCGGGAGGCGGGCAGCCCGCTGGCCGCGGCGCTGCGCGAGGTGTACGAGGAGACCGGCATGGAGTGCGTGCCGGGCGCGGCCCTGCCCACCGCGCGGTATCTGGTGGACGGGCGCCCCAAGCAGGTCAGTTACTGGGCCGCCGAGGCCACGGGCGGCGGCTTCGCGCCGAACGACGAGGTGGACCGGCTCATCTGGCTGCCGCCCGCCGCGGCCCGCGCCCGCCTCACCCACGAACGCGACCGGCCGCTGGTGGACGCGCTGCTGAGCACGCTGCGCGCGTAGAGGAGTAGGGGAGACGGTGCCCTCAGGGGAGCTCGGGCCCCTAGGGAGAGCCCCTGCACCTAGGGGAGCGCCTGCCCCTAAGGGAGCTCGGGCCATTAAGGGGCGCCCCTGCCCTTAGGGGCTCGTCCCCTAGACGACCCCCGGCCCCGTGCGCGGGGCCAGCGCCTCCCAGCGGACCGTGACCTCGCCCTGGCGCCACCGGTGCGGGGTGTCGGTGACCGGCCAGTCCGCGCTCAGGCCCCGCACCGCGCGGATCCACCGCTGCCGCGCGCTCAGCGCCCCGTACGGCGCCGCGGCGGCCCACGCGCGGTCGAAGTCCCGCAGGAAGGAGTGCACAGGCTCGCCCGGCACATTCCGGTGGATCAGCGCCTTCGGCAGCCGTTCGGCCAGGTCGGAGGGGCTGCCCAGCGAACCCAGGCGGGTGGCGAAGGTGACCGTGCGCGGACCCTCGGGCCCGAGCGCCACCCACACATGGCGCCGCCCGATCTCGTCGCAGGTGCCCTCGACCAGCAGCCCCTCGGGGGTCAGCCGCTCGCACAGCCGCGCCCACGCCGGACCGACCTCGTCCTCCGCGTACTGGCGCAGCACGTTGGCCGCGCGGATCAGCGCGGGCCTGCCGCCGCCGGGCAGCGGGAGCTCGAAGCCGCCGCGTACGAAGGCGAGCCCCTCGCACTCGTAGGACTTCGCTGCCGCCACCCGCGCCGGGTCGATCTCGACGCCGACCACCGTGATGCCGGGCCGCGCGGGCCGCAGCCTGGCCAGCAGCTCGACGGCGGTCCACGGCGCGGCCCCGTACCCGAGGTCCACCGCGGCCGGCGGGAGGTGCGGGCGGCGCAGCGCCGGGCCGTGCGCCGCCGCGATCCAACGGTCCATCCGCCGCAGCCTGTTGGGGTTGGTGGTCCCGCGGGTCACCACCCCTACGGGGCGGGCGGAGGAGCGGGAGGGCATGGGAGAAGCCTACGGCGTGACCCCTAGGGGGCCCGGGCCCGTAGGGGAAGCCCCCGACGGGGTACCCGGACACTCCGGGCCGCGCCCCGGACCGCTCAGGGCCGCTCAGGACCGAGGCCCCGCGGCCCCGCACGTCCCCTCCGGGAAAGGTTCGCGTCACGAATTGGCAAATTGGAAATGAGACGGCGCGCTCTGCCGTTGAACCCCGAAGGGTCGTCCGACCCCGCCCGCACCCGCACCAGCCCGCCCCGTCCGGAGGAGGCATTCCGCCCGTGAGCCAGTACGCCCCCAGGCTCGGCCAGCGGCGCAGCCGCCCCCCGCAGCCGCAGCGGCCAGCACGGCTCCGCATCCCGGGACCGGGAAGGCGACCCCGCAGGGTGGCCATGCTGAGCGTGCACACCTCACCCCTGCACCAGCCGGGCACCGGCGACGCGGGCGGCATGAACGTCTACATCGTCGAGCTCGCCCGGCAGCTCGCGGCGCAGGGCACCGAGGTCGAGATCTTCACCCGCGCCACCACCGGCGCGCTGGAACCCGAGGTAGAGCTCGCCCCCGGTGTCCTGGTGCGGCACATCGACGCCGGACCCTATGAGGGCCTCGCCAAGGAGGAACTGCCCGCCCAGCTCTGCGCGTTCACGCACGGAGTGATGCAGGTGTGGGCGGGGCACCGTCCGGGTTACTACGACCTGGTGCACTCCCACTACTGGCTCTCCGGGCACGTCGGCTGGCTCGCGGCCCAGCGCTGGGGCGTCCCGCTGGTGCACGCGATGCACACCATGGCGAAGGTCAAGAACGCCTCCCTCGCCGAGGGCGACACCCCCGAGCCCGCCGCCAGGGTCATCGGCGAGACGCAGATAGTGCAGGCCGCCGACCGGCTGATCGCCAACACCGCGGAGGAGGCGGGCGAGCTCGTACGGCATTACGAGGCCGACCCCGCGCACACCGCCGTCGTGCACCCCGGCGTGAACCTCGACACCTTCCGCCCCGCGGACGGCCGCGCGGCGGCACGCGCCCGCCTCGGACTGCCGCAGCACGCGGTGATCCCGCTCTTCGCGGGCCGCATCCAGCCGCTGAAGGCGCCCGACATCCTGCTCCGCGCGGTCGCGCTGCTGGTGGACGAGGACCCCTCGCTGCGCTCCCGCCTCGTCGTCCCCGTGGTCGGCGGGCCCAGCGGCAGCGGCCTCGCCAAGCCGGAGGGCCTGCAGAAGCTCGCGGCCCGGCTGGGCATCGCCGACCTCGTGCGCTTCCATCCGCCGGTGGGCCAGGAGGGGCTGGCCGACTGGTACCGCGCCGCGAGTGTGCTGGTCATGCCCTCGTACAGCGAGTCCTTCGGGCTCGTCGCCGTCGAGGCCGAGGCATGCGGCACCCCGGTGATCGCCGCCTCGGTCGGCGGACTGCCGGTCGCGGTGCGCGACGGGCAGAGCGGCTATCTCGTACAGGGGCACGACCCTGCCGAGTACGCGCGGGCGCTCCGCCGCTTCGTCGACGACGACGGGCTCGCGGCGCAGATGGGCGGAGCGGCGGCGACGCACGCGCGCGGCTTCGGCTGGGACGCCGCCGCCTCCTCGACCCTGGACGTCTACACCGCCGCGATGCAGGCCAGGAGGCGTCGCCTACGATCGGCCCATGGCTGACGCGACGCAGCAGACGCAGGCGGAACGGGACGCACGGCAGGTCATCGAGTCCGCGCTCCGGGAGGCCGGGGTCGAGTGGGAGAGCCCCGAGCCCGGCTCGTACGTGGCGAAGCTGCCCGGCACCAAGAAGCTGTCCACGACCCTGTCGCTGCTGGTGGGCAGGCACGCGCTGTCCCTGAACGCGTTCGTGATCCGCCGCCCCGACGAGAACGCCGAGGGCGTCCAGCGCTGGCTGCTGGAGCGCAACCTCAAGCTGTACGGCGTGAGTTACGCGGTCGACCGGCTCGGCGACGTCTATCTGACCGGCAAGCTCCCGCTGGCCGCCGTCACCGCCGAGGAGGTGGACCGGCTCCTCGGCTCCGTGCTGGAGGCGGCCGACGGCGCCTTCAACACGCTGCTGGAGCTGGGCTTCGCGACGGCCATCAGGCGCGAGTACGAATGGCGCGTCTCGCGCGGCGAGTCCACCCGCAACCTGGAGGCGTTCAGCCACCTCACGGGGCCCTCGACGGAGTAGGGGCCTTAGGGGCCCTAGGGGTCCTAGGGGCCTTAAGGGTCCTAAGGAGTACGGGGGTCAGGCGGGCGAACCCTTACGGGGTCCGGGCACGCCCTCCCCCTCAGGGGCCGCCCCTTCCGGGTTCCCCTCAGGGCCCCCGCCGGAGTCCTCCTCCCGCATGCGGCGCACCAGCACCCCGTACACCGCTGCCGCAGCCGTGCCCAGCAGCGCGCAGCCAGCCCACAGCGCGGGCGAACCGAGGCCGTCGATCACCAGCCCGCCCAGCAGCGGCGCCCCGAGCGAGGCCAGTGCCCAGGAGAGGGTGAAGACGCCCTGGTAGCGGCCCCGGCCGTGGGTCGGCGAGAGCCGCACCACCAGGCCCATCTGGGTCGGGGTGTAGACGATCTCGCCGAGGGTCCAGACGAGGACCGCGAGCGCGAAGAAGCCCACCGAGCCGGCGAACGCGTTGAGCCCGAAGCCGTACCCCATGAGCAGCGCCGAGACCATCAGCGTCAGCCCCGGATCGCGCCGCTCGATCATGCGGGTCACGGGGATCTGCAACAGCACGATCAGCACCCCGTTCGCGGCGATCACCATGCCGAAGTCCGTGCTGGAGAAGCCCTCCTTGCCCATGGTCACCGGCAGCGCCACGAAGGCCTGCTGGATCATGGTGGCCATCACCAGGTTCAGCGCGACGACCGTCATGAAGCGCCCGTCCCGCAGCACCGTCCACAGCGAGACCGCGCCGTCGGCCACGGCCGCCCGGCCCCTAGGGGAGGTCCCGGAGCCCTGCTCGGAGCCCTGCTCCGAGCCCTGGTCGGACCCCTGACCCGACCCCTGATCCGGCCGGGACTCCGGCAGCTTGGCGAACACCACCAGCGCGCAGAGCAGCACCAGCGCCGCCTCGCCGAAGAACAGCACCCGGTAGCTGTACTGCGCGATCAGCCCGGCGGCCGAGGAGGACACCGCGAAACCCAGGTTCACCGCCCAGTAGTTGAGGGAGAAGGCCCGCACCCGGTCCTTCGCCGGCACCAGGTCCGCGATCATCGCCTGCACCGCCGGGCGCGAGGCGTTGGACGCCATGCCCACCGCGCACGCCGTGACCGCGATGGCCACCGGGTGCTCCATGAAGGCGAGCGCCGCCACCGAGACCGCGGTGCACACCTGCGCGCACATCATGGTCGGCCGCCGCCCCAGCCGGTCGGTGAGCACCCCCGCGACCACCGAGGCCAGCACCCCGCCGAGCCCGTAGAGGGCGCCGACGAGCCCCGCGTACGAGGCCGAGTAGCCGCGCTCGGTGGTGAGGAAGAGGGCGAGGAAGGTGGCGACGAAGGAGCCGAGCCGGTTCACCAGGGTGCTGGTGAACAGCCACCAGAACGCGCGGGGCAGCCCGGTCACGCTCTCCGCCACGGCGCGGCGGGCACGGACGGCGAGGGGCAGGAGAGGTGGTCCTGCGGAGGGTGGTCGGGCTGCGGCTCGGGGCATCTAAGGGGCTCCCAGTAAGGGGCGGGTGGGGGAACCGGCAACATACTGAGGGCCGTTGAGCCGCCGCCACCGAATTGATGGCGGCCGTCAATCGTCCCACCCAGCCCCTAGGGGCCACCCGTCCCCTAGGGACCGCTCAGCCCGTAGGGGGCCCCGGCATTCAGGGGGCCACCCGTCCCTTAGGGGCCTCCCGTCCCTTAGGGACCGCTCAGCCCGTAGGGGCCCGGGCCCCAGCATTCAGGGGACCGCCCAGGCCTCAGACCCCCCGGCCCTTGGAGGGCTTCCGCCACAGGCGTGTGTAAGCGTGTTCCCATGCCGCACATCCCCGGGGAGCAGCCGGCGGCCCCCTCCCCACCGACCGACGTCTCCTGCGCGTACCTGGAACTCCTCGCCCGCGGCGCACCCGCCGAGGCGTACGAGGAGCCGCTCGCCGAGGCCCGCGAGGCGGGTGCGCCGGACGCGGAGCTGGCGGCGCTCCGCCGGGGCAGGGAGCTCGCGCTGCGCATCCGCGCCGAGCAGGAGGGCAGGCGGCGCCGCGAGGCCGAGCTGACCGCGCTCATCGAGACGGTGCACGACCTGGCCGGGGTGCGCGGCCTGGACGAGGTGCTGCGCGCGATCGTGCAGCGCGCGCGTTCGCTGCTCGGCGCCGAGCTCGGCTACCTGGCGCTCACCGACCCCGACAGCGGCGACTCCTACATGCGGGTCACCGTCGGCTCGGTCTCGGCGCGCTTCCAGCAGCTCCGGCTCGGCATGGGCGACGGGCTCGGCGGCCTGGTCGCGCAGACGGCACGCCCGTACGCCTCCGACGACTACCCGCACGACGACCGCTTCCTGCACACCGAGCCCATCGACACCGCGATCGGCGAGGAGGGCCTGGTCTCCATCCTCGGGGTGCCGCTGCTGCTCGGCGGCGACGTGATCGGCGTGCTGTACGCGGCGCACCGCAGGGCGCGCGCGTTCGACCGCGAACAGGTCGCGCTGCTCGGCTCGTTCGCCGCGCACGCCGCCGTGGCCCTCGACAACGCGCGGCTGCTCACCGAGACCCGCGAGGCGCTGGCGGGACTGGAGTCGGCGAACGAGACCATCCAGCGCGCCGGCGAGGTGCACGACCGGCTCACCGAGCTGGTCCTGCGCGGCGGCGACGTGGACGACGTGGCGGCGGCCGTCGCGCGGGTGCTGGACGGCGAGGTGGAGTTCCTGCCCCCTGAGGAGGCTTCGGCGCTCCCCGCGGTGGAGCGCTCCCGGAGCGCCGGGTACGCGGTGTGCGACGGCGACACCTGGGCCGCCGCCGTCTCCGTCTCGGCCGGCGGCGAACTCCTCGGCGCGCTCCTCCTGCGCGGCCGCCCCGCGCTGGCCCCGGTGGACCAGCGCACCTTCGAGCGCGCCGCGATGGTGACCTCGCTGCTGCTGCTCGCCAGGCGCTCGGCCGACGAGGCCGAGCAGCGCGTACGCGGCGAGCTCCTGGACGACCTGCTGGAGGCGACCGACCGCGACCCCCGCCTGCTGCGCGAGCGCGCGGCACGGCTGCGCGCGGACCTGGACGCGCCGCATGTGGTGCTGGCGGCGCGGTACGAGGACGGGGAGGACGCGCAGGCCGGGGCCGACACCTCGGGCCCCTCGGGCAGCGCCGCCCGGCAGCGGCTCTGGGCCGCCGCCTCCCACCTCGCGGCCACCCGCTGCGGTCTGGCCGCTGCCAGGGAGGGCGGCACGGTCCTGCTGCTCCCGGTCGCCGGGGGCGAGGAGGGCGCCGCCTCCCGCGTCGCCGCCGAGGCCGCTGCCCAGCTCGGCGCCGCCGTGGGCGGCCAGGTCACGGTCGGCGCCTCGGCCCCCGTACCGGCTCCCGCCGCCGCACCGTCCGCTGTGGCCGCCGGCTATGCGGAGGCCCGCCGCTGCGTGGCCGCGCTGCGTACCCTCGGCCGCTGCGGCGAGGGCGCGGCCGCCGGGGACTTCGGCTTCCTGGGCCTGCTGCTCACCGGCGAGGGGACCCGCGACGTCGCCGGCTTCGTACGCCGCACGCTCGGCCCCGTGCTGGACTACGACGAACGGCGCGGCACCGGACTGCTCGCCACCATGGACGCCTACTTCGCCTCCGGCATGAGCCCCGTGAAGGCCAAGGACCGGCTCCACGTGCACGTGAACACCGTCGCCCAGCGCCTGGAACGGGTGGCCCAGCTCCTCGGCGAGGACTGGCAGTCACCGCAGCGCGCCCTGGAGACCCAGCTCGCGCTGCGCCTGCACCGCATGTCCGGCGCCCTCGACTGACACATGACCGGCGCCACCTGTCCGGCGTCCCCGACTGACACGCCGGTCGCTGGGGTCGTACGCCGCCGCAGTAGGCTCGGAGGCATGGCCGACGCACCGTACAAGCTGATCCTCCTCCGCCACGGCGAGAGCGAGTGGAACGCGAAGAACCTGTTCACCGGCTGGGTGGACGTCAACCTCAACGAGAAGGGCGAGAAGGAGGCAGTCCGCGGCGGCGAGCTGATCAAGGACGCCGGCCTGCTGCCCGACGTGCTGCACACCTCCGTCCAGAAGCGCGCGATCCGCACCGCGCAGCTCGCGCTGGAGTCCGCCGACCGGCACTGGATCCCGGTGCACCGCTCCTGGCGCCTCAACGAGCGGCACTACGGCGCGCTCCAGGGCAAGGACAAGGCCCAGATCCGCGAGGAGTACGGCGAGGAGCAGTTCATGCTCTGGCGCCGTTCGTACGACACCCCGCCGCCGGAGCTGGAGGACGGCGCCGAGTTCTCGCAGAGCGGCGACCCGCGCTACGCGGGCATCCCCAGCGAGCTGCGCCCCCGCACCGAGTGCCTCAAGGACGTCGTCACGCGCATGCTGCCGTACTGGTACGACGGCATCATCCCCGACCTCCGCGCGGGCCGCACCGTCATGATCGCCGCCCACGGCAACTCGCTGCGCGCGCTGGTCAAGCACCTGGACGGCATCTCCGACGAGGACATCGCCGGCCTGAACATCCCCACCGGCATCCCCCTGTCCTACGAGCTGGACGCCGACTTCCGCCCCGTGAAGCAGGGCGGCACCTACCTCGACCCCGAGGCGGCGAAGGCAGCCATCGAGGCGGTAAAGAACCAGGGCAAGAAGTAGCCCTCAGCCCCCCGCAGACAGACCGGGGGCCCTGCCCCGTCGAACCGGGCAGGGCCCCCGGAGTCGTCTCCGGCCCCTGGTGCGGTGCCCTCGCGGCCGTACCGTGCCGCTAGGACGTGTCTTGCGGATCAGCCCGGGGCCGCGGCGCCTGGCACGGCACGCCCTAGCCGCAGCTTCCGCCGCAGGAGCACGGGCCGCCGGACTGGCAGCCGCAGCCGCATCCCGGGCCGCAGCCGCAGGCGCCCAGCAGGGGCAGCAGCGGGCGGTCCTCGGACAGCTGGGGCGGTACGGCGGTGTCGGGGGAGTCAGCCATGGGTGTTCCCTCCTTATAGGACAGGCGCGGCCGTCGTCTGCCTGCTGCCCATTCCAGCGCGGTCCGCGACGGGCGCATCAAGGGCGCGTGGGAGCACGGGAGTTCACCCGCACACGTACGCGCCCGTACCCGCACATCGCCCCGTACACGCAGCCGCACCCGCACCGGCCAACGCGCAGTCGCACGCGCATGCGCACCCGCCCCCGCCCCCGCGCCGGCCGAGGCGCAGCCTCAGGAGCCCTCCACCGGCGCCGTGCCGTCGTTGGCCGCGTTGGCGGCGGCCGCCGGGTCGATCTCGTCCGCGTAGTCGCCGGTGACCAGGTAGACCACGCGGCGGGCCACCGAGACCGCGTGGTCGGCGAACCGCTCGTAGTAGCGCCCGAGCAGGGTCACGTCCACGGCCGTCTCGATGCCGTGCTTCCAGCGGTCGTCCATCAGGTGCTGGAAGAGCGTCCGGTGCAGGTCGTCCATGGCGTCGTCGTCCTGCTCCAGCTGCATGGCCAGGTCGATGTCCTTGGTGATGATGACCTCGGCGGCCTTCGCCATCAGCCGCTGCGCGAGCTGACCCATCTCCAGCAGCGTCGCCTGGAGGTCGCGGGGCACAGCCGACTCGGGGAACCGCAGCCTGGCCACCTTGGCGACGTGCTGCGCCAGGTCGCCGGAGCGCTCCAGGTCGGCGCTCATCCGCAGGGAGGTGACGACTATCCGAAGGTCGGTGGCGACCGGCTGCTGGCGGGCGAGCAGTTGTATCGCCCGGGTCTCCAGATCGCGCTGCAGGTCGTCCACCTTTTCGTCGGAGGCGATCACGCTCTCCGCGAGCTTGAGGTCCGCGTCCAGCATCGCTGTGGTGGCGCGGCCGATGGCGGAGCCGACGAGCCGGGCCATCTCGACCAGGCTGTCGCTGATCGAGTCCAGCTCCTCGTGGTACGCGTCCCGCATGGCTGTCCTTCCTCACATTTCCGTTTCCGCGGCCGGACCCGGACCGCGCAAGCGGCGGTCACGGAGCCCCCGGCCCGGGGCATTCATGGCGGAGCACAAGCCTCTCCACGCTCCCACGCTGCGTCCGGAATGCGTCAGCCTCCGACCCCTGGAATGAATCAGTGGAAACCCTGAGGTGAACTCTGAGAGACGCCGCCCCTACGCCATGATCCACAACCGCTCCGACCGGCCCCCGAGCGGCGTTCCCGGTGAACCGGCACCGACGTGCCGGTGAATTCTGGTGGACGAACGTTCGAGTCTGCTCCTGAGGCTCTGGGGCGCTGTCAGAGATGGCGCATAACCTTGTGGCATGGACGTGAACGCGGCGGTCGCCGCAGTGACCGCGATCGCCGGGCTGTGCACCGGCGTCATCGCGGTGCTGGCGTTCCGCTGGAGCGAGCGGGAGCAGACCCGCCCCACGCGTACCTCGCTGCACACCGACGCCGTGCTGCCGCCCGGCGTCGACACGGTGCTGTCCGTGCTCCGCTCCTCGGCGGTGGTGCTCGACGAGAGCGACGCCGTGGTCAAGGCCAGCTCCGCCGCGTATGCGCTGGGCCTGGTGCGCGGCGGCAGGCTCGCCGTCGAGCCGATGCTGCGCATGGCCAGGGACACCCGGCGGGACGGCGAGATACGCCAGATCGAGCTGGACCTGCCCCGCAGGGGCCAGGGGAGGAGCGACGCCCTCGCGGTGTCGGCGCGGGTCGCCCCGCTCGGCTCCCGGCTGGTGCTCCTGCTGGTCGAGGACCTGACGGAGGCCCGCCGCATCGAGGCGGTGCGCCGCGACTTCGTGGCGAACGTGAGCCACGAGCTGAAGACCCCGGTCGGCGCGCTCTCGCTGCTCGCCGAGGCGGTGACGGACGCCTCCGACGACCCCGAGGCCGTCGAGCGCTTCGCGGGCCGGATGCAGAACGAGTCGGCGCGGCTGAGCAGCCTCGTCCAGGAGCTCATCGACCTCTCCCGGGTGCAGAACGACGACCCGCTCGAGGACTCCGAGCCCGTGCGTGTGGACGAGCTGGTCACCGAGGCCATAGACCGCTGCCGCAACACCGCGGCCAGCAAGCACATCACCCTGGCGGCAGGCGGCACCGAGGGCCTGCACGTATGGGGAAACCGAGGGCAGCTCGCCGCCGCCCTCGGCAACCTCGTGGAGAACGCCGTGAACTACTCGCCGGCCCGCACCCGGGTCGGCATCGCGGGCCGCAGGGTCCAGGCATCCGGCGGCGACCTGATCGAGATCGCGGTGACCGACCAGGGCATCGGGATCTCCGACAAGGACAAGGAGCGGATATTCGAGCGGTTCTACCGCGTCGATCCCGCCCGCTCCCGCGCCACCGGAGGCACCGGGCTCGGCCTCGCGATCGTCAAGCACGTGGCCGCCTCGCACGGCGGGGAGGTCACCGTGTGGAGCGCCGAAGGACAGGGCTCCACCTTCACCCTGCGACTGCCCGAGGCCGGCAACGCCCGGGACAAGGCCGAGGCCGCCCGCCGCGGCCGCGAGCGCTTCGCAGGAACACCGCAGGAACCGGCCGTCTTCGAGGGCGAGGAGCGGCCGCAGTACGAGGACGGCACCGGCGCCGCCCACCATTACCCTTCAACTGATTCGCTTCGCGACCCAGATGCTGCTCCGGAGGTCCTCCCGTGACCCGAGTGCTCGTCGTCGAGGACGAGGAATCGTTCAGCGACGCACTGTCGTACATGCTCCGCAAGGAAGGCTTCGAGGTCGCGGTCGCGGCCACGGGCCCCGAGGGGCTCGATGAGTTCGAACGCAACGGCGCCGATCTGGTGCTGCTCGACCTGATGCTGCCCGGACTGCCCGGCACCGAGGTGTGCCGCCAGCTCCGGGGGCTCTCCAACGTCCCGGTGATCATGGTGACCGCCAAGGACAGCGAGATCGACAAGGTGGTCGGCCTGGAAATAGGGGCCGACGACTACATCACCAAGCCCTACTCCACCCGCGAGCTGGTGGCCCGGGTCCGCGCGGTGCTGCGCCGCCGCGGCGAGCCCGAGGAGGTCACCCCGGCGGCCCTGGAGGCGGGGCCCGTACGCATGGACGTGGACCGGCACGTGGTCACCGTCGGCGGCGACAAGATCGACCTCCCGCTCAAGGAGTTCGACCTGCTGGAGATGCTGCTGAGGAACGCGGGCAGGGTGCTGACCCGCATGCAGCTCATCGACCGCGTCTGGGGCGCCGACTATGTGGGCGACACCAAGACCCTGGACGTCCACGTCAAGAGACTCCGCGCCAAGATCGAGCCCGACCCGGGCGCCCCGCGCTACCTGGTCACGGTGCGCGGGCTGGGGTACAAGTTCGAGCCGTAAACCGGCCCCTGCCGCCACGGCGGCCCCGCGCCCCCGCGGCGCGCATGCGGGAGGGCCCCGGCCGACCGGCCGGGGCCCTCCCGCATGTTCAGGGGCGCACGGATGCGCGCGGACGCGCGGGCGCTGCGCTCAAGCTCCGCTCAGTGGCCGGCGTGCTCCCCGCCGGCCTGCTGCGAAGCGTCGGCACCCGGCGAAGCGCTCTCGCCCTGGCCCGCCGACTCGGAGGGCTTGCCGGACGGCTTCTCCGAGGGCTTGCCCGAGGGGGAGGAACCCTGCGAGGGAACGCCGGACGGGCCGACCTTCTCCCACTGGTGGTTGGCCGGCACCACGGAGGCGCGCAGCTTCACCGGGCCCGTGCTGCTGAGGTCGAAGGTCACCGGCTGCGCGTTGCCGTCCGCGACCCCCGCCTTCTTGGCGTCGGGCAGCTCGGCGGCCGCGTTGTCCGCGCCGCCCAGGGCCAGCGAGCCGCCGGCGGGGACGACCAGCTTCTTCTCACCCTTGGCCGGGCTCAGCTTCGCCTTCACAGAACCGACGGCGAGGTCCTGGAGTTCCTGGTCCTTGTCGCCGTCGTTGAAGACGCGCCCGGTGACGGTCGCGGGGCCCGAACCGTCGGGCGCCGTCACGATGTTGACGTTCTGGACCTTGACGTCGCCGACAGTGGCGGCGGCGTTGTCCGGCCGCACCTGGCCGGTCTGCGCGTCGTTGCCCGCACCGCATGCGGACAGCGTGAGGACGGAGAGCGTGAGGGCGGTGGCGGCGAGGGTGCCGCGTCGAAGGCTGCTGCTCACGGCGGCGGCATCTCCTTGGCGAGCTCAGGCGGCCGAACTGCGTGCCGGTCGCGTACGGATGGGTGACCCCGCGGAGGCAGGGCACGTCCTGCGGACGTGATCTGTAGCGGCCTCAGATTACCGAGCCGCCTCGCACGCCCCGCACCCGACCCTCCCACCGCGCGCGCCGCGCGCACCCGACCGCGCACCGGTACGCCCTTCCGAGGAGCCCGTACGAGCGTCCGACGGGCCCGTACGAGGTGCGCACGAGGTCGGTACGGGCGGGTCCGTACGAGGTCCGCGCGGGGGATTCCGGTGAATACCCGAGGAGATCACGAGGAGATCAACGGGAGATCCCGCAGAGCCGTCCCCGGAATTGATCAACGCTGATCGGCATTGTGTGACGGCCCTCCGAACCAATTCTTGGAAAAGTCTTCGCCGGTCCTGGCCAGGACCCGAACTCCGCCCGGACGAGCGGGGACTTAGAGCCGGACAAACCGGACGCTCCGCCTCTGTCCGGGGGTCTTCTTCGGGTGCGATCGGACCGTAACGCCCGCGTTTCGCACGGCTCGCACAGCGCCTCCGACCTGCGAATACCTCTCTCCGGCCGCCCTCGGAAGCACGGTCGGGGGTGCGTTGTCAAGCCCCGAGATGCGGCCTGACCTGCGAAAACGCCATTCAGAAGAGGGCGTTCCCGTGTTACCCTGGATAGCCACGGAAGGGGTACCTGACACATGACGTTCAAGGTTGGCGACACCGTGGTCTATCCCCATCACGGGGCCGCGCTGATCGAGGCCATCGAAACTCGCCAGATCAAAGGCGTGGACAAGACCTACTTGGTTCTGAAGGTTGCGCAGGGCGACTTGACGGTTCGTGTGCCAGCGGACAATGCGGAGTTCGTGGGCGTACGCGACGTTGTCGGCACCGACGGGCTGGACCGGGTCTTCGAGGTGCTCCGCGCACCGTATGCCGAAGAGCCCACCAACTGGTCCCGGCGGTACAAGGCGAATCTGGAGAAGCTCGCGTCCGGCGATGTGATCAAGGTGGCCGAGGTCGTCCGCGACCTGTGGCGCCGCGAGCGCGAGCGCGGCCTCTCCGCAGGTGAGAAGCGCATGCTCGCCAAGGCCCGGCAGATCCTGGTGAGCGAGCTCGCCCTTGCCGAGAACACCAACGAGGACAAGGCCGAGGCCCTGCTCGACGAGGTCCTCGCCTCCTGAACGACCGCCCCCGACTGTGACCGCCGTGCCGGCCCGCCCGGCGACGCGGTCCCCCTGGGTGCGACCGCGAAGGACCGATGCCGCGGTGCCCGCTGACACGACGAGACGTCTGTCGCCGGGCGCTGCGGCATGTCTGTAGGAGCTATGGGGCATGTCTTCGGGCCTCACAGCCGTGGGGCCCGAGGTTTTTCCGTGGTACCGGCGCCCGGCACCGTCCGCACATGTCACAGTTCACCGTGCTGAGCACAGTGCCGACGGGCGTGCCGGGCCCGGGCAGCTCTCCCGACCCGCTGTCACGGAAGGGTCTGGTCGGGGTGTCGCGCCCGGCACGCTGAGGCCATACCCATCCCGGCTGAGGACACAAACCTGAACGCGCAACCGATGTCACTTCACTCCATGGGCGAGTCCGCGCCCAACTCCCGTACGGCCGCGGTCATTCCGGCCGCAGGACGCGGTGTACGCCTCGGGCCCGGCGCCCCCAAGGCCCTGCGCGCCCTGAACGGCACCCCGATGCTGGTGCACGCCGTCCGCGCCATGGAGCGGGCCCGCGCGGTCTCGCTCGTCGTGGTCGTCGCGCCGTCCGACGGAACCGCCGAGGTCAGGCACCTGCTGGACGAGCACCTGCTCTCCGACGTGCTGGTCGTGCCCGGCGGCGAGACCCGGCAGGAGTCGGTACGGCTCGGCCTGGAGGCCCTGCCCGACGACGTCTCCGTGGTGCTGGTGCACGACGCGGCCCGGCCCCTGGTGCCGGTGGACACCGTGGACGCGGTCGCGGACGCGGTGCGCGACGGGGCGCCCGCCGTGGTGCCCGCGCTCCCCGTCCCCGACACCGTCAAGGAGGTCGAGCCCCGCGGCGCCGGGGAGGCCGAGCCGGTCACCGGGACCCCTGACAGGGCCCGGCTGCGGGCCGTGCAGACCCCGCAGGGGTTCGCCCGTACGGTGCTGGCCGAGGCTCATGAGCGGGTGGCCTGCGAGGGGGAGGGCGCGACCGACGACGCCGGGATGGTGGAGCGCACCGGGGTCGAGGTCGTGGTCGTGCCGGGGCACGAGGAGGCGTTCAAGGTGACCCGCCCGCTGGATCTCGTACTGGCCGAGGCGGTTCTCGCGCGGAGGAGGGCCACCGATGGCTTCTGAGGGAATGCCGCTGGTCGGCATCGGCACCGATGTGCACGCCTTCGAGAAGGGGCGCGAACTGTGGTGCGCCGGGCTGCTGTGGGAGGGCGAGGAGTACGGGCTCGCCGGGCACTCCGACGGTGACGTGGCCGCGCACGCCGCGTGCGACGCGCTGTTCTCGGCGGCGGGCATCGGGGATCTGGGCGCGCACTTCGGCACCTCGCGGCCCGAGTGGTCCGGTGCCTCCGGGGTGGCGCTGCTGAGCGAGGCGGCGCGGCTCGTACGGGAGGCCGGCTTCGTCATCGGCAATGTGTCGGTGCAGGTCATCGGCGTACGCCCGAAGATCGGGAAGCGGCGCGAGGAAGCGCGGAAGGCGCTGTCCGAGGCGGCCGGCGCCCCGGTCTCGGTGTCCGGGACCACCACCGACGGCCTGGGCCTGACCGGCCGCGGCGACGGGCTGGCGGCGGTGGCCACGGCGCTGGTGGTGCGGGCGGGGTAACGCGAGAGCTGCGGCCGCGCCCTGGCCCTTGGGGGCTGAGATCCCTTACGGGGCGCCCTTCCCCTTACGGGGCGCCCCTCCCCCTAGGGGCGCCCTCCGCACCTGGGCCCCAGCCTGAAAAGCAGGCCCGCCGCTCCTGCGAAGTGGTCGCAGTTACTCTTGAGGCGATGTCCTCGTATGTACTGCGCACCGCCACCGACGCCGACGTGGATGCCGCGCGGAGCGTCATGCTCGACACCGTGTACGGCGACCTCCGGTCCGGCTACGTGCCGCGCTGGCACCGGGACATCATCGACATCGAGGGCAGCTATCTGCGCCCGGAGCGGCGCACGCTGCTGGTCGCGGTGGCGCCGGACGGCGAGGTCGTGGCGACCGGAGCGGTGCGCGACCAGGGCCCGCAGGCGCCGCCCAACCCGGAATGGGTGGCCGAGCGCTATCCCTCGGGGAGCACCGCGCAGCTCTGCCGGATCTACGTACGGCCCGGGTACCGCAGGCTCGGGATCGCCCGCGCCATGGTGCGCGAGCTGTCCGCCTTCGTCGCGCGGGCCGGCGGCTACGACGCGATCTATCTGCACACCGACCCCGGGGTGGAGGGAGCCGAGGGCTTCTGGCGGTCGGTCGCGCAGGAGGTGTGCGACGAGCGGCTGCTCCCGGGCGGGGGTCAGGGGATCATCCACTTCGCGCTGCCCGTGCCCGACCCCGAGGACCCCTACGGCCCCTACGGGTCGGAGTCCGGCGGCGCCTTCCTTCCCCCTGCCGCGGCGGCCACCGGCTGAGCGCGGCCCTCCACCCGTACCAGCACCACCCCTTAAGGTTCCGACACATGTGCCCCATACGTCGCTCCCGCCTCCTCGCCCTGACCTCCGTCACCCTGATGTCCGCCGGGGCGCTCACCGCGTGCGGCGGGCAGGACGCGGGGGACGGCGACCGGCTGCGGGTCTCCATGGCCTTCCCGCCGGCCCAGGCGCTGAGCCCCTACGGGGACGACGCGGTCACCCTGAGCAGGCTCTCCGTGACCGAGGGCCTGACGAAGCTGGGCGGCGACGGCGAGGTGAAGCCGGCGCTGGCCACCTCGTGGAAGCCGGGCGACGGCGACAGGGAGTGGACGTTCACGCTGCGCAGGGCGCGGTTCCAGGACGGCAAGGCCGTGGACGCGAAGTCCGTGGTGCGCTCCCTGGAGCACGCCGAGAAGGCGTCGCCCGAGCCGCGGGTGCTCAGCGACGCGGGGAAGCTGAAGGCCGAGGCCGAGGGCGAGCGCACGGTGAAGATCACCAGCAGCGAGCCCGACGCGCTGATCCCGCAGCGCGTGGCCAACCCCTCGCTGGCGGTGCTCTCCGAGGCGGCGTACGCGAAGGCCGGCGGCGCATCGGGCGGGGGCGCGAAGGGCGGCAAGGTCGACCCCAAGGGGCACGCCACCGGGCCCTTCACCGTCACGAAGCTGAACGGCACCTCGGGCGCGACCCTCCAGCGCTTCGACCGGTACTGGGGCGGCAAGGCCGAGTCCTCCGGCGTGGACGTGAAGTTCGTGTCCGACGGCACCGCGCGCGCCAACGCGCTGCGGGCGGGGGAGACGGACATCGCCGAGTACGTGCCGGTGTCGCAGGCTTCCGTGCTGGAGAAGGAGCAGGTGCACGAGGTGCCCACGGCGCGCACCAACAGCCTGTACCTCAACACCCGTAAGGGTGCCCTCGCGGACCCGGGCCTGCGGGCCGCCGCGCGCTCGGCCGTGGACAGCAAGGCCCTGGTCAAGGGCGTGTACGAGGGTCATGCCGACGAGCCGCAGGGGCTGTTGGGCCCCGGTGTGAAGTGGGCCGCGGAGCAGCGGAAGAAGGCCGGGAAGGACGCGGCGGCCGACCGCGCGGAGCCCGCCCCGGCGAAGGACGTGAAGAAGGCGAAGACGATCACGCTCGCCACCTACACCAACCGCCCCGAGCTGCCCGAGGTCGCCACGGCGCTCCAACAGCAGCTCAAGAAGGCCGGGTTCACGGTGAAGCAGGAGGTGCGGGACTACGCGCAGATGGAGTCCGACGCGCTGGCCGGGAAGTACGACATGTTCCTCCAGGCGCGCAACACCCTGCTGGACACCGGCGATCCGGTCTCCTACATGCAGTCCGACTTCACCTGCGACGGCTCCTTCGACATCTCCCAGCTCTGCGACGAGGACGTGGACGCGGCCGTGCGCGAGGCCGCCGGCACGACGGACACCGGGAAGCGGCAGCGCGCCGAGCTGAAGGCCGAGGCGAAGATCCTCGGCACCGACGCGGTGGTCCCGGTGCTGCACGAGCGGTTCATCCAGGGCGTGGGCGAGGACGTGAAGGGCGTCTCCCTCGACCCGATGGAGCGCACCCTGGTCACCGCCGACACCCGCCGCGGCTGAGCCCGCGCCCGTGAAGCCACGTCCCCGCGAAACCGCGACAGCGAAGCCCCGCCCCATGAACTCCCGCCCCATGAGCTCTCAGCCGTGAAGCCCCCGTCGACCCCGGCGCTGCGCACCCTTACGGGGAGGGTCGTCGCCGCTCTCGGGGTGCTGCTGGTGCTCGGGCTGCTGCCCTGGCTGACCCGTACGGATCCGGCGCGCACGATCCTGCACGCGCGCTATGCGGACCGGGAGCCCACGCCCGACGCACTGGCCGCGATCCGGGACGAGACCGGGCTGAGCGATGGGCCCCTAAGGGTTTTGGGCCGGTGGTTCGCCGGGCTGTCGCACGGCGACCTCGGCACCTCATGGGTGTCAGGGGAACCGGTTGCCCCCGACGTCCTCTCCGGGCTCGGCGTCTCCCTGACCCTCATGGGGGTCTCCCTAGGGGTCGCCCTGGTGGTGGCCGCGCTCCTCTCCGTACGGACCCTCAGGGCAGGGGCGCTCGGTCGGGGGCGTGCGCTCACCAGGGCGCGCGCCGGAACGGTGGGCGCCGTGCTGGCCGCGCTGCCGGAGTTCCTGCTGGCCTCCGTGCTGGCCGCGGTGTTCGCCGTACAGCTCGGCTGGTTCCCGCCGCTGGGCTGGGGCGGCGCAGAGGACGCCGTGCTGCCCGCGCTCGCGATGGGCGTACCGGCAGGCGCGCTGCTCGGGCGGCTGCTGGACGACGCGCTGCCCGGCGCGTACGCCGAGCCCTGGGTGCGCACCCAGCGGGCCTTCGGCATCCCGCCCGCGCGCCTGGCGAGGAACGCGCTGCGCCGCGTGCTCCCGCCGCTCCTCCCGCAGTTGGGCTTCGTCGTGGTCGGGCTGACCGGCGGCGCGGTCGCGGTGGAGACCCTGTTCGCGATCCCCGGCCTCGGCAAGACGGCGCTGGACGCGGCCGTCGACCAGGACCTTCCTGTACTCCAGGCCGCCGTGCTGCTGTTGCTGGCGCTGGGCGTGCTGGTGGGCGCGCTCGTCGGCCTCGTACGCCGGGTGCTGATCGGTCCCGCGCTGGACGCCGCCGCGCTGCCCGCTCTGCGGCGGCCCGGCGTACGCGCGGGCCGGACGGTGCTGTGGGCCGCCGCGGCCCTCGTGCTGCTGCTGTGCGCGGTGATCGTGGCGGGCATGCTGCGCGACCCCCTGCACGTGGACACGGCGGCACGGCTCACGGGCCCCGGGGCCGCGCATCCGCTGGGCACGGACTCGCTGGGCCGCGACGTACTGGCCAGGCTGGGCCACGGAGCGGGCCGTACGGTGCTGACCGCGCTCGGCGTGGGCGCCGCGAGCCTGGCGCTCGGGCTCCTGCTGGGCGCCGGTGCGCCGGGACGCTGGACCACAGGACTGCGCGAGGTCGTGAACGCGCTGCCGCCCGTCGTCGCCGGACTCGTCGTCGCCGGGCTCCTCGGCCCCGGCGCGTGGGGCGCGGCCGTCGCGGTCGCCGCCGTCGCCTGGGCACCGCTCGCCGCGCACACCGCCGCGCTGTACGAGGAGGAGCGCGCCGCCGCGCACATCGAGGGCGCGGTGGCCCTGGGCGCCGGGCGGTGGCACCTGCTGACCCGGCACGTGCTGCCCGGCGTGCTCCCCGCCGTGCTGCGGCACGCCCTGTTGCGGCTCCCCGCCGTCGCGCTCGCCCTCGCCTCGCTCGGCTTCCTCGGCCTGGGCGAGGGCCCGCCCGCCCCCGAATGGGGCCGCATGCTCTCGGAGAACATGCCGTACGCCGAGCGCGCCCCGTGGTCCGTGCTGGCACCCGCGGCGGGGCTGTGCGCGGTGGGGGCGCTCGCCGCGTTGCTTGGCGGCCTCCGGAGTGGTTCCGGAGGCCGCTCGTGACGGCGTACGGAGATGTGCGCTCGACCGTGCGGATCAGCCCTGCGGGCTGGGGCGGGCTGCGCCCTGCGGGCCTTCGGCCTGCGCCGTGCCCTGCGGGCGGCCGGCTCGCGCCGTGGGGCGAGTCCCGCTTTGACCGTGCCGGTCGGCCTCGTGGTCGGGGGCCGGGTCGCGCTTCGACCGCCGGCCACTTCCGCTGTGCGACTTTCCGCTGCGGCGGACAGGGGGTGGTCACCCGTGCGTGATCTGACCGAGATACGTGGGCTTCCCGCCGGCATCAAGACGCTCGCGCTCACCCAACTCGCCTTCAACGTCGGGTTCTTCGCCGTCCTGCCGTACCTCGCCGCCCATCTCGGGCAGGGCGGGCTCGGCATGGGCGGGTGGCTCGTGGGGCTCGTGCTGGGGCTGCGCACCTTCAGCCAGCAGGGGCTGTTCGTGGTCGGCGGCGCGCTCACGGACCGGTACGGGCCGCGCCCCGTGACCCTTACGGGGTGCGCGCTCCGCATCGCGGGCTTCGCGTGGCTCGGGTACGCGCAGAGCACAGCGGCGGTCATCGGCGCCGTCCTGGTCGTCGGCTTCGCGGCCGCGCTCTTCTCGCCCGCGGTGGAGTCGGAGACCGCGCGCCAGGCGGTCAGGCACGAGGAGGCGACGGGCCACCCGCGCGCCCGTACCCTCGCGGTCTTCTCCGCCGCAGGTCAGGCGGGCTCCTTCCTCGGTCCCCTGCTCGGCTCGCTGCTGCTGCTCGCCGACTTCCGCGCCGCCTGCCTCGCGGGCGCCCTCGTCTTCGTCGCCGTACTGGCCGCGCAGTGGCGCCACATGCCGCGCCGCGCCCCGCGGCACACCGCATCCCCTACGGGTACGGGTACGGGGAAGCCCCGCGCGGCGACCCGCAGCGTGCTGGCCAACCCCGCGTTCCTGCTCGTGTGCTGCGGCTACAGCACCTATCTGCTCGCGTACAACCAGCTCTATCTGGCGCTCCCCGAGGAGGTCGTCAGGGCCACCGGATCGCAGGCCGCGCTCGGCTGGCTGTTCGCGCTCTCCTCGCTGCTGGTCGTCTGCGCGCAGCTCCCCGTGACCCGCAGGGCGGGAGCCCGGAGCGACCACAGGGGAACGCTGTGCGCCGGACTGCTCGTGGTGGCCGCCTCGTTCGCGGTCGTGGCCTGCGCCGCGCCGTTCGGTCCGACCGGCCCCTACGGGCTGCTCCCGGCCGCCGGGTACGTCCTGCTCCTCACCCTCGGCCAGATGCTGGCGGTGCCCGCGGCCCGCGCGCTGGTCACCGAGCACGTGCCGGAGCGGCACCTCGGCTTCGCGATGGGCGCCATGTCCTCCCTGTCGGGGCTCGTGGTGCTCGGCGGCAGTTCGGCGACCGGCGCGCTGCTGGGCAGCGGGCTGGGCCAGGGCACGGTGTGGGCCGTGCTCGCCGCCGTACCCCTACTGGGCGCGCTGGCCGCCCGCGCGATCCCCGCAGCGGCGCCCCCGAGCCCACCCCGATGACCCGGTCCCGGCCCCCGCACGAGTGCACATGAACCCGTGTGAAGACGGGCGGAACATCGTGCGCTGACGACCCGTTCCCCTAGGGCGTGAGATAGACCGGCAGTCCGCAACGTCAGCGCACCACCGCCCAGAAGGGACCCCGCTCCGTGCCCGAGAAAGCCTCGCTCTCCGACGGACTCAAGGACCTGCTCGACGACACGGTCTTCGTCACCATCGCCACGATCCAGCCGGACGGCAGCCCGCAGCTCTCCCCGGTGTGGGTGAAGCGGGACGGCGACGACGTGCTGATCTCCACCACCGAGGACCGCCGGAAGACCGCGAACATCCGGCGCGACCCCAGGGTCACCCTGGTCGTGCAGCCCGCGGACGACCCGTATGTCTACTCCGAGATCCGCGGCACCGCCACGCTCGCCTCCGAGGGCGCGGACGCGTTCCTCGACGAGATCTCCCGCAAGTACACCGGCAAGGACTACCGGGACTTCAACCCGGCCTCGGCGGACGACGGCGAGCGGCTGATCATCAGGGTCAGCCCTCACAGGGTCGTCGGCAGGATCTGAGCCAGGGACCGCAAGGACCGCCGCTCCCGGGACCGCCGTTCCCGGTGCCGCCGCCCGGACGCGAGGCGGCGGCACCGGCATTCGCTCACGCCTACTACCCTTGACGCGTGACTCTTCGCCTGTACGACACCAGCGCCCGGCAGATCCGCGATTTCAGCCCCCTCGTGCCGGGCTGTGTCTCGATCTACCTGTGTGGCGCCACCGTGCAGGCCGCACCGCACATCGGGCACATCCGCTCGGGGCTCAATTTCGACATCATGCGCCGCTGGTTCGCCTACCGCGGCTACGCCGTGACGTTCGTCCGCAACGTCACCGACATCGACGACAAGATCATCGTCAAGGCCGCGGACCAGGGCAGGCCGTGGTGGTCGATCGGGTATGAGAACGAGCGCGCCTTCAACGCCGCGTACGACGCCCTCGGCTGCCTGCCGCCCACCAACGAGCCGCGCGCCACCGGGCACATCCCCGAGATGATCGAGATGATGCGCGCCCTGATCGACCGCGGTCACGCGTACGCGGCGGACGGCAACGTCTACTTCGACGTCCGTTCGTACGGGGACTACCTCCAGCTCTCCAACCAGGAGCTGGACAACCTCCTCCAGCCCGCAGGCGAGGGCGAGACCGGCAAGCGCGACCCCCGCGACTTCGCGATGTGGAAGGCAGCCAAGCCGGACGAGCCGAGCTGGGACACCCCGTGGGGCCGCGGCCGCCCGGGCTGGCACCTGGAGTGCTCGGCGATGGCGCACAAGTACCTGGGCTCCGAGTTCGACATCCACGGCGGCGGCGTAGACCTGGTCTTCCCGCACCACGAGAACGAGATCGCGCAGTCCAAGGCGTACGGCGACGCCTTCGCGCGCTACTGGGCGCACAACGCCTGGGTGACCATGAGCGGCGAGAAGATGAGCAAGTCGCTCGGCAACTCGGTGCTGGTCAGCGAGATGGTCAAGCACTGGCGCCCGATCGTCCTGCGCTACTACCTGGGCTCCCCGCACTACCGCTCCACCATCGAGTACAGCGAGGAGTCCCTGCGCGAGGCCGACTCCGCGTTCGCGCGCATCGAGGGCTTCCTCCAGCGCGCGAGCGAGACCGTCGGCAGGGTCGCGCCCGCCGACGGGGTGCCGGACGCCTTCGCCGAGGCGATGGACGACGACTTCTCCGTACCGCAGGCGCTCGCCGTCGTGCACACCACCGTCCGGCAGGGCAACGCGGCCCTGGGCGAGGGCGACACCGCCACGGCGGCCACCGCGCTCGCCGAGGTGCGGGCCATGCTCGGCGTGCTCGGCCTCGACCCGCTGGACCCGCAGTGGGCCGGCGAGGGCTCGGGCGGCGCGCGCGGCGAGGACCTGAACGCGGTCGTCGACTCCCTGGTGCGCCTGGTGCTGGAGCAGCGCCAGGCCGCGCGGGCGCGCAAGGACTACGCGACGGCCGACGCGATCCGCGACGAACTCAAGGGCGCGGGGCTCGTCATCGAGGACACCCCCGCAGGCCCGCGCTGGGAGCTCGGCGGCCCCGCGTAAACGGCGTACGGCACAAGCCCACACACAACGGCAGCCGGGGCCGGAAACCGTCACCGGCACGGCAAGCAGAGAAACAGGTGCAGTGACATGGCGGCAAACAACCAGCGCGGAAACCAGCGCGCCTCGGGCAAGAAGGGCGCCCAGATCGGCAGCGGCGGCAAGCGCCGGCGCGGCCTGGAGGGCAAGGGCCCGACGCCGCCCGCCGAGATGCGCAAGGGCCACGCCAAGCAGCGCGCCGCGCAGGCCAAGGCGCGGCGCGCGCAGGGCAAGCAGCAGCAGCGCAGGGGCGGCAAGGGCACGTCCGAGCTGGTCGTCGGCCGCAACTCGGTGGTCGAGGCGCTGCGCGAGGGCGTCCCGGCGAACACGCTGTACGTGCAGCAGTTCATCGACAACGACGAGCGGGTGCGCGAGGCCGTGCAGCTCGCCGGCGAGCGCGGCGGCATCCACCTCATGGAGGCCCCGCGCCCCGAGCTCGACCGCATGACCAACGGGCTCAACCACCAGGGCGTCGTCCTCCAGGTCCCGCCCTACGACTACGCGCACCCGGAGGACCTGACCGCCGCCGCCTTCGACGAGGGCGAGGACCCGCTGATCGTCCTGCTGGACGGCGTGACCGACCCGCGCAACCTCGGCGCCGTGGTGCGCTCGGTCTCCGCGTTCGGCGGGCACGGCGTGGTGGTTCCCGAGCGCCGGGCGGCCGGGATGACCGCGGGCGCCTGGAAGACCTCGGCCGGCACGGCGGCGCGTACGCCGGTGGCCCGGGCGGCCAACCTGACCAGGACGCTCGAGGCGTACAAGAAGGCGGGCGTCATGGTCGTCGGCCTGGCCGCCGACGGCGAGGCCGACCTCACCGAACTGGACGCCCTGGAGGGCCCGGTGGCGATCGTCGTCGGCAGCGAGGGCAAGGGGCTCTCGCGCCTGGTCGGCGAGACCTGCGACGTACGCGTGCGCATCCCGATGCCGGGCGGCGCCGAGTCGCTGAACGCGGGCGTCGCCGCGGGCGTCGTGCTGTACGAGGCGGCCCGCCGCAGGAGTTGAGCCCCTCGGCGCCGGGGCCCGGGCCCTGTCCGGGACCGGTTCCGGCGCCCGGGTCCCCCTCAGGGGGCGTGGCGGGAACGGATGTTTGGTGCGCGGCCGGATGCCCGCGCCCCCGCGCCCACACGGGACAACACGCGTGACTTCGGGGCGTCTTGACGGTTCTCGGACAGATCGTTGGGTCAAGGCAGTGTCTTAAACGTCCATCACTCGGTTAGATGAGCGTGGACACGAGAACATCCCGCACACCCGGCCCCTCGGGAGCGCGCCCGGGGGAGCCCCCCGGCGGCCCGCGCGGATTCTTCGACGACGAGCCCACGTTGAGCTCGGTCAAGGTCCCCTCCGACCCCGCCCAGGTCGTTGTGAGCCATGCGAGCTTCCGCGTCCAGCTCGCGTCGCCCCCCACCGCGGCGCAGGGCGCGCGCACGCGCGCGCCCGTGCTCGGCGGTTCGGCGCGCACCTCACGCCCCGACGCGCGCCCTTCGGGGAATCCCGCTGACACGGGGCAGATTCCGGCCGCCGCCGGCTCCGCCGCGGCCGCCACCGCCGCGGCCGCCACCGCCGCGGGCAGACGGCGCCCCGTCGTCTGGAGCGGGCGCACGGCCGACGGCGCCTCCGAGGGCGATCCCACCGCGCTGCTGAGCGCGGTCGTCGCCGAGGAGGAGCGGGACACCGGCGAGGCGGGAGCCTCCACCCAGGTGCTGCCCCGCGTCGAGGAGGAGCGGCAGGCCGCCCCCGGCACGGTGGTCGGCCCGCGCGATCCGGACGCCGCCGAGACCACCAGGCCGCAGCCGCTGCTCAGCGGAGTGCGGCCGGCGCGGGGCGCGTTCGACGAGCCGGAGCACCCCGGGTTCCCGGAGCGCGAGGCGTACGCGGACCCCGACGCCCGGGGCGCGGGCGCCGCGGCGGGCACAGCGGCCGAGAGCGACCGGCGCCAGGCGTACTACCCCATGCGCCGCATGAACCTCGGCGTCGTGCTGCTCCCGCTGCGCATCTTCCTCGGCTTCATCTCCATCTACGCCGGGATGAGCAAGCTGTGCGACCCCGTCTACTTCGACGGCGGCGAGCGCGGGTCGATGGTGACCTGGCTGCGCAGCCTCGAGCCGTGGACGATCGCCTCGCCGCTGCGGGACTTCGCGCTCCAGCACCCGGTCGGCGCGGGGCTCACGGTGGCCTTCCTCCAGGTCATCGTCGGTGTGCTCACGATCTGCGGGCTGTGGCAGCGGCTCGCCGCCGGATTCGGCGCCCTGCTGTCCGTCGCGCTGCTGCTCACCGTGAGCTGGAGCACCGTCCCCGCGTACGACGCGCCGGACTTCATCTACCTGGCCGCCTGGAGCCCGCTGATCATCGCCGGCGCCCCGGTGTATTCGGTCGACGCGCATCTCGCCGTCGAGGCCTGGAAGAAGCTCGGGCCCCGTGTCGCCCTGTGGGACCTGCGCGAACGGGTGCTCAAGCGGGGCGCGCTGATCGCCTCCGTCGTGGTCGGCCTCGCGCTGCTGATCGGCTCGCTGCTGGGCGGCGCGGTGCGCGACTCGCAGCAGTCGACGGTCCCGCAGCGCGGCGAGCAGCCGACCAACCGCCTGCCGGGCAAGCACCTCCCTGGCAGCACCGAGGGCAACCACGAGCGGACGAACTCGGGTTACGGCACCGCCGGCGTCCCCGGCACCCAGGGCCGGACCAACACCCGTCCCTCCGCCGGTCCTTCCTCCGCCGCGACCAGCGGCGCGGGCCGGGAGCAGCAGAGCAGCCGCCCCTCGCAGCGCCCGGGGCAGCGCGAGACGGTGCAGGCGCCGCGGCAGACGGCGCCCCCGGCGCGCCAGTCGGCGCCCGGCAGCGGCACCTCCTCGCAGCCCTCGACGGGCGGTTCCCCGGCGGACGGCCAGTCCTCCACCGGGCCCTCGGGCGACTCAGGGTCCTCCTCCTCGGGCGGTGCCCAGGACGGTTCGGGATCGGACAACGGCGGCAGCGGCGGCGGCCTGGGCGGCCTGCTGGGCGGCGGCAACTGACCGCTCCCCCCCCCGTTTTTCGGGCGTCCCCGCCACGTACGGCGGCCGGGCCCGCGGACCTCGTCCGCGGGCCCGTTCCCTGTCCGCGCACGGTTCCGCACCGTGCGCGGATTCTTTTCGCGCGTCCGGGTGTTGGGAGGGGGAGGGGAGATCCGGGTGACGAGGAGGGGGCCATGCGCATCGGAGAGCTGTCGCACCGTACGGGGGTCAGCGTGCGCCTGCTGCGGTATTACGAGGAGCAGGGGCTGCTGCACCCGCGCCGGCGCCCCAGCGGGTACCGGGAGTTCGGCGAGGAGGACGTCGCCGTGGTGCGGCGCATCCGCACGCTGCTCGGCGCGGGGCTCGGCACCGCGCTGATCGCCGAGCTGCTGCCCTGCATGCGGGAGGACGGCGGGCGGCTGGTGCCGACGTGCGCCGGGATGGTGGAGGAGCTGCGCGCCGCGCGGCAGCAGATGACCAGCACCATCGAGGAGTTGAGGGCATCACGCGCGGCGCTCGACTCGGTGATCGACGCGGCGCCGGTGTTCGCCGGGGCGTCCTGAGGGAGTGCGGGTTTTCCCGTACGGGATCCCGTACGGGGATCAGGCGTCCGGGCCGTGGCCCGCGGCTTCCAGTTCGCGGGCCGCCTCGGTGAGGTCCTTGGCGGTGTCGATCGCGCGCCAGTAGGCGCCCTGCGGTAGCGGGTAGCCGGCGAGCCTGCGCTCGCGCGCCAGCCGGGGGAAAGTGGTGCGCTCGTGGTCGCCGCGTTCGGGCAGCATCGCGGCGAAGGACGGCGCGAAGACGTACACGCCCGCGTTGATCTGGTACGGCGAGGGCGGCGCCTCGATGAAGTCCAGCACATGGCCGAACTGGTCGGTCTCCACGGCGCCCCAGGGGATGCGCGGGCGGGCCAGCGCGAGGGTGGCGGCGGCGTCCCGCTCGGTGTGGAACTCCGCCATCGCGCGCAGTGGGAAGCGCGTCCAGATGTCGCCGTTGGTCGCGTACCAGGGCTCGTCACCGCGGGGCAGCGCGGCCGCCGCGTACTTCAGTCCGCCGCCCCGGCCGAGGGGCTCGCGCTCGATCACCGTACGGACCCGGAGCGGGAGTTCGGCGGCGGCGAGCCACTCCTCCAGCACCTCGGCGAGATGGCCGCAGGAGACGACGGCGTCGGTGACGCCCTCGGCCGCCAGCCAGGCGAGCTGGTGCCCGATGATCGGCGTCCCGGTGCCGGGGATCTCCACCATCGGCTTCGGCCGGTCGTCGGTGTACGGCCGCAGCCGTGAGCCCTGGCCTCCGGCCAGCACGACCGCCTGGGTCGGTGCGGGGTCGGGGGCGGGTGCCGTGTGTGTTGCTGCCATGCCGCGCACCCTAATGGCCGCCCTGAGGGGGTCAGGGGAAGCGCGGCACGGCTCAGTTCATCTGGGCGATGCCGGTGGCGAAGGAGGTGTCGCAGACCGGGCGGGAGTAGAGGTGCGCGCGCTGCGCCGCCCCGTACTTCTGCACGGCGGCCCTGCCGAGTGCCTTCGCGATCGAGGCGCAGTGCTGGGCGAGTGAGGGCTTGCGGGTCATCTCCTTCTGAAGGCTCGTGAGCGCGGCGCCCGGGTTCTTCTCCTGGAGCTCGGCGACCAGACGGTCGCGGAGCACGTCCTGCGGGGCGCGCTGCGCGGAGTGGGAGGTCCCGGTGGCGCCGGCGGCGTCGGGGGTGTCCGTGGTCCCCGCGGCGCCCGTCGACGGGGTGGACGCGGTCTCCGCCGAGGCGGTGAGCTGCGACCCGGAGGGGGCCGTCGCCCACGGGACGCGGGTCACCGCGAGGGTCCCGGAGAGCACGAGGACGACCGGGAGGACTGCTGCGAGGGATCGGCCGATACGGCGAGCTACGTGGTTCACGCCCGTGATGGTAGCGAGCGGTAGTGATATGGCGACATTTAGTCACCCTGTCGAGCGATGAGAAAAGTCGGCTGTTCGAGCTTGGGGTTGACGCGTAGCCCCTGCGGTGGAACGCCAACCGGGCCCGTACGCGGGTGAGTTGAGCGCGTACGGGCCCGGCGGGGTGTGTTCGGGGTCGGGCGCGGTGATGCTGGGGCAGTTGCTCCGCGGTGGGGCGGGCGAGTGCGCCGCGGTGGGTCGGGCGGGCCGGTCGGCCCCTAGGGGTTCGGGCGGGCCGGTCGGCCCCTAGGGGTGCGGCACCCCTAGGGGGTTCCGGGGCTCCGGCTCCCCTAGGGGTGGCTGCCCCTCAGGGGGCCGGTCAGTCGCTGAGCCGCTCGCCCGAGGAGGTCGAGAACACGTGGGTCTCGCCGCCGCGCGGCACCACGTGCACCGTCGAGCCCTTCTCCGGCACCTGCCGTCCGCTGACCCGCACCACCAGGTCGCGACTCTCGCCGCCGATGTCGGCAGTGCCGTAGACGTAGCCGTCGGCGCCCAGCTCCTCCACGACGTTGACCGTGACCGCGACGCCGGCCGGCTCGTCCTTGGAGACCGCCGAACCGTCGCCGTTGGACAGGTCGAAGTGCTCGGGGCGCACGCCCACCGTCACCGTGCGGTCGCCCTTGTCGGAGGCGGCGGCCAGCGCGCCCCGCTCGACCGGCACGACGCTGTTGCCGAACTTCACGCCGCCGTCGGTGATCGGCACCTCGACGAGGTTCATGGCGGGGGAGCCGATGAAGCCCGCGACGAAGAGGTTCGCCGGGTGGTCGTACATCTCGCGCGGGGTGTCGACCTGCTGGAGCAGCCCGTCCTTGAGCACCGCGACGCGGTCGCCCATGGTCATGGCCTCGACCTGGTCGTGGGTCACGTACACGGTGGTGATCCCGAGGCGCCGCTGCAGCCCGGCGATCTGCGTACGGGTCTGCACGCGGAGCTTGGCGTCGAGGTTCGAGAGCGGCTCGTCCATGAGGAACACCTGCGGCTCGCGCACGATCGCGCGGCCCATCGCCACGCGCTGCCGCTGGCCGCCGGAGAGCGCCTTGGGCTTGCGGCCCAGGTACTCGGTGAGGTTGAGGATCTTCGCCGCGTCCTCGACCTTCTTGCGGATGTCCGCCTTGGGCACGCCGGCGATCTTGAGCGCGAAGCCCATGTTGTCGGCGACGGTCATGTGCGGGTAGAGCGCGTAGTTCTGGAACACCATGGCGATGTCCCGGTCCTTCGGCGGGAGGTGGGTGACGTCGCGCTCGCCGATGCGGATGGCGCCCTCGTTGACGTCCTCCAGGCCCGCGAGCATCCGCAGCGAGGTGGACTTCCCGCAGCCCGAGGGGCCCACCAGCACCAGGAACTCGCCGTCCTCGATACCGATGTCCAGCTTGTCGACGGCCGGTGTCTCGGTGCCGGGGTACGTGCGCGACGCCTGGTCGTACGTGACCGTAGCCATGATGTTGTCTCCTTCACCGGCAGGTACGTGCCGGACGATCCGTAGTAAAGGGAGGTGTGGTCCACGCCACCCGGCGCGGATTGCGGTGACGCTAACCCGCTCCAGCGCGCCCTGTCAGCACCCGTGCGGCAACGATTCAGCCCCGCCCACACCGGCCCACGCCCCACGATGGGTACACTGCACGGGCACGCCGCCTTAGCTCAGCTGGTTAGAGCATCTGTCTTGTAAACAGAAGGCCGTCGGTTCGAATCCGACAGGCGGCTCTCGGAACGATCACCCGCAGGATCGGGAGAACCCTCTTTGACCTGCGCCTTAGCGTCCCGTCCGGGCTTTGCTCGGCGGGGCGCTTTGTTGTTGTCGTTGGCGGCCCTCGGCCGACGTGAGCCCGAGGTGAGCCCGGAGGTACGTGGGGCCTTCCGTGGGACCAGGTCTGCGGCGGCCTCGGCGACTTCGAGGTCTACCTGCAGCAGCAGGCTGGTGTACGTGTCCGAGGTCAGGGTGATCGTGGAGTGCCTCAGCGTCTCCTTGATGTAGTGGAGGTCGCCCCCGCCTCCGTGCATCACGGTCGCCGCACAGTGGCGCAGGTCGCGCAGGTTGATCGGCGGCAGCCCCGAAGCATCCCGGATGCGGCGGAAGGCGTCTGACACGAACTCAGGGTGCAGCCATTCCCCGTTCTCCTGGGTGAAGACCTTTCCTGTCTCCTGCCACGCCTCACCCCACTTCCTCCGGTCTTGGCGCTGGCGTTTCCCGTGCGCGCGCAGTGCGGCGACGGTGCGGCTGTCGAGGCCGATCGTCGCGGCGCTGTCCTCGGTCTTGGGGTCCTCCTCGTACGGGTCCCACACGGCCGTCACGATCTCTTTGGAGACGGTGAGCAGGCCAGCGTCGAGGTCGAGGTTCGCCCAGTCCTGCCCTACTGCTTCCCCGCGCCGGAGCCCGCGGAACGCAATCAGGTGGAAGAGGGCGTACAGGCGGTCGTCTTCGGCATGGTCGAGGAAGGTCCCGAGCTGCTCGGGAGTCCACACCATGACCGGGCTCGGCTTCTGGCCGGTCTTCTGCCAGAGCTTTACGCGCTCGGGCGTCCACAGCAGCGGTTTCGGGCGCTTGCCCGAGTCCATCTCGACGTACGAGGCCGGGTTGAACGTGATGTGCTGATGCGCAATAGCCGTGTTGAGGGCGTTGCGGAGTGCGGCGCGGATGCGCTGCCGGGAAGCTGCCCCGGTGGGCCTCCGGTAGGGCTTCATCTCGGCGAGCTTGGCGCGTTCCTCGGCGAGCCGTTCGCGCTCGGCAGCCGGGGGCCGGCTGCGCTTGCCCCACTTGGCGCGGGCTTCCTGCTCTCGTCGGGCCTGGTTGTCGGCGAGGATGGTCTCGTTCTCTTCGATGATGGCGTCGAACATGTCGACCAGGTGCGACACGTTGAGCCTGTCGAGGCGTATGTGCCCGATCCGCGGTTTCAGGTGAAGCCGGATGATCGACTCGTAGCCTGTCGCCGTCTTCTTGCGGATCTTCTTGGAGGCGAGCCACTGGTCGAGCCATTCGCCGACCGTGGTGTGCGCGGTGAGCGACTGGCCGGTCCGGAACTTGCGGGCCGTCTCCTCGTATTCGGGTATCTCTTCCTTCTTAGCCCCGACGTCTTCGAGCAAGTCGCCAATGCGTACGTCCCCTTCGGGGTCGTTGGCGTCGGGAAGGGAGAGCAGGCCCCGGACCTTGTCGAGGTCGGTCTGCGCGTCCGCCTTGGTGGCGTATCCGCTTCGGCGGAAGGTGCGGCGAGTGCCGTCCTCGCGGGGCGGTAGTTCCTGCCGGATGTTCCATTGGCCGTGCCGCTTGTTGGACAGCTTCGGGCATGCCTGCCCGTACTGCTTGCCTGTCTCGGGATTGCGGCAGGCGCAGCGACGGAAGGTGGAGCCTTTCAACGTGTCTGTCCCCCTTACTTGTTGGGCCCCTTTGGCTGGTTGCCTCGGGTGGTCTGGCGGAAGAGCTCGACGTGCAGGGTGCGCGGGGGCTGTGTGGCGCCGAGGTCGTGCAGGGTGTCGAGTACCTGCATGAGGTCGGCGAGGCCGTTCTGTGCTTCGCTGTCCTGCTTCTGAGCGGCGCGTGCGAGTGCGGCGCGTGCGTCGGGGTCTTCGGTGTTGTAGGCGTCGGCCCGCATGCGGTCGGCGCGGTCGGCGTGCGCGAGGCCGGCCTCGGCGATCCGCTCGGCGCGGCGGTAGCCGGTGATCGCTTCGCCTCCGGCGCCGGCGGTGCGCCATGTCGTGTGGCTGTGCGGCCCGGTGGGCTCGGCTGTGGCGGGTGTGGGGGTGGTGCTGTGTTCCTCGCCCGCGAACCAGCGCACGGCCTCGAAAGGGGGCACTGGGGCGTCGGGCAGGGCCTCGGTGGTCTCGGTGTAGCCGACGGGGAAGGCCAGGGCGGCGGGGGGTACGTCGAGGGCTGCGGCGAGTACGAGCAGCTCGGCGACGCTCACGTTCGTGCGGCGGCCGTTTTCGAGGTTGGAGATCACGGCGCGTGGAATGGGCATCCCGCGTTCGGTGCAGCGGTCCGAGAGCGCTTGTGCGCTGAGTCCCTGGTTGCGGCGGTAGCGGAAGACTTCGCCGGCGATGGTGGCGGCTAGGCGTTCCGCCCACTCTGATCTTTGCTCCATGGCGGAGCAACTTGCCATATGTTCTGGCACGTGACAACACAAAAACGTTAGCGTGCCGAGAGATCACGAGTCGTTGAACAGGGAGGTTGGGTGTCGGTGCACGTTGTCGAGGGAGTGGGGGAGTCGCGGGGGATGACGCACGAGGAACTGCTCGCGCTGCCTGTGGCGTTCGGGCTCGACGTCGCCAATCGCGCTTTGGGGATGGGCCGTACGACCGGGTACGCGCTCGCGAAGCGCGATGCCTACCCGGTGCGGGTGCTGCGGCTGGGTCGGCAGTACCGGGTGACGCGGTACGACCTGCTGCGGTACCTCGGGCTCGACCCGAGGGCGGAGGAGAGCGAACGGGCCGAAGCGGCCTGAGCGGCGGCGCGCGTTGATCTACCGATGCGCATCCGCCCAGGCCATTGCCGACTATTCGGGACGACCCCGCCGTGCCCTCTCGATGTCCTGCATGTGCTGCCGGTCCCGTTGCTCGGCGCGGCGCCGAGTAAACGCCATGACCGGCACGAGCAGCATGTACCCGATCGAGAACGTTGCGCAGCGAGCCGCTAGGTCAAAGCCCCACGACCTGTCGGTTATCAGGGTGGCTAAGGCTCCCACCGCGGTGCCCAGGACAACCGGGGCTCCCACTCGCACCCACCATTGCCTCATGGGGTCCGGATACCCCCGATTCGCCGGTACAGCTTCGATGGTTAGGCGGCGACGAGGGCGACGTCGTAGTCGATGCCCACAGGGGCGAGGGCCGCGGCGACCCGGCGCTCGCGCTGCCGCTGGCGTTCCGCCCGCTGCTCGTACGCCACGAAGTACGGGCGGACGAGGGCGAGGCCGTGCTCGTCGAGCACCTGCGGGCGGGTGCCGTAGTGCCGAGGGAACCCGGGTCCGACGGAGTCGGGGAGGATGCCCGGCAGCTTGGGCGGGGTGGCCGGCTGCGCGGGAGCGTGAGGGGTGGCCCTGCGGGCGGGCAGCCACAGGCTTAGCAGGGCACAGAAGCAAGCGATAAGGTCGCGCACTGGTCGGTCAGCTCCAAGGTCTTTAGCTGATTGGCCATGCCTCGGCGACCGTTGCACCGGTCGCCGAGGCTCTGTCTGTGGTTGTGCAGCGATGGATGGGTTACTGGGCGGTGCGCCGGGCTTCTTGTTCGGCGAGGGTGTCGAGGCCGACCTCGGCCCGTCGGGTGTCGAGGGTTTCGGGCTCGGTGACGTCCCAGAGGTGCATGCCGCGGCCGTCGCCGGTGTCCTGGTATTGGGTGCCGTAGATCTGAGGCTGTCCCTGCCGCATGAGGCAGCGGTCGGTGAGCATGGCGTGCTGGCGCGGCAGTGCGTCGCCGGCCTTGACCGCCGCGTCGAGCAGCGCGAGCGCGCGCAGTTGGAAGTCGAGTTCGCCGTGCTGGGCGATCAACCATGCGGCGTTCGCTGCCTGTTCGCCGACCAGGGCGTGACCGGGCCACCCGTGCTCGTCGATGATCCGCTGTAGGGCGGCGAGGTTGGCGGCGTCGACGACGTGCGCCTTGTGCCAGTCGGGGGCGGCGTTCGGGCCGTCGTTGCGTATGCCGCGGGCGTGCTGGTCGGCTTCCATGCGGCGCAGCAGCTCGTCGGCGAGGTCGGGACGCTGCGGGGTTGCAGGTTCAGGCATGGGCGGTGGCCTCCCATCCGCGGTGGGACAGGTGAACGGTGCCGTCCGGGTCGACGCGTACGGAGGCGCCGTTGACGGGCAGGTCGCCGTCGATGACGAGCCAGGTGCGGATGCGGTCGAGCTCGTCCCACAGTCGGCGGGGGCCGCCCTGGTGGACGGTGGGCAGCTCGTACGTACCTGACGCGGCGGCGCGGGCCCAGGAGCCGTCCTCATGCAGCATGTAGACGGTACGCAGCCCGTCGTTGTCGTCGCTGCGGCGGTGGATGATGCCGGGGTGCATCAGCTCCAGCGTGGAGCGCACTTCCCAGGTGCGCGGCACGTACATCAGCGGGTAGCGGCCGGTCGTCACGCTCTCGCCCTCGGCGTGCTGCGCGGTCTCCCACAGCTCCTTGTGCTCGGTGGGCTGTGGGTAGTCGGGGCCGTGTCGGGTGTTCATGAACCCGGCGTATTCCGGGGCGACGTGGCCCGCGGCGCCGCCGTCGTCCGTCTTGTCCGCCACCACGATCAGCCCGGTGCCCGAGAGCGTGGTCACCAGTCGGCCGCCGGGGGCGAGCGCCCCGAGCCAGGAAGGCGGAACGGCGGGGACAGAGACGGTGGAGACGATGCGGTCCACCTCGCCCGGCAGCTCGCCGGTCAGGTCGCACACTTCGAGGCGCGGACGGTATCCGGCCTCGGCCAGCCGCTCGCGCGCGATCTGGACGAGGTAGGGGTCGACATCCACGCTGGTGACCTGCGCGGCGCCGAGGCGGGCGCAGACCAGCGCGGTCCCGTACCCGCTGCCGCAGGTGAGCAGCACGCGGGAGTCGTCGGTGAGGAACGCGTGCCGGTACATCAGCACCATCAGATGCGGCAGCGTGGAGGAAGAGGTGGGCCAGTCCTCCGGCAGGACGGCGCCGGACTCGGCGAGATCCGCGTGCTGCGAGCCGACGCGGGTGGTCAGGCTGCGATAGCGGTCGTACGCGGCCCGCATCCACATCTCGGGATCGCTGGCCCCGTCGCGCAGCGAATAGGCCCACTCGCCGCTGCTGTTCTGCTGTTCCCACTGCCACCAGCGGGGGACGAACAGGTGCCTCGGCACCGTCGTCAGCGGGCGGTGCCAGCGGGATTCGGACCGTACGGTCTCGTCGGCCATGCGGGAGGCGTGCGGGCGCCAGTCGACGGCATTCCAGCTCATGTCCGTTCCCTTCCGGCGCGCTCAGGCAGGCGGGCGACTTCGCTCATGGGCGGGCAGGGTTCGTTACCCCGAGGTCCGCAAGAATCTGTATCGCTGGGTTCGCAGTTCGCGGGGTCGCAGGTAGGAGGGCACTGTCCCGCATGCGCAGGAGAGGCGACAGCGCCCGGAGAGGGCTGGCAGGAGTCCTCGCCGGGAGTGCAGGACTGCGGCACACAACCCCGCTTCGCCCGGGGGATGCTGGCCGCGACCTGATGCCAGCGCGGCGAGGTGAACACCCGCGCAAGCGATGTGCCTTGGACGTGGCCGGCGGGCAGGAAGCGGCCCATCACGCAGGGGGCCACGGTGCCGTCCGGGAGGATCGCGGCGATTCCGTCGGCGCACCGGCCGCACAGGGCGGATGTGGACGGCAGCAGTGCCCCCGCGGCGTTGCCGACGCCCCGTACCCGGTCTACGGAAACCCGCTCCACCCCCAACGCTTCCAGCTCGGCGCGGGCTTGCTCGCTGCGCTGGCCCTCGTGCATGTGGATGATGCCCACCCGCAAGGCGATGCCGCGGCGGACGGCTTCGGCGATGTTGGCCCGGGTACGGGCGTGCGACCCGGTCCGGCTGGTGATGGCGTCGTGCTCGGCCGGATCATCGCTGTAGTACGACGTGGCCAGTCCGACGCCGGGCCGCTCCAGCAGGGCCCATTCCTTCGCGCCGAGGCGGTACAGGTTCGAGTACACCTCTACCCGCAGACCGACGCCCAGTGCGTAGCCCAGGAGCTCGGCGAACTCGGGGTGCAGGGTGGGCTCGCCGCCGATGAACTGCACTGTGTGCACGCCCAGTTCGGCTGCTTCGCTCAGGACCCGGCGCCACTCGTCGCCGTTCATGGTGCCGTGGTCGCCGGTGGGCCCGGACTCGGCGTAGCAGTGGGTGCAGGTCAGTTGGCAGCGGCTGGTGATCTCCAGCTCAAGGAATGTGGGTGTGCTCGGGGGTGCTTCGGTCGGTACGGACATGCGGTGAAGTCCTTCCGTTCAGCGGGCCGCCGCCAGTACGGGCGGCTGTTGCAAAAGCCGTTCCATCCGGCCGCGGTGAAAGCGGTAGATCAGCAGGGCGTGATCGGAGGCGGCGCGTACTTCCTCGGTGTCGATGACCTCGACGCCGGTGAGTGCGGCGGCGAGGCCGCCGGAGGCGTAGGCGCGGTCGATGCGTTGCGGGCCGCCCTGGTCGGGGCGCCGGTAGCCGGCGGTCGCGGTGAGGGCGTAACGCTGGTTGAGGTGGTCGGCCGCGTAGCGGGCGAGGTCCTGGAACCCGGCGGTGGTGAGGATGGCGTCGGGGCGGGTGTCGCTGTACCGGCCGGAGGGGTCGGGGATGGTGCGGTGCGCGATGTGCGAGCGGTCCTCGACCGCGTCCCAGTCCGGCAGGCGGATGCGCTCGGGCGCGTGGGGGTAGCTGTTGGCGTCCCCGGCGATGAGGCTGACCATGCCGGGTTTGGCGAGGGTGGTCAGCCATTGGGCCTCGGTCAGCCGGGTGTCCGGGTCGAATGAGCACAGGTGGAACGAGGTGAGCGAGAGCGGTACGGGGTGGCAGGCGAAGCGGACGACGAGGTTGCACGGCGGGTGCCAACGCAGCGTCTCGTGCCGGTACTCGTGCAGCGGCTCGAACACGTCCGTGTTCAGGAAAACGCCGCACGCGTTCGGGCTTTCCGGCGTTGCGGGGGCGAGGAAGCCGCGCAGCCCGAGGGCCCGCTCGGCGTCGTACAGGCGCTTCCGCCCCTGGGCGTGGCTGTGGGTCATCTCCTGGCGCAGCACGATGTCGGGCGCGTACGAGCGCAGTAGCTCGTGCGCAGCCTCCCAGCGTTGACCATCGTGTCCCCCGTCATGCTCGACGTTCCACTGCGCCACGGTGATCGTGTCGTCTGTGCCGTTCATCAGTCCCTTTCACATGAGGCGGGTGAGTGGGGCACCGCGCCCCTGCCGCGGGAGTGGTCTGCGGGAGCTGTCCGTTATCCCGCGGTCGACCGCGGCAGGGGGCGGAACTTGCGAGCGCGCAGCGCGCGCGGCCGGCGGTTAGAGCAGCCCGAGGTGCGCGCGTAGCGCGTCGTCTTCGGGGTCGGTGAGCGCCCAACTGTGCGCGCCGGGATGCTCGTTGAAGAGCAGGCATGCCTCGTCGCCGTGAGCCGGGTTTATGGCGGGGCAGTCGGGGAGCGTGATCACGCCCGAGGGCTGCTGGCCGTCGGCCCAGCAGGCCCACACTTCGGCGGGGTGGCTGGTGGGCAGGCTGCGGGCGAGGCTGTAGTGCTCGCCCTGGGCGTGGGCTTCCAGGGTGCAGCGCAGAGCACTGTGCATCTCATCCGGCTCGGCCTCGGGGAGATTGCCGGGGATCACCCGCAGCACAGCCTCGTAAGAGGGGTGCAGCTCGATGTGCGCTCCGCAGACGCGGCGTTCCACGGCGCCGCTCCTTTCTGGTGGGGGGAGAAGTGGGGCTATGACTCGCGCCGTGGGGTGCGCGAGTTGGCCGTACGTCCGCATGCGCCGGGCATGGTCGGCTGCGGGGACGCGGCGGTGAGGATGGGGCGGACCGTGAAGCGGTACCGCAGCGAGCCGTCGTCCACGGCGAAGCGGTAGAGCAGTCCCTCGCGCATGGTGGCGAGGGCTTGATCGTGCTCGCCGACGTCGTCGGGCCACGCGCGTAGCTCGGCGGCCGGATCGGGCGCCGTACTCACCTCGACGACATCGGGCACCCGGCACAGCGCCTCGGCGGGGACCCACACCATGTCGGGATGCGGGTCCGTGAGGTTGGCGAGGCGGCGCGTGTGGTGCTGCAACCACCGCAGCGCAAGCCGGGGGGTAGGGGCCCGGTACCCGGTCACCAGCCACTCGCGGGAGTCGTCGAGTGGGGCGAGGGTGCACTCGCACCACAGCCCGTCGTGCTCCGGTGGCGCGGTCATAGCGCCGGGTACAAGGGGGCACGCGGCACCGCTCATCTCGGCACCTCGCCCCGGAGCTTTGCGAAGTGCTCGCGCACCTGCTGCGCAAGCTCCTCTGCCTTGCGCATGGTGGGGATGCCCAGCAGGAACGCGATCCGCAACGCGGTACCTACCTCGTCACCGGTCTCGCCGAGCTCGTACCCCCAGTCGGTTACGTAGCGCCCGTGACGGACGCTGACCGCCTCGACGAGTCCCGGATTGAGTGGGTTCGTGATGTGAACCACGGCTTCGTCATGGTTTATGACGGAAAGGCCCCGCGCCTTGAGCTGCTCGGCCAGAATGGCCGGGGTGTTCGCGTCCATGCATCGATCTCATCGCAGCACGCTGCCGCGCGGGATCTGACAACCTATGACACGGAGTTGATCAATGCCTCTTGTCGTGGCCATCACCGGCACGCGCTCAACGGGACATCGCGAACTGACTTGGTATGCGGAGCTCTTCGCTTCCTACCTGGGCCCCTTCGCGGAAGATCAAGCCCACTTCCACATCGGTGGCGCGAAGGGCATCGACAGCCTGACCCTGATGTGGCTTGCCGGGAACGCGAAGTCCAAGATCACAGTTGTAGTCCCCGGCACTGTGGCGCAGCAGCCAGCCGAGGCGCAGCAGGCGATCGACCAGTGTCGAAGCCGTCTCACCGAAGTTGTCGAGCTTCGGGCGGAGGAAGTGCGCACTCCCGCTTTCCACGCCCGGAATCGTTGGATGGTCGACCGCTCCGACATGGTGATCGGCTTCCCGAAGGAAGGAGCGCCGGAGACCTCCGGTACGTGGCAGACGCTCAACTACGGTGCACAGTTGGGGAAACCTCGACTGATCGTGCCCGTATAACCATCTTGCCCGGCATCATGACGGCATGAGCGAACGCGACAGACAGTTCGGCGCTGCTGCTCTCAAACGACTGCGGCTGTCGCGCGGTTGGTCTCTCGCTGGGGCTGCGCGGGCGATCGTCGACTCAGCCGGGGAGCTCGGCCAGCCTCTTGAAGCCAGCGCAGCCAGCGTGCAGCGATCCGTCGCCCGGTGGGAGAGCGCCACGTGCGGCATCCTTCCGGGCGACAGGTATCAACTGCTGCTCGCCTACATCTACGCGCGCACGCCTGGCGGGCAGTACAACCTCGGGGCCGGTAGCGACTTCGCCGAACTCTTCGATGCTCTGGCGCTTCTGGGCGCTGGGAGTAAGCAGCTCCGAGAGCTCCGCGCGCTCTGCGTTCGTACGGTCACTGATGACGGAACAGGCTTGTTGGCCCTGCTCGGGCCGACTACGCAGAGCTTGATGTCGGCTGCTTTGGCTGACCCTTCACGCACGGACGAGGCGCTCGTCGCCGGCCTGCGGGAAGTCGTAGCGGATGTGAACCAACAGGTAGGCAGCGTGCCGTTTGCCCGCCTGCAACTGTTGCTCGCACCGGTCGTCGAATCCTGCCGTCGGCTCCTCAACGGTCCCGTTCACGACGGGATGCTGTATGAACTGCGCTCAACTGCGGCACAGGCGTACACGCTCGCGGGACGTCTCGCTTTCGAGACACGGGACGACGGCGCCTCGAAGGCGCTCTACGGCGCCGCTACCGAAGTCGCCGGGCAACTCGACGACTCGTGGCGGCGTGCAGTCGTCCGCATGAGCCACGCCCTGGTCACCCTGTACTCGACTCCCGGCATTGACGCCGCTCGGCACCTTATCGACGACGCTGTACGGGACGCTCGGGCTGGTGGCAGCGTCATCGTGCGCGCTCGCGCGCACGCCTTGCAGGCTGAAATCGCGGCTCGTGCAGGCGCAGCAAGGCACGCGCAAGCTGCTTTGTCGCTCGCCAGGTACGACATGGACGGCGACCAGGAAGGCGACCCGTCTTTCAGCAGCTTCTCGCCTGCTCACCTGCGCGGATTCGAGGGACTCTGCGAGCTCTACGTCGGTGACCCGGCTGTCGCCCACGAGACGTTCGCTCATTCGGCGCGCGCACTGACAGCTCCGCGAGAACGCGTGCAGCACGCGATCGTCGCAACAGACCAGGCCCTCGCCAGGCTCAAGCTCGACGATCCGCGCGCAGCGACCGATCTCCTGCACCACTGCATTGATGACGCGGTGACCACAGGGGGTCGCGTAGCGTCGATCCGACTGCGCAGGGCCAGGCGGGAACTTCGTCCGTGGCGTTCCGAGAGCTTCGTCGCCGACCTCGACGACCACTTGATTGAGAGCCTCGGCGTGTGACTGGGCGGCCGTCGGGCTCTCGTCGCTCAATTGAACGACAAAAGCGCCCCCGGTACAGCCCATGAGCGGGCCGTACCGGGGGCGCTGTGTTCAGCGGATGAGTTGCCAGGCGGAGAGGACGCAGCCGGCGGCGCCGACGAGGACGGCGAGGGAGGGCAGGGGCCAGCGTGCGCGTTCGAGGGCGGCGAGGCGCTGTTCGTGGTCGTCGAGTTGCTTGTCGGTCTGGTCGTCGCGTTGGGCGAGCAGGTCGAGGCGTCCGTCGATGCGGGCGAACCCGGACTCGACCGCGCCGCGGAGTCGTTCGAGTTCGAGGGCGACGTCGCGCGGGTCGGTGTCGGTCACACGGCGCCCCCTCCCTGCGACGGTTCGGGCTCGGGCTGCTTGGGGATTTCGTCGGGGTCCGGGACCGCACTGCGCAGCCACTTCGGCAGCAGCTTTTGCGCCTGCCCGGTCTGCATCACGCGCGTGAGCGCGCCCGCGACCGCGAGCGCGGTTCCGATGCCGGCGGCGGTGTGGGGGATATCCGCGGCCTCGACGAGGATCGGCAGCGAAGCGGCGAGGCTGAGCGCTGTCTGCACCATCGTGCGCACGGTCCGCCGGGCGGCATCCGTCATGCGGTCGGTGTCCTTCCGTGGGGGCTTGGGGCTGGGCTTGGGTGCCGGGGCGGGGTTCTTCGGCCGCTTGTGCTGCGGCTTCCTCCGGTGCGGCTTCTTCGGCTTGCGCGGCTGCTCGTCCGGGTCGTGCTTGAGCCGCTGCTCGACCCGCTCGCGCATGCGGTCCATGGACACGCCGCGGGGGTCGTTCTTCTGCGCGGTCCACTCAAGGTGGCCGATCACGGAAGCGGCGTGCCATCCGTGGTGGCGGCAGAGCGCCGCGGAAACGCGCTCGATCGCGTCGAGTTGGGCCTCGGGCCACTCGTCGTGGCCGTCGCCGAGGTTCTCGCACTCGAACCCGTAGAAGTGCGGATTCCCGTCGAGGTTGTCCTCGCTCGGGGCCGGCAGCTTCCGCTCGTCGATCACGGCGGCGAGCACGTCGTCGTCGCCGCGGCCCGCGTGGTTCGCGCGGCCGAGCCCGACGAGATGAACGGTGCCGTCCTTCGTGATCACCCCGTGCGCGAGTGGCCCGGGGAGGTCGGGCCGGCCGCGGTAGACGAGGTCGACGGTTTCCTGCGCGCCGCTGGTCACGGTGTGGTGGATGATCACCCCGTGCACCGGCCCCCACGCGCCGCGGGTGTTGCGGTTGTGGCTGCGCCAACTGCGCACGCCCTTGACCGTGACTCCCTCGCGCTTGAGGGCGGCGACCAGGGCGCGGGCGGTGATGGGACGGGCCATGGTGCCCCCTCTTCTGTTGTGACGTGCGAGGCGCGGTCAGTCGTTGACGACGCGGAACCCGTGCTGCCTGCCGAGCTCGGCCGCCGACTTGTAGCCCGGCTTCCCGTCGGCCTCGCCGCCGCTGTAGCCGAGGGCGCGCTGCCATGCGGCGTACGCCTGAACGGTCTTGGTGCCGAAACTGCCGTCGACCCAACTCGGGTCGAGCAGGCCCTCGGCGGCGAGCGCCCGCTCGACGAGGAGAACGGCGTTCTTGTGCGTGACCGATCCCTGCGCGTACTGCGGGTCGAGCGCTGCGGCGGTCTTGAGCTGATACATGTGCACGGTGGCCATGGGCGGCCCCTTCCTACTGGCTGTCGTCGTCCTTGCTGCCGTCGTCGCTCTCCACCGGCAGCCGCGGGTCGGGCTTTCCGGTGTCGCTGCCGTGGCCGGCCGGGGGTTCGGGTGCCTCGTCGGCGCTGTAGGTGTTGCGGCCGTACGCGGACAGGAGGCGCGTTTCGATCGGCTTCCGGCCGTTGCGCGTGTAGTGCTCGACTTGCAGCGCGAGGTCGTCGAGGAAGCCGGAACGGTCGAGCGGAGCCTCGACGGTGTGCGCGCTCCATTCGGCGCCCTCGGCCACGTCCCACTCGTCGAGCGTGGTCGCGGTGCCACCCTCGACGCGCATCCGCACGCGCACGCGCCCGCCCGCGGGCGCAAGGCTGGTCACCTCGATGTGCGCGACGGGGTTGTGCACGGGCGTGATGCCGACCCATGCGTGCTGCCAACCCGTCGCGTTCGTCTGCGCGTTGACGGTGGGGTGGAGTTGCAGGGGGAGCCACGGCCGGCCGAGGTGGCGCGGCGAGTGCTTGTCGTCCATGAGCAGCACGCGGTCGGGCTCGGCGGTGTCCCGTGACCACAGGCGCCAGGTGCCGCGGTCGGCCCGCTCGCCCTCGACGGTCACCGCGTAACTGCCGTCCATGCGGCGAGCGATCATGCCGTACGAGCCGCCGGGCCACTCGCCGACGGTGAACGTCGCGAACTGCTTGTCGGGCGGGACGACGGCGAGCTGCCCGCCCTCAGATATGCGCACGTCGCCATCGCGGATCTGATCGAGCGGCGGCCGGCTTTGGGAGCGGCCGGCGAGTTCCTTCACCTGCCGCTCAAGGGACCGGATGCGGTCTAGAAGGTCATTGCGGACTGTTGCCATCGTTGGGGTTCTCCGGGGTTTCGAGGGTGAGTTTCACGGACTCGCCAGCGCCCCGCTCCGGGGGCGTGACGGAGATGCCGACGACCCGGTGCCGCAGGTTGAGCCCGTCGGGGAACCACAGGTCGCGGATGCGGATGCGCGCGTACCGGCCGAGCAGGTCGGGGCTGATCTCGTTGTCAAGGTGCACTGTGATTTCGGGGATCACCTGCGGTCGGCGGGCGAGCTGGGCCTCGGCGCGGGCGTGCTCGTCGAGCTGCTCGGGGTCGTCGATGCTTTGGTGATCGCTGCTGCCGTCCAGGCGCGGCCACCCGTTGGCGAGGTCGTCCTCGGCGACGAGCAGCTCGGACAGCAGCGGCTTTGAGGCGGCGGCCTGATTGCGGTTGGCGGTGGCGCCGCGGGCTTGCCAGGCGTTCGCGACGGTGGAGCCGTCTGCGGCAAAGCTGTAGGTGAGCAGCCGGCCGGGGTGGGTGAGCACGACGTCGTCGCCGCCTCGTACGAGGCGGGGATATCCCAGGTCGAGCAGCTTCACGCGCTCGCCCGAGGCCGGGTCGCGGTAGCAGCGAATGCGCCACTCGTACCCGTCCTCGGCCTTGGCGAGCCTGTCGAGCAAGTCGCGAATCGTCGGCTGATCACTCGCGCTGAACGTGCGCAACCGCTTCACCCCGGACAGATGGGTGTCGTAGCGGATGCCGATATCCCCGCCGGGCTGTGCCTGGGCGTAGTCGACCAGGTCCCGCGCGATGTCGAGCTGATCAATGCCCTTGGCCTTGTGATCGGTGCGCAGCATCCGGTGATCGAGGTAGGTGTCGAACGTGCCGCCCTGCACCTCGACTGTCACGTTCCCGCGCTCGTCGGTTTTCGGATTCACGCTCCACAGCACGCCGCCCCACCAGATACGCCGGTCACGTTCGACCCACAGCGCGGTGCGCGCGGGGGTGAGTACGGCGCGAGCGCGGTCGGCGAGCTCCCTGTTCGGGATCGGCACCGTGCCCTGCAAGGTGCCGGCCTTGCCGATGTAGTCCTCGACGCTGACGCCGGTCAGCGGCAGTACGTCGAGCAGCCGGTCACTGCGCAGATCGCACACGAGCACGCGGTACTCAGCGGTGCCGTTCATCGATCTCTCTGACAGAACGCGTTCACCTCCATACGCTTGGTGCATTCGTGGCGATAAGGGGGATACATGTCGGACCTGGGTTTCGTGGCCGAGAGCGTCACCACGGCGCTCACCGGGGTCTTGGTCAGCGATGCCTACACGGCAGTACGTCCGCGGTTGAGCGCGATCTTGAACCGCTCGCGGCGGGAGAACTTCCAGATTGAAGATCTTGATCGCCTTCGTGAGGCGGACCCGGTAACGCGGCGCAACGCTGTCCATGCGTTCATCCAGCGCCTTGCAGCTGCTGACGACCGTCTTCTGAGAGAGCTGCTCGATGCCCTGGGCGGTCCGGAACCCGGAATTCAACTCAAGGTTCACGACAACCAGTTCCGCGGCCCGACCCAGATGGGTGGCGTTCAGATCGTCAACATGTACGAGGCGGACCATGAGCCAGAACTCTGATGGCGGCCCGGAGTATCACCACAACAACTTCTACGGGCCCACATCGATCGGCGGGCACCAGCACCTTGCTGGTGGTACTCCCATGCCAACGCCCCCAAGATCATCAGTGCTCTCGCGAGCGTGGGCGACCATCGTGGCGGTGTGGGCCGCGAGCCCCACGGCGGCGTGGTGGACGCAGCACACGCCTGCGGGGCCGCCAAAGGTCGAGGACCTCGTGCACGCTGCCACGCCCTTCATCTTGTTGGTCGGCGGCGTCGCCGTCTGCCTCGATACCGTGGGCTATGTCTTGTATCGGCGTTGGGCTGCGGCCCAGCGAGCAATCACCGACCCCGTAACGTGGACGTTGCGCCTGGTGATGATCCTCGTTGGTGGCGCTGTCCTTGGCGTAGTCATGTACGCGCATTCTCTGTTGCTGCTCTAGCTCTCTTGTTCACCAGTGCGCGGAGCGCCACCGCAATACGGCGGCGGCGCGCGGGTCGGGCGGCGTGTCCTCGGCGGCGCGGAACACGAGGTTGTTCCGCCCGGGGGCGAGCATGAACGCGGGCTCGGGCCAGCTCGTGCCGCTTGCGGCGTGCAGCAGGCTCTCGCCGGTATCGAGTACGGCTGTGCCGTTGGAGGTGTCGATGGTGAGGCGCTCGCCCTCGTCGAGTAGCAGCTCGTACTCAAGAACGGCGCCGGTCGCGGCGTTGCCCAGCCGCGGCGTGTCCACCGGGCCCCACAGCTCGACGACGGGGTGCGTCGGAGCGCTGCCGAGGTTGTGCACGAGCAGGTCGCCGGTGGATGCGGGGATGCCACGCGGACCGTGCCCGTGGTCAGCGTGCCAGGGCAGGCACGGCTCGGGCAGCCCGACGACCGCATGCTGCACGGCCGGTGTGTAGCGCCGCGGGTCGGTGGCGGTGAGTTCGAGAGCAGCCTCGGTGATCGTGCCGAGTGCGTAGCCGACGCTCGCGGGCACGTCGCGTTTCGTCGTACGGGCCCAACTCAGTAGCGGGCCACGCTCATCCAGGCACACCAGCAGCGGCACCTCGTCCTTGCCGAGCGCGGTCGCCGCGGTCAGCGCGTCCACGACAGCCCCAATTTGCGCGGCGGGGGCGCGGACGATCATTTCCTCAAAGGTGAGCGTGCGCGACTGGGAGAGGAGCTGTCCGGGCCATGCACCGTGCGCGCTCGGCCGCGGCACGTCCCCGGAATCCAACTCCGGAAGCGCTTCCCAGCCGGTGAGCTTGGTCCACCGGTACGGGCTGCGGGGGCCGAGCAGCAGCTCGCCGTACCGGATGTCTCCGGGCCGCATCGTGGATGCCGCTTCGGTGACGTCGATCAGGGTGCGGTCCAACCGCCTACCCCCTTCCTCGCATGCGCCACGCGAGCGCGGCGGCGGTCTGGTCCGGCGACGCGGTGCCGTTGTTCCATGTGTCGATGTGCAGCACCGGCCCGCCGCGCGAGCTGCTCGCGCCCCAACCGCCCTGCTGCCGAGGCTGGTTCGAGGTCGGGCCGGCGGGCGGTGCGGGCGCGGCCATGGCGGGCGGCGCGATGGCGGGAAGGGCGGGCGTGGGAACCAGCCCCCGCATGGCGCCGGCGACCGCGCCCTGCGCGCCGGTGATCCCCTGCGCGATCCCCGCGGGAATCCAGCGCCCGACGTCGCGCGCCATCACGCGCGAGGGCGACGCGATCCCGAGAGCCTTGGAGATCGGCCCGGGGATCACGGACTTCGCCCAACTGCCGACCTTCGCGCGCAGCCATCCGCCCATGGACCGAATCCCGGACCATAGCCCCGTGACCACGGCCTTGCCCCGCCCGACCAGCAGCGCGCCGAGGTTGCTCAGGGCGGCGGCGATCCGGCTCGGGAGACCGCGCAGCCAGGCGAGCGCCTTCATGGCGCCGGCGATCACGGCGGCGCGGAACTTCGCGAGCGCGATCACGGCGGCGGTATGCAGCACCGGGCCAAGCGCGGCGAGCGCCGAACGGGCCCGCCCGGGAAGGGACTTGATCCACGCCACGGCCGCGGCAATGCCCGCCGCAGCCCACGCGCCGAGCTTGACGAACAGCGAGCGCAGGAACGCACCCACCGACGCGACCAGCGCCTTTGTCTGTCGCCAGGCACCGGAGAAGTCCCCGCGCAGCAGGCTGGTAAGGATCTTGAGAACGGGGATCACCACGCCGGTGATCTGCGCTGACAGCACCCTCGCCAGGACCGTTGCGAGCTTCCCGACCACCGTTACGGCAGCCATGAGCAGGGGTGCCAGGGGCCGCAGCACGCTACCGATGAGCTTGACCAGGGCGGCCAGTAGCGGGGCCTGTGCGGCGAGCAGTTTCCCGAAACTCTGACCAAGTTTGATCAAAGCGGGAGAAAGCGCCACAAGCAGGCGCGCGAGCAACGGGAGCGCGACCTTGGCCAGTTGCAACAGCAGCGTTGCGAACGGCCGTACGAACCCCGGCAGTTGGGCTAGAACGAGCGAAAGCGCAGAAAGCAGGGTAGATGCGACCTGCTGTACGACCGGCGCCAGGAGGCGGAACGTTTCTGCAAGAACGTGTAGAAGTGGAGCCAGCGCAGGAAGCAGACCCGCCGCGAGCTTGCCGACGGTGACCAGGAGCGGCGCCGCGGCGCGCACGAGCTCGCCGACGGCGACCGCGGCGAGCTTGAGCACCGGGCCGAGGGCGGCAATCACAGGCTGCAAGGCAGCACCGACCGCGTTGACCAGGACCTTGAGTGGTCCGGCCAGGGCGGAGAGGGCGGGGCCGAGGGCCCCGACGAGGGTCCGCACGAGCCCGGACAGGGTGCCCATCAGGGCCGACAGCACCGGCCCGCCGGCCTGCGCGAGCTGCCCGAACAGGCTGCCCAGTGAGGCCAGGATCGACCCGAGGCCGGAGAACAGCCCCGCCATGCCGGCCGCGGCCCCCTGGGCACCCGCCGAGATCCCGTCGAAGAACCCCGCCAGCCCCTTCCCCAGCAAGACGAGCCCGCCCGAGATTGCCTCTGTGACCGGCGCGGCGGCCGAGGCCGCGCGCGAGAGCGCGGGCGCGAGCTGCTCGACGAGGCCGAGCACCCCGTCGGCGAGCTGGCCGACTTGCGGCGCCGCGGAGGCAAACGCGGTCTTGAGGCTCGGCGCGATCTGATCGAAGCTCGACCGCGCCTTGCCCGCGATACCGACGAGCTGCTGCTCGATCGGCCCGACCATGCCGCGGACCTCGCCGACGACGTGATCTTTCAGCCCGCCGAACGCGTCGGCGACCTGGTCGGACTGCGCCGCCGCGGCAGCACCGATCCCGCCGAACAGCACCGGCACGGCTGCGAGCGCAGCACCCGAGGCGACCGCGCCCGCGGCAAGGGCCGCGGTGGCAATCCCCATGGCGGGGGCGAGCGCCCCGAGCGCCGAGACGGCCACGCCCGCGCCGCGGGAGATCCCCGAACTCAGCGACGAGCCGCCCGAATCGCCGGTGCGGGTGATCTGCGCCTGTAGCCGGCGCAGACCACCCTCGGTCTCATCGACACCCCGCCGGGCTCCCGATGCGTCGAGGTCGATATAGCCGACGAGTTCGCCGATGGTGAGGGCCACGTGCGCACCCCCTATTAAATTGCCGCTATGGAGTTTTTATTCAGTTATATATTCAATTGTGAGCTTTGCGAGTTCAGGCCCAGGGCATGCGCGGTGCGACTCTCTAAAGTCAGCGCCGCCGTGTCTGTGGTGGTGGCATGGTGTGATTGAGTGCTGCGGGGTGAGGGGTTTTATGGGAATGCGAACTGTCACGCGTTGGGTTATTGGTCGTTGCTCTGGTGCCGTAGTCAGGTTCCGGAACTGGCGATTCCGGGTGCAGAACCCGGAGGACGGAGACAGGTCGCGTCGGCTGGACAGAGACTTGCAGGTGCTACTGCTTTCACATGCAGAAAGAGGCAGCACCAAGAGTGCGCTCAACGGCCCCGAGGCAACGTTAGAAACGTTCCCCTGGTTTAACGCCATAGTAGGGTTCGTGGCTGTATTTCTGGGAACGTTGACACCGGTCTACGTGACGGTCGGTGTAACCAACATCGCAAAATCTCTTGACCTTCCGGCAGTGGCCGAGTCAGCGCAGAAATTCCAGCAAGGCTTCGATTATATTGCAACCGGCGAGATGCGATACATCACCCTAGAGGGTGTACTCGCCATTCTGGTGTTTTTCTCAGTTATGATCGCTGAGGCGCGATGGTACTTGCTTTACATTCTGCCCAATCCATTCCCCAGGACATTCGTTCACCAATGCGCGCATGCCATCAACGCCTGCGCGAGTGCGCATTCGGCTACATCTTCATTCAGCAAGCGCACGCAATTACGTAGAGTGGACAGGGCGTGCCGTTCTGTTGAGAAGCACATCCTAAGAATTCACTATTCTTCGCTTTCTATAGCCACTCGGTCGCCACGCAGAGTCGCAGTGCGGAAGCATGCGGCAGCGGTAGTAGGTGCAATCCATGCCCAGATGACCCTAATTGACATTGAAGGGGATCGAGCTTTGCGCGAGCTCGCTCAGATGCTCTTGACGATCAGTGAGAGGTACTCGAAAGGGCATCTCGGGGATCTGCTTCCCGATGAGTTCTCTTTGAGAGATGTTACCCCGGTGTCTACCTCTAGATCTGCCATCCTCGAATCGATCCATGTTATGGCGACTCTGATGGTCGGGCTAGGAGCGGCAGTTGGAATGTCAGTCGTCGCCCCTTCGCTCCATGTGCCGAAGGACATGCAGCCTTGGGCTGCCCTTTTTGCCGGTGTGTGTGCTGCGATTTCCGTTTCCGGGTGGCGGAAGGTTACTCGAATCCTCGAAGCATTTCCGGGGAAGTAGGTACACCTGTAAGTGACGTGATCTCGCTTGGATCCGTCACGGTGCGCGGAGTGCGCGACCAAGCGCGCCGAAAGGCAGCCCCGGGGGAGAGCCCGCCGATGAGCACGAGGAAACGCCGAGTGCTCAGGGTGGCGAGCTGCTCAGCGGTGATGTGGTATTCGCGAGCGAGGTCAGATTCGACCGCGCCCCAGTGGTTCAGGGTTGCGCGCCAGAAGCGTTCGCGCTCGTCTTCGGGGTCGGGACGGGGGCTTTTCCCTGCCCGCCTGCCTTGGCGGCTTCCTGCTCGTCGTACAACGCGGCCGCCTCGGCGATCGAAACCGATCCGGCCTCGCGGATGTTGGCTGCGGACCACAGGAGGACGATGCCGAGCTGCTTGTCGGTCATGCCCGCCTCGGCCCACTCATCCAGCGCCCGCGGTCCGAACAGCGACGAGAGGAGCCGACGGATGTCGTCCGGGTCGTCGGAGTCCTTCACGCGCTCCATTTGGAGCGTGAACAGGAGCGGAAGACTCGACGGCAGGTGGTACTCGCGCCCGTACAGGCGCAGCGTCGCACCCCAGCGGGGTGCGGACTGCTCGGCGAAGAACGCGTCAAAGTCCGCAACTTCGGGGGCGACCTGGTCGTGATGGCTCATGCGGCCTCGGCCCCCTTGTACGTGCGGTACACGGGCTCGAACCGCGGCGGACCGCACTGCACAAAGCTCGCGGTCCACGTCGCCTTATCGTTGACCTCGCCCTCGGACTCATCCGGGGTGCAGGTGGCGTCCCAGATCACCCACGTGTCTTGGGACTCATGGCGCCAGCGCACCAGGTTCCGGGAGTCGATACCGAGGCGCTGCCCCCAGTACCAATCGACGTAAGCCTGCCCGGGAACCTGCTTGCCGGTCACGGGGTCGATGGCGTACTGCGCTTCGAGCTCGATCTGCCCGCCGCGCTGCATCACGTCCTGCTCGTACCAACCGCCGGAACCGAAATGCATGGTCTCGGCGGCCTCTTCGTTCTCACTCGGGTTGTTCGTCCACGACGTGAGGTTCTCAATCGGCAGCCACTTCCCGTCGGGGCGAGACTGATCGAGGACCTCAAATATCCATCCTCGCGCGTCAATTGGGCGGCCCAAGGGTCAATCACCTTCCTAAGAGTATCGGATGTGTGCTGGGTCACAACACTGGAGAAATAGTTGAGCATTGGACAAGTGTGCGAAGGTAAGAATTTTGATCGTCGGCCCGGCCGTGGGTAAGGTCTTGTTCTATGCGCGGCGTCAATGCTCCATGGGGGAAGTGCGTCTGGAGTTCGCCCGTGTCCGATCGTTTCCGATGAGCTTCAAAACGGGGAGACATTTTAATGTCTTTGCAGAAACTCGCTATCGCTGGAGCAGCGATATCTCTAACCTTCCCTCTGATGCTAGGTGGAGCCGGTACTGCCGCTGCCGCAACCGGTTCCTCACAGAGCACGGAGGCAACTAAGGGATCTGCGGGGGAACAGCGGGACCCGAAGATTGCGGCAGCCTTGCAGCGGGTCAGCGACGGCACCTGGACGGACGCGGACCTTTCACTGCTTCGTTCGCACCCCAAGATCGCGGAACGTGTGCCCGACCCACGTGAAGACGAAGAGGTGCACACGGAAGCCACCGAATTGCCGGTGAAGGGTGACACCAGTCCCTCTCTGATGCAGGCCAAGGCTAAGAAGAAGCCCAAGAAGAAGGCCAAGCGCAAGAGAGTCACCACGTATCGGACTCGGCACTCCATTACCGGAACCATCGTGTACCGCTATTACACGTACACCGAGTTCTACTACAACGGTAAGAAGGTGACGAAGTGGGGGCAGCGGTACGACAAGTTCACGCGGGTACAGTGGGGAATCCAAATAGGCCCGCAGACCATTAACACCAAGTCCGGCGTCAAGCGCAAGTCGGCCACGTCGCAAATGCAGCGACGCGTCGACTACTGCGCCTTCAAGTACGGCTGCTACAACACCCGTTATCCTTACATCAAGACTACGGTGAAGGGGAACGGCAAGTATTCCACTTCCGGAAAGGCCGGATGAGTGCCCGGCGCAGAAAACCGTACCCACTGAGCTGATGAAAAGGGGTTAATGCAGCATGTCCGTGCTCTGGCGAATGCTGGCGGGCGTGGTGGCCGCACTGGTGCTCGTGCTGTCCCTCCGCGAGTACTTGGCGCCGTTCGAATTCCTGACGGTAATTATTCTGCCCATCGCGGCTGGCGTCATATGGGGAGTCGCTCACGCCCGTAAGCTTGAGCGGAGAGCAAGCGCTCGCGACAAGCAAGCGTAAAGACTCACGAGAGACGCCGCGGTGACGGCGCTTCGAGGTCGAGACGGATGTTCACGACGTGTTCGTGACGACCTTTCTCGTCCGCCCCGATGGGGCTAGGCGCCGTCACCGCAGCGGCTAGAACAAGCCACACCGCGCCGGGCAGTTCGACCCCGGCGAGCCCGTGCAGTTCGGAGTAGAGCGACTCAACGCGCCGACGCGAGATGCGCGGATCGGCGGTACCGCGGCAGCGCACTTGCACACGACGCTCGTCCCAACCGTTGCGCGCGTCGACCGCTCCGGCCCCGTACAGGGAGAGGCTCACAGCCTGGTCCGGGGCGGGCGGCATGGTCTCGATGAAGCAGTCACCCGCGATGCCGGTCGGGTCGTAGGTGAGCAGCTCGTGCTTGTGCAGGTAGCGGGCGAGCGCGTCGAGGTAGTCGAGCGGCTCAACCACGCAGCGACCGCCTGACCTCGGCGGCGATCAACTCGGCGACCGTATCGGCCTGCTCATTGAGCGGGTCCTCAAGGTACTTCGCTGTACGGCCCGGATCGTGCCGGTAGCTGAGCTCTTCGTGCTGCCTCACCGCATACGGGGTGTCGTAGGAGACCGCAGCGTCGAGGCTGGACTCGTCGATAGTGGCGACGCCGGAGCGTTCGAGCGGGCCTTCGTCGAGCGGGACGCGCTCGCGGGACTTGGCGAGGACGTGCTCGGCCGCGAGCCGCAGCCCACGGGCGGCGCCCTCGTGCGTACCGCGCAGCGCAGCCTCGCCGTTCCACCGCAACCGGGTGCGCTGCGTCATTGACACATCACCTCCACGCACGCGGGCGCGGGCAACCCGGGGGCCGTGTGCTCGGCGGTTGATATGGCGGTCGCGGCGCGGCCGTCGGGCAGCGTCACGCGCGATCCGGGCGGGCATTCCAGCTCGGGGCCGGCGATCACTTGCGCGGTAGCGAGGATCTGCCGACCTTCCTTGTCGGCCACCTGCTTGCGCACGGCGGCGACCAGGGCGGGCACGGACTCGACGCGGGGCCCGTAGCGCGGGCCGTACGCGGAGTCGCCGAGATACGGCTCGACGTCGACGCGGTGCCGCAGGTACCGGCCCGGCACGCGCGTCACCACGCGTCGAACACCTCGCCCGGCAGCAGCCCAGCACGGTGCAGCCGGCGGTACGCGCGCGGGGCGAGCTCGACGCCGACGACGAGCACCGGGTCGGCCGCCGGCGCGGTCCGGCCGGACAGCGAGACGGGGCCGATAGAGACGCTGTCCCACTCCTCACCCGTGGTGATCCCGTCGCTTCCGGTGGCGAGCCACCATTCGACCTGCGCACAGATGGCGCCGACGAGGGCCTCGGCCACGCCTGGCGACGCGGCGTCATAGACGGCGGTAAGCAGGGCGGCCTCGACGTCCTCGGCGGCGCGGTCGAGCAGCAGGTCAATCTCGGGCGGGGCCGGACGTCGGCACCACGCGGCGAACTGCTCGGCGCTGACGGCGACGGTCCGGCTCACGCCTTACCCGTCCTCGGTGGTCGTCGAGGTGGTGGTCGTGGTGGCCTCGCCGGTTGCCTTGTTGCGGCGGGTGCGGGTGGTCTTGGTGACCGGCGGGGCGTCGTCGACGACGAGGACCTCGCCCTCGTCGAGGCACGGGTCGGGGTCGACGGCAACGACGGTGTACCCGTGCCGGCGCAGGAACTCGATTGCGCCCATGGGCGGGTGCGGGTGGCAGAGGGTGCCGCAGCCGTTGGCGAACGAGACGCCGGCGACGAGGCCCGTGCAGCCCACAGGGGCAGTGATCCGGTAATGCATGAACGTTTCTCCTTAACGGACGCGGATGTTGCGCAGGACGGCCGCCGCCTTGGTCGCCTTGAGTACGACGGCGACGGGGCCGAGTTCGACCTCGCCGCGCTTGACCGCGCCGGCGGTGTCGAAATCCGGGAGCCACTGGCGCACGAGCTGACCGCCGGCCGTGCTCACGCCGTGGAAGCCGTCGAGCCCGAGTCGCACGACATAGAGGTCAGACAGGCCGGGCACGGTGGCGCCGGTGCCGTCCCCGTCGGTGTCGATGACGCGGGACTCGACACCGATCACGGGATCGGAGCAGCCGGCGCGGGCGCCGAGGTCTACAAAGGGGATGCCGTTGTACTGCTCGACGGGCCGACCGAAAGCGTCTTCCGCCCTCGTGTAGTAGCCGCTCCGGCGCGCCAGGCTGCGCACGCGCGCGATGGTGCGCTTGTTGCCGAGAATCGCGCTCGGGGTGTCGTCGACGGTCGAGACGAGTTCGTCGAGCAGGTCGAGCGCCTGGTGAATCTCGGCGCGCGTGTCCATGGCCGGGCCGGTCCAGTCGGTCACTTCGCCGACGCCGAGCTCGGTCGAGCTGCCGGCGAGCGCGAAGTCGAGCCCGTCGAAACCCTGCTCGCCCATCTCGTGCTCAGGCGTACGCACCCTGATGCCGTTGATGACCTGGTCAGCGAAGAACGCCCGGGCGCTCTTGATGGTCTGCTGCATCTGAAACGTGACCTCGTTGGTTGCAGCAGGGCCCACGTTGGCGAGGACGCGGTCGATCTCGAACGCGCCCCCGAGTGGCGCCAGTTCCACGCCGTACTTCTGGCGCTTGGCCTCGGCGACGGCGTACTCGGTGTTGTACGGGCGGAAGTTGGCGGGCCGCTCGTGCACGGTGCGCAGATAGGTGTACGAGAGCGTCGCGCCGCCCCCGGCGGGGTTGACCGCGTCGTGAAAGCTCAGGTTGTCGAGCAGCCAACTCGACTTCCGGAACTCGTCGATGACGAGATGATCCAAGTCCTCAAGGGCGTTGAGGTGCGCGTCGGCGAGCGTGATCACTCAGAGTTCCCCTATTCAGTTGTTGTGCCCTATTCAGTTGTTATGCGGTTATTAGCTGAGACGTGCAGCGACGGCTTCCTGCAAGCTCTTCGGGTGCTGCTCGCCGGCTGGCGGACCGTTGAACTCCGCTCCGCCCTTCGCGGGCCCCGGGGCGGCGGCGCGGTACAGATCGGGGTCGGCCTCGACCGCGGCGGAGATGGCGGCGCCGAGCTGCTGCTCGAACTTCGGCCCGCTCGGGTCAAGCCCCGCGACGGAGTCGAGGAAACTGCGGGAGTTCAGTAGCCGATCGGCTCGCGCACCGTGCGCGCCGGCGCTCTTGTAGGCGGCGAGCTCGACCTGTGCCGTCCGCAGCTCGGCGGCGACCTGATCGAGCTGCTTGTCGCGGTCGGCCACAGCGGCGGCGAGCTGCGCGGGGTCCTGCTCGCCTGCACCCCCGTCCGGGTTGAGTGCCTTCTGCACGGCGTCGAGGGCGGCCTGCAACTGCTGTGCCTTTTCCTCCTGTTCGGTGGCGCGCTGCTCGGCCTGGGCGAGTTGCTGCTCGCCGCCCGTATCGGGAGCGGGCGGCCCAGGCGGTAGCGGGGTGGTGTGCTCGGTCGGCCCGTTGCTGTCCGGGTCGGTGGTCGGGGCGGGGGCATCGTGGGCCTCTGGGGGCATGGCAAGTCCTCCGAGCGTTCTGGGCATGGGAAAGCGTCCGTCAGGTGGGCGGGTCGTGGTTCAGCAGACGTAGGGGACCGTGAAATACGCATGGAGATCATCTCTGCCTGGCAGGATTCCGGTAGAGATGACCAGAAAGGTCCGCAGGCTGACCGCCTGTCTCCCTGAATGAAGGAGCGCGCATGGCAAAAATCAAGGGCACCGTGAAGTGGTTCAACGAGTCCAAGGGACTCGGATACATCACACCGGAGGACGGCAGTCAGGACGTCTACGCGCACTTCTCCTCGATCCAGAGCAACGGCTTCAAAACCCTTGCTGAGGGGCAGCGAGTCGAGTTCGAGGTCACGACCGGCGAGAGGGGCCGCTCGGCTGTGAACATCATCGCTTTGTAGGGCCGCGCTCGGCACCGCCCGGCCTTGCTTCTTCCGCGGGTTGGGGCGGTGCCGAGTTCCGTACCTGCCTGGGGCCTGGGCGTTGACCCACGGCGTGTCCGGTGCAGGGATCGGGTTGCTGATGACATCAAGCCGTAGTCGGATCAGGGAAAGCCAAGGCAACAACTGAGATAAAGGGAGCCGCGCATATATGCGTGCAAACGTCGGTGACCGGATTTTGCTTCACAGCCGTGCGGTTGGGCTACAGGGCCGCGAATTCGAGGTCGTCGAGGTCCGTGGGGCGGAAGGAGCGCCGCCCTACCTGGTGAGGTATCCCGACGGGCATGAGGGTCTGGTTTTCCCAGGCCCTGATTGCGTCGTCCAGCCCAAGGAATAATTCACCGGGGCGTAGTAGCGCATGGTCTGCCCCTCTGGGGTCAGACCATGCGCGATCCCCCGGACAAGCCTTAGCTGTCGGCCTCGTGCGGCAGACGCGCAGTCTTCGCGTATCCGCGCACCCACGCGGCCCACTCAGGCGAACGGATCGGGTACGGACAGCTCGTCGGCTCGGTCCCTCCGCGGCCGGCTGCGGCGCCAGCGTTCAGCGCGCGCACGAGGCGCTCGCGGGGCTGCTCGGCCACGGATGCCCCCTTCAACTACAGGTCGTTGTCGCGCTCGTTACGGGCGCGGCGCGCGGTCTCAGCGGCATCGCTGCGCATTCCGGCTACCTGCTCGGTGAACTCAGCAAGCGTAATGCGCGGATGATCCGCCCACCAGCGTTTGAGTTCCTCGCTCGCGCGAGCGTAGGCGACGTGCGCCGGACCTGAGAACAAGCTCAACGGGTGGACGCCGTCGGCCTCAGCGCGGCGGCTGAGCAGCTCCCCTCGTAGCGCGTCCTCGGCTTCGAGGAACTGCCGGAACACGTGCTCGCGGTACATCTCGCGTACCTGCTCGCGGCTGTAGGCGGAGCGCTGCGCCTGCTGCGCCTCTTCCTGCTCGGCGATCCATCGCTCGGTTCGCGACATCCCCACGAACCGGTCGGGCTCGTCGTCGAACGCCAGCCACCCCCACTCATCCGGAGACGGCACGGGGGCGAGTGTCTCGTCGACGAGGCGACGGTCGGCGAGCAGGTCCTCGACGGGGTCACCGGTCCGCGGCAGCTCGGGCGGCTGCACCGGATACCGGCGGTCGATCTCGGCCGCGATGCGTTCGGCCTCGGCCGCGGTCGCGTAGGGAACGGCCCAGCCGAGCACCTCGTCGTCGACCTCGTCGAGCCGCTCGGCAAGCCGCCCGCCGGGGAACAGCTCGGCGAGGATCTGCCGCCGGTCGGCCTCGGCCGCGAGCTGGGCGAGCTCGACCTCGTCGCTGGCGTGGCGCACCCGGGCGGCGAGGTCCTGCTCGGACAACTCGACCAGGTCGCGCCGCACGCGGGGGAGTTGGGCGGCGACGTCGCGCCGGTCGAGCTCGGCGGCGACGGTGAGCACCTGGCCGTCGTCGAGGTGCGGCAGCACGCGGGCGAGCTCGCGGTCGCTGTAGGGGGTGAGGTCGTGTTCGAGCTGTCCGCCGGGGCGGACGCGGTCGAGTAGGGCCTGCTCGTCGCGACGGTCGAGCTCGCGGGCGGCGCGGTCGAGGTCGCGCTCGTCCGGGATGCCCGAGCCGATCGCGTCGCCGAGCTGCTGCTCGTTCATCTCGGCCGGGGTGTGCGCGTCGCCGGCGCGCAGCCGCGCCGCTTCAACCGCCTCGGCCGGTGCCTCGGTGCGCTGCGGGGGAAGGTCGCCCGCGCCGATCTGCTCGCGCTGCCGCTTGCGCCGGTGCCCGGGGTTCTCGGCGAGGTGCTCGCGCATCCTGCCCTGCCAGGTGCGCACCTTCGCCTCGGCCGCGCGCTTCGCCTCGGGCGTGGTCGCCGCGGCGGCGCGCTTCTTGTGCTTGCGGATGTTGCGCTCTATGGCGCGTTGCCGCTGCGTGGCCTCATAGCCCGAACCGTCCGAGCGCATCGGCGGAATGAGGCTGGTCACGCCCGGGATGTAGGCCGAGACGGAGTGGCGGCAGTTGGGGTGTTGGAAGCCGGCGAGCCGCGCCTCGTCGAGGCTGCCCTGCACCACCACGCGCAGCATTTCCCCGTCGTGGGTGGCGTGTTCGAGCTCGACCGTGCGGCGCCCATCCGGGCCACTGATGGACAGTAGCTTTCCTTCCCAGGGGCGGCAGAGCGGGCACTCGCGCGGCGCGTTCGAGGCGAGCACGTAGTCGAGGCCGGCCTCAGTCAGCGTGCGAGTGTGCCCCTCGATCGCAGCGCGGGCCGTCGAGGTGCGCACGGCCATTTCCGCGTACGAGGTGAGTTGCCAGCGCCGGCCGGCCCGGTCGGTGAAACCCGAGATCCCGCGGTCAGCAAACGCGCGCATGGCGTCTTGCGTGGCCTGCCGACGCGTGCCCGTACCGAGCAGCGGCGTTGCCGTCACCCGCGCGACGACGTCCCGGTACCCGTCAACCACGGCCCGCAGAATCCCGCGGTGCGTGGCAGTCACCAACTGCACTGCCTCCGCCGCGAGTCTGTCCACAGCCTGTGCATTCGGCGTCACCTCGTCGACGAGTCGCCGCTCATGATCAGGCAGCGCGCCGAGCTCGGCCACGGCCGCACGATGCCCCCTGTTGTAGGAATCGGCGACCACGTCAAAAACCTCAAGCGTCACCGCGCGGCCGAGCTCGTCGACGACGCGCTGCGACGCACGCCGAAGCGGTTGGATCGCAGCGAGCTTGCGCTGTGCCCAACCCGGAGCCTCGTGCCCGGCGGCCAACTGCCGCGCCATGATGCCGAGCAGCCGTTCCTCGGCATCCGCGTACAGGTCCCGCACGCCGGTCGACAAATCTTCCACTAGCTCAGGGGAGGTGGGCATGTACCCCCTCCCATTTTTATTTATGCGTCAACTAAAAGAATGTGGGAAATGGAGTTCCCGGAACTTTTTTCGCTAGGTTGACTAACTGGGTGAAATGGAATCAAGTGGCAGGTTTCGAATAATGAAACCAGTCACTCTCACCCCCGGATGGGTGCAGCGTAGACGTGGTGCCAACTCCGTCTATGACCTGCACCTTCGTACCTTAGAAGGCAATCGAGAATACAGCGGTTTGGAGAGTTGTGCAACAGAGTGCGCGCATTCCTCGTGCCTGGCGGCGGAGATCGCTAGATAGTCTTCTTCCATGGGAATTGATTTGACTGGAGTCTTTGCTTCGGGGCTTCCGCTGCTCATGGGCGTCATGGCGCTGATCCTCTTGGTGGCGCTGGCGCACCCGATTCCAGAGGTAAGAGCCCGTGCGGAACGTCTACTTCGGATTGTCTTTAGGGTCGAGTAGCGAGGCGTTCGCACCCAGAGACCGGGCCTGTAGCGGGTCGGCGGGCACGCCGGTGCCGAAGTCCTCGCGGATGCGCTCGACCTCGGCCTGCACCTGATCGTCGTCCCAGTCCGGGTGCAGGATGCGCACGCGGGTGTCGATGCTTGCGGCCTCGGCCTGCGTGAGCAGGGAGAGGGTCTGTGCAGTGGTCTGCGGGTCCTCGCTGACGGAGTCGCCGAACTCGATCGCTGGCCGCTCGTCGACGGCTACGCGGGAGAAGCCCAACGCCCGGTCGAGGCGCAGCATCACGTGCAGCATGTCGGCGACCGCTGGCGCCCAGTACCGCGCCTTCACGTCCCGCGTGATCATGCTGCGGCGTTCGCGAGCGGTGACCTCGGTTGCGGTCACGGCCGGCGCGTCGCCGAGCCCGAAGGTCTGCGCGGAGTAGCCGGCACTCTGCGTCGCCTGCCGCACGATCGCCTCGGCGCTGCTGCTGTGCTCCTGCACGCGGATGCCGAACTGCGCCAACGTGATACCGGCGTTCCCGGCCTCGGTAGGCGGGATGTTGAGCTGCTGCCAAATCTCCCGGTCGGCGTCGAAGTTGGCGCCTTGACCGGGTCCGTTGTCGCGCAGGTAGCCGGTGGGAACGATCAGCCGGGCGCGGGCGAGGCGGATGTCGCGCATCCAGCTCGACCACACGTCGTCGAGCGCGTCGAACAGGTCGTGAATTGGCACTGCATAGTCGCTGCGGCCCAGAGGTGAGCCGCGGCGCTGCCGGTTGGGCTTGAGGTTGGGCACGTAAGCCGCAGTCAGCGCGTCGGGCAGACCGGTCTCGATGGCGTCGCCATCCGGGCCGAGGGAGTCGGCGAGATTGGCGACGTCGGGGTGCTCGGTCAGCGGCACGCGCATGCCGAGGCGTTCGCGGTCGCCCTGGTAGAGCCCATGCAGGATCACCCCGGGCTCGTGTCGCTCAAGATGACGCCATACCGTCACACTGTCGCTCGCCAGCTCGTGCCAGAACGTGACAGCCCGCAGCAGCCCGAACCGAAACTCAGGCACCGCCGAGTCGGCGTGCACCACCGTGAGCAGCGGACGCGCGGCAAGCTGCGCATCCCACGTCACCCGCAGGAACACCCCGCCCAACGCGGCACCCACCTCGGCCGCCTCCAGCAGCGTGTTTGCGGCGCCGCTTGCTTCGGTGAGCTCGTCGAGGCGCTGCTGCGTCGCCGAGTCCTCAACGGTGAACACCGGCGGCTCACTGAACAGCAGCGCTGCCGAGGTGTTCGCGATGTCCGCGGCGAGAGGGACGTGCAGGCGGGTATCGCTCTGCCCCTGCTGCGGGCGTCGCCCCCAGAAACAGCGCTTACCGTCCGTGCGGACCTGCTCGCGGCCGTACACACGCGCCAGGCGGTCACGGTCGCCGCTGTACCAGGCGTCATCAACCTGCATGGCGCGGTATTCGGTGGCGAACGCGGGCGGCGGCCACGGGGCGCCGTTCTCAGGCAGCGGCACTGCGGATCACCTTCCTTCGCTGACCGGCAGGCAACATGGCGCGTATGGATCAGGGGACAGCGGCCGTCCTGGGGGCGGGAGTTGGCGTCATTGGCACCATCGGCTCGGCGTACTTGGGATACGCCGCGGCTCGTTGGCAAGTACGGGATCAAGGGAGGGTCGACCACGGGAGCAAGCTGCGTGAAGAGCGCATCAACGCCTACGGCGCGTTCTTGAACGCAGCACAGTCCATCGACGATGACCTGCAAGAGGTCTACAGACAGGTCATCGACTTCGTCCGGGGTGAGGGGCCAGCGCCAGACTGGGCGGCTCAGCAGAGCCGCCTCGACGAGATCATGTCGGCTCTTGAGGACCTCAAGAGACTGAACACACGCGTAGCTATGGCCGGACCGAAAGCAGTAGTTAAGGCAGGGCAGTTGGTCAGCGGCTCCCTTGTCGCTCGCATCATGTCGTTGCGCATCCTCTGTGACGAGACGACGGTGCCGCGGCATTGGGAACGCGATCACGACCGATTCGGCATGCGGGCCTACGAGAGGCGAGCTCAGTTCACGGACGAGGTCCGCTCAGTGCTGGAGACCCCGCCGCTGTGAGCAGGTGGCGCCATTCGTGCGAGGTGGAGTGCACGGCATAGCGCAGCGCGTCGACGCTGTGATCGTCGCGCTTGATCGGCTTGTCTTCGCCCTTCTCGGACGCGTCCGGGTCCCATGCGTACGCGGGCAGCTCATCGAGCAGGCCGGCGCACGAGCGGTGGACGCGCAGCAGCCCGGAGTCGAGGGTGGTCGCGGTGCTGCGGATGCCGTCGAGCACGTCGTTATGGGCGCGGGCGACGCCGGGGTGCCCATCCGCCCAGAGCTGCGCAATGAAGCTCGCGGCCGAGGGGTCGACGAACGTCCACTCGGGCTCGACGTCGCGCTCGCGCAGCCATGACCGGATACGGGCGCTGTACTGCGCGTCAGTCAACTGCCGATGCGTGACGCGTGAATCCCAGCGCCATTCAGCCTCGGCGTACAGCCGGTCATCGGCGCCGAGCCCGAGCAGCACGGCCGAGGTGGCGTTCGTCGTGCCGTAGTCGATGCCCACCCACCGGCGCCGCATCTCGGGCACCTCGTCGACGACGTGCTCGGCCTCGTCGAACATGTCGAAGATCGCGCCCTCAGCGACCACCCACGCCCCGTCGATCATCCGCCGGCGCCACAGCCCGACGTATTCGGCGCGCAACGCTTCAACGTACGCCTCGGGCAGCGACGGGTTATCGGTGAGCGCGAAGTGCCACGACTTGAGGTCGAGTTCGCCTTCGCGGTCGAGATAGCCGAGCTTGAGCCAATGCCGCGGCGAATCCGGGTTCGTGGTGGCGAGCAGCCGTGCCCCGGGCACGGAGAGGCGGGCGAGGAGCTGCGTCCAAAATGCCTCGGGCAGCAGGGTTGCCTCGTCGACGTAGGCGAGCGAGGCCGTGAGCCCGCGCAGCCGGCCCTCGGCCCGCGCGTCGGCGGCGCCGATCAGGTGCACGGTGCGGCCGAGCACTGTCGCCGTGGTGGCACCGCGCGTGTGCCGTACCTGCTTGGCGACTGGCCCGAACAAGTCGGGATCTTGGAGTGGTTCGAAGATGTTCCGCTCGATGGTCTGTAGCGACCTGCCCACAGCGAGGATGAGCCCGGACGGCGGGGCCGTGGCGATGGCCAGCAGCCATGCCAGCAGTGAGGCAATCGTCTTCCCCGATCGCACCGCACCGTGCCATAGGCAGACACGCGCTTCCGCCTGCGCAATGCTGCGCAACTGCTTACGGGAGAGCGGCAACCAGCCGGGGTCCAGCACGCTGACCACACCCCCGCTCTGCGATCTGTCCGAGACGGGGCCAGGCACGAGAAAACCCCCGGCCCATAGGCCAGGGGCTTCCATCGAGTAGCGGGGACAGGATTTGAACCTGCGACCTCTGGGTTATGAGCCCAGCGAGCTACCGAGCTGCTCCACCCCGCGTCGATGAACCCCACCCTACGGCATGCACTGCGGTGTCGACGCACGTCACGGCCGGTGCCGGGCCTCGTTGGACGGGCCTACTCCCCGTCACTGTCGTCGGCGAACGCGTCGCGAATCCCGCGGGCAAGGTCGGTGAGCATCGAACGCACCTCGGCGGCGCCCTGGTTGGCGTCGATCTCGGCGAGCCGCGCAGCGCTGCTTAGGTACGAGCTGAGCGCCTGGGCATGGTGGCGCTCATCCTGCGCCGGCGGATCATCGGTCGTGATCTTCCGGGCGCGGCCGTCGGGCAGCAACTCGACGCGCACGTACGCCCCGGCCTCGACCCGGTCGAGGTTCGCAGCGGCCCGTGCGTGGAGACGGGCGACGAGCTGCTGCCGCTGCTCGGCGAGGTCGAGTGTCCGTGCCTCGGTTGCCGGGGCAACGCGGGCGCCGCCCTCGAACCGCAGGCCTTCCTCGCGTGCGATGCGCGAGATGGTCGAGGCAGAGCGGCCTAGCGCGCGGGCGATCTCGTTACGGGGCTCCCCGGCGGCGTGCCTGCGGCGCACCTCGTCGTGCTCGGCTTCGGTGACCGGCCGACGGGCCATGGGCGGTCACCTCCCGGGCGCAGACGAGCGCCCGCCACGACGGGGGAGGCATGGCGGGCGCTCAGGCATATCAAGTTAGGGGCGGCGCACCGTTTTTGGGCACGCTGGATGCGCCGCCGACACTAAGGCAGGTTGTTATCGAATCGCAACCTGCATTGCTACCTTGCGCACGGGCCCGCGCCGGTCAGCCACCAGTTGCGGCCTGCACGCCTCTGTCGCACGCATCGCATGCATCGAGCTGAAACCGCGGCTGTGGCCACTGAGCAGGATTGGGATGGATGTACTGCTCCATGCCGCGCGTCGGTCGCCCGCACACTGTTTCCGCCTCCTCCCAAGTCCGCCCCCACGGATCTGGCCACACCACGGCGTGAACGTCGCCTGCATCAAAGAAGCCGTGAATGTAATTGCTCTCCCCGAAAGTGGGTTCGCGCTCAGCATGGGTCTTGATGGCAGTTGCGTAGCTCGTCACGCCTTCGACGGTATGGAGGGGGACGTGCGACGGCCATACTGCTGCGCCACCGGAGGGACATAGGACGGTGCTCGGTGGCTGTCCGACGCCATGCCCGAGCGTGTGAAGTTGGCCGGAGACGATGTCGGGCAAGCTGTCATACGTGCTGGTCAGTGCGCCGGACAGTGTCATACGCAGCCAGGTTGGCGGACTGGATCACGGGCGGGGCGCCCTCGGGGTAGCCGCCCATGTCCCACGCTGCGCGGTGGATGTCGGCCAGCAGTGCGACGGCGTCGCGGATGGCGTCGGACGCGGTGATGCCGCATCGCATGAGTGCGACGAGGTCGGCATGCAGGTTCTCGTCCACGCGCACGCTCGCGCGCTTGCCGACCGCGGGCGGGCCGTGCTGTGGCCGCTCGTCGTTAGGGTTGGCCGTAGCCATGGTGGGGTTTGCTCCCTCGGTGGTCAGGCCCGTCCCGGTGGTGGAGTCACCGCGTGGCGGGCCGCTTGCATTACGGGGGCGCCCGCCCCGCGTAGCGCGAGCGGGCGCCGGGTGCCGGTAGCAGTCAGCCGAAGAGGGCGCCCTGCTCGCCCTCGCTCTCGTCGAGGACGAACAGCACGTCATCGCTAGTCGCTGGCGCTGCTGCGATCCAGCCGCCGCGCCACGTGCCGTCGTCGGCCTCGGCCTGCTCGATCACGGCGACGGTGTCATGCAGCTCCGCCTCGCTGGTGTCGGCCTGCTCGGTGACGGTGGACTGCTCGGGGTGCGCGATGTGCACGCCGTAGCGGTTGGCGCGGTCGAGGCAGCGCGTGCAGGTGGGTTCGGCGTTGAGGTGCTCGGCTTCCAGCTCGTAGAAGTCGACGGCCGGGCGACACAGTGCGTCGCCCGCTTCGCGGTGCAGGCGCCCGGCGTGCAGGGGCTGGTCGAGCACGATGTGCTGCGCACGTTCGGCCTGTTCGGTGCCTTGGTGCGGGTGGGATGAGCGGCTCACGTGGGCCGTGACGTTCATGGGGTTTGCTCCCTGTCAGTCGGTGGTGCGTCGCCGGGTGGAGTCCGGCCACGCACCACCATTTCTAGGGGTCCTATAAATCTACGTCAAGGCCCCCTAGAAAAAGATCTTGGGAAAGCCGTAGCCTGCTGCCATGACCGAGACACCCGACCCCGACGACGCACGCGCCGCCCTACGGGCCCGGATGGCTGACCACGTCGATGCCGCCCTCGCCTGCCTCGACGAGATCAGCGACCCGGTTGAGCGGGAACTCGCCGCCCGCGTGCTCGCCGACGACCTACTGCCGACGGCGAGCCGACGGGTCAAAGCCGTACGACAGGAAGCCGTTCAAGAACTGCGCGAGGGCCAGGGCATGAAGCTGCGCGAAGTTGCCGAGCTATACAAGCTCTCCATCGGCCGCGTAGACCAGCTCGCCAAGGGCCGGTAACCGCAAGGCGCTACGGATCACGCCGCCCGTGCACTCGCGCGCTGCTGCGCAGTGTCGAGCGCGGTCACTAGGGCGGGCAGCGCGTGCCACTCCCACACTCGCCGGCCGCAGTAGTTGTGCGGTACGGGCGCGGTGCAGCTCGGCCCGGTCGAGCAGGTGACCGTCGGCGGCTCGTCAGGGCCGGTGTGCAGCAGCAGCTCGCCGCCGCACCACGGGCACGGACGCTCGGGCACGGGCACGGTGCGCTCATCGAGGCCCAACGCGCGCAGCACGCGCCCCTCCGCGGCACGGGCGACGCGGTGCGCCTCGTGCAGCAGGTGCTCGGGCAGGGGCAGGAACGGCGACTCGTCGAGGGTGCCGTCGAGCTGCTGCTCGGGCTCGGTGTCCTCGTCCAGCACACGGCCCTCGACGAACAGCGCGGCCCAGTGCAGCCCATGCGCCCGGGACCCAGGCCCTGTTGGGCTGCGGTAATTCCACCGCCGCGGGTGGTCGAGGGGTGCGCGCTGCACCGCGGCGGCGAGGGTGTCGGCCAGGTCGAACACCGCCTGCTCGACGAACAGCCCAGCGTCGAGGGCGTCGAGGTTCGCCGGTGCCGGATGCTCCCGCAACACCAGCGGGGCCCGCTCGACGAGCGGCTCGTCGTCCACCGGCCGCATAGTGTGCACGAGTTGGCGCGGCGGCCACGGCTCCGCGGGCGGCGTATCAATCGCGAGCATCAGCTCGCCCCACTGCTTACGAACGGTGTGCAGCGCGGCGGCGGTCTCACGGCGAACGGTGTCGGAGTTCGGCATAGGGCGCGGGTCCTCCCCTTGTCACATCAGTGGTCGCACGGCGCGTGCTGCTGCTCGGTGCGCGCTGCGCGGGCCTCGTCCACTTCGGCACGGTGGCGTCGCCGCTCGGCGAGCACTTCACGGGCGAGCTGGTCGCGGTCGGCCTCGATCTCCCGTATCGCTTCCTCGGCCGCATCGAGCCTGTGCTGTGCACGGCGCACCGCGGCCTGCTGCCCGCCGGCGGACCGGCGCGCGGTGTCGGCGTCGTCGAGCTCGGCCTCGACCAGGGCCCGCAGCCGCGCAGCCTCGGCGGGAGTGAGCACGCCGCGTTCGGCGCGGGCGAGCAGCGCGAGCAGGGTCTCGCGGCGCTCGGTGCGCGCGGTCGTCGTCGCCTTCCTGCGCGGGCTCATGCGAACCCCAGCGTCCGGCGTGCCACGGCGCCCGCCTCGGTCTGCTCGGCCTCGGGCGTGAGGGCGTAGGAGACGACGAGCTCGCCGCCCACCTGGCGCACGGTCGCCTCGGTGAGCGGGCGGCCGTCGGCGCGCAGCGCGCCGCGGGCGGTGTCGAGTAGCTCGGCCACGGCCGTCAACGGGGCGGGCAGGTGCAGGGCGTACTCGACGAGGCGGCGGTGTCGGATCGGTACAGCAGACAAGCGGTGTTCCTCCGAAATCTGGATTCGGTCTCGCGCGCGCATGGGCGGCGCATCGACCGGTCGCTCGGTGCCGCTCAGGACGGCGGCTCGTCGGTGTGCGTGGGTGGCTGCGGGGCCGGGGGCGGAGTGAGGGTCACGCCCTGCTCGGCGAGGGCGGCGAGGAGGTGCTCGGCGTCCTGCTGGGCGGCCGGATCGACTGGGTGTGCGGTCGGGTCGTAGGCGGTGGGGTGCAGGTCGTGCAGCGCTCCGGCGACGAGGGCGAGCACGGCCGCAGAGACGGGCGGCGTCATCCGCGCTTGGCCTGGGCTGCCTCCGTGCGGGAGGGGTGTGGCTCGCGGTGCGCGCTGCCGGTGGCGGCGCCATTGGGCGCGACGCGGCGGGAGCGGCACGGCTTGCCCACGTGGGCCCCGCACCAGCCGCACGGCACGCTCAGCGGGTCGGGACGGCCGGCAGTGAGGCGGACCTCGCGCTCCGCCCGTCGCGGCCGGTAAGCGGCGAGCTGCTCACGGACCCGTGCGGGTATCGGTGAGCCGACGTCGGCGAGGCGCGCGGTGACCGTGGACTGCGGCCCGCCGGAGGTGAGTTGGCGGTGCGTGGTCGGCGCTGCCTGCCCGGCGGCAACCGCGTGACGGGTCGCGAGCAGTTCGGCACGCCATGCCCGCTCGTTGTCCGGGTCGGCGCTCGGGGTGGGGTCGGTGTGCCGGTCCATGACGGTCGCGCGGTGGCGGGCCCAGGCGGCGAGCAGGTGGTGCGGGTCGATGGCGTAGTAGCGGGCGGAGTTGTCGCCGCGCTGTTCGTAGTAGCGGCGTACGACGTGGGTGGCGTCCCAACTGCCGTCCGGCGCCACGGCGGGCACATCGGTGAGGGCCTCGGTCCATCGGCCGATGGCGTGGGCGGCGCGCTGCTGGTCGGCGACCACGCGGCCGATCCGGCTGTCGAGCGCTCCTGCGTAGTTGAGCAGGGCGGCGACCTCGCGGCGGTTCATCAGGTGTTCTCCTGTTCCTCAAGCAGGCGCAGGCCGGCGAGCAGGGAGTCGGTGTGTGAGGCGGGCGGCGAGGCGCGGCTGCGGAGCGGGACGACGTTCCCGGCGGCGCCGACAGCGGGGTCGGCGGGCGGGTGTGCGGGGGAGTGGTCGAGGTCGCCCCAGACCTTGAGCCAGTACCGGGCGGACTTGGGCGAGTCGCCGGGGGCGGTGCGGTGTGCGGCGAGTTCGACGAGGCGCTCGATGCCGTGCTGCTCGACGAGCCGGTATACGTCGCGCTGCTCGCCGAGGCCGAGCATCCACCGCACCTCGACACCGGCGGCGACCAGCGCGTCGGCGAGCGGGCGAAGTTCCGCGATGACCGCGGAGCGGCTCGTGCGCGCGGGCGCGTGCGGCTGCTGCTCTTCTAGAAGAAGAGAGCTGCTGTTCTGGGGTCCGGTTCTCGGACCCCCCGGGGTGTCGTTCTCGGACCCCCGGGGTCTCGTTTCCGTACCCCCCGGATCCGGATTCCGTACCCCCTCGGGGGTCTGGTTTCCGGACCCCGGGGGTCCGGGTTCCGCACCGGGGGTCTCGTTTTCGGACCGGTCCGGGATCTGTACCGGTCCGGATTCCGGACCCCCTTGCGAGGCCGTGTCCGCCTCGGCGCGCACGTGCCCGACGGCGTGCGGCAGCCGGTAGCACCTCTCCCCGCGCGGCCCCGTCCTGCCCTGGACGAGCTCCAACTCGCCCGAGGCGAGGAGTCGGTCAACCGCAGTGATGACCGAAGAGCGGGCGGCGTTCGTGCGCCGCACGAGCATTGCGGTACCGGCGTAGGCGACGCACCGCTCGTCACGGCACCTGTCCGCGATCGCGAGCAGCACCGTACGGGCGACGCCCTTGGAAGCGGACCGGGTCCATACCCAGTCCGAAGCATCCACGCTCAACGCAACGTCCTTGCAGTGTGGTTCGGCAGGTGAGAGGGCCGCCCCGCGGCACAGGCGGGGCCAGGAAGGAGCGGGTTACGCCGCGGCTGCCGCAGAGGCGCCGGTGTTCTCCTCGGTGTCTGCGGGCTCGTCCTGGTCGACGAGCTCGCCCTCGACGTAGTCGGGCACGACGTCGAGACCGGATTCGGATACGTCGCGGCGCACGCTGCCGTCGTGCGCGACGGCGTGCGCGAGCTCGGCCGATTTCGGCAGCAGCTTGAAGAGCTGCCGAACGGTGGTCTTCTTCGCCATGGCGTCGTAGTCGGTGCGCCACGGGCCCGAGCTCTTCGCCGTGGAGCGCTGCCGGATGCGCTCGACGTCGCCGGGGGAGAGCACGACGAACGCCGAGCCACCGTTCTTGAGCCGGGCGACGGCGTAGTACGCGACCGGCTGCCCGCGGTCGGCGCTCATCGAGGGCACGTGCCGCAGCACCGGGTCGAGGCCGTACGCGTAGTCGAACTCATCGCCTGCGTACACGGTCTGGGTATCGAGGCCGGCGGCGAGCGGGTGCTGCCAAAAGAGCCTGATCATGCCCTGATACCCGATGACGAGCTGCACCTCGTAGGCGCCCGCTTCGCGGTTGTAGAAGGGCAGCAGATACGCCTCGCCCAGCGCCCCGCCGGGCTCCAAACCGAGCTGCGCGCACGTCATCAGCGCCCCGCCGAACGAGGCTTGCGTGCACTCCGACAGGTGCCGCACGCGCCGCAGCTCGGTAAGCGCGATCCGGGCGACACGGTCGGGGCTGATGTGCTCAGGCAGCGCACGGGCGAGCTCGCCCCGCATCGACTCGACGAACTGCGCGAGCGAGGGCTGCCCGCCGGCTGGCTGCTTCGCGGCCTGCTTGCCGGCCGCGGCCTTCTTCGCGACGCGCTGCGTCAGGTCCGTGGTCACTTCTTCCCCCTCGGGCTGGGCACGATCAGGCGGCGCGCACGGTGCGCGCGGTAGGTCTCGGGGTGGTCGGCGGCAAGCCGCGCGGTGTCCAGCGCGGGCGCGGAGCGCGTGTACTGCTCGGCGAGGACGGGGTGCGCAGCCCGGAAGCGCTTCGCCGACAGGGGGCCGTTCTGTTTCCAGGTGAACGCGACCTCGTCGCGGCACCGGACGACCTCGGCCTCGCCCGCCAAGGTCTTGAGCCGGTTCTCGACGAGGCGGCGCTCGTCGGCGAGCTGCTGCTCGCGGGTCTTGAGCGCGGCGAGCTCGTCGAGCAGCGGCTCGACCTCGTCCGGGTCGGCGACCGTGACCGCGTCCGGCCGCACCTCGTAGAGGTGGGCGAGCAGGTCGGCGGTCGCGGGAGAGCCGTCGGCGGGCGGCGGCGTGCGCTCCTGCACGTGACGCCAGAATTCGCCCACCAGTTCGACCAAATGAGCGACGAGGGACTCGTCGCGCTCCACGGTGTGCACCACCATGCGCTGACCGCCGACCAGGGCGGCGACGTGCGCGCGGCGGTAGCCGGTCACCGCGAGGTACCAGTGCGATTGCAGCGCGGGCCCGTCCGGCACGCTCTCGCGCCACTCCTCGGCCTGGAACGCCGAGCGGGTCTTGACCTCCAAAACCGCTGGCTCGTCGGGCTGTTCGGGGTCGGTTACGAGGCGGTCGAGGTTGGCGAGCATCCACGGCCGCTGGTTGTGCGCCAGGGTGCCGGGCCCCTCGGTCACGGGCAGCCCGGTGCGCTCGGCGAACGCATCGGCGACCAGCGGTTCGAGGGTGCGGCCCCAATAGGCGGCCTCGTCGAGCACCGGGTCGCGCGGCAGGTCCGGCAGTTCGCCGACCTTGTCGAGGTAGACCTCAAGCGGACTGCGGTAGCGGTCCATGCCCAGCACCGCCGCGACTTCGGAGCCGCCAATACCCCCGCGGCGTACGGCGAGCCACGCCTCGCGGTCCTCGCGGTTGAGGCCAGGCGTCGCGATGACCACCGCGGCCGGCGCGGCGCAGGAAGCGGCGCGGCTCATGCCGCGGCCCCCGCGCACAGGGCGTCGCTCTCGTCGGCGGGCACCGCGCGGCCGGTCGGCGTGAACAGGATGAGCAGATCCACGCCGATCACGCGGCACACCTCGTGCGCGACCTGCGGTGCGGCGGTACGGGTCTCGCCCTGCACCAGGGCGTGAATCGTTCCGTGCGAGACGCCCGCCGCGGCGGCAAGATCACGGATGCTGATGCGGGAGCCGGTGCCGGTGCGCTCCATCAGGCGCCGCAGCAGATCCGGGCTCACCAGCCGGTATCGGTACAGAGGAACAGCCATGCGTCGCCCCCCGAGGCAGTTGGCCAAATAATTGGACAGCGACAGCATGGCAAGCCCGTGATCATGCTGTCCATATTTTTAGCCAATCTGTTCTGCCTGGCTACGCGACCCGGCCGGGTCGCGTAGCATGCCCAGAAATCTGGACGCACTGTCCAGGTGATATCGCCACACAGTCGACCGCTCGGGCGGACGCGCGCTCGCCACCCACGGCCAGGAGGGACGAACGGTCATGACCGCCGACCACGCGACAGAACTCAGCGACCTGCTGCGCGAAAGGCGCGCGGAACTCGGCCTGAGCCTGCGCGAGCTCGCCGACCGCTGCCTCGACCCGGACAACCCCGACGAGGGCTCCCTGTGGAAGCGCAGCACCCTCGCCAACCTGGAAAAGGGCGACATCAAGCCCCCGAAACTCGCCGAGCTGCGCGCGCTCGCCGCCGGGCTCGACTGCCCGCTTGGGCGTTTGCAGGATGCTGCGGGAAGCCAGTTCTTTGGGCTCGCCTCCGTCTGGGGTGAAGAGGATGACGTGCGCGTGCTCGTGCGGCGCTACCGGCAGATGTCCCCCGAGGATCAGCGGAGGCTCCAAGGCATCGTCGACACATGGTCCGGTGCATTAGATCGAGAAGAGTCCCACGCGGGGTGACGAGCGTACCTGCTGGTCACAGAGGCGCTTGGTGTGCATGATGGGGCAGGCAACGGGGGCGTGTGGCCGAGAGTGGCCCCCTGTTCGAACACTTGACCGTATGGGGCGAAGCTGAGGGGGCGCCTGCCATGGAGGTGTACGAGTCCACCGGGACGCACTTCGAGATCGACCACGGATGCTGGCCCGACGGCGTCGCCGTGCACAGCGCGGACGAGCCGGGATATGTGGTCGTACGCGTCCGGCCGGGGCACATCACCGACGAACTGTGCCGCGAGCTCAACGAGTTGCACGCGCACATCCTCGGAACCGGCCTGTGGGTGCAGCGCTGGGACCCCGAAGCGGAAGACCTCGCCAGCCAGACCGACCCCTGTGGCAAGGCGTGCGTGCGGTGGGAGCGGGTCGCCGAGGACGAACTGCCCCTCGGCGCGCTGTGCGTGCCCGTCGAGCGCGCGGGGTCCTTCGTCTGGCTCGTCCACCGCGACCACGCCACCGAAGAGTTCTGCGCCGGCATGAACGACTACCTCGACCGCGTCGTCGGCCGCGGATGGGTCCAGCGCTGGCAGCCGCCGAAGGCGGCGTAAGCCGTTATTGCAGGTGAGCAAGGGCTTTCAGTGAGCTCGACGTGAGCCCGAAGTGAGCCCGGATGCGCCGTGACAGGCCACCATCGGCCACCACGACGCATCCGGGACACCGCCTCTGACCAGCGGGAACGGCACCTGTGGTCAGTCGGCGTCAGTCGTCATCATGATCATTCTCCGACTTGTAAACAGAAGGCCGTCGGTTCGAATCCGACAGGCGGCTCCAGGTCATAGCAGTGATGCCCCGTTCCGAGGTGCTTGGAACGGGGCATCGTTGTGCGGTGCGGGGTGCCCGTACGGGGCGGGGTGGGGGTTTCTCGGGGTGGGCGCACAGCGGCCCCCGAGGGAACTCGGGGGCCGCTGTTGCCAGGGGCAGGGGGCTCAGACTTCCTGGGCCCGTTGGTAGAACTCGTCGAAGGACAGGACGCCGTCGCCGTTGTCGTCGCGGGTCTTGAGGATCGCCTCGGCCAGCGCGACGGTGTAGTGGCGGTCGCCCAGTTCCACCATGGCCTGCTGGAACTCGACCGGGGTGACGTAACCGTCGCCGTTCCGGTCGAACTTCTCGAACGTCTTGCGTGCTGCGTCTATGTCGGCCACGGAAGCCTTCCTCCGGCTGCTCGGCAATCTGGCCCGTACAGAGTAGAGGGGCCGGGGCGCCGAAGTTCAGCCGCCCACCACGGACTTCACGGTGGGGCCCGTTGTCCAGCCGCCGTCGACGGCGAGCTCGGCGCCCGTGACGTACGCGGCGGAGTCGGAGAGCAGGAAGCACACGGCGTCGGCGATCTCGTGCGGCTCGCCGACGCGGGCCATCGGGGCGCCGGGGAAGTTGCCCTCGCCCTTCTGGATGCCGACCTGGGCGGTCATGTCCGTGTATGTCATGCCGGGGTGCACGGAGTTGACCCTGATGCGCTCCTCGCCGAGCTCGACCGCGGCGATCTTGGAGAGGCCGCGCACGCCCCACTTGGACGCGCCGTACCCGGCGGTCATCGCGAGGCCCATCAGGCCGGCGGCCGAGGAGATGTTCACGATCGATCCGGCGCCGGCCCGGCGCAGCGCGGGCAGCACGGCCTTGAGGCCGATGAACACGCCGTTGAGGTTGATGTCGACGACGCGGCGGAAGTCCTCGACGGAGACCGTCTCCAGGGGCTGGCCCATGGCGATGCCCGCGTTGTTGACCAGGCCGTGCAGCGCGCCGAACTCGGCGACCGCGTACTCCACGACCCGCCGCCAGTCCTCCTCCGAGGTGACGTCGTGGTGGGCGAAGCGCGCGCTGTCGCCGAGTTCGGCGGCGAGGGCCTGGCCGGTCTCGTCGAGCACGTCGGTGAGGACGACCTGCGCGCCGGCGGTCACGGCCCGCCGCGCTGTCTCCGCGCCGATGCCGCGCGCCGCGCCCGTGATCAGGACCGTCTTGCCGGTCAGCGAGTTCATATGAGGCTCCAGGGAGGGGTGCTGAGGGATTCGATGGTGCGCGCCACCAGCGCCGCTGGGCCCTCGGGGCCGTCGGCCGGGGCGTCGGGGGCGGCGGCCCAGCTCTCCACCGCGATGCGCACCGCGGTGTTGGCGGTGCCGGCGGCGAGTCTCAGGGGGAGCCCTTCCGGGTCGTGGCCGGTGCGTTCGGCCAGGACCCCGGCGAGCGCCACCTCGGACTCGTAGTGCGCGTCGTTCCACACCGAGCGCAGCGCGGGCGCCTCCTCCGCCTGCCGCAGCAACTGCCGTACGCAGCCCATGGCCCGGGCGTTCTCTTCGTCGTCGGCGGAGAGCGCGGCGCGGGCCGCGTGGGTCAGGGCCTCGGGGACCGTGAGCCCGTAGGGGGCGTCCCTTACGGCATCGACCCAGCGCCGTACGCCGACGGAGAAGACCGGTGCGACGGCCTCCTCCTTGGTCGCGAAGTAGCGGTAGAAGGTGCGCGGCGCGACGCCCGCCTCGCGGGCGACGTCCTCGGCGCGGGTGGCCCGCAGGCCGTGCTCGATGAACAGGGCCGCGGCCGTCCGTGCGATCTCCAGCCGGGTCTCGGCCTTGCGCCGCTCGGTGAGGGAGGGAGAGGTGCTGGTGCCGGGCATGTGCAGCAGGGTATGCCTGCTTGGCACAATGTGCCACCTGAGGCGTACGGTGCCTTTTGACGTGGTCACGGAAGCCGGTGGGCGTCGTGAGGAAGCGGAGCGAGAGAGGGGACGGACCGGTGCGTCGGCGGCGGTTTCTGCAAGGTGCGGCCGGTGCTGCCGGGACGGCCGGCGCCGCGGCGTTCGGGCTCGGCGGCTGCGGCGCGGAGGCGGGCGACGGCGAACCGCTGAAGGTGCTGGCGGCGAGCTACGACAAGAGCGTCGGCGCCTCGATCGTGCGGCAGTGGAAGGAGTTCGCGGCGCGCTTCGAGAAGAAGCACCCCGACATCGCCGTCGACCTGGAGTTCGTCAGCTTCAGCAAGATCGACAAGGTGCTGTCGCAGCGGGTGCGGGACGGCAGGGCGCCGGACATCGCGCAGTCCAACAGCTTCGCCGACTACGCCGAGGAGCACCGGCTCTACAGCGCGCCCGAGCTGTTCAGCATCCCGGCCCAGGCGGACTTCATCGCCTCCTTCGCGCGGGCGGGGGAGGTCAGCTTCACCCAGTACGGGATCCCCTGCCTGGCCAGCGTGCCGCGGCTGTTCTACAACCGGAAGCTGTTCGCGAAGGCCGGGATACCGGGGCCGCCCGGGAGCTGGAAGGAGCTCGCCTCGGCGGCCCGCGCCCTCAAGTCCTCCGGCGTGCGCATCCCTTACGGGTTGCAGCTCGGCCCCGAGGCCGCCGAGGACGAGGCGCTGGCCTGGATGACGGCGGGCGAGGGCGGCTATGTGAGCAGCGGGGGCTACGACTTCCGGAGCCCGGCCAACGTACGGACGCTGGAGTGGCTGCGCGACGAGCTGGTCGAGCCGGGCCTCGCGGGCCCCGACCCCGCCAAGCTCACCCGCACCCAGGCGTACGGGGGCTTCCTGCGCGGCCAGGTGGGGATGCTGCTGGCGCACCCCGTACTGCTGGGGACCGCGCACGCGGCGCATGTCCCCTACGGGCACGGGCCGTTCCCCGCGCGGCGCGGCGGTCCTGCCGCGCCGGTCGGGCTGAACGACTGGATGATGGCGTTCCGCAGCGGCGGGCGGCGCAAGGACGCGGGCAAGTTCCTGACCGCCCTGTACGCCGACATGAAGTCCCCGATGGGGTACCTAGGGGGACAGGGCACGCTCCCGGTGCGCACCTCCACGCTGGAGAAGCTGCGGGACGACCGGGAGCAGCGCGAGCTGTGGAAGTTCATCGACGACATGGGGGACGCCGAGTTCCAGCCGGTGAGCCGGAGTTCGTGGGACACCGTGAAGCCGGCCGTGCGGGAGCGGATCGGCAAGGCCGTACTCCCGGGCGGCAAGCCGTCCTCCGTACTGTCCGGGCTCCAGCACACGGCGGACAAGGCGGAGATCGCGGCGCGCAGGTAGGACCCGTAGGGGCAGTAGGGGCCCTAGGTCACCTAGGGGTCTGAGCACCCCTAGGTCCCCTACGGCCCCTAGGTCCCGTAAGGGCCTCGGGCCCCCGAACCCCCACCGCCCCTAGGTGATGGAGCTCCCTAGGGGCGGTGGGTTCAGCCGGCGCTCAGGAGCCGGACCCGGACCCTCGCTGGTTCTTGTTGAACTCGTCGACCCACTTCATGTGCTGCTTGTAGCTGCTGGTGAAGCGGGTGTCGCCGGGCTTCACCGTCACGAAGAAGAGCCAGTCGCCCTTAGGGGGATCGGCCGCCGCCTTCAGGGCCTCCTCGCCGGGGTTGTTGATGGGCGTGGGCGGGAGCCCCTTGTGCCGGTACGTGTTGTACGGGCTGTCCAGCCGGGTGTCGGCGTGCGTGGTGTTCAGGGTGGAGCGGCCCAGCGCGTAGTTGATGGTGGAGTCCATCTGCAGGAGCTGGCCCTGCTGGATGCGGTTCTGGATCACCCGCGCGACCTTGCCCATGTCCTCGGGGTTGTCGGCCTCGCCCTGCACGATGCTGGCGATCTTGACGGTGTCGTACGAGTCGTCCCCGTACCGCGCGAAGCGCTCCTTCGCGGTGCTCACCATGCGGCTGACCAGCGACTTCGGAGTGGTCTTGTCGTCCACCGGATAGGTGGCCGGATACAGGAAGCCCTCGGGGTCGCCGTCCGCCGCCTCCGGCAGCTTCAACTCGCCCCGCTTCGCGGCCTTCTGTACCGCCTTCTCCGTGCTGCCCTTCGGGACGTTCAGCACCTCGTCGGCGTCCTCGTACACCTGGGACGCCCGCTGCCCCTCCGTGATCACCAGCGCCTCGCCCCGGCCGTTGCCGCCCAGCAGCTGGGTGACCAGCAGGGCCGCCGCGCCGCCCAGCACGCAGAGTGCCGCGAGCCCGATGAGCAATCGCTTCCGCTTCGTGGCCATGGGGGCAACCTAACCGCTGAGAATGTACGGAGAGGCATTGTCAGTGGCGCCGTGCACCATGAGGTCCATGGTGAACACGGCGGGGAAGAGAGCCATGCCGCGGGTGCGGCTGCCGGAGACGGCCCTGGCCGAGCTGCGTCCTTACGCGGGAGGGAGCGGTGCGGCGGGGCTCGGCCCGGACGGCGACCACGACGGAGTGGCCTTCGAGGGGCTGGACTTCGCGGGCGCGGACGGGGCGGGCTCGCGCTTCCTGGAGTGCGGTCTGTACGACTGCGGGCTCGACGGCACGGGCCTGGGGCGGTCCCGGCTGATCGGCACGGTGCTGGAGCGGGTGCACGGCGTCGGCACCGACCTGTCCTCGGGCGAGCTGCGGGACGTGGAGCTGGCCGACGCGCGGCTGGGCGGCGCCGCGCTGCACGGGGCGCGGCTGACCAGGGTGCGGGTGCGCGGGGGCAAGCTCGATGTGCCCAACTTCCGTCAGGCGGTGCTCAAGGACGTGGCGTTCGAGGGCTGCGTGCTGGTCGAGCCGGACTTCGCGGGGGCCACGCTGGAGCGGGTGTCCTTCGAGGGGTGCGTGCTGCGCGGCGTGCGGCTGGAGCAGGCCGGGCTGAAGGACGTGGACCTGCGCGGAGCGACGGAGCTGGGCATCGCTTCGGGGGCCGGCAGGCTCTCAGGCGCGGTGATCAGCGCGGCCCAACTCATGGAGCTGGCACCGGTGTTCGCGGCGGAATTGGGGGTGCGGGTGAGCGACTGAGGCGGGGCGGGGCGGGACGGAGCGCGGGGCGGAGCCGGCGAGGGGCTGCGCGCCTGCACGCTTACAGGGGCCTGTGCGCCCGCACGCCTGCACGGGCCTGCACGTCTGCCTGTACCCCTGCACGCCTACACGCGCGGGTGGCGGCTGCGCAGGGTCCACAGCACCGGGTTGTCGGCCAGCCCCTCGTGCATGTCCGTGAGGTCGGCGATCAGGTCGTGCAGGAAGTCCCTGGCCTCCCTGCGCAGCACGTCGTGCGGGAAAGAGAGCGGGGGCTCGTCGGCCGGCGACCAGTCTGCGGTGATGTCCACCCAGCCGAAGCGGCGCTCGAAGCGCAGCAGCCTGTCGCTCTCGGTGAAGTCGAGCTCGGCGCGCTGCGGTCCCGGGGAGCGGCTCCCGCGCGGGTCCTGGTCCACCTGCTCGGCGATGTCGCAGAGCGCCCAGGCGAAGTCGAGCACCGGGAGCCATCCCCAGGCGGTGGACAGCTCGCGGTCCTCCTCGGTGTCGGCCAGATACACGTCTCCGCAGAAGAGGTCGTGCCGCAGCGCCCGTACGTCCGCCGTGCGGTAGTCCGTCTGCGGCGGGTCGGGGAAGCGGTGGGAGAGCGAATAGCCGATGTCGAGCACGCCCCGATGGTGCCACGGCCGCCGGGACGGCAGTGACCGGTGGGACGGCGGCGACGACCGGTGGGACGGTGGCGACGGCGGAGCGAGGGCGCGGCGGCGGTGGGCCTGCCGCGGCGGGGCGTGACGGTGCGGCGGCGTGGGGGCGGGGCCGCGCGGACCGGCCGCCCGGCCCGCTGGATGCGGACGGGGCGGCCGGGTCACGGAAGGGCGCAGGGCGCCTCGGCACGGCGGCCTACGCCGTGCCGGAACGCCGTGCGTACGCGGCGCTGCGTCAGACGTTGACGCCGAAGTCCTGCGCGATGCCGACCAGGCCCGAGGCGTAACCCTGGCCCACGGCGCGGAACTTCCACTCCTGACCGCTGCGGTACAGCTCGCCGAAGACCATGGCGGTCTCGGTGGCGGCGTCCTCGCTGAGGTCGTAGCGGGCGATCTCGCTCTCGTCCGCCTGGTTCACGATGCGGATGAAGGCGTTGCGTACCTGGCCGAAGTTCTGGCTGCGGGACTCGGCGTCGTAGATCGAGACCGGGAAGACGATCTTGTCCACGTCGGCGGGCAGGCCGGCCAGGTTGACCTTGATCTGCTCGTCGTCGCCCTCGCCCTCACCCGTGACGTTGTCGCCGGTGTGGACGATCGACTGGTCCGGCGACTGCTTGTTGTTGAAGAAGATGAAGTGCTGGTCGGAGTAGACCTTGCCGCCGGGGTTCACCGCGATGGCGCTGGCGTCCAGGTCGAAGTCCGTGCCCGTGGTCGTGCGGACGTCCCAGCCGAGGCCGACCGTGACGGCGGTGAGGCCCGGTGCCTCCTTGGTGAGCGAGACGTTGCCGCCCTTGGACAGGCTGACAGCCATGGGGATGCCCTTCTCTCGTGAGGTTCTGGTGAGGGTGTCCGTATCCTCCACCCTCCTCAACGCGGGTGAGGGCGCGGGAGGTTCCAGTGACGGGTGCCTTTCTTTACGTTCTTTACCGAGCCACCCGAAGGGGTGCCCCGCTCCCTGCCCCGTACCGCCCCCGCTTCGGCCCCGTACCGGCGAAAACCCCGTGACGTGCGGCGGGGCGGCGCGCGACCATGGACACATGTCCGGTCCCTACGTCATCCGCGGTGCGGTCTCCCTGCCGGAGGCCGAGCTGGAGTGGCGCTTCTCCCGCTCCTCGGGCCCCGGCGGCCAGCACGTCAACACCAGCGACAGCCAGGTCGAGCTGCGCTTCGACCTGGCCCGTACGCAGGCGCTGCCCGAGGTGTGGCGCGAGCGCGCGCTGGAGCGCCTCGCGGGCCGGCTGACCGGCGACGGGGTGCTGACGGTGCGTGCGTCGGAGCACCGTTCGCAGTGGCGCAACAGGGAGACCGCCGCGGTGCGGATGGCCTCGCTGCTGGCCGAGGCGACGGCGCCGCCGCCCCGGCCGCGCCGCAAGAAGAAGGTTCCGCGCGGGGTCAACGAGCGCAGGCTGCAGAGCAAGCGCCACCGCGGACAGATCAAGCGGGGCCGCACGGGCCGCGACTGGGACTGACCCCGCGCCCGCTCCTCGCGGACCGCGTACGAAACGCGGCGCCCGGCGCCCCGTGCGGCCCCAGCCGTCCGGCGCCCCGCGCGGCCCCACCCCCGCGCAGCGGCCCTCAGCCCAGCGTCCGGTACCGCCCACGGAAGTACAGCAGCGGCCCCGCGTCGTCCTTGTGCGGCAGCGCGGCGCTCAGCACGCGCCCGATGATCAGGTTGTGGTCGCCGGCCCGCACCCGCTGCTCTGTGCGGCACTCCAGGGTCGCGAGGGCGCCGTCCACCAGCGGGGCGCCGGTCTGCTCGCCCACCGTGTGCGGGAGCTCGGAGAACAGCAGCCGGTCGCTGAGCCGCCCCTTCATCGAGAACCGGCCCGCGGTCTGGCGCTGCCCGTCGGTCAACAGCGAGGCGGCCCACAGCGGTTGGCGCTCCAGCAGCTCGTCCATGCGGGAGCCCTCGCGGAGGCTGACCATCACGAGCGGGGGCTCCAGGGAGACGGAGACGAAGGCGGTCGCGGTCATGCCGACCGGCTCGCCGCCCGTGCCCTCCTCCTCGTCGTACGACGACACCAGCACCACGCCCGCTGCCAGGCGTGCCATCGCCGCCCGGAACTCGTCCTCGCTCACCCCTCCAGCATGGGGCATCGGGGCGCGCGCCTCCGGTGCGGGCTCTCCGGGCGACGGCGAGGGCGCCGGGGCCGGCGCCGGGACCGGGGCGGAGACGGGGTCCGGGGCGTACGGAGACGGTGCGGGCTGCTGCGTTGCGTTGGACACGGCGAAGACGCTAACGGCCGCCGTTCCGCGCCCGCATCGGGCTCCGGGACCACCCGCGTAGGACTTCGGACCCACGTCGGGGACGCCCGCGGGGGAGAGCTCGGGGGCGCCCGCGGGGGAGTCAGGGGCGCCCCGTAAGGGCACTCGGGTCCCGTACGGAACCCCGTACGGGACGCGGGGGACCCGCACTCCGCAAGAGGCTCATGGGGCACTCGTACCCCTACGGGACTCAGGGGCGCTCGTGCGTGACTCGGGGGCGCCCGCCGTCGGCTCGCGCGCGCCCGCATCCGGAGCGCGGGGCGGGTTCGGGCCCCGGCGCTCGGACCTGCAAGAACGCAGAAGAACCCCAATCCCCGGAATGAACACTCCGGAAACCGGAAGGGAACACCAACTCACCATGTGAGCTTGTGACTTGAGTCACAGACGGCATGAATTGTTGACCCTGTGTACCGAGTGAACAGCTCGCTGTGATTCAGTGGCCGTTGGCAGTCGGACGACGGCGTCCTGCACACCCACGAACCAGGGGTAACCACGCATACCTGGAGTTGAAGAATCACGGCTCAGGGGGAGGGCGATGGAAACCGAGTCGGAGCCCTATGTCCGCCTCGCCAGTCTGCGTCAGCTGCACGGCGTCGTCGCCGAGCTGAACACCGCCCGCAGCCTCGCCGACACCCTGCAGACCGTCGCCAACGGCGTCGTGCAAGGGCTGGGATTCGAGATGGCAGCCGTCCACCTGGTACGCCCCGACGGCGATCTGGTGGTCTCCGCCGTCGCCGGGAGCGCGGGCGCCGAGGCGATGCTCTCCGGCCGGGTCGGCTCGCGCGCCTCCTGGGACCGCCGCCTCGCGATGGGGGAGAAGTGGGGTGAGCTGCGCTTCATCCCGTACACCGAGGGCTGGGTCCTGGACGACGACGATGTGCCGCAGTGGCGGCCCACCGGACCCGCGCCCCGCTTCGCCGACGAGTGGCACCCGATGGACCGCCTCTTCGCTCCGCTCTACGCCTCCGACGGCGAGCTGCTCGGCGTGCTCTCGGTGGACCGCCCGCGCAACGGCCGCCGCCCCGGCGCCTGGGGCCGCGAGGCCCTGCAGATGTATTCGTTCCAGGCCGCCATCGCGATCAGCAACGCGCGGCTGCGCTCCAACATGCAGCGCGCCCTCGTACGCCTGGAGCGCGAGCAGTCAGCGCTGCGGGCCAGCGAGGAGAGCTTCCGGCAGGCGTTCGAGTACGCGCCGAGCGGCATGGCCGTCGCGGAGATGGGCGGCGACCAGCACGGCCGCCTCATACGCGCGAACGACGCGCTGTGCAGGCTGCTGGGCCGCCCCGCCTCCGCGATGCGCCGGTATTCGTTCTCCGACCTGGTGCACCCCGAGGACATCGGCACGCTGCTGCGCACCTCGGCCGAGGGCGGCCAGGCCGAGCTGCGGCTCGCGCGCAGGGACGGCTCCTATGTGTGGGTCTCGCTGCGCAACTCCGTGGTGGCGGACGCGGCGGACGGGCCGCGCTTCCTGCTCACCCACGTCGAGGACATCGAGGAGCGCAAGCGGCACGAGCTGGCCCTCGCGCACCGCGCCAGCCACGACTCGCTGACCGGGCTGCCCAACAGCGCCGAGCTCCGCGCCCGGCTGAACGCCCGGCTGTGCGCCAACCCCGGCCCGGTCGCCGGCGACGTGCTGGAGGCGAACGGGCACGGCCACGGATACGGCGTCGACGGGCACGGTTACGGCGCCGACGAGGTGGAGGGCCTCGACCTGCTCGACGGCCCCGCCGGCATCGACGCGCTGGGCCCGCGGCGCGGCGCCCCCGGCCCCCTCGGCCCCGGCAAGACCCCGTACGACCACCACGTACACGCCGTACCCCCGGAGGGCGGGCAGGGCGAGAAGGGGCTCGCTGTCCTCTTCTGCGATCTGGACGGCTTCAAGTCGATCAACGACCGCTTCGGGCACCACTGCGGCGACGCGGTGCTGGTCGAGGTGGCCCGTCGGCTTTCGGACGGCGTACGGGACAACGACACGGTGGCGCGGCTCGGGGGCGACGAGTTCGTGGTGCTGGCCGACGGGCTCGGCCCGGCTGACGCCCAGGACCTCGCCGTACGCCTGCGGAACGCGATCATCCCGCCGATCCGGGTGGACGGGCGCGCGGTGCGGGTCGGAGCGAGCTTCGGCATCGGCTGGGCGTGCTGCGGCATGACGGCCGAAGAGGTGCTGCAGTCCGCCGACCAGCGGATGTACGTGGAGAAGCGGTCACGGTCCAAGAGCGCGCGGCGGGCGGGCTGACCGGCCGCCCGTAATGCCCCCGTGATGCCGCCGTGATGCGCCATGGCGGGTTTCACACCGTGTACCGCCCCTGATCATTTCGGCGTTGGCTACCGCCCCCTGATAGAGAGGTAGGCTCGGCCGGATACCTGACGCAGTAAGGAGTGACAGGGGATGACCGCCGAGAACAACGGCACGGACGCGCCCGAGGGCGACGACCCGTTCGCCTACCTCTACCGCCAGGACGGCGGGGACGGCTCGACGGCACAGCAGCAGCACGCCAACGTCCCCCGTCGCTCGTACAACCAGGTCCGCGCCGTCGGTGAGCGGCAGTACGGCGGGCAGCAGTACGGCGAGCGCCCGCAGCCCAACGCGCACTACGCGGCGCCCGAGACCATGCCCGGCGGCCGCGCCGCCGCGCGCCAGGGCCCGCCCGCGCCGCCGCCCAACGGCCACGGCGCGCACGGCGGCCACGGCGGTGGCGGACGCCGGGGCGGCGGCCGCAATCACAACGGGCTGCTGATCGGCGCGCTGGCGGTCGTAGCAGCGGTGGTCATAGGCATAGGCACCGCCGTGGTCTTCAACAACGACGGCAACGCGCAGGACAAGGCGGGCGGAGAGCCCAGCAAGTCCCCGAAGCAGACCCAGCAGCAGAGCTCCAAGGACCAGGCGAAGCAGGACCCGAAGGCCCTCCCGAAGGAGGACGCCGCCAAGCTGCGCCTGGCGGGCGGCCCCACCACCGCCTCGGACGAGCCGGGCGCGAAGGCCGCAGGCGGCACCTATGTGACCGGCTTCAACAAGCCCGGCGCCGCGGCCACCTGGACCGTCAAGGTCGACAAGCCAGGCCAGTACCGGCTGTACACGCAGTACGCCACCCCCGGCAAGGACATGCACCTCTCGCTCGCTGTGAACGGCCGGCCGCACCAGACCGGGATGGACATGAAGAACTACATGAACACGTCCGACGGTGACTGGAAGGGCTGGCAGAACTCCTGGTCCCTGGTGCAGCTCAACAAGGGCGTGAACACCCTCAAGCTCTCCTGCGGCGACGGCGACAAGTGCGACGTCAACCTCGACCAGGTCTGGATCGGTCCGCCCAACGGCGGCTGACGAGCCGACCCCTGACGAGCCGGCCCCCTAGGGGAGGCCCCTTAGGGCCCTAGCTCCCTAGCCCCCTAGGGCAGCTGCTCGTTCACCTTCACCCGCGGCAGCACCGCGTCATAGGTCTCCGGGTCGAACTCGCCCGCGGCCGGCGCCCGTACGGTCGCCGCCGACAGCGCCACGGCGCGGGCCAGCCTGTCGGGCCAGGGCAGGTCCTCCACCAGGCCCGACAGCAGTCCGGCGACCGCCGAGTCGCCCGCGCCGGTGGGATTCCCCGACAGCGACTCCGGCGGCACGGCACGCCAACTGCCCTCCTGTGTCACGGCGATGAGCCCCTGCGCGCCCAGCGAGGCGACGACGGCGCGCGCCCCGCGCCGCTGCGCCGCACGCGCCGCGCGCAGCGGGGCCGTGCTCCCCGTGATGCCGGTGACCCCGGCCAGCTCCTCCGCGTTCGGCTTGACCACGTCGGGGCGCGCCGCGAGGCCGCGCCGCAGGGGTTCGCCGCTGGTGTCCAGCAGCACAGGCACGCCGGCGTCCCTGGCATCCCGTACGAGGCGGGCGTACGCGCCCACCGGCACTCCCGGCGGGAGGCTGCCGCACAGCGCGACCGCGTCGGCGCCGGGCAGCAGGTCCGCGTACCGCTCCAGCAGCGCTTCCCACTCGTGCGAAGTGACGTGCGGGCCCGGCTCGTTGAGCTGCGTGGTGTCGCCTGTCGCGGTGTCCACGACGCCGACCGTGCGCCGGGTGGCGCCGTCGACGCTGACCAGCGCGTCCGTCACGGAGCCCTCGGCGGCGAGCATCGCCCGCAGCGCCGCTCCCGTGCCGCCGCCCACCAGACCCGTGACCACGGCGTCGTGCCCGAGCCCGGCCAGCACCCTGGCCACGTTGAGGCCCTTGCCGCCGGGGCGCTCGGAGGCCTCTTCGACACGGTTCGAGCCGTGCACGGCCAGTCCCGCCACCCGATAGGTCAGGTCGAGCGCGGAGTTGAGCGTGACGGTGAGGATCACCGGGAGCCACCCCCTGGTTTGACATGCTCGCCCCGTAGACAACTGCGCGAGCGATCATGCCATCGGCGCCGCGCGCTGGCGACCCGGGGTAACCGCGTACGGGGCCTGAGGGGCGCCCCCGTACGGATCGCCCGGGCCGGCCCGTACGGGACATCCGGGCCGACCCCGTACGGGATACCGGGATCACCCCCGTACGGGATGCCGGGACCACCCCGTACGGGATGCCCGGCCCTCGTCCGGCCTCCTAGGGGCGGACCACCCACTCGCCCTTGCGCATGACCCCGCGCAGTGTGAACTCGCCGTCCAGCACGACCAGATCGGCGTCCTTGCCCGGCTCCAGCGAACCGACGCGGTCGTCGACGCCGAGCAGCCGCGCCGGGTTCAGGGACAGGGCGCGCACCGCGTCGGCGACCGGCAGCCCGTCCACGGTGACCGCCCGGCGGAACGCGGTGTCCAGGGTCAGCGTCGAGCCCGCGATGGAGCCGCCCTCGACGAGCCGCGCGACGCCGTCCTTCACGTCGACCTCCATCGGGCCGAGCGGATAGCGGCCGTCGCCCATGCCGGCCGCGCCCATCGCGTCGGTGATGAACGCGACCCGCCCGGGTCCCGCGCGGTGGAAGGCCAACTCGACCACGGCGGGGTGCAGATGGGTCCCGTCGTTGATCAGCTCGACGGTCACCCGCTCGTCCTCCAGCAGCGCCACGACGGGACCCGGGGCCCGGTGTCCGAGCGCGGGCATCGCGTTGAACAGGTGCGTCGCGACCGTCGCCCCCGCCTCGACGGCCTCCAGCGTCAGGTCGTACGAGGAGTCCGTGTGCCCCACAGCGGCGAGCACCCCGTGCTCGGCCAGCAGCCGCACCGAGTCGAGCCCGCCCGGCAGTTCGGGCGCGAGGGTCATCATGACCGCCGAGCCGCGCGCCGCGTCGATCAGCTTGCGTACGTCGGCCGGGTCGGGGTCGCGCAGCAGGGTCGGCTCGTGCGCGCCGCACCGGTGCTGCGAGATGAAGGGGCCCTCGAAGTGCACGCCGGCCAGCTCGCCCTGCTCGGCGAGCTCGCTCAGGACGCCCGCCTGGTGGGCGAGTTCGGAGAGTTCGCCGGTGACGGTGGAGGCGGCCATGGTGGTGGTGCCGTGCCGCCGGTGGGTGTCGATGACCTTCATGGCCTCGTCGGCCGTACCCGCGGAGAAGGACGCGCCGCCGCCGCCGTGCACGTGCATGTCGACGAAGCCGGGCACCACCCAGTGCCCGGACAGGTCGAGGGTGTCCACCGCCTCGTGCGCGGGGGAGTCCTCCGCGATGCGCGCGCCCTCCACGGTCAGCCTGCGCCCCTCGGCCACCCCGGTGGGCAGCACCACGCTGGCGCCGGCCAGCACGGTGCGCGCGCTCTGCGGCCCCTTGCCGCCGGTGGTCGGAACAGTGCCGGTAGGGCTCATCGGCTCGAAACCTCCGCGGAGAGAAGATCCCAGGCGAGAAGTCCCGCGCCCAGGCAGCCCGCGGCATCGCCCAGCGCCGCGGGAACGATCGTGGGGAGTTGCTGGAAGGTGACCCGCTCGCGGACCGCCTCGCGCAGCGGCACGAAGAGCAGGTCGCCCGCCTCGGCCAGCCCGCCGCCGACGATCAGCGTACGGGGGTCGAGCAGGGTCAGCGCGGTGACCAGCCCCGCCGCGAGGGCGTCCACCGCGTCGTGCCACACGGCCAGCGCCGCGGGGTCGCCCGCCCCTACGGCCTCGGCGCAGTCGGCCGCGGTCATCGTGGCGTCCCCCGAGGCCGCGGCCCACGCGCGCCCGACCGCCGCGGCCGAGGCCAGCATCTCCAGGCAGCCGCGCTGCCCGCAGCGGCACTCGGGCCCGTCCTGCGGGCGCACCGTGATGTGCCCGATCTCGCCCGCGCTGCCGTGCGCCCCCGGCTCGACCCTCCCGTCGATGCCGATCGCCCCGGCGATGCCGGTGCCCAGGGGCACGAACAGGAACCGGTCCACGCCGTCGCCCGCGCCGATCCGCCCCTCGGCCAGACCGCCGGTGCGTACGTCGTGGCCGAGCGCCACCGGGAGCCCCGCGCCCAGCCGCTCCTGGAGCAGGGCGCGCAGCGGGAGGTCGCGCCAGCCGATGTTCGCGGAGTAGACGGCCACGCCGTTGGCGTCGTCGACGATGCCGGGCACCGCGACGCCGACGGCCTCGGGCGCTGCGCCGAACTTGTGCGCCCCGTGGTCCCGCAGCTCGGCGGCGAAGCCGAGGATCCCCTCGGCGACGGCGTCCGGGCCGCGCTCGCGGTCGGTGGCGCGGCGGTCCTCGTACAGCAGCTCGTTGTCCGGGCCGATCAGGGCGGCCTTCATGCCCGTGCCGCCCACGTCGAGGGCGATGACATAGCGCTGGGTTGGTTCGGCTTCACGGCGACTCACACCGCCAAGTGTCCGCGAGAACCCGGAAGAGGTCTAGTCCACTCGCGGCATTGTGCCGGGTCCGGTCCGGCTTTCCCCGTTCGTGCCGGAGCGTCCGGAACGGGCTCGTTTCCGCGGCGGCCCGTTTCCGCATCGCCACCGCCCGTGGTGTAGACCTTGTGGGGTATTGGGGGGAGACTCACGTTCCGGTATTGGGGGTCCTGTGCGGGCCGTCGGGAGTGAGTGTGACCACGGTGCAGTCAGGACTTGAACGGGCGTAAGGGGTAAACCAGTGGAGCGTCGGCGTTTTCTGGGGCTGGCGACGGGAGTTGCGGGGGCCGCCGGGCTGGCCGCTTCGGGCTGCGGCACCGGGGCGGGCACCGGCGAGGGCGCACTCAAACTGATCGCGGCCGACTACGGCGACCCCGGCGGTGACAACAGCTCAAGGGACTACTGGGAGCAGGTCTCGCGCGCGTTCACGAAGAAGAACCCCGGCATCACGGTGGACGTCGAGGTCTACAGCTGGAACGACGTCGACAAGAAGGTCGCCGACCTGGTGCGGGACGGCAAGGCCCCGGACATCGCGCAGATCGGCGCGTACGCCAACTACGCCAGCCAGGACAAGCTCTACCCGGCCAGCGACGTCCTCTCCATCCCCACCCAGGCCGACTTCATCCCCGGTCTCGCCGAGGCGGGCGAGGTCATCAGGGTCCAGTACGGGCTGCCGTTCGCGGCCAGCACCCGCCTTCTCTTCTTCAACAAGACGCTCTTCGCGAAGGCCGGGCTCGACCCCAGCGACCCGCCGAAGAGCTGGAGCGACCTCAAGTCGGCCGCCAAGGCCCTCAAGTCGTCCGGAGTGAAGATCCCGTACGGGCTTCCGCTCGGGCCCGAGGAGGCGCCGGCCGAGACCATGATGTGGATGCTCAGCGCGGGCGGCGGCTACGCGGACGAGGTCGGCACCTACACCATCGACTCCGAGGAGAACGTCGAGGCGTTCCGCTGGCTCAAGGACGACCTGGTCGGCGCGAAGCTGACCAACCCCGACCCGGGCGGCACCGACCGGCAGACCCTCTTCGACGCGTTCAGCCGCGGCGAGGTCGGCATGCTCAACGGCCACCCCACGCTGATGCAGCAGGCCAAGCGCGGCGGGGTGGACTACGGCACAGCCGAGCTGCCCGGCAAGGACGGCACGGCGAAGGCGACCATGGGCGTCGCCGACTGGCTGATGGCCTTCAAGCAGAACGGCCGGCGCAAGGAGATAGCGAAGTTCCTCAACTTCGTCTACGACGAGAAGAACCACTACGCCTTCGCCGACCGCTACGACATGCTGCCGGTCACCACCTCGGCCAGCCGCCGCATGCGCCAGGACAGCAGCCACAAGAAGCTGTGGCGCTTCCTCGACCAGCTCTCCAGCGCCGAGTTCTACCCGGCGGGCAAGGTCTCCTGGGCGCACGTCAGCGCCGACATCAAGGAGAACATCGGCAAGGCCGTCACCGACGACCCCGCCAACGTGCTCGGCTCCCTCCAGCGCAAGGCCGAGGCGGAGGAGTCCTCCTCCCGCTGACCCCGCAGCCTGCTCCCCGGGCCACTGGCAGTCCCATCACCGCAGGTCACGGCCTTACGGGCCGGATTGTCAGTGGCCCCCAGTACGTTGTTGTCATGACTGAGGTACGTGAAGCGGAGCCCGCACCGATCCCGGTCCGCGGCCTCTCCGAGCGCGATACGCGCGTCCTGGCGCTGGAGCGCGGCGCCTGGACGGGCCCCGGCGCCAAGGAGCGCGCCATACGCGAGCAGCTCGACCTCTCGCCCACCCGTTACTACCAGGTGCTCAACGCCCTCCTCGACGATCCGTACGCCCTCGCCCACGACCCCGTCACGGTCAACAGGCTGCGCGCACGCCGCGAGGAGCGCCGCCGCATACGCTGACCCGTCCGGCAGCGGCGGGGCGTGGGTAGGGTCACCGCATGGCCCTTCCCACACCCCGCACCGCGGCCGGCCGGGCCGCACTCGACGCCCTCCTGCACGCGCCCGAACGGGCCGCCGTCGCCGTGGACTTCGACGGCACCCTCGCCCCGATCGTCGCCGACCCCGAGCAGGCCCGCGCCCACCCGGACGCCGTCCCCGTCCTGTCCCGGCTCGCGCCCCGGCTCCGGGCCGTCGCGGTGATCACCGGCCGCCCCGCCGACGCCGCCGTGCGGTACGGAGGCTTCGCGGGCGCGCCGGGACTGGACCACCTGACGGTGCTGGGCGCGTACGGGGCCGAGCGCTGGGACGCGGCGAGCGGGGAGGTGCGGGCGCCCGGGGAGCCGCCGGGGGTGGCCGCCGCGAGGGCCGAACTCCCCTCGCTCCTCACGGACTTGGGTGCGCCGCCCGGCACCTGGACGGAGGACAAGGGGCGTGCGGTCGCCGTGCACACCCGGCGCGCCGAGCGGCCCCAGGCGGCCTTCGACCTGCTGAGGGAGCCGCTCACCGCGTTCGCCGCACGGCACGGGCTGGTCATCGAGCCCGGCCGCATGGTGCTGGAGCTGCGCCCGCCGGGTGTGGACAAGGGCGCGGCGCTGGAGGGCTTCCTGCGCGAGACGGGAGCCGAGACCGTCCTGTACGCGGGCGACGACCTCGGCGACCTCGCCGCCTTCGACGCGGTGGAACACCTGAGAGGAGAGGGAGTACGGGGCCTGCTGGTATGCAGCGGCTCGGACGAGGTGACCGAACTCGCGGCCCGAGCAGACCTGGTGGTCGACGGTCCGGCGGGCGTGGTCGAGCTGCTGGCGGGGGTGGCGGAGGGGGTGGAGGGGTAGGGGAGGGGGAGGGCCCCCAAGGGCCGATCACTCTCCTTCGACCCCGCTCCCTCACCCTCCCAGCGCCCGTAGCTGGTCCAGGAACCAGCGTTCCGGGGGGAGTGCTGTTGCCGCTGCTGTCAGGCGCTTTGTGCGTTCCGCGCGGTCGTCCCGCTCCATGGTGAGGGCCGTGTGGAGGGCCTCGGCTGTGGCGGTCACGTCGTAGGGGTTGACCACCAGGGCGTCCTCGCCGAGTTCGGCGTAGGCGCCCGCCTCGCGGGAGAGCACCAGGGCGCAGCCCTCGTCGGAGACGACCGGGACCTCCTTGGCGACCAGGTTCATGCCGTCCCTGATCGGGTTGACCAGCGCCACGTCCGCCATCCGGTAGGCGGCCAGCGAGCGCGCGAAGTCGTCCTTCACATGCAGCACGACCGGGGTCCAGTCCGGGGTGCCGAAGGCCGCGTTGATCTCCTCGGCGACGCGCGAGACCTGCTCGGTGTAGTCGCGGTATACGGCCAGGTCCTGCCGGGACGGGTAGGCGAAGGCCAGGTGGACGACCTCGCCGTGCCATTCCGGGCGGTCGGCGAGCAGGCGCCGGTAGGCGTGCAGGCCGCGCACGATGTTCTTGGAGAGCTCGGTGCGGTCGACGCGTACGACGGTACGGCGCCGTGACCCGTCCGCACCCGTGCCGATCTGCTCGCGGAGCTGCGCCATCCGCTCGTCCACGTCCTCGCGGCGGGACCGTTCGCGCAGGAAGTCCGCGTCGGCGCCGAGCCCGTGCACGCCGAGGCGGGTGCTGCGGCCCTCGTGCGTGACGGTCAACTCGCTCTCGCCGTACGCGACTTCCGCGCCCAGCACCCGTTCGCAGCACTCCGCGAAGGCCGCGGCCCAGCGGCGGGTGAGGAACGCGGCGCGGTCCGCGCCGAGGATCCCCCGCAGCACCTCGGCCGCCACGGCGTCGGGCAGCATCCGGTAGTAGTCGGCGGGCGCCCACGGGGTGTGCGAGAAGTGGCCGATGCGCAGGTCGGGGCGGCGTTCGCGGAGCATCCCTGGCACCAGCGTGAGGTGGTAGTCCTGCACCAGTACGGCCGCGCCTTCCGCCGCCTCCTCGGCGAGGGCGGCGGCGAAGGCGGCGTTGTAGCGCTCGTACGAGGCCCACATGTCCTCGAAACCGGCGTCGAAGGACGGCTCGAGGGGGGTCTGGTACAGCAGGTGGTGGACGAACCACAGGACCGAGTTGGCGATGCCGTTGTACGCGGCCGTGAAGGTGTGCTCGGGGATGTCCAGCATGCGGACCGGCTGGTCGCCGGTGTCCTCCGGGGGGAGGCGGTCCGGCTGCCGGGCCGCGGCCCGGCGGGCCGCCTCGCGGTCGCCTTCGCCGAGTGCGGCGCACACCCACAGGGCGCCCGCGTCCGTGCCGATCGCCGAGAGGCCCGAGACGAGGCCGCCGCCGCCGCGTTTCGCGGTCAGGGTGCCGTCGTCGGCGGGGGTGTAGGTCACCGGGCCGCGGTTCGAGGCGACGAGGACGCGGGCGAGTTCCTGGACCATGGTTCGGAGCGTAGCCCTCGCGCCGGGTGGCGAAACGTGGAGCCCCGCCTTGCTTCGGTCACCTTGCGCTACGGGGTGGCCTCTGGCTGCCCCTGCTTCCGGGGCTGCGCCCCGGGCCCCGTTGGGTGCGTGGTGGCGCGGGTGCGGGGGCTGCGGTCCGCTGTGCCCACCCTCCCCCAAGCTCTTCGACTTCGCTCCGAGTAGGGAGGTACCCCCCTCGCCCCGACGGAACGAATGCCCACAGCTCGTGCGGGGAGGCGGGGGCGGAAAAGGAGCTGCCGGCGCAAAAGCTACGCCGCCCTGCTCCGTACATACTCCGCGATCTCCCCCATCGGCGGCCGCTCCTCCGTGTCCACGGGGTGGGTGTGGGGGGTGAAGCCTGTGCCGGAGTCGGCTCGGGTGTACTGGGTCAGGGCCGCTCGCACCAAGTGGCCGCGGGAGAGGCGGAGTTGCGCGGTGCGGTAGATGGCCGCCGCCATCCGGCCGAGTGCCTGCCCGCTCTGGTGACGGTGCCGGCGTACGCCCACGTCCGCCTGCGCCAGGGCGTCGAGCCCGCACAGCTGGAGCGCGTCGATGAGGAGCCCGATCTCGACCCCGTACCCCACAGGGAACGGCAGCCGCTCCAGGAGCGAGCGGCGGGCCGCGTACTCGCCGCCGAGCGGCTGCACGAAGCCGGCGAGCTGCGGCCAGTGCATGTTGAGCAGGGGCCGGGCCATCAGCTCGGTGACCCGGCCGCCGCCCGCCGGGTCGGAGCCCATCGGCCGGTCGTACATGGCCTTGACGAGCTGCAACCGCGGATCGGTCAGCAGCGGGCCGACGATGCCGGTGACGAAGGAGGCGGAGAAGTCGACGAGGTCGGCGTCGACGAAGCAGACCACGTCGCCGCTGGTGGCGAGCAGCGAGCGCCACAGCACCTCGCCCTTGCCCGGCAGCGCGGGTATCCGCGGCAGCACCTCGTCACGGTGCACGACCCGCGCCCCGGCGGCCGCCGCGACCTCGCCCGTACGGTCGTGCGAGCCGGAGTCGAGGACGACGAGCTCGTCGACGAGCGGCGCCTCCTCGCTCATCAGCTCGCGCCGGATGACGGTGACGATCTCGCCGACGGTGCGTTCCTCGTTGAGCGCGGGGAGCACCACGCTGACGCTGCTGCCCGTGCTGCGTTTCGCGGACAGCAGCCGTTCCAGGGGGAGTTGGCGGTCCGCCGGGAAGGAGCGCCGCTCCAGCCACTCCGCCACTTCCGGCAGCACGTCGTGCTCCGCGGCCGGAACGGCCGCCCGCACGTCGTGCTGCGCTGCCCGCAGGGCCTGCTCAGGCCCAGGCTGCCCAATCATGCTCCCCATGTGATCCATCTCGCGGTTCGGACGACTATCTCAAGAGTCGGTGGCGTCGGTTACAGTCTTGAACAACGCGGATGGCGACCGCATGTCGGGGTCGCTTTGCGTCCGGCCCGCTCAGGGCCGCAGGCCGACCGCGGAAAACTTCATACAGCTCATCCAGAGGGGCAGAGGGAACGGCCCGTTGAAGCCCCGGCAACCCTCCAGTCAGGTTCGTGTCATCGCGAGGTCCCTGACTCGGGAAGGTGCCAATTCCGTCTCATGGCGAGATACGCCATGGGAAAGATGAGGAGAAAGGGCCTCGCCTTCATGGCTGTGCAAGCTCCTGAACAGGGCAACCGTAACGCCGACGCCGTCCGTCTCGGCCCCGCCGCCGCCCTGTCCTGCCGCGAGTGCGGGGAGCGCTTCCCGCTCGGCCCCGTCTTCGCCTGCATCGAGTGTTTCGGGCCGCTGGAGATCTCGTACGACCTTCCCGGCGGCGATCCCGAAGCCCTCCGCAAGCGGATCTCGGAGGGCCCCGACAACATCTGGCGGTACGCCCCGCTGCTGCCCGTCCCCGAGGACGTGGCCTCGAAGCCCAACATCAACCCCGGCTTCACCAAGCTGGTCAAGGCCGACCACCTCGCGCGCGAGCTCGGCGTGACCGGCGAGCTGCACGTCAAGGACGACTCCGGCAACCCGACGCACTCCTTCAAGGACCGCGTCGTGGCGATCGCCGTCGAGGCGGCCCGCGCCTTCGGCTTCACCACGCTCTCCTGCTCCTCAACCGGCAACCTGGCCGGCGCGGTCGGCGCGGCCGCGGCCCGCGCGGGGCTGCGGTCCTGCGTGTTCATCCCGCACGACCTGGAGCAGGGCAAGGTCGTGATGGCCGCGGTGTACGGCGGCGACCTGGTCGGCATCGAGGGCACGTACGACGATGTGAACCGCTTCTGCTCGGAGCTCATCGGCGACCCGCTCGGCGAGGGCTGGGGCTTCGTGAACGTGAACCTCCGCCCGTACTACGCGGAGGGCTCCAAGACCCTCGCGTACGAGATCTGCGAGCAGCTCGGCTGGCGGCTGCCGGACCAGCTCGTCATCCCGATCGCCTCGGGCTCCCAGCTCACGAAGATCGACAAGGGTCTCAAGGAGCTGATCGCGCTCGGGCTCGTCGAGGACAAGCCGTACAAGATCTTCGGCGCCCAGGCCGAGGGCTGCTCGCCGGTGTCGGCCGCCTTCAAGGCCGGGCACGACGTGGTCAAGCCGCAGAAGCCGGACACCATCGCCAAGTCGCTCGCCATCGGCAACCCGGCGGACGGCCCGTACGTCCTGGACATCGCCCGGCGCACCGGCGGCGCGGTGGAGGACGTGACCGACGCGCAGGTCGTCGACGCGATCAAGCTGCTGGCCCGCACCGAGGGCATCTTCGCCGAGACCGCGGGCGGCGTGACCGTCGGCGTGACGAAGAAGCTGATCGAAGAGGGCGCGCTGGACCCGTCGTTGACCACCGTCGTCCTCAACACCGGCGACGGGCTCAAGACCCTGGACGCGGTCGCGCCGACGACCGGGCCCTCGGCCGTGATCCGCCCGAACCTGGACGCGTTCCGCGCGGCGGGCCTCGCCTGAGCCGCGCGCGCTGATACGTACGCCGCGTACGCACGCCGCATCTCCGTACACCGCATCCCCGTACACCGCATCCCCGTACGCCGCATTCCTCCCGAACCCTCCGCACCCGCACCACGGAAGGCAGTAGCCCCATGAGCGTCAACGTCCGCATCCCGACCATCCTGCGCACCTACACCGACGGCCGTGCCGAGGTGACCGCCGAGGGCGGCACGCTCTCCGAGGTGCTGACGGACCTGGACAAGAACCACACCGGCATCGGCGCCCGCGTCCTGGACGACGAGGGCAAGCTGCGCCGCTTCGTCAACGTGTACGTGAACGACGACGACGTCCGCTTCGAGCAGGGCCTGGAGACCCCCACGCCTGACGGCGCCGGCGTCTCGATCATCCCGGCGGTCGCCGGCGGCTGCTGAGGCCGTCGCCGTCGCCGGCGCCTCGTCGCGCCGATAACCGAACGATTCGCGGGTACGCGCCGGTCAAGGGCTTCGCGCGGGCCGAAATTCCGCTGAATCGTCAACAGATCGAAAATCTTCGAATCGCCTCCTCCGGCAGCACCGGAGGAGGCGATTCCGCGTTCCGGGAAGCGATAAGGTTTGATGTCGCTTCCGTCGCATCCGCCCCACGCGCGTATCGAACGCATATGAGATGCGGACAAGTTGTGCGCAAAATTGGTGCGGCTTATGCCCCTTCTGTTCCTCTTTGTCTGACCCGACTTGCCCTGTTTTAGCGGCACTTGAGGTCATATCGCCGATCGGCCGTGCCCAGAATTCTCGTCCGATTGACCTGTTGCAGAGGGCGGTCGTGCAGATACATTCAGCCGCGGTCGACAGGTTCCGGCGCACGCCTCCGCTTGTCCGGAAGTGAGGTCTGACCCGGGTTCGTGAAGTGCGGGCTCGTGCAAGGGCCAGTAATAGGGGAGTTAGGAATGGCTCAGGGCACCGTCAAGTGGTTCAACGCGGAGAAGGGGTACGGCTTCATCGCGGTCGACGGTGGTGCGGACGTGTTCGTCCACTACAGCGCGATCCAGATGGACGGGTACCGCACCCTGGACGAAGGACAGCGGGTCGAGTTCGAGATCTCGCAGGGTCAGAAGGGACCGCAGGCGGACATGGTCCGCGTGACCGGTTGATCTTCGCAACGTCACGAGGGGGCGCTTCCGCTGCGGCGGGGGCGCCCCCTCAGCGTTGTGCGGGGCAACTCGGGGCGGGGGCTCGCGGATTGGCTGGGCCGTAGCACTCCCTCGCGCGAAGGGCCTTGCGCCCGCCCGTCGCCCGACCACCGCCCCTGGCGGTGGCCACGCGCCGGGCGGGGGTCGGAGGAGGGGCCGGGCGCACATCTCTCGGAAAGGTGAGCACCTTGCACTCATAGGGGTCGAGTGCTAATCATTGGCGTTGGCAGTCTCCACCGGAGAGTGCCAGGGAAGGACCGGGTCGGTGAGGCCCGCTGGACCCGGTGGGGAAGGAACCGCCAGGTCCGGAGGCCGTCCGTCGCGGGCGCCAGCGCGGTCCGGAGTAATCCACCCCCAGTCCGGGAGGACCACTTCACATGGCCAAGATCATCGCGTTCGACGAGGAGGCGCGGCGCGGCCTTGAGCGCGGTATGAACCAGCTCGCCGACGCCGTAAAGGTCACCCTCGGGCCCAAGGGCCGCAACGTCGTGCTGGAGAAGAAGTGGGGCGCCCCCACCATCACCAACGACGGTGTCTCCATCGCCAAGGAGATCGAGCTCGAGGGCGAGTACGAGAAGATCGGCGCCGAGCTGGTCAAGGAGGTCGCGAAGAAGACGGACGACGTCGCCGGTGACGGCACGACGACCGCGACCGTCCTGGCGCAGGCGCTGGTCAAGGAGGGCCTGCGGAACGTCGCCGCCGGTGCCAACCCGATGGCGCTGAAGCGCGGCATCGAGAAGGCCACCGAGGCCGTCTCCGGCGCGCTGCTGGAGCAGGCCAAGGACGTGGAGACCAAGGAGCAGATCGCCTCCACCGCCTCCATCTCCGCCGCCGACTCGCAGATCGGCGAGCTGATCGCCGAGGCCATGGACAAGGTCGGCAAGGAAGGCGTCATCACCGTCGAGGAGTCGCAGACCTTCGGGCTCGAGCTGGAGCTCACCGAGGGCATGCGCTTCGACAAGGGCTACATCTCCGCCTACTTCGCCACCGACATGGAGCGCATGGAGGCGGAGCTCGAGGACCCGTACATCCTCATCGTCAACTCCAAGATCAGCAACGTGAAGGACCTCCTTCCGCTGCTGGAGAAGGTCATGCAGTCGGGCAAGCCGCTGCTGATCATCTCGGAGGACGTCGAGGGCGAGGCCCTGTCCACCCTCGTGGTGAACAAGATCCGCGGCACCTTCAAGTCCGTCGCCGTGAAGGCCCCGGGCTTCGGCGACCGCCGCAAGGCCATGCTCGGCGACATCGCCATCCTCACCGGCGGCCAGGTCATCTCCGAGGAGGTCGGCCTCAAGCTGGAGAACGCCGGTCTTGAGCTGCTGGGCCGCGCCCGCAAGGTCGTCATCACCAAGGACGAGACCACCATCGTCGACGGTGCCGGTGACAGCGAGCAGGTCCAGGGCCGGGTCAACCAGATCCGCGCCGAGATCGAGAACAGCGACTCGGACTACGACCGCGAGAAGCTCCAGGAGCGCCTGGCGAAGCTGGCCGGCGGCGTGGCCGTCATCAAGGCCGGTGCCGCCACCGAGGTCGAGCTCAAGGAGCGCAAGCACCGCATCGAGGACGCCGTGCGCAACGCGAAGGCGGCCGTCGAGGAGGGCATCGTCGCCGGCGGTGGCGTGGCCCTGCTGCAGGCGTCCTCCGCGTTCGAGAAGCTGGAGCTCGAGGGCGACGAGGCGACCGGTGCGCAGGCCGTGAAGTTCGCGCTGGAGGCCCCGCTCAAGCAGATCGCCGTGAACGCCGGCCTCGAGGGCGGCGTCATCGTCGAGAAGGTGCGCAACCTGACCCCGGGCCACGGCCTCAACGCCGCCTCCGGCGAGTACGTGGACCTGGTCAAGGAAGGCATCATCGACCCGGCCAAGGTGACGCGCTCCGCGCTGCAGAACGCCGCCTCCATCGCGGCGCTCTTCCTCACCACCGAGGCCGTCATCGCCGACAAGCCGGAGAAGGCCGCCGCTGGCGCCGACGCCGGTGCCGCCGGCGGCATGGGCGGCATGGACTTCTGATCCGCTGCCGTACGGATTCCGTACGGACTGCGCCAGCAGTCGAACCGAGGGCGGCGCTCCCCGCGAGGGGGCGCCGCCCTCGGCGTTGTATGGCGATTAGCGGGCGCGGCCCGCGCGGATCTCGTTCAGGTCGACGTCGATCGGGAACGGCTCGGTGAGCTTGAGCTGGTCGTGGTGGATGCCGGTGGGGACGTACTCGTTCTTGGCGGGGTCCAGCTCGTAGACGTAGACGATGGGGCGACCCTCGTCGTTCTCCACGCGCCAGAAGTGCCGGATGCCTGCCGCGGCGTATTTCTGAGGCTTGGCGCCGCGGTCCCGTGCGACGGAGTCGGGGGATGCGACCTCGACGGCCAGGAGGACGTCCTCGGGGTGGTACGTGGTCTGGTCGAGCCCCGTGTCGGCGTCGGCCCGCACCAGCATGAGGTCCGGCTCGGGGCGGTTGCGGCGGTCGAGGGTCACCGTCATTTCGCGGATGACTTCCAGCTCTGCTGGGGTGCGGCGGATGAGGTGCTGTTCCAGCGCGGTGACGGTGCGCATGTGGAACATGTTCTGCGGCTGTCTGGGGACGAGGCTCCCGTCGATCAGCTCCGTGTGCGCGCGGAGGCCGGGGAGCTGGTCCAAGTCGTCGGCCGTGTAGCCGCCTTCGCGTGAGCAGGACTGCTTGTGCACGAGCGCTTCGTGCTCGGATTCCATGGGCGGGATCTTTGTCGGGTGGGCGCAGCACCCTCGCGCACTCGGTGCGGCCTTCACCAGAACGAGTGGCGGGCACTGTCTACGGCTTGGCCAACGCGTGCGGCTTGTCCTCGGGCGGCGGGGCCGGGTCCTCCTGGGGCTCCTCCGCAGGCTCCTCTTCCGGCGCGTTCAGCTCGGCCAGCATCTGTCTGTTGAAGCCGAAGAAGTAGGTGGCGAGGAAGCCTGTCGCGTAGCCGGCGAGGAGGCCCAGGCCGTAGACCGTGGCCACCTGGCCCAGGGGCTGGTTGCCCTTGAGGAGGGGGAAGAGGGCCCAGCCCGAGGGGCCGATGGCGGTGGCGCCGACCGAGGTGCCGAGCTGGTAGAAGGCGCCGACCACGCCGCCGCCGAACGCGCCGCCCACGCAGGCGGTGATGAAGGGGCGGCCGAGGGGGAGGGAGACGCCGTAGATCAGGGGTTCGCCGATGCCCAGGAAGCCGGCGGGGAGCGCCGAGCGGATCGTCTTGCGGAGGGAGGCGTTGCGGCGCACCTTCAGCAGGATCGCGATGGCCGCGCCGACCTGGCCCGCGCCCGCCATGGCGAGGATCGGCAGCAGCACGGTGAAGCCGTCCTGCTCGATCAGCGTGGTGTGGATCGGGATCAGGGCCTGGTGCAGGCCGAGCATCACGAGGGGGAGGAAGAGGCCGCCGAGGACGAATCCGGCGCCCGCTCCGCCGTGCTGGAGCAGCCAGTTGGCGAGGTGGCCGATGCCGGTGGACAGCTCGCCGCACACGTACATCAGGCCGTAGAGGGTGACCAGTCCGGAGACCAGGACGGTCAGGGTCGGGGTGACCAGGACGTCGACGGCCTCGGGCACCCACCTGCGGCACCACTTCTCCACGTACACCGCGAGCAGCGCGGCGAACAGCGCGCCCAGCACGCCCCCCTGCCCCGGCGCGAGCTTCTGGCCGAAGACGGTGACCTGTTCGACGCCGGCGAAGACGATGACGCCCGCGACCGCGCCGCCCAGCACGGGCGTGCCGCCGAACTCCTTCGCGGTGTTGTAGCCGACGAACACCGGGATCAGCGTCATGAATCCGGAGGCGACCGCGCCCAGCGCGGGGGACAGTCCGGGGAGCCAGCCGGCGTTGGTGAGCAGGCCGTTGATGCCCGCGACGATGCCGCAGCCGATCAGCGCGGGGATGAGGGGGACGAAGATGTTCGCGATGCGGCGCAGCATGAGCTTCACCGGGGTCGCGTTCTTCTGCTTGCGGGCCGCGCGGATCGCTTCGCCCTCGGCGGCCAGCTCCTCGGCCGTCTTGGGGTGGGTGGTCTCCTCGGCGGGGGACGCATCGGCACCGGGCGCCCCCGTCGTCAGCGCCGCGAACTCCGGTGTCACGCGGGCGACTTTCCCCGGGCCCAGCACGATCTGGTACGTGTCGTCCTCGACCACGCCCATCACGTCCGGCAGCGCGCGCAGCGCCGCCTCCTGTACGAGGGAGCGGTCGGCGAGGCCGAGGCGCATCCGGGTCATGCAGTGGTCGACGGAGGTGACGTTCTCCGGGCCGCCGACGAGGGGGAGGATCGCCTCGGCGATCTCGCGGTTCTGATTGCTGCGGTCACTGCCGCTGCTGTTGCCGTTGGTGCTCATGTGCGTCGCTCTTCGTTGAGTCGTCGATGAGGGTGCGGATCCCGTACGGAGAGGTCGTACGGGAGAGGGAGCTCAGGCCGTGTCGGCCGGGGCCGTGGCCAGGGCCGCGCGGAGGTGGCCGTGTTCGCGTTCCAGGAGGCGGGCCGCGGTCGGGCCGTCCACCTCGCCGAGGATGACGAGGATGGCGTTCTTCACCTCGCCGTCCGCCTCGCGCAGCGCGCGCTCGACGGTCTCCTCGTCGGCGCCGGTGGCGAGCGCGACGATGCGGCGGGAGCGGGCCCGCAGCTTCTCGTTCGAGGCCCGCACGTCCACCATCAGGTTCCCGTACGTCTTGCCGAGCCGGATCATGGTGATGGTGGAGAGCATGTTCAGCACCAGCTTCTGCGCGGTGCCGGACTTGAGCCGCGTGGAACCGGTGAGGAGCTCTGGCCCCACCACGACCTCGATGGGGTGCTCCGAGGCCGCGGCCAGCGGCGACCCCGCGTTGCAGGCCAGGCCGACGGTGAGCGCGCCCGCGCGGCGCCCGTGTTCGACCGCGCCGACCGCGTACGGGGTGCGGCCCGAGGCGGAGACGCCGACCACCGTGTCCTCGGCGGTCAGGCCCATGGCGTCCAGGTCGGATGCGGCCAGCTCGGCGCTGTCCTCGGCGCCCTCGACGGAGCTGACCATGGCGTCGGGGCCGCCCGCGATCAGCCCCGTGACCTGCCCGGGAGCGGTGTTGAAGGTGGGCGGGCACTCGCTGGCGTCCAGCACGCCGAGCCGTCCGGCCGTACCGGCGCCCGCGTAGATCAGCCGCCCGCCGCGCGCCATCCGCCCGGCGATCGCGTCCACGGCCGCGGCGATCCGCGGAAGCTGCCCGGACACGGCGGCGGGAACGGTGGCGTCCTCGCCGTTCATGATCCGGGCGATCTCGGCGGTCGGCAGCCGGTCGATCTCGGCGAGTTCGCTGCGGAACGCCTCGGTGGTCAGGGTCTCGAGCTGCGCGCGCAGCGCGCCGTCGCCGTCGGATGAGGGCATGGCCATGGGGATGTGCGCTTCCTGTCGTACGAGGGATGAGGGGGGTGAGGAGGTGCGGGGAGGGGTGCGAGTCGTCAGCGGGAGCGGGGGTTGTGGCGGTGTGCCAGTGCCTCGTACGAGGCGGAGAGCGCGGGCGCCGCGCGGTCGTACGTGCGCTGCGCCACCCCCACGAACAGGCAGTCCACCACCAGGAGTTGGCTGGTGCGGCTGGACATGGCGGCGGGGCGCAGCTCGCTCTCGCGCGCCGTGGAGGTGGCCAGCAGGATGTCCGCGTACTGCGCGATCTCGCCGTCCGGGCGGCCTGTCAGCGCGATGGTGGTGGCGCCGTGGTCGAAGGCGACGCGGAGCGGTTCGATGACGTCCTCGGTGCGCCCGGAGTGCGTGATGGCCACGGCCACGTCGCCGGGGCAGAGCTGCACGGCGTTGGTCACCGCGAGGTGCGGGTCGGCGTGCGCGTGGGCCACGAGGCCGATGCGGAGCAGCTTCTGCGCGAGGTCCTGGCCCACGATGTGCGAGGCGGCGACCCCGTACACATCGGTGCGGCGTGCCGAGGTGAGCGCGGCGACCGCGGCCTCGAGCTGGCCGGTGTCCAGGCCCGCGGCGGTGTCGGCGAGGGTCTGCTGCTCGTCGTGCGCGAGCTTGGCGACGACGTCGGCGAGCGGGTCGTCCACGGCGATGTCGGCGGTGACGGCGGGCGCGGCGCCGCTGGCCTGCTGCGCGGCGAGCCCGGCGAGGGCGAGGCGCAGGTCGCGGTAGCCGGGGTAGCCGAGCAGCCGGGAGGTGCGGACGACGGTGGCCTCGCTGGTGCCGGTGCGTTCGGCGAGCGCGGTGACGGTGAGCTGGGCGCAGCCCGCGGGGTCGCCCGCGACGGTCTCCGCGACGCGGTACATGGAGCGGGTCATGGACGGCGCGAGCGTACGGACTTTCGCGGCGAGGGCGCCGGGGGCGGGCGGGGTGTGGGCGCGTGCGGAGCGAGCGCCGCCCCCGTGTGCGGCGCTCGCGTGGGGTCCGGGCCCGTGGTGTCCGCTTTCGGAATCCCCTGCTTCTCCAGCCTCGGCCGTCTCGCTCGCCTCGCTGGAGAAAGTTTCCTTCAGATTGCTGCTCACATCTGAAAGCTATTTTCGCGGTGGGGGCGCGTCAAGACCTCGGAAGTCCCGAACCCGCCGGGGCGGGGCCGGGGCGGGGCAGAGGCGGGGCGGAGTGCGCGGTGGCCGGGCCCCGGCTGTGCCCTGCGGCCCCGAAAGCCCCGCGCGTCTGGTGCAATTGACATATGGACCAGCTTGAGCAGGCACTTCACGCGGCGCGTGCGCTCGTGCTCGCCGATCTCCAGGCGACCGATGTGAGCCGCGCCGACGTGGTCTCGCTCGTCGAGGAGGCGGTCACCCACCGCAGGTGGTGGGTGGGCGAGTGGCCGGACGGCATCGCCTTCGTGGACGGGCTGATCGCCCAGGACGTGCAGGACGCGCTTCTCGACCGGTACGGGAGGTGGCCGCTGTGCCCGGTGTGCGTGGGCTCGGACCCGCACGCGCTGGACGTCCAGCCCGAGCTGGGCGAGGACCCGCACTGGGTGTGCGCCAAGACCAGCACCTCGGTGGCGCCGGTGGGGGCACTCGGACAGCGGCTCTGAGGGTCTGGGGATCTGACCGATGACCGTCTACATCGACCCGCCCGAGTGGCCCGGCCACGGCCGGATGTGGTCACACCTGGTCAGCGACGTGTCCTTCGCGGAACTGCACGAGTTCGCCGCGACGGTCGGCTGCCCGCCCCGCGCCTTCGACGGCGACCACTACGACGTACCGAGCACGCGCTACGAGGACGCCCTGGCGGCGGGAGCGGTCCCGGTGGGCAGCAAGGAACTGGTCCGCAGGCTGAACGAGGCGGGCCTGCGGCGCCGTGGGAAGCGCCACTGAAATCCAATTAGCTGTGGGCAATCGTTCCGCGGGGCGGAACGGGTGGGCACAGCGGACCGCAGCCCCGGGCACCCGCCCCACCACAGCGGGACGGGGCCCGGGCCGCAGGCCCTCAGCCGTTCACATGGGCGGGCTCAGGATGTGATCCGGCCACGAGTCGCGAGCGCGCCTCGCGGCGCTGCACCCGCGAAGCCACAGCCGTCGCACACACACCGAGCCCCGCCAGCACCGCCCCGGTCAGGGCCACCGCCCCGTACCCCCAGTGCGCGCTGATCACGAGGCCGCCGAGCCACGGGCCCACCGTGTTGCCGATGTTGAAGGACGCGGTGGTCGTGGCGCCCGCGAGGGTCGGTGCGGCGCTCGCGACGTTGAACATCCGCGCGTTGAGCGCGGGCGCCGTCGTGAAGGCGGTCACCCCGAGCATCAGCGACAGCGCGATCGCGGCGGGCGCGTACGAGGTGAAGACGGCCAGCAGCGCCAGCACCACGGTGGACGCCGCGATGCCCCCGTACATCGTCCCGAAGAGGTGCGCGTCCGCGATGCGGCCGCCGATCGCGGTGCCGATCAGCCCGCCGAGGCCGAAGAGCCCCAGCACGGTCGGCACCCAGCTCTCCGGCAGCCCGGCCGTCTTGGTGAGCAGCGGGCCGAGGTAGGAGAAGACGGCGAACACGGCGCCCGCGTTCAGCGCGATGGTGAGCAGCGCCAGCCACACCTGCTTGTCGGCGTAGATCCGTACCTCGCGCCGCAGGCTGGGCGCGTCCTCGCCGGTCGCGGGCCGGGTGCGGGGCACCAGCGTGACGACGCCGACCAGCGCGATCGCGGACAGCGCGGCCACTGCCCAGAACGCGGCCCGCCACCCGGCGTGCTGCCCCAGGAAGGACCCGGCCGGCACGCCCGCGATGTTGGCGACGCTCAGCCCGCCAACCATCACGGCCATCGCGCGGGCCCGCGCGGTCACCGGCACCAGCGAGACGGCGACGGCGGCGCCGACCGCCCAGAACCCGGCGCAGGCGAGCGCGCCCACCACCCGGGAGACGAACAGGACGCCGTACGTGGGGGCCACCGCGCCCGCGACCTGGGAGAGGCCGAAGACGGCGAGCAGCGCGATCAGCGTGGTGCGGCGCGGCAGCCGCAGCGTGGCGGCGGCCAGCAGCGGGGCGCCCACCACCATGCCGATCGCGAAGGCGGAGATCAGCATCCCGGCCTGCGGGATCGAGACGCCCATGTCGCGGGCGAGCGGCTGCAGGATGCCGGACAGCATGAACTCGGAGGTGCCGAGCGCGAAGACCGCCAGGCCGAGCATGTACACGGCGAGTGGCATGCGCCCGCTGCCGGTCGAGGGCTGGGATTCGGGTACGGGTATGTGGTCAGGGGTGTCTACGGGATCGGCAGGCATGTAAGGCGTCAACCCGGTACGGGGGCCTCTACATTCCTGTCGGAGTGATCTCGTCCGGATGCGTTCGTACGGCTCGGGCGGCTCAGGCTCAGGCCGGGCGGCGTCCCAGCAGCGCGACCAGCCTGTCCTGGGGGCTCGCGCCCTCGGGCGGGGTGACCGGCGGGGCGAAGATCCCCAGCGAGGCCCAGCTCTCCGCCTGCGGCGCGACCCGCTCGTACAGCGTCCGCGCCAGCTCCTCGTCGATCACCTGCTGACCGGGCCCCGCGCCGATGCCGCGCGCCAGGTCCCAGCCGTGCACGGCGAGGTCGGTGGTCATCTGCCAGCCGTACTCCTCAGCCGGCGTCGTGCCCCCTGTCACGTGCACCCGCCCGTCGAGCGCGCCGTCGGTGTGGAAGGCGCGCCAGGAGCCGGCGGAGGCGCGGGCCCACGCGTCCACGGGGTCCTCGCCCAGCACGTCGCCGTCGTACCGGTCGCCGACCTGCTCCAGGGTCTCCCCGCGCAGCAGGTGCGGCGCCCAGAAGTGTTCGCTGGTGAGGTGGTTGAGCAGATCGCGCACGGACCACTCCTCGCACGGCGTCTGCCCCTCCCACTGGCTGTCGCCGATCTCGTGCACCAGCCCGTCGAACTCCGCGAAGGCGGTGTCGAATGCGTCGATGAGTTCCATGCGGCCCATGGTGCGCCCCTCACTCCCCTGTCAGCAGCTCCAGTTCGGTCGCGAGATTGCGGCGGGCCACGCGCTCCCAGTTGTCGTACGCGTAGGAGGTGCGGAAGAGCTGCGGGAGGTCCAGGAGCTGGCGGAGTACGTCGGAGCGGCCGGCGCGGAAGGCGTCGTCGGGCACGAAGCCGTACTCCTCGCGGACGTCGGCGGCGTAGCGCGCGTACTCCTCCGGCGTGCCCGCCAGCACCGCCAGGTCCGCGTCGCACAGCAGCTCGCCGTTGGTGTCGCCGGGCTCGGGGTCGTGCGTGACGGTGAGCCTGACCAGCCTGGCGACCTCCGCCGTGCGCTCGTCGGAGACGCCGGCCTCGGGCAGGGCGCGCTCGGCGAGGTTGGCGCTGCGCTCCTCGTTCTCGCTGCGGTCCGGGCGGTAGACCGCGTCGTGGAACCACGCAGCGAGCAGCACCGCGTCCACATCCATGCCCGAGTGGGGACCGCTCGCGTGGGTGTGCGAGGCGAGCTCGTCGACGCGGTTGAGCACGTGCAGGAGGTGGTCGAGCGAGTGGTAGCGGCGCTGGGGCTCGGACCAGCGCTCCAGCAGCTTCTCCCCGTACGGGGCCGGGTCGGGGTCCGGCGTTCCGCCGCGGGCGCTGACGAGCAGCGCCGTCCATCGGGAGAGCAGGCTCTCGTGGATGTCCCCGTGCTCGTGGTGCGCCTCGCTCGTAGCCATGCGGACAATTGTGTTCCGCAAGATCGGTGTCTACCAGGGTCGTCCGGGGTATGGCAGGCTGTGAAATATGTCTAGACCAATTATGTCCCTTTCCGGGAACCCGGCAGGGAACCCCGTCGCGCCCCCGCTCCTCGAAGTGATCGCGCTGGACGCCGAGGACGCGGCGGCCGCGCAGTCCGGCGGCGCCGACCGGCTGGAACTGGTCACCGACATGGCCGCCGACGGCCTCACCCCCTCCGCCGAGACCTTCGCCGCGGTGCGCGAGGCCGTGGACATCCCCGTACGGGTGATGCTGCGCGCGGCCGACGGCTTCACCGCGGGGAGCGCCGAGGAGCAGGAGCGGCTGCGCGCCCGCGCGGGGGAGCTGCGGGAGGCCGGGGCCGAGGAGTTCGTGCTCGGCTTCCTGGACGGCGCCGGGCTGCCGGACGTGGCCGCCGTGCACGCGCTGGCCGCCGAGCTGGAGGGCTGCCGCTGGACCTTCCACCGCGCCATCGACCGCGCCGCCGACCGCGAAGCGGCGCGCGAGCTGCTCTCCGGGCTGCCCGGCCTCGATACGTATCTGACCGCGGGCTCGGCGGCCGGGGTCGACGAGGGGCTCGAGGTCCTGCGCGCGGAGGCGCGCCGCACGGTGGCGGGGGAGCACGGCTACGCGCCGCGCATCCTGGCCGGCGGCGGGCTGCGCCTGGAGCACGTGCCGGACCTGCTGGCCTGCGGGGTGGACGCCTTCCACATCGGGGGTGCGGCGCGCCGCGGCGGCTGGGACGTGCCGGTGGAGGCGGGCCGCGTACGGGTCTGGCGCGAGCTGCTGGACGGGGCGCCGGCGGCGGCGCGCGCTCCGCGCGGTTGAAGCGCTGCGCGGTTGAGGGGCCGCGCGCTCGGGGAAACGGCGGCTGACCTGCCGTGGAATGGCGCTGACCTGCGGCTGACCTACCGTGGAGCGGCGCTGACCTGCGGCGGAAGGCGATCGTCCGCGGCCGGGAATAGGTGTGGCGCGGCACGGGTTTGCGGGGGTGGTTGAACCGTAAACTACTTAGGCGGTGAGCACGGGTGACCAGCATCCAGCAGCAGACGGGGACCCAGGCGGGAGTCCAGGGCGGGACGCAGTTCGGGCTCTTCAGCGTCGGCGACGTGACGCCGGACCCGACCACCGGCAGGACCCCGACCGAGCGCGAGCGGATCAAGGCCATGGTCGCGATCGCGAAGAAGGCCGAGGAGGTCGGCCTGGACGTCTTCGCGACCGGCGAGCACCACAACCCGCCGTTCGTGCCGTCCTCGCCGACCACCATGCTCGGCTACGTCGCGGCGCAGACCGAGCGGCTGATCCTCTCCACCTCGACCACGCTGATCACCACGAACGACCCGGTGAAGATCGCCGAGGACTTCGCGATGCTGCAGCACCTCGCGGACGGCCGGGTGGACGTGATGATGGGCCGCGGCAACACGGGGCCCGTCTACCCCTGGTTCGGGAAGGACATCAGGGACGGCATCCCGTTGGCGATCGAGAACTACGCGCTGCTGCACAAGCTGTGGCGCGAGGACGTCGTGGACTGGGAGGGCAGGCACCGGACGCCGCTGCAGGGCTTCACCTCGACGCCGCGGCCGATGGACGGCGTGCCGCCGTTCGTCTGGCACGGCTCGATCCGCAGCCCCGAGATCGCCGAGCAGGCCGCGTACTACGGCGACGGCTTCTTCGCCAACAACATCTTCTGGCCGAAGGAGCACTTCCAGAAGCTGATCACGCTCTACAGGAAGCGGTACGCGCAGTACGGGCACGGCACTCCCGAGCAGGCGTACGTCGGGCTCGGCGGGCAGGCGTTCATGCGCAAGAACTCGCAGGACGCGGTGCGCGAGTTCCGGCCGTACTTCGACAACGCGCCGGTGTACGGGCACGGTCCGACGCTGGAGGAGTTCACCGAGCAGACGCCGCTGACGGTGGGCAGCCCGGCCGAGGTCGTGGAGAAGACCATGACCTTCCGCGAGTCCTTCGGCGACTACCAGCGCCAGCTCTTCCTGATGGACCACGCGGGGCTGCCGCTGAAAACGGTGCTGGAGCAGCTCGACCTGCTGGGCGAGGAGGTCGTCCCCGTCCTGCGGAAGGAGTTCGCGAAGGGGCGTCCGGCCGAGGTGCCGGACGGGCCGACGCACGCGGCGCGGGTCGCCGCGGCAGAGCAGAACGAGGAGGTCGCGTCATGAGCGAGGGAACGCTGCGGCTGGTCGCCGTCTCCGCCGGGCTGAGCGAGCCGTCGTCCACGCGGCTGCTCGCGGACCGGCTGAGTGAGGCGGTACGGGAGCGGGCCGGCTCCGTCGAGGTGCGGGTCGTCGAGCTCCGGGAGCTCGCCGGGGAGATCGCCAACAACATGGTGACCGGCTTTCCCGGGCCGGCGCTGCGGTCCGCGCTGGACGCGGTGGCCGGGGCCGACGGGCTGATCGCGGTCACGCCGGTCTTCTCGGCCTCGTACAGCGGGCTGTTCAAGTCCTTCTTCGACGTGCTGGACAAGGATGCGCTGGTGGGGAAGCCCGTGTTGGTCGCGGCGACCGGCGGGTCGCCACGCCACTCCCTGGTGCTGGAGCACGCGATGCGCCCGCTGTTCGCGTACCTGCGAGCGGTGGTCGTTCCCACAGGGGTGTACGCCGCGTCCGAGGACTGGGGCGGGGCGGAGCTGCTCGGCGAGCGGGTGGGGCGGGCGGCGGGTGAACTGTCCGCGCTGATGGCCGGTTTGCCGCGCGCGGCGGCTTCGCCGCCGGCCGACGAGTACGACCCGGACGGGGTCGTGCCGTTCGCGGAGCAACTGGCCGCGCTGCGGCCGAGTTGAAGTCACGTGCAGTACGACACCGTCTGCGCCTGGCGTGCGGCCTTCTCGGCCAGCGTCACCATGGGGCTGCGCGGTGCGTCGTTCAAGGCAGGGGCCCTGGTGACCAGAACGCTGAGAGTTCGGGGTTCTGAGCCGGGGTCCTTCGCCTTGCACGGTACGTACAGCGCGGCAGTGGTGGGGGTGGAGTAGCCGCCGCCGAAAGCGTGCAGTCGCTCACGGCCCGATTTCCCGATGCGCCGGGTGTTCCGCGTCTCCCAGTCGGCGAAGTCCGCGTAAGTGGTGCGGTCCGTGGCTTCGGCGGTGACCGCCGTCCGCCCGTCCGCCAGCACCCGGCAGCGGGAGTCCAGGCCCTTGTCCACGTGGGTGCCGTGATCACCCCCGCGGGCCTGGTCCTCGGACACGGCGAAGGCGTGGGCCTCCGGTACGAGACTGTCCAGCGTGCTCCGGGCGTCGCCGGCCAGCAGGGAGCAGCCGCTGTTGCTGAGTTCGCTGAACGTCTTCGGGCCTTTGTGCGCATAGGCCATGCCGCCGGCGAACGCACCGGCCAGCACGAGCAGTGCGACGGCTGCCGCCGGAACGGTGCGCGAGGTCTGCCGCAGAGCCATGGTCTCCTCGTCTCCAGTGGTTCTTTCCCGGTGCCGGTTACGCGCAGGAGGCAGTCGACCGTGCTCCCTCGGCCGCCATCTTCGCCAGGGAGAGCATGGGTTTCCGGGAGTCTCCGCTCATGCTTTCCGCCCTGGTGACGCGCACGCTCAGCGCGCCGGGCTCGCCCTTGGCCGCGCACGGCACGTACAGAGCGACCGTGGTCGCCGTCGAATAGCCGTCATCGACGTTCCGCACAGCGCCGCGGCCCGCCAGCTTGTCCCGGTGCTTGTTGAGCTCTTCCCAGTCCTCGCGCGTGCCGGAGTCCCGGCTGAGCTCCACCGATGCCAGCGGCTTACTGTCTCCCGTGATGGAACAGTCGCCGGAGGTGAAGCCCTCGGGGGAGGCGGATGCGCGCTTCTCGGACACAGCGAAGTAATGTGAATCGGGGGCCAGTTCGCGCAGTACGGCAGGAGTGCCCTCTGCGGAACCCGTCAGGAGCTGGCATGTACGGGGCCCCGCCTGGTCGATGGGCCGGGGTTCCTCCGCGCCGTAGACCGCACCACCCAGGAAGGCCGCGCCGACCAACACGAGCGAACCCGCCCCGATCAACGCGACGTTCACCTTCCGCCGAAGCACCCGACCTCCTAGCCGCTCTCACGCTTGTACGTCTTCACCTGGTCCATCGAGTCCAGGTACGGCGCAGTGCGGCTCACCCAGTCGCCTGCCCTGGAAAACCCTTCGGACGAGAAGTCATTGGCCCATCCTTCATAATCTCCGGAACTCGCCGATGGGTGCTTCTTGGCGATCGCAGCCAGGATCTCCTTGTTGGTGCCGATGTCTGCGTCGTATGACTTCTCGTAGAGCTTAGCTGCGCCGTCAGCCGCAGCTGCGGAATCGTGCGAACTGATCTGACTGTCGATTGCATCGCCTCCTGTGCCTGTTGCCCCGTTCACGACTCCTGTTACCGCTGCGGCTTCGAGGGGGCTGGCCGCCCCAGCTGTTCCCACGCCGACCGCGAATCCGGCAGCGCCGACTGCCCAGGCTCGGGTCGACAGCACGGCCTGATCAAAATCGGCATCCTTGACGACTGCGGGCCCAACCAGAGCTTCCTGCTGCCCGATCGAAAGCTGTCCGGACATCTCACCAGAGGTAGTGAGAACTTCCTTAATCGTCTGGTGGTCACTGGCGCCGTAATTACTGTCGCCTGACAGATGGTGCTCCAGGACATCTGCGGTGTAGATCTTCTGAGCGTGAGTTAGGTACCCCTTGGCCTGCGGGTCTTGGCCCAGGTCTACGAGTAGCCGTGTGACGTCTGTGTGGTCGACGTCTGGTGAGGCTCCGTTGATGGGGAACAAGTCCTTGCCGCTGCCGTCCCGCAACTGGTGGAAAATGTCCGGAGTGTACTCGGCCACGGCCTTGGCGACGCCATCGTGCATGCCGGGTTTGATCTCGATGCTGTCGTGCCGGTCGGATACGCCATCGATGAAGCGTTCCATAACCTTGGCCTGATCTGCGGTGTGAGCCGGGGGAGGAGCGCCCAGCTGGGAATACTCGTAGGGGTGCCCCGTTGTTGCCGATTGCAGGGCATGAGCAAGGGATCTATGGCCTGCTATTTCATTCGCATGTTTCCCGCTGTGGGCGACATCGCCGTCTTCAGGCCACTCCCGATCCCCCATGAGGTAGTCGAAGTTGCTTTTGGATTTCAAGAAGTCGGTGGAGGCATCGGGGTTGTGGCCGAGCGCCTCCATGAAGCCGGTGACCGGGTCTTCGCCAGCATCGTCCTTGAATCCGAAGTTGAGATGGTAGGAGTCTTCCAGCCCCCCAGAAATCCATTTTTCTGAGGGCTTGTTTTCATAGCCGGAGTTGTACGCCTCCATGTCTTTCTTCAGGAGTGCGTCGCCGTAGGAGTTGAGGAGGCCCTTGTCGTAGCTTCCCTCGCGCATGAGATTACTCATAACTTGGAAGCCGTAAGGGCCCCGGGCGCCCCCGTAGCCCGCTGGCTTCTCCAGGAAACGTTCGTCTCCTAGGTTGATCACCTCCTTCTTCCAGTCTTTCATTTCTCTTGAGTTGGAGTGTGTCGCAAGGGCCAAGGTCGACCCGAGATTATCCTGCAGCTTTCCGGTGAGCTTCAGGCGCAGTTTGCTGCGGAGGTCTCCTGTACGTCCGTAGGGGCCCTTCTGTTCCGTGACAGGCTTGGCCATCTCGTACCAGAATCTCATGGTCCCCTTGGAGCCCAGACCTGTCGCGAACCTTTCGGCAAACACCGGGTTGTTCTCCTGTTTATCCAGGAGCGAGTTGAGGCGCGTCAACTGTTCGGTGTTCATTTTCGGGCCGAGCCTGGCAAGGTGCAGGGCTTCCTTGGAGTCCCGGTCGGTGGCCTTTTTGACCTGCTCGAGACTTTCGTACCCGTCACTCGAGAAGCCTTTGCCCGTGCCGTTGGGGTCCGTAAGCAGTCCAGTCTTCAACTGGGTGTCGGCGTCAGAAGCGACAGCGATCGCCTTTTGAGTACGTTTTTCATAGGCGGTAATTGTGTCGTGGAACGACTTTTGCAGGGCGGCAGACTGATGTTTCTCGTCTTCAGGTGGGTCTAGATAGACGGTCCCCGTAGACCCGTTGAGTTTCAAGTAGCGACGGTTTGTGGAGCTCGCACTCTCTCCGGCGACTTCGGCCTCGATGGATTCCAGTTCACTCTTGGCCCACTTGAACTTTTCGTAGGCATCGGACAGAAGGCGGCCTACGTCCCCGGCCTCTTCCGCTGCCGCATCGATCTGGGAGCTCACCTGCGAGCATCTTCCTGCGGCAGCGTCGGCGGCTTCTCCCTCCCAGTCGGAAGACCGCAGCGGACTGCTCACAGACCTGAGGAACGTATTGCCGACCTCCCTGAACTGACCAGGAAGGTTCTTCCACTTCGTTACCGCTTCTCCGAGCGGCTTGAGGTCAACGTCCTTGACGGCGCGGTAGTCGAGCCCCATCCCCCGTACCCTTCGCTGTTGCTGCCCGGCTTACTTGTCGAATCTGGGCTTCTCGTCAACGGCCTTGAAGTCGGAAGCCGAGGTGCGCAGGCTCTTTGCCAGGCCGCTGAACATCTGGTCCATGTGCTTCATCTGACTGCGCCAGCGCACTATGAACTGCTTGAGGGCTTCGTCACTGCTGAAGCCCTTCATCGAGCCGGGGACTTGGCTCGTCTCCGCCATGGTCTTGTTGTCAGCTTCGGCGAAGTCTCCCCGGACCCTGTCTGTCCGTGCGGCATGTTTTCGCAAGACGGACGGCGTGACATGCAGCCTGGGGCCCTGTCGCCCCGGATGGTAGCTGCCATCCTCTGTCTGGTTGAGCCGAGTGTGTGGGTTTGACTCTTTTGTAGAGCCAGCTTTGATTTCCGCCCACTCCTGCTCGAATGACATGTTCCCCCTGTCAGCGACCTGACAACGAACGTCCGAGCGACATTAGCAGCAAGTCGGGCGGGTTTGGCGCTAGTTGATCTGCTTCTGCGGTGGCCAGAACGAGGCAGGACCTGCGGTGGAGTCTCGGGGCTGGAGCGACGTGCGCAACACCACCGTGTGCAGCGGTGAATCGGACCCCGCCAAGCGGTCCTGGAGCAACGTCGCGGCCTGGGCGCCCATCTCGTACGCGGGGAGGCTGACCGTCGTCAGGGGCGGCTGGACCAGCGGGGCCCAGGGGACGTCCCCGAAGGAGAGGACGCCGAAGCGGGGCGGAACAACCCCCGCCTCGCGCAACGCCTGGAGCGCACCCACCGCCATCATGTTGTTCGCCGCGAAGACGGCATCGGGCCGTTCGCGCAACGAAAGAAGATCCCGCATCGCGGCGTAACCGCCCTCCACGCGGAAGTCGCCGTGCCGGGTGTACGCGCGGATCCACTCGTCCGCCGCCCCCGCCTCCCGCAGCGCCGAGCGGAAACCGGCCAGCCGGTCCTCGGACGTGGACGCGCCCGCGGGGCCCGCGATGCACGCGATGCGCCGGTACCCGCGCTCCAGCAGGTGCCGCGCGGCCTCCTCGCTGCCGTTCTGGTTGTCCACCATGACCGCGTCCACCTCGGCGGAGCGCGGGCGCCGGTCCACCGCGACCACCGGCATGCCCCGCGCCGCCGGCCCCGACAGATCCGTACGGCGGCGGGAGGCGGCCGCCACGATCACGCCCGCCATCTGCTCGGCGACCGCTATGTCCAGATAGCGGCGCTCCTTCTCCACGTCCTCGTCCGTGTTGCACAGGACCAGCGAGAGGTTCGTGCGCTGGGCCGCGTCCTCGACGCCGCGCGCGAGCGCGGTGAAGAACGGGTTCTCGATGTCGGGGATGAGCAGCCCGATCACGCTGGCCCGCTGCGTACGCAGGGAGCGCGCGACGCGGTTGGGCGAGAAGCCGAGCTCGGCCGCCGCGGCCCGCACCCGCTCGGCGCGCTCGGCGGTGACCCGCCCGCCGTTGAAGACCCGCGAGACGGTCGCGGGGGACACCCCGGCGGCCCGTGCCACGTCGCTGATGTTCGTCACGGATTCCCTCACCCTCGTGCCGCGGCAGCGCGGCGAAGGGCCGCTGCCGGCCCGCTGCGCAACCCCTTGACACCCCCGCAGGCGAACCCTACGTTCGCGTGAAATGGATTTCAACGGCCGGGCGCAGAAGGCCCGTTGACCGTTCCCCACGTTCCTTGCCGGAGAAGGCACGCACGCCTGCGCGTACGCAAGAAATCGATTTCGCACCGGACGCCACGCACGTCAAGCACGCACGTCAAGCACGCACATCAGGCACGTCACCGTCCGCACGGAGTGAGCATGCTCGACGACCTGTCCAGGCGCTCGGACCGGATCACCCGGTCCGTCAGCCCCGAGAACGTCACCGGCGGCAAGGGCGCGGGCGGCCGGGCCACCGAGGGTACGGGCGCGCGGGCCGCCGGCGCACTGGGCCGGGGCTGGAAGATCTCCCCCAGCATCGAGATCGCCCCCGGCGAGACCGCGCGGCTCGCCGACCTCGCGGGACCCGGCGAGGTGAAGCACATCTGGTGCACCACGGCCCCGCACCGCGCCTGGCGCGGCACCCTGCTGCGCGCGTACTGGGAGGGGGAGCAACACCCTGCGGTCGAGGCCCCGTTGGGGGACTTCTTCTGCAACGGGTGGAACGTGTTCAGCCAGGTCTCGTCCCTGCCCGTCGCCGCCAACCCCAACGGCGGCTTCAACGCGTACTGGCCGATGCCCTTCCGCGACCGCGCCGTCTTCACGCTGGAGAACCTGTCGGCCGAGACCGTCACGCTCTACTACCAGATCGACTACGAGCTCGGTGCCGTGGACGCCGACGCGTGCTATCTGCACGCCCATTGGCGGCGCAGCAACCCGGTCCCGTACGGAGAGGTGCACACCCTCCTGGAGGGCGTGGAAGGGCAAGGCCATTACGCGGGCGCCTACCTGGCCTGGGGCACGAACAGCCCCGGCTGGTGGGGCGAGGGCGAGGTCAAGTTCTACCTGGACGGGGACGCCGAATTCCCCACCATCTGCGGCACCGGCACGGAGGACTACGTCGGCGGCGCGTGGAACTTCGACGTCGAGGGCCGCGGCTACACCCCGTACACCACCCCGTATCTGGGACTGAACCAAGTCCTGCGCCCCGACGGGCTGTACGCGAGCCAGCAGCGTTTCGGGATGTACCGGTGGCACGTCCAGGACCCGGTCAGGTTCGCGCGGGACCTGCGCGTCACCGTGCAGTCGCTCGGCATCGGCCCGGGCCACGGCAACGGGCTGCCCCACCGCTACCGCCCCACCAGCGACGACATCGCCTCCACCGCGCTGTTCTACCTGGACGCGCCCAGCACGCCGGCGCGCCCGGCAACCCCCCACCTCCTCGCGCTCGAAGTGGACTAGTTCGCAGTGGACCAGGAGGTCAGAGCGTTGGAACCAGCAGACAGACAGCCCGGGACGCGCGGGCGCCCCGGGCCGGGCCGCCGCGGCGTGCTCGCCACCGGCACGGCCGCCGCCGCGGCGCTCGGCGCCCCCGCCCTGCTCACCGGCTGCGGCGCGGCCCGCGCCGGGGGCGGTGCGCTGCAGTTCTGGAACTTCTACGCGCCGCAGCGCTCGGACGACCCGGCGCTGCGGGCGCAGAGCAAGTGGTTCACCGACCTGGTCGCGGAGTGGAACGCCACCCACAGGACCAAGGTCGAGCTGCTCTACATGCCGCCGAGCACCTACCAGACGGGGTCGAAGCTGCCCACGGCGTTCGCGGCGGGTGCCGGGCCCGACATCTTCCTGGCCAGCCCGGGCGACTTCCTGCGCTACTACAACGGCGGCGTGCTCGCGGATCTCACCCCGCACACCGACCGCGAGGCGGTGCGCGACTACTTCCCTGACGCGCTGGCCAGCCGCATGGTCGGCGGCCGGGTGTACGCGCTGCCGATGGAGGTCGAGCCGCTGGCCGTCTACTACAACGTGCGCGCTTGGGAGAAGGCGAAGCTCTCCGAGGGCGATGTGCCCCGTACGTGGGATCAACTGCTGGACGTGGGAGAGAAGTTGAGCTCTCCCACGCGCGCGGGCCTGGTCACCGAGACCGTGCCCGGCTATCTGCAGAACTTCCTCTGGTACCCGTGGATGTGGCAGGGCGGCGGCGACGTGCTCGACGACCGGGGCCGCCCCTCCGTGGACACCAAGGGCGTGCGCCAGGCGCTCCAGCTCTGGCAGGACGCGGTGCGGCACGGCATCACCCCGCGCACGCCGCCCGCAGCGAACGACATGATCGCGGCGTTCAAGGCGGACACCGCCGGCATGTGGCAGAGCGGGATCTGGCAGGTCGCGAGCCTGCGCGCGTTCGCGCCCGGCATGCCGTACGGGGTGTTCCGGCTGCCCGTGCCGCGCGGCGGGCGGTATGTGACGGCGCTCGGCGGCTGGTCGTTCTGCGCCAACGCGAAGGGGCGCGACCCCGAGGCGGCAGCGGAGTTCTGCGGCTGGGCGCTCGGGCGCCGCGCGGAGAGCTGCGTGGAGCGGATGGCCGACTGGTGCACCAAGGCGAAGTCGGACATCGCGCCGCGCAAGTCGGTGCTGGAGCGGGGGAGTGCGCGGGGCGGCTACGACTTCTGGGCGATGCGGACGTTCCGCGACGAGATCTTCCCCGGCGGCCGCGCCGAGCCGCGCTATCCGCCGGTGATCTACAAGGCCCTGTCCGACGCGATCCAGGGCGCGATGCTCGCCGGGCGCGGCGTGGTGGGGGAGGCCGCGCGGGCGCAGCAGTCGGTCGAGGCGTACGTGGAGAGCTACAAGGGGGCGAGCCTGCGATGACGTCCGATACCGCACAGGAGACGACGGGGACGGCGCCTCCTGCCGCATCCGAGCGGGAGCAGAGTGGGCCGCGGGTCCGCCGCCTCTCCCGCACGCACCGCGAATGGCTGGCCGCGGCCCTCTTCCTCCTCCCCGACTCGCTCGGCCTGCTGGTCTTCGTCGGGCTGCCGATGGTGCTGTCGGTGGTGCTGAGCCTGTTCCAGGTCAGCGGCTTCGGCTCGTACGAGTTCGTCGGGCTCGGCAACTACCGGCGGATGCTGGACGATCCGCTCTTCTGGGACTCGATGCGGACGACCGGGCTGTACGTGGTGGTGCTGGTGCCCACGCTGTTCGTGGTGAGCCTGGGGCTGGGGCTGCTGGTGCAGCAGCGGATACCGGGTGTGGGGATCTTCCGCACGGTGTTCTTCCTGCCGTACGTGATCAGCCTCGTGGTGGTCGGGCTGCTGTGGAAGTTCATGTTCGACGACCAGACCGGCGTGGTGAACACCTCGCTGCACGCGCTCGGCTTCGACGGCGCCTCGTGGCTCGGCGATCCGGCGATCGCGCTCTACTCCGTCATCGCCGTATTCGTCTGGGTCATGATGGGGTACTACATGATCATTTTCCTGGCCGGCCTCCAGGAGATCCCCAGGGAGTTCTACGAGGCGGCCAGGATCGACGGCGCGGGACCGTGGACCCGCTTCCGCACCATCACCTGGCCGCTGCTCCGGCCCACCAGCTTCTTCGTGCTGGTCATGTCCACCGTCGCGGCGATCACCGGCGGCTTCGAGCTGATCTTCGTCCTCACCGAGGGAGGACCGGCCAACGCCACGTCCCTGGCCGTCTACTACATCTACCAACAGGCCTTCGTCTTCGGCGAGTACGGCTACGCGGCGGCGATGGGCACGGCCCTGGTCCTGGCGATGGTGGCCTGCGCCGCGGTGATCTTCCGCCTGACGCGGGGCGGGAGGTTCGACGATGGTGAGTGAGTACGCCTCCGGCGCGCGCCGCGCGCCCAAGGCCCGTACGCACCAGGGCCGTTCGGCGCGCATCGGGCTCACCCTCCTCGGCTCCGTGCTGGCCGCCGCGGCGCTCTTCCCCGTGCTGTGGATGGTGTCCGCCTCGCTCAAGCCCCGGGGGCAGGTCAACGACGGGAAGCTCATTCCGGATGACGTGACGCTGGCCAACTTCGCGTACGTCTTCACCGAGGTGCCCTTCGCGCGCTATCTGTGGAACAGCTTCTTCGTGTCCGCCGTGGTCACCGTCGTGGCGCTGCTGTTCCACTCCATGGCCGCGTACGCGCTGGCCAGGCTGCGCTTTCCGGGGCGCGACGCGGTGTTCGCCGTGATCTTCGGGACGCTGCTGATCACCGCGCCCGTGGTGCTGATCCCGCTGTTCCTCGTGGTGCGGCAGCTCGGGATGCTGGACAGCTACGCGGGGCTGATCATCCCGGCGGTCTTCAACGCGTTCGGGATCTTCCTGCTGCGGCAGTTCTACCTCCAGCTCCCGCGCGAGCTGGAGGAGGCGGCGATCGTCGACGGCTGCGGGCCGTGGCGCGTCTACTGGTCCGTCGTCCTGCCGCTGTCACGCCCGGTGCTCTCCGCGCTCGCCATCTTCTTCTTCCTCGCCAACTGGAACTCCTTCCTCTGGCCCCTGGTCGCCACCGACGACCCCGATCTGACCGTGGTGCAGCTCGGCATCAGCGCGTTCCAGAGCCAGTACGAGTCGAGCTGGAACTACATCCTCGCGGCCGCCGTGGTCGCCGCCGCGCCCATGCTCGTCCTCTTCTTCGCCTTCCAGCGCCGGATCGTCGAGTCCGTCAAGACGTCCGGCCTCAAGTAGCCCCCACCCACCGGAGGTTGCCCCATGGCACGCATCGGCCTGCTCCCCGTGTCCGACGGCCGCGACTACGTACAGCGCGATGTGCGCGAGCACGTCGACCGCTCCGCCGCGCGGCTCGCCGCGGTCCTGCGGGACGCCGGGCACGAGGTGATCACCGCGCCCGAGCAGATCACCAGCAACACGCTGGCCACCTCGCAGGCGCGCCGGATCGCGGAGCACCACCCCGACATCACGGTCCTGCACCACAGCGTGTGGACGTTCCCGCACTTCACGGCGCTCGCGGCGGACGCGACCCCGGGGCCGCTCCTCCTGGTCGCCACCATCGACCCCCAGTACCCCGGCATGGTCGGCATGCTCGCCGGCGGCGGCGCCCTCGACCAGCTCGGCCGTACACACGCCCGCGCCTGGGGAGACCTGGACGACCCCGCCGTACGGGAGCGGATCCTCACCCACGTACGGGCCGGGGCGGCGGTGCAGGGCCTGCGCGGGCAGACCTTCGGGCGGATCGGCGGGCGGCCGATGGGGATGTACACGGCGACCGCCAACACCGACCAGTGGATGAAGGTGTTCGGCGTGGACGTCGAGGAGATCGACCAGTGGGAGGTGGTGCGCAGGTCGGAGAACGCCGAGGCCAAGCGGGTGTCGGCCGCCCGCGAATGGCTGGAGAAGCACGCCGCCGGCGTCCACTACGACGGCGACCGCCTCACCCCCGAGCTGCTGGAACGCCAGATCCGCAGCTACTACGCGATGCGCGAGCTCATCGACGAGTGGCACCTCGACTTCTCCGGCATCAAGGGCCAGCCCGAACTCACCGCGAACTTCTGCACCATGGACATCGCGGAGGCCTTCCTCAACGACCCGTACGACTGGGAGGGCCCGAAGGACACCCACGTCACGTCCACCGAGGCCGACATGGACGCGGCGATGACGATGCAGATCCTGAAGCTGCTCACCGGCGATCCGGTCCTCTTCGCCGACGTACGGCACTACCACGCGGACCGCGACGTATGGGACCTGTGCAATTCCGGTCAGCACGCCACCTGGTACGCGGCGCGCTCCGACGACCCCGCCGAGAACCTGCGGCACGTCAGCCTCATGCCGGAGGTCTTCTACTTCCCGGCCGGCGGCGCCTCCGTACAGCACCTCGCCGCGCCCGGCGAGATGACCTTCGCCCGCCTCACCCGGCTCGACGGCGCGTACCGCATGCACGTGATGCGCGGCGCCTTCGAGCAGTACGACGCGGAGACCAACGAGCGCATGATGCGCGCCTCTACGCGCGAGTGGCCGCACGCGTTCGCCGCGCTGCGGTGCGGGGCGGGGGAGTTCCTGGAGCGTTTCGGCTCCAACCACATCCACGCGGTGCCCGGCGACCACGTCGGCGCGCTGCGCGCGGTGTGCCGCCAGCTCGGGATCGTGTACGACGGTTTCGGCGACGCCGCCGAGTGAGCCGGTGACGAAGGAGAGTGACGCGCGTGTCCCGTACGGGTCTGCTGCTGGGCATCGACATCGGCACCGCCTCCTCCAAGGGGGTGCTGGTCGACCCCGCCGACGGCACCCTCCTCGCGGAGGCGGTGCGCGAGCACGCCACGGACAGCCCGCACCCCGGGTGGTTCGAGCACGACGCGGAGGGGGTGTGGTGGGCCGACGTACGGGGACTGTGCGCGGAACTCCTGCGCTCGGGACCGGAGTTGGCCGGGGTCTGCGTCAGCGGCATCGGCCCCTGCCTGCTCCCGGCGGACGCCGCGGGTACGCCGCTGCGGCGGGCGATCCTGTACGGGGTCGACACCCGGGCCGGTGAGCAGATCGCCGCGCAGCGGGAGCGGTACGGGGACGAGCGGGTGCTCTCGCGCTGCGGCTCGCCGCTGACCAGCCAGGCCGTCGGCCCGAAGCTGGAGTGGCTGCGGGAGCGCGAGCCGGAGGTGTACGGGCGCACCCGACGCTGGTACATGGCCAGTTCGTGGGCCGTGCACCGGCTGACCGGCGGCGAGGCGTACGTACTCGACCACCACTCGGCCAGCCAGTGCACCCCGCTGTACGACCTCCGGGGCGGGCACTGGATCGAGGAGTGGTGCGAGGAGATCGCGCCGGGGGTCGAGTTCCCGCGCCTGGTGTGGCCCGCCGAGGTGGTCGGCTCCGTCTCGGACGAGGCCGAGGCGGCCACCGGCATCCCCGTGGGCACGCCGGTCGTCGCGGGCACGGTCGACGCGTGGTCGGAGGCGGCGGGGGTCGGGGCCACCGGGACCGGCGACCTGATGCTGATGTACGGGACGACGATGTTCCTGGTGAACGTGGTGGGGGAGCCGGTGCCCGATGCGCGGCTGTGGTCCACGGCGGGGGCTTTTCCCGGCACGTATTGCCTGGCCGGCGGCATGGCCACGTCCGGCGCGGTCACTGCGTGGCTGCGCGACCTGACCGGCGCGGACTTCGGTTCGCTGACGGCCGAGGCCGCCCGGGTGCCTCCTGGCTCGGAGGGGCTGCTGATGCTCCCCTACTTCGCCGGGGAGCGGTCGCCGCGGTTCGATCCCGACGCGAAGGGGGTCGTCGCGGGCCTTACGCTGCGGCACGGGCGTGCGCACCTGTACCGGGCCGCGTTGGAGGCCACGGCCTTCGGGGTGCGCCATAACCTCGCCGCGATGCGGGAGGCGGGGGGCCGCCTGGACCGGGTCGTCGCGGTGGGCGGCGGCGCGCGCGAGCTGTGGACGCGGATCGTGTCGGATGTGACGGGGTGCGAGCAGGTGGTGCCGCGCTACACGATCGGGGCTGCGTACGGTGACGCGTTCCTGGCGGGGGTGGGTGTGGGGGTCGCCTCCCGCGCCTCCATCGCGTCGTGGAACCCGATCGACCACCGGGTCACGCCTGACGGTGGCGCGATGAAGGTCTACGGGCCTTTGTACGAGCGCTACTTGGAGCTGTACGAGGCTACGGCACCGGTGGTCCATCAGCTTTAGACCGCCGACGGCTTCGGGTGGGTGGTTGCTTTCCGCTGCGGCGGGTTTTGGGTGGGTGGTTCCGACTGCCTTGTGAGTTACGGGCCGCCCTCCGACGCTCCGCGCCTGCGGGCGCCCCTTGCGCCGCACAAGCCGTGGTCGCTACCGAAGTGTGGGTCGCGGACCGCTGTGGGTTGCTCGCCGCCCCCTCCCCCCCCCCACGAGCTGTGGGCAATCGTTCCGCTGGGGCGGAACGGGTGGGCACAGCGGACCGGCAGCCGCTGCACCCGCCCTCCCCGCTCCCAACGGGGGCTAGCCCTCCAACTCCCGCGGCAGCGGGGTCGCGTGCAGCACGCGCAAGCCCGACACCGCTCGGGTCAGGCAGACGTACAGGCGGCGCAAACCGGTCCGCTCGTCCGGCTCCGCCTCGACGATCGCCGACGGTTCGTCCAGTACGACCCAGTCGTATTCGAGGCCCTTCGCCAGGTCCGCCGGGACCAGCGTCAGACGCGCGTCGGGTGTCGTCTCCTCGCCGGGGGAGAGGGGCGGGAGGCCGGCGGACTCGAGCGCCGCGCGGAGTTCGGGGATCCGCGGTCCCGCCGCGATCAACCCGATGGACCCCTCGTGCGCGAGGGCCTCGCGGCAGGCCCGTACGACGGCCTCCACCCGGCCCGCGGCATCGACCGCGCGCACCTCGAAATCGCCCGCCGACTCCCGCACAGAAGTCGCCTCCGCCAACCCCGGCGCAATCCGCGGCAACAGACGGGACGCGTACGCGATCACCTCGCGCGGCACGCGGAAGCCCTGGGTGAGCTCCTCCACCACCGCGTCGGACTTGCCGAGGTGGCGCAGCGCCTCCTCCCAACTGGCCGTCGCCCAGGGCGTCGTGCCCTGGGCCAGGTCCCCCAGCACCGTGGCCGACCCCGTGGAGCAGCGCCGCCCCACCGCCCGGTACTGCATCGGCGACAGATCCTGCGCCTCGTCCAGCACCACATGCCCGAGCGAGGGCGTACGGGAGACCTGGTCCCGCGCCTCGTCGACCAGCACGGCGTCGGCAGCGGACCACTTCGCGGACTTCACCCCCCGCGCGGGCCGCGCCCACAGAATCGCCTTCTGCTCCTCGGGCGTGAGCACATCCTCCGCCTGCTCGGCGAGGAATTCGGGGTCGGAGAGCAGCCGCAGCACCACCTTCGCCGGATCGACCGCCGGCCAGCACTCCTTGACCACGGCCTTGACCGCCGTGTTCCGCGCGACCGCGTCCTGTACGCGGTCGTCCGGCGCCTCCCCGGCCTGCTCCATCCGCACCAGCACCGCGTGCGCGATCCGCTGCGGCAGCGCCTCGCGGGCAGCCCCGTACCGGATGTCCCGCGCCAGCAACTCCCGTACCAGCTCCTCGAGTTCGTACGCCGGCACCCTCCACCGGCGCGAACCGCGCACCACCACGCACGGCTCGGTGGGCATCCGCACCCCGGAACGCACCGCCCTGCGCAGCACCTCCGCCATCCGCGCGTCGCCCTTGATCCGCGCGGCCTCGGCCTCGTCCTCGGCGCTCACCGGTACGTGCGCGACGAGCTCGCCCACGGTGGCCTGCCGCACGTCCACCTCGCCGAGCGCGGGCAGCACCTGCTCGATGTAGTGGAGGAACGAGTCGTTCGGGCCGATGACCAGGGCGCCTGTGCGGTTGAGGCGTTCGCGGTAGCCGTACAGCAGATACGCCACCCTGTGCAGACCGACCGCGGTCTTGCCGGTGCCGGGCGCGCCCTGCACGCACACCGTGCCCTCGATGCCGGAGCGGACGATCTCGTCCTGCTCCGGCTGGATCGTCGCGACGATGTCCCGCATCGGGCCCACGCGGGGCCGCTCGATCTCCGTCTGGAGCAGCGCGCTGACGGCCTCGGCCTCCGCCGGGTCGCTGAGGTGCTCGTCCTCGTACGCGGTGAGCTCGCCGTGCGTGTAGCCGAAGCGGCGGCGCAAAGCGATGTCCTGCGGGTCGCGCTTCGAGGCGCGGTAGAAGGGCTGCGAGACCGGCGCGCGCCAGTCCACCACCATCGGGTCGCCGTCCGCGTCGTGCACATGCCGCCGCCCGATGTAGAAGCTGTGCCCCGCCTCGGCGTCGGCGTGCAGGTAGTCCAGCCGCCCGAAGAACAGCGGGGCGTGCGCGAGGTCGGCGAGCGCGGCGACGCGCAGCTCCATCTGGTGCTGGAGGACTGCGCTGTTGACCCAGTTCCCCGTCACGTCGGAGATGTCCAGCGAGGCGGCGTCCTCGCGCATGGCGCGCAGCGCGGAGCGGGACGCGGCGAGGTGGGCGCGCTCGCGCGAGAGGGGTTCTTTGCCGGGTGCGGGCTGCTGTTCCTGCTGGTCGTGGACGTGCGCGGACAACGGACTTCGCCTCCATGCGGATGCATGCGGGTGCATGCGAGTAGGGGTGGTCGCGGTGCGCGCCGGCCGGTTTCCGTGCGGCCGGCGCCTCCGGCCCTGCGCGAGGGGGAGGCGGGGAAGCGGACGGCGGCGCGGAACGCCGCAGGGTCCGTGACGAGCGGGCGATTCTAGCTATCGCGGTACGGAGCGGGCGAACGGTTATTCTGCGGGCCGGGCACGCGGGCGGGCGCGGGGCGGGACCGGCGTACGGGACGGGAGAGGCTTACGTGGCAGGCGCGGACGGCACCTACGGCGAGACCGAGTCCGATACCGAGCCCGGCACCGGGGCCGTACGACCGCTTCGCGCTCCCCGCCTCCCACCCGCGCTGCTGCGGGACGTGCCGCGCGCCGCGACGCTGTGGGCCGCCGCGCTGCTGACGGTCTCGCTTGCCGCCTTCGTCGCGCTCTGCCTCTTCCAGCGCTTCCCGATGGCGGACGTCCTCGTGTACCGGGCCGAGGGTGCGGCGGTCGCCAACGGCACGGATCTGTACGGGTTCACGGTGACGGAGTGGAAGCTGCCCGCCACCTATCCGCCGCTGGCCGCGGTGTTGTTCGTGCCCGCCGCGTGGCTGCCGCTGCCGGTGCTCAAGCTGGCCGTGATGGCGGGCAACCTGGTGCTGCTCGCGCTGCTCGTCGACCTGTCGCTGCGGCTGGTGGGGCGGGGCGGTACGGCGTACCGGCTGCCGCTCGTGCTGGGCGGCACGGGGCTGGCGCTCTGGCTCGAACCGGTCTTCCAGACCTTCGTCTTCGGCCAGATCAACCTGGCCCTCGCGTGCCTGGTCCTGTGGGACCTGACCCGCCCTGCGGGCGCGCGCGGCAAGGGCCTGGCGATCGGTGCGGCGGCGGGGATCAAGCTGACCCCCTTCATCTTCGTGGTCTATCTGCTGCTGACCGGCCGGGTACGGGCCGGGCTCACGGCGCTGGCCGGCTTCGCCGGGACGGTGCTGGCCGGGTGGCTCGTACTCCCGGGGGCCAGCGTCGATTTCTGGACCCGCCGCCTCTACGAGACCGACCGGGTCGGCAAGGCGTGGATCGTCGACAACCAGTCCTTGCAGGGGCTGGTGGCGCGGGTGCTGCATGATCCGGCGCCGGGGGTGTGGTGGGTGGTGCCCGCGGCGGTGGTGGGGGTCGGTGGTTTGTGGGCCGCGCGCCGTGTGTTTTTCCGACGGGGCGAGTGCTGGGGCGTGTTGGCGACCGCCCTCGTCGCCCTCCTCGTGTCCCCGATCTCGTGGTCACACCACTGGGTGTGGTGCGTGCCGTTGCTGGCGGCGCTGGCTGTTTCGGCCCCGCGATGGGTGACGGGTGTGGTGGCCGTCGTCTTCGTCGCCCGCTCGATGTGGCTGATCCCCAAACAGGGCGACCTGGACCTCCACTTGCCGTGGTGGCACCAGCCGCTGGCTTCGCCGTACCCGCTGCTGGGGTTGGTGCTGCTGGCGGCGCTGCACCACACGCTGCACCACAGGGCGCGCCGCACCTGAACCCGTCGCGACGGCTCGTACGCACCCCGCGGACGCCGCAGACCAGGGCGAGGCCCGACCGGGGGCGCGGAGCGTTTCCGGTCGGGCCGTCACTCACAAGTCGGGCGCAACCACCCACCCGAATCCCGCCGCAGCGGAAAGCAACCACACGGGGAAGCCGTCGGCGGTCGATGGCGAACCGCGATCCGCAGCGCGCCCAGCAGCGAATCCGGCGCCGCCGAACCCGCACGCAGCGAGCGCTCAACTACTCCTGCTCGGGCGCCACTTCGCCCTCATCGGCGCTCCCGGCCGCGCCAGCGGCCAAGTCCCCCGAATCCACAATCCGGTACGCGTACCCCTGCTCCGCGAGGAACCGCTGCCGGTGCGCGGCGAAGTCCTGGTCGATCGTGTCGCGCGCGACCACCGAGTAGAACCGCGCCTCGTGCCCGTCGGCCTTCGGCCGCAGGACGCGGCCCAGCCGCTGCGCCTCCTCCTGCCGGGACCCGAAGGTTCCCGACACCTGGATGGCGACCGTCGCCTCCGGGAGATCAATCGAGAAGTTCGCGACCTTCGACACGACGAGACAGTTGATCTCGCCCTCCCGGAACGCGCTGAACAGCTTCTCGCGCTGCGCGTTGCTCGTATCGCCCTTGATCACCGGCGCACCGATGTGTTCCCCCAGCTCATCGAGCTGATCGATGTACTGCCCGATCACCAGCGTCTGCTGCCCAGCGTGCCGCCGTACGAGCTGCTCGGTGACCCGCCGCTTGGAATCGGTCGTCGCGCAGAAGCGGTACTTCTCCTCCGCCTCGGCCGTCGCGTACGCCAGCCGCTCGGAGTCGGTGAGGCTGACCCGCACCTCCACGCAGTCGGCGGGCGCGATGTACCCCTGCGACTCGATCTCCTTCCAGGGAGCGTCGAACCGCTTCGGCCCGATGAGCGAGAAGACATCGGACTCCCGCCCGTCCTCCCGCACCAGCGTCGCGGTCAGCCCCAGCCGCCGCCGCGCCTGCAAGTCAGCCGTGAACTTGAAGACCGGCGCCGGCAGCAGGTGCACCTCGTCGTAGACGATCAGACCCCAGTCGCGGGAGTCGAAGAGCTCCAGATGCGGGAAGACGCCCTTCCGCTTGGTCGTGATCACCTGGTACGTGGCGATCGTGACCGGGCGGATCTCCTTCTTCGTACCGCTGTACTCGCCGATCTCCTCCTCGGTCAGCGAGGTGCGGCGGATCAGCTCCGCCTTCCACTGCCGGGCCGAGACGGTGTTGGTGACCAGGATCAGCGTGGTCGCCTTGGCCTTGGCCATCGCACCGGCCCCGACCAGCGTCTTTCCGGCGCCACAGGGCAGTACGACGACGCCCGACCCGCCGTGCCAGAAGCCCTCCACGGCCTGCTCCTGGTACGGGCGGAGCGACCATTCCGCGGTGTCCAGGTCGATGGTGTGGGCCTCGCCGTCCACGTACCCGGCGAGGTCCTCGGCGGGCCAGCCCAGCTTGAGCAGCACCTGCTTGATCTGGCCGCGCTCGGAGGGGTGCACGGCGACGGAGTCCGGGTCGAGGCGGGCGCCGACCAGCGGCTGGACCTTCTTCGACCGGAGGATCTCCTCCAGCACGGGGCGGTCGCTGGTCTCCAGGACCAGCCCGTGCGTGGGGTGCTTCACGAGCTGCAGCCGCCCGTAGCGGGCCATGGTCTCGGCGATGTCGACCAGCAGCGCGTGCGGCACGGGGTAGCGCGCGTACGCGACGAGCGCGTCCACGACCTGCTCGGCGTCGTGCCCCGCGGCGCGCGCGTTCCACAGGCCGAGCGGGGTGACGCGGTAGGTGTGGATGTGCTCGGGCGCCCGTTCCAGCTCGGCGAACGGCGCGATGGCGCGGCGGCACTCGTCCGCCTGCTCGTGGTCGACCTCCAGCAGCAGCGTCTTGTCGCTCTGGACGATCAGCGGCCCACCGTTCACGCGCGGTCTCCTTCCGGAAGCGGACACAGACAAGCCAAACGTCCAGTGTGCCGCACTGTGTTCCACGGGGGCGTGGGCGCGTGGCCCGGGTCACATGCGGCGGGCCGCCCCGCTCGGCCACACGACGTCGACCGGCAGCCCGGCGTCCCGGGCTCCGGCGACCACGTCGGCCGTCCCGCCGCCCTTCGCGCCGGGTGCCCGCCCGTCCCACACGGCGACGAGCCGCCCGCCGGCGGCGAGCACGGCCTCGGCGAAGAGGGAGTCCGCGCCTTGGGCGAGGCACGAGAGCCCCACGAGCCGGGTGGGCTCGTAGCGCTCCAGCAGTTTCCGCAGCTCGGCGCGCACGCCGGCCACGGTGTCTTCGGTGAGGTCCATGTGACCGGTGACGGCGAGGGTGGTCATGGGGTCACCATTCCAGGGCGAGGCCGTCATGGAGGTAGGCGGGCGTGCCGTTCTCCAACGCCTCCAGCGCCCGTTCCGTACGGCGGCGTATGCGCGGGCCCAGCCGCTCCAGGGCCTCGGCCGGCTCGTGGAACCCGCAGGCCGACAGCTCCCGGTCCAGCGGCCGCAGCGCGGTCGTCCGCTCCGCTTCCAGCACGCCGCCGTCGAAGACGAACGCGAGCTGATCGTCCCAGGGCCCGTGCGGCGGCACCCAGTCCACACACAGCACCCCGCGCAGCGCCACGTCGAGCCCCAACTCCTCGCGCAGCTCGCGCAGGGCGGCGAAATGCGGCGCCTCATTGGCCTCGGCCATCCCACCGGGCAGATCCCACGCCTCCTTGTACGTGGGCTTCACGAGCAGCACACGCCCGCCTCCGTCCCGGAACAGCACGTCAGCGGCCACACGCTTGCGGGCTTGCTTGGCGTTTCCCTCGGCGAGGTACGCGGTCCAGGCGGGGGTGCCGGGTTCGGGCGGGGTGGTCATGGGGTGGGGTCCCGCGCGACGGGGCGCTCTGGTGGTGCGTACGCAGCCCCACGACAGGTCACGGGAGGCGTTCCGGGCTCAGGGCAGACGTGCGTTCTTGGCAGCCGAGACGAACGATGACCACGCGGCTTCCCCGAAGACCAGCGCCGGGCCATCCGGGTTCTTGGAATCGCGAACGGGCACTGCAGCAGGGAGGTTGTCCAGTACCTCAACGCAACTGCCCTCGTCTCCGCCGCTGTAGCTGGACTTGCGCCACCCGGTCAGTGCGGAAGCTCGGGGTATGCGGTGCTTAGCGGTCATGATGGCCGTACTCCTTCGCCGTTGTCCTCAAGAGAGCCAGTGATTCCTTCAGCGGCAGCGCGTCACTCAGCGCAAGAGCGTAGGCGCCTTGGAAGCGGTCAACCATGTCAGGGGCATCGTGCACCTTCCCCGTGTGCAGCCCCTCGACGTAGGCCACCGGCGGCTGATCCTCGAAACACATGAGTGTGAGCATGCTTTGGAGGAGCGGGTGGACCCCGACGCTGAAGGGGATCACGTGCGCTCGGATTCGGCGGCTCTCTACCAACTCGGCAATGTGCGTGATCTGTTCCGCCATGACGGGGGGGCGCCCCGATGGGGCGCCGTAGCACTGCCTCGTCGAGCAGCGCCCAGACAACGGGAGTCACCGGGTCGGTGAGTACGCGGGAACGCTCCAGTCGTGTGACGACGGCGCTGTCACGCTCCTCGTCGCTCAGCTGCGGGAACGGTGCGTTCCCCAACACCGCTCGTGCGTACGCCTCGGTCTGGAGGATGCCGGGCACGTACGACAGCGCGAACTCCCGGATCACTGAAGCCTGCTGCTCGAATTGCAGAGCATCCTCGAAGTGACTGCCGACCGGTCGACCCTCGCGGTTCGGCAGGAAGCTGGACAGCACGTTCCCCGTGTTGAGGGCCTCGTCGAGGCGCCTGGCGTCCTCTTCTGACGGCCATCTGCGTCCGGCCTCGATGTGCGCGATATGAGTCCGGGTCATCACGGCTTTATCGGCCAGTTCTTGCTGGGTCAGCCCCGCCGCCTTCCGCTGCTGCTTCAGCCACTCGCCGTAAGCCATGGCCATTGCGTAACTCCCTTGTGTGACCGATTAGTTGTCACTCGGCCCTGCCTGGCGAGCCTACCCATGCCCCTCCACGCTGTGAGCAGATCACTACAGAACGAAAGGGTGGAGTCATGGCAGCAGTACTGCGAAGGAGCGCCGGTGTGCCCGACCGCATTCGCCGACTTCTAGTACGGGCAGGGACGTTCTGCTCGCGCAGAAGCACAGGCGCGCACGTACGCCAGTACGCCCCGGTCCGACGGTGGAGCCCACCGTGCGTACCGGACATGCGAACCCGTCCCGTGCTCGACCGGCCCCTCGACGGCGACGCGTCCCCTCTCGTCCGCCCCTACCTCGTCGCGTACGAGCAAGCGGAGCGCCGCACCGCGCTCTCCCTCGCGCTGGACGGTGTGGACGTCGGGCCGTGGGTCATCCACGGCGTGACCGTTGCCGGTCCGCGGTGACGGAGAGCGGGCGCCGGAGCGCGGCATGCGCGCGGTGCCGCCGTACCACGTACGAACCCGTGATGATCGACGCCGTCGAGGTCGGCAGCGGCCCCGGCTTCATCGTCTACGCCTGCCCGCCCTGCGCCCACGCGTACGCGGCGACGCCGTTCGCCCCGGCATGGCTGCGCGAGGACCTCGGGCTGCCGGAAAGGGGACCGGAGCTGTGACGGCGCAAGGAGCCGGGCGGGCATCATCCCCACAACGCCAGGAGGCCAGATGACCATCGCAGGCGCACGGACAGGTACGACGGCCCCGACGCCATGGGGCCTGCGGCGCATGGCACCGCTCCGCAACAACGAGCAGCCGACGCCCTACCGGTACGAGGGCGTCGACCCCGAGACGCAGGTGGGGCGATGGACCGGCCCCAACGGGCCGATCACCCTGGCCGAGTTGGGCAAGCACGGGACCTCGGTGAACACCTATCCGGCCACCCAGGTGGGCAAGGACGGGCAGGTCGACCAGGACACCGGCCAAGACGCCGAGCAGGACTGAGACCGGACAGGAGTGAGGCAACGGCGATGGACGGACGTCCGGTGCTGGTGTCGACCGCCGCGGAGGATCCGACCGCGGATCTGGTCATAGCGGAGCTGAACCGGCGCCGGGTGCCCGTCCTCCGGCTGGACCCGGGCCGGGACTTCCCCGAAGAGGCGCGGCTCGCCGCGCACATGGGCCCCGCAGGCTGGTCGGGAACGGTCGGCCTCCGGGGCCGCACGGTGGAGCTGGACGCCGTCCGCGCCCTGTACCACCGCAGACCCACCCCGTACCGCGCCCGCGACGCGACGCAGACGAGCCGCTTCACCGCACAGGAGAACCGGCGTGGGCTCGGCGGCGTACTCGGCGCGCTGCCGTCCTGCCTGTATGTGAGTCATCCGCAGGCGATCGCCCGGGCCGAGTACAAGCCCGCGCAGCTCGCCGCCGCGGCGCGGGAGGGTCTGCCCGCGCCCGAGACGCTCATCACCAACGAGCCGTGTGCGGCAAGGGAGTTCGCCGCCCGGCAGCCGACGATCTACAAGCCGCTGCACGCGGCGGCGTACGAGGTGGACGGCGAACCCGCGGGCATCTGGGCGGCCCCGGTGAACGCCGACGAGCTGGACAGCGCCGTAAGCCGTGCGGCCCACCTCTTCCAGGCACGGGTTCCCAAGGTCGCGGACGTACGGGCCGTCGCGGTCGGTCAGCGGCTGCACTGCGTCCGGATCGACGCGCCGCGGGGAGTGCTCGACTGGCGGGCCGCATACGCGGGCCTCGCCTACACGCGCACGACATGCCCTCCGCAGGTCCGCGCCGCCCTGCCGCGTTTCCTGGAGCATTTCGGCCTGAGCTTCGGGGCGTTCGACTTCGCGGTGGATGAGGACGGCACCTGGTGGTTCTTGGAATGCAACCCCAACGGGCAATGGGCATGGCTGGAGGAAGCGACCGGAGAACCCCTCACCGCCTCGATCGCCGACCTGCTGCAGAACGGATGGAACTGACCCATGGACGACGACACGTCACCGGAGCGCCTGCGTTCCCAGCTTGCGGACGCCCTTCGGGAAGCCGGTGAACTCCGCAGTCGGCCATGGGAGTCGGCAGTGCGGGCGGTGCCCCGTGAGGCTTTCGTGCCCGAGTGGTTCGAGTTCGAGGACGGGGGCTGGTACCGGCCGATGAGGGGGGACGGGTTGGGCGGGATCCGGCGGGTGTACGAGGACGACACCCTCGTGACGCGGGTCGGCGGCATCGCGCCGCACCAGGTCGAAGGCCGGATCTCCGAGCGTCCCACCTCCTCCTCCACACGCCCGGGACTGGTCGTCCGCATGCTGGAGGAGCTGCACATCTCGCCCGGCATGCGCGTACTGGAGGTCGGTACGGGCACCGGCTACTCGACCGCCCTGCTCACGCACGTACTCGGCGACCGGAACGTCACCTCCGTCGAGCTGGACGCCACGCTGTCGGCCCGCGCCGCGGTGGCGCTCGGCGGCCTCGGCTACCGGCCCGGTCTCGTCGTCGCCAACGGTCTCGCGAGCCCGCCCGCCAGCCCCGACGGCACACCATGGGACCGCGCCGTCGTGGCCTGCGGCGTGCACACCGTCACCCCGGAGCTGCTGTCACGCGTCCGCAGCGGGGGCGAACTCCTTGTGCCGGTCGGCGGATGGATGAACGCCTCCGAGCTGGTGCGGCTCACCATGGGCGAGGACGGTACGGCCAGTGGCCCGGTGCTGGAGGGGCACGTGACCTTCATGCACGCGCAGCCGCCGCCCGCGCTCGGCATGCTGCCCGGCCTCGACGCGGGCGACGCGCTGCCCACCGAGGTCGGCGGCGACGTGCTGGAGGACTGGACGGCGCGCTTCGTGGCGCAGTTCGCCGCCCCGGGAGCGCAGTACCTCACGCTGCCCCGCAACGGCCGTACGGAACACGTACTCGTGGACGTGGAAGCCGGAGCGTGGGCCGCTGTCTTCGCGGAAGGCGGGCGGTGGATGGCGCGGCAGGGCGGGCCGGCGCGGTTGTGGGACGCGGTCGCCGGGCGGCTCCGGGAGTGGCGCGCGGCCGGAGCACCCGGGGCCGGACGCCTGCGCCTTCACGTGCGCCCGGGCACACAGGCCCTGAGCTGGACCTAGTCGCCTGAGCTGGACCTGGCCGCGGGCAGGACGCGGGGCGGCCACCCCCTCAATCCCCCTCCACCTCCGCCACCCCCGTGATCCGGTGCAGGGGATACGTACGGACCTCCTCCGCCGTGTGGTCGTACCCCGTCACGAATCCGCCCTCCACCCGCACCGGCGCGATCACGCGCTGGCTCGCCGCGCCGTCGGCGTTGACGTAGCCCATCCAGACCGCGGAACCGGTCAGGGCTGCCGACTGCATCGTGGCCAGGGTGTCCGCCGAGGTGGAGCGGGGGAGTTCGCCCTCCGGCGCGCGGGACGCGGCCTTCGGCGCGCGCGGGGCCGCCGCCGCTGCGTGGTCGCCCGCGCGGATCGCCCGTACCGCGGCGGACAGCAGCGCCTCGCCGGGCGGCGGCGGGCCGTCGGGCACGGGGGCGGGGGCCGTACGGGGCGGGGTGCGGTGCGCGTCCGCGCGGGCGACCACCACATCGCCCTCGGCGGTCTCGGCGGCCGGCGCGTACCCCATCTCCCGCAGGCGCGCGAGGAGTTGGTCGGGCGGCGCGGGGGACGCCAGCACCGTCGGCGCCAGGAGCCGGAGCCGGAGGGATGCCGAGCGCTTGTCGGCCATGATCTCGGTGAGCAGCGCGTCGTCGTCGCAGCGTACGTACGAGGACGCCGCGCCCACCCGCAGCCTGCCGTGACGACGGGCCACGTCGTCCACGAGATAGGAGAGCGGCTGCGGCACGGGGGTCCGGGAGTGCGCGGCGAGGAAGGCGTGGATGTCGGCCGCGCTGCGCCCGGCGTCCAGGCCGCGGCGCACCGAGTCGGGCGTGAAGCGGTACACCGTCGCGCCGCCCTTGGACTCGACGTCGGCGAGGGTGCCCAGCGCGGCGGCGAGCGGGCGCTCCAGCGGGCCGGGCGCGACCGCGGTCAGGTCGGCCTGGAGGAGTACGTGGTCGAGCGGCTCGGGGAGCAGCGGGGCGAGCGCGCCGGCGGCCTGCTGGGAGGCGGCGGCCGTCTCGGCCTCGGTGAGTTCGGGAGCGCCGCCGGATTCCGGGTCATCCATGGCGCCCGCTTCACCGGCCCCGGACGCGCCCACCAGGAACGGCCTCGCGTACGAGGCGAGCGCCCCGCGCCCGGTGACCCCCAGCAGCTCCGCCTCCTCCAGGGCTGAGCGGGCCAGCCGGGAACGGAGCGGGGGTTCCTCCGGCTCCTCCGCCGTCCGCGCGTCCCGCGCCCCGCGCAGCGGCCGCTCCCAGCGCAGTCGCTCCAGCACGGAGTCGGGCTCGGGCGCCGCGCCCTCGCCCGGCGCCGCCAGCGCGCCCAGCACCCGGCGCCGCACATCGGGCGCGAGGCCCCGGTCCAGGCCAGGGCCCAGCGCGGCGAGGGTGCGGCCCTTGCCGTCCCGCTCGCCGACCAGGGCGGGGACCCGCGTACCGGCAAGCCACACCGTCGCCAGCCGCGCCCAGCGCTCCTGCGCGGGGAGCCGCAGCCACTCGTCGTAGGCGGGCGTCGGCGCGTAGCACTCGTCGGCCTCGCCGTCGGAGGCCAGCAGCCCTGCGGCGTAGGCGAGTTCGATCCAGAAGGCGGCCGTCGGCTCGGGGAGGTCGAGCGCCACCGCCGTGCGCTTGAGCTCCCGTACGCCCAGGCCGCCGGCGCGCAGCACGCCCGGCGGGTCCTCGGCCCAGCCGGCCAGCAGCTCCTCGACGGTGTTGAGCGCGGTGAACGCCTGCCCCGCCGCGGTCGCGTCCACGGTCGCCGCGGGATGCGTACGCCGCACCGCCACCGCCGGCGGCGCGGGCTCCACCTCCCGGTGCGCCCGCCCGGCGCGCAGGTGCAGCGCCACCTCGCGGGGCAGCACCACGGTGCGCGGGCCCGCGGTGACCAGCAGGGCGCGGTCCAGCAGCCAGGCGACGGGCGGCGAGGGCTCGGTGACGTCCACCGTGCCGTACGGCGGGCCCCACTCCAGCTTGCCGAGCATCGCGGCGGACTCCTCCGGCGCTGTGGCCAGCAGCTCGGCCATCCGCTGCCGGTCGGAGAAGAGCGAGGTCAGCGCGTCGAGGGCGCTCACAGGATCGTGGGTGCCGGGCAGCCCGGCGGCGCGCAGGATCTCCTGGAGGCGGCCTGGGGACATCCCGGAGACCGCCTCGGCGAGGGTGGGCCCGAGGCCGGTGGGGGAGGGCGTGGAAGGGCTCGGGGCGAGGAGTTCGCGCGCGGTGCGGACCAGGCGCAGCTTGTCCTCGCCGCCCCACAGCAGCGCCTGCCGCCGCAGGGTGTCCAGGGCGCGGGGCAGCCGCGCGGTGATCTCCGGATCGCCCTCGTCGCCGGTGAGCAGCGCGGCCAGCGTCCCGTGCGGGCAGGGCTCGGGCGCCACCGCCAGTGCCTCGGCCGTCTGCAGCGCGAACCGGTCCAGACGCTCCACCGCACGCACCACGGAGGCCCTGGTCCCGGCCCTGGTGGCGAGCTGGGTGAGGTCGTTCGGCACCGGCGAGAGCAGGTCGGGACGGGCCCGCAGCAGTCCGGCGAGCGCGTCGTCGTCGCGCCCCCGCAGCTCGTCGGCGAGCGTGCGCGGAGCGGCCGAACCTCGCGCTTCGGTGGGTGTGGCGGCACGTGTGGCGCCGCCGTGCTGCTCGGTGCTCATCCTCACCACGGTAGCGGGAGGCCGGTGGCGCGGTACGCCGTGCGCGGTACGGTCTGTGCGTACGGCCCGCTCAACGGCGGTGGCACGCAGCGCGGTTGAGCCCGTACGGCACCGGGAGGAAGTCGAGGGAAGCGGGCGGCGAGTGGGCATCGAGGGCGAACAGCTCGTATTCGACTATCTGAGCCGGGTCGGTGACCTGGCGCACAGCACCTCCATGACGGCGTCGGACCGCGCGCGGCTGGTGAACGGGCTGCGCGCCGAGATCGACCGCATGCGGGCCGAGGAGGGCGGGGCGCAGAGCAAGTCGGCCGTGCGCCGCATCCTGGGCAGGCTCGGCAAGCCGGAGGAGGTCGTCGCGGCGCGCGGCGGCGGTTCGGTGTCAGCGGCGGGGCTCAGCGACGTGATGCCGCAGCCGCGCGGGCCCGCCGCCTCGGTACGGGACGGTTCCCTGGGCGAACGCGCGAGGGCCCGTGCGCGCGAGGCCCGCGAGCAGGCGCGGGGCGCGAGGGATCGTTTCGCGAAGCCGGGCGGCGGTGCGGCGGGCGGCGGCTCGGGCGGCTCGGTCGGCGGCGTGTATCCGGCGGCTCCCGAGCCCTCGGGCGGTGCCGAGGCGCCAGGCTCCTCGGCGGCCTCGGGTGCCTCGGGCGCCTCCGCCAAGGACGCGGACTCGCTCTGGAAGAAGCCGCTCAGGGCGCGCCGCTCCCGCGCGGCCGCGCCGGGTCAGCCTGCCCCCACCCTCAAGGACCTGGAGAACAACGCGCCCCACCTGGCCGGGCTCGACGAGCTCGGGCCCAGCGAGACCGGCGGGGGCGCGGGCGTCGACTGGTGGCGCTTGGAGGCGGGGCCCGGCGAGGGTTCCGTGCGCTCCTCCGGCGCCGCCGACCTGCCGCCGGGATTCACCGGCGGCATCGAGCTCCCCGAGGTGCTCAAGCCCCCGCCCAGCGAGGACGAGGAGGAGAAGCCCGCACCCCCGGCACCGGGCATCCCCCCGCAGAACGGCGGCGCGCCCCAGGCCCCGCCCACGGCCCCCGGCGACGGCGCCGAGCCCGCCGTGGTCTCGGGCCGGCCCTCGCTCGGAGACCTGCTCTTCTTCGCCCGCAAGCGCCGCGCGACCGGCGGGCCCCGCGCGGGCGGCTTCGTCGAACTCGCCGCCGCGCTCCTGCTGTTGGCCGGCGCGGTGACCGGCTCGCTGATCCCGCTCGGCCTCGGCTGGCTCGCCGCATGGTGGTCGCCGCGGCTTCCCCGTACGGAGGCGAAGTGGGCGGCGGCCGGGATGCCCGGGGTGGTCGCGGCCGGTGCGGCGGTGTGGCTGTGGGGCCGGAGCGACGGCCGCTGGGGCGACCCGCTGCCGGCGGGCGGCGAGGCGATGCGCGCGGCGCTGAACGAGACCTGGCCCGTGCTGCTCCGGCTCGCCGCGGTGGCCAGCGCCCTGTTCCTGCTGTGGAGGGCCCGGCGGTCGGTGGGCGGCTGAGAGCCGCGCGCGGCCCCCGTACACAAAAAAGCCCCCTACGCGACGAAGACCCCCTGTCCGGTGCGGTGCCGGGCAGGGGGCCTTCGCGTACGGGCGGGAGGTCAGTCGTTAGCGCACTTGTTGCCCATCGCCGGGTTGAGCAGCCCGATGACGTTGATGCTGTTCCCGCAGGCGTTGACCGGGATGTGCACCGGCACCTGGATGTTGTTGCCTGACACCACACCGGGGGAGTTGGCGGTCTCGCCGTTCGCGCCGGAGTCGGCGGCCGCTGCCCCCGCCCCTCCGAGTACGGCCGTGGCGGCCAGTGCGGTCGCGGCTGCTGCGGTACGAAGACGCATGAGCACTCCTGAATGAGGCTGGTTCACTGACCCTTCGACCGTGGGCCCGCCCCTGACACCCCGCCACCGGAGCTGCTCCGCCCGGAGGTCGCGGGGTCAGGGGCCCTACTTCGCCAGCTTGGCCTTCAGGTCCTCCAGGATCCGGTCCGCCGCCGTGTAGCCGATGCCCTGGATCCACAGCTCGTCGTTCACGGGGAACGCCTTCCCGTTCCGTACAGCGCCGAGGTTCTTCCACAGCCCGCTGCGCACCGCCTTCGTCTGGCCCGACTCGGCGGGGTCGCCGTACGAGGAGTAGAACAGCGCGTCGGCGTCCGCCTCGTCCAGCTTCTCGGGGCTGACGCCCAGGTAGAGCCCGTCGCCCTCGTCCGCCTTCTTCGTCACCGGCGGCCGCCCGAGCCCCGCGTCCTCCAGCACCGTGCCGATGTAGCTGCGGTCGCCGTAGACGCGGGTGTCGGCGCCCTCGGTGAAGCGGACGACGTTGGTGCGGATGGCCTTCGCCCTCGTAGGGCCGCCGAGCGCCTTCGTCACCTCGTGCGCGTGCTTCTCGTACGAGGCGACCGCCCTGTCCGCCTCGGCTTTCCTGCCCAGCGCGTCGGCGTGCGTACGGAAGTTCTGCTTCCAGGGGTAGCCGGTCGACTCCGTCATCACCGTCGGCGCGATGGCCTTGAGCTGCTCGTAGTTCTTCGCGTCGCGCGCGGCGTTGGTGAGGATGAGGTCCGGCTTGAGGGAGGCGATCTTCTCCAGGTTGGGGGAGCCGATGGTGCCCACGTCCCGGATGCCGTCGAGCTTGTCCTTCGGCAGGTAGCCCAGGAAGCTCTTGCCGACGTCGGCCCTGGTCGCGCCGACCGGCTTCACGCCGAGCGTGATCGCGGAGTCCAGCTCGGCGGTGTCCAGCACCACGACCCGCTTGGGGTGGTTCGGCACCGGGACCGTGCCCTTGAAGGTCTTCACGGGGTGCTTGCCCTGGTCGTCCTGCGCGCCGGAGCCGGTGCCGGACCCCGTACCGCACGCGGCGAGGACGAGCGCGGCACACACCGCCAGCGCGCCGGCGGCACCACTGCGGGAAGCGGGAAGAGTCACGTGTTCGCCTTTCGGTACGGGGAGGGGGACGGGGAAGCGGAGGGGGCCTGAGATGGGGGAACGGCTTTCGCGGCGGCCCCGTCGTCCGCGCGGCCCGACCCGCGTCCGGGCGCGCCCGGCACCACCAGCGGCGACCCGGTGACCGGATCGGGCACCACCACCGACTCCAGGCCGAAGACCTCGCGGACCATCGCGGCGTCCACCACCTCGCCGGGCGGTCCCTGCGCGGCGATCCGGCCGTCCTTGAGGGCGACCAGCCGGTCCGCGTAGCGCGCCGCCTGGTTCAGGTCGTGCAGCACCATGACGACGGTGCGGCCGCGCTCCCTGTTCAACTGGCGTACGAGGTCGAGGACTTCGACCTGGTGGGCGATGTCCAGGTAGGTGGTGGGCTCGTCGAGGAGCAGCAGGTCGGTCTCCTGGGCCAGCGCCATCGCCAGCCACACCCGCTGCCGCTGGCCGCCGGACAGCTCGTCCACGGGACGCTCGGCCAGCCCGGCCGTGCCGGTGTGCTCCATGGCCTCAGCGACCGCCCGCTCGTCCTCCGCCGACCACTGCTGCCACCAGCGCTGATGCGGCTGCCGGCCGCGCGAGACCAGATCGCCGACGGTGATCGCCTCGGGCGCCACGGGGGACTGCGGGAGCAGCCCGACGGACTGGGCGACGCGCCGGGTGGGCAGCCGGGAGAGCTCCCGTCCGTCCAGCAGTACGGCGCCGCCGCGCGGTCTCAGCAGCCGCCCCAGGGCCCGCAGCGTGGTCGACTTCCCGCAGGCGTTGGGCCCGACGACGACGGTCACCTCGCCGTCGGGGAGGTCGAGGTCCAGCCTCTCGACCACCGTCACCGCCTCGTACGCGAGGGTCAGACCGCGCGCGGCGAGGCGGGTACGGGGCGCGGGCGCGCCCTCAGCGGGTGCGCCCTCGGCGGGTATGCCCTCGTGTGTGCTCATGTGGTCGCTCCAGTGCGGGTGTTCCGTACGAGCAGCCGGATCAGGTACGGGGCTCCCACCGCCGCCGTCAGCACGCCGACCGGCAGCTCGGTGGGCGCGAACAGCAGGCGCGCGGGTACGTCGGCGGCCGTCACCAGCAGTGCGCCGAAGAGAGCAGAGCACAGCAGCGGGATCTGCGCCGTACCGGTCAGGCGCCGGGCGATCTGCGGTGCGAACAGTGCCACGAAGTCCACGGGCCCGGCGGCGCCGGTGGCCACCGAGGCCAGCACCACGCCGGTGGCGACGAGCCCCAGCCGGGTGCGGCCGAGCCGGACGCCGAGCGCGGTGGCCGTGCCGTCGTCGAACGTCACCTCGCGCTGCGCCCGCGCAGCCCACAGGACGGCGGGCGCCAGGGCCGCGAGGACGAGGCCGAGCGGGACCGCCTGGTCCCAGCCGCGCCCGTTGAGCGAACCGGTCATCCACACCTTGGCCTGCTGCGCCACCAGATAGTCGCCCTTGGTGAGGAAGAGCTGGGTGAGGGAGGACAGCGCGACCGAGAAGCCGATGCCGATCAGCACGAAGCGGCCCGCGTGCAGCCCGCCGCGCCAGGCGAAGGCGTACACCAGCGCCGCCGCCAGCACCCCGCCCGCGACCGAGAACAGCGGCAGCACCGCGGGCGAGGACACCCCGAAGGCCAGCCCGCCCACGGTCAGCGCGGCCGCCCCGTGGGTGACCCCGATGATCTCGGGGCTGGCCAGCGGATTGCGGGCGACGGTCTGGATCAGCGAGCCCGCGGCTCCCAGCGCCGCCCCCACCAGTAGGCCCACGACCAGCCGCGGCATCCGCAGCGTGCCGACCACGAGCGCGTCGGGCGAGGGCTGCCCGAGCAGCACCTTCACGACCTCGGCGGGGGCCACCGGGGTCTCGCCCACGGTCAGCCCGGCCACCACGGCGGCGGCCAGCGCGAGCAGGAGGCAGGAGGCGACGAGCAGCGCCCGGCGGTGGACCAGCACGGAGATTCCCGTACGGGGTCTGAGCAGGGCGTATCCGGGCGGGACCGCATGCGCCACGCCCCGCGCCCTCACCTGCCCGCCGCTCACGCCGCCACCACTCTCCTCCGCACCAGGGCCACCAGGAACGGCACGCCGAGCAGCGCGGTCATCACGCCCGCCGGTACCTCGCCGGGCGGCACCAGGATCCGGCCCACCACGTCGGACACCAGCAGCACGACGGGGCCCAGCAGCGTGGACATCGGCAGCAGCCAGCGGTGGCCGCCGCCCACCAGCGCGCGGGCGATGTGCGGTACGGCCAGGCCCACGAAGGCGATCGGTCCCGCCGCGGCCACCCCGGCCCCGGTGAGCACGGTCGCGCCGAGCCCGCCGACGACGCGTACGGCCGCCACGTTCTGCCCGAGCCCCTTCGCCGCGTCCTCGCCCAGGGCCAGCGCGTCCAGGCCGCGGGCCGAGGCCAGCACCAGGAGCAACCCGGCGACGAGGAACGGCCACAGCTGCCCTGCGATCGCGGCGTCCCGCCCGGACAGCGAGCCGACCTGCCAGAAGCGGAACTCGTCCAGCGCCGCGGCCCGGGTCGTCAGGATCGCCGAAACCACCGACAGCAGAAGCGCGTTGACCGCCGCGCCCGCGAGCGCCAGCTTCACGGGCGTCGCCCCTCCGCGCCCCCGCGCGGCGATCGCGTACACCACGACCCCGGCGATACCCGCCCCCGCGAACGCGAACCACACCGAGCCCGCCAGACCGTGCACCCCCGCGAAGGTGATCGCGCACAGCACCCCGACCGAGGCGCCCTGCGCGACGCCCAGCACCCCGGGCTCCGCGATCGGGTTCCGGGTGAGCCCCTGCATCACGGCCCCGGCGACCCCGAGAGCGGCCCCTACGAGCAGGCCGACGAGTGTGCGGGGCAGGCGGAGTGTGCTGATGACCTCGGCGGCGTCACTCTGCGCACCACTCTGGTGACTCCCAGTGCCTCCGCTGCCTCCGCCGTGCAGCAGTACGTGGGCGACCTCACCCGGCGCGATCGCCCTGGCCCCCACGGCGAGGCTCAGCAGCGCGGCGAGGACCAGCGCCGCGGCGGCCGCGCACAGCAGGGCGGTGCGGCGCGCGGTGGCCGCGCGGCGTGAACGGCCGCCGCCCGCCGGGCCGTTGCGGGAGGGAGCGCCGGGTGCCGCGGGGTGCGTCGGCGGGGCGACGGGCATCGCGGGGCTACCTCGCAAGAGCGGCGACGACGGCGTACCGGCCGGACGTACGGGCGGGTGAGGCGGGCCCGAGCGCGGACCGGGGCGAGGGAGAATGGGTCACATGCTCGACAAGGCACCGCACGCCCCGCACGACCCGTCCGCGCCGCACGCCGCGCCGGCCCCTCAGGCCCCGGACGGGGCGTCCTCCGCGCCCGCCGCCGACGGTGCGCCCGCCGCTGACACCGCTTCCGTCGCTCACGCCGCACCCTCCGCGCCCGCCGCGTCCGTCTCGTACGTCACCGCATCCGTACCCGGGGAACGGGCCGCGCCCACCGTCGGATTCGACCTCGACATGACGCTGATCGACTCCCGCCCCGGCATCCACGCCGCGTACCGGAAGCTCTCGGCCGAGACCGGCGTCTTCATCGACGCCGATCTCGCCGTGACCCGGCTCGGGCCGCCGCTGGACGTGGAGTTGGCGCACTGGTTCCCCGCCGAGCAGATACCCGAGATGGCGGACCGTTACCGCGCGCTCTACCCGGAGTACGCGATCGAGCCCGCGCCGGCCCTGCCCGGCGCCCGCGAGGCGGTGGACGCGGTGCGCGCGGCGGGCGGCCGCGCGGTGGTGGTCACCGCCAAGCACGAGCCCAACGCACGCCTCCACCTGAGCCACTTGGGCATCGGGCCCGACGCGGTGATCGGCGGGCTGTGGGCCGAGACCAAGGCCGAGGCGCTGCGCGAGCACGGCGCCGGGATCTACGTGGGCGACCACACCGGCGACGTACGCGGGGCCAAGGCGGCCGGCGCCCTGTCTGTCGCGGTGCCGACGGGCCCGATCGGCGCGGAGGAACTGCGCGCCGCCGGTGCCGACGTGGTGCTGGAGGAGGGGCTCGCCGCGTTCCCCGCGTGGTTCGCGCGGCAGTTGGAGGGCTGACGCCCGGAGAGCGGAGGCCCGGCCGGCGCCAGGAGAGCCGGCGTCCGGAGGGCCGACGCCTCAGCGCTTCGTACGCGCCGCCCTGCGCTCCGCCAGTGCCGAGCGGAGCAGGCCCGCCGCGGCGATCACGAAGCCGAGTCCCATGAGCATGCACACGAAGTAGGCAGGCGCGGGAAAGGGCTTGGTGCCGAGGAAGAGCGGGGCCACGGTGACGACGGTCGCCACCGCTCCCACCAGGAAGACGATGCCGCCGGTACGTACGAGAAGATCACCGGCGCGGGACGTTTCAGCGTTCACGAGCCCAGGGTAGTTCGGTGGGCAAGTGCACGGAGGAACCCCTCGGCGGCATCTTGCCACCGGGCCCGGGACGATTAGCCTTGGTGGTTGGCGGGTCAAGCGACCCGCTCAACTGCTATTCAGAGCAAGTTTCTCCACAGCCAGTTTCAGCACACAGCGGCCCGCCCGGCTGCCCGGACGAGTACGAGGACGAGGACTTCACGTGCCTACCGGCAAGGTCAAGTGGTTCAACAGCGAGAAGGGCTTCGGCTTCCTCTCACGCGACGACGGCGGCGACGTCTTCGTGCACTCGTCAGTGCTGCCCGACGGAGTGGACGCGCTCAAGCCGGGCCAGCGGGTGGAGTTCGGCGTCGTGGCCGGACAGCGCGGGGACCAGGCACTCTCGGTCGCACTGCTCGACCCCGCGCCCTCGGTCGCCGCGGCGCAGCGGCGCAAGCCGGACGAGCTGGCCTCGATCGTGCAGGATCTGACCACACTGCTGGACGGCGTCGCGCAGGGCCTCGAGCGCGGCCGGTACCCGGACAAGCAGCACGGCCGCAAGATCGCCGGCATGCTGCGCGCGGTCGCCGACCAACTGGACGTCTGAGCAACCCCGTACACCCGCCCCGGCCCCGCACAAGGGGGCCGGGGTCCGGCATGTCAGGGGTCCCTCAGGGGCGCCGGGCACGGGAAGGAAGCCCCTGAGAGCGCCCCTCAGGGAAAGCTCAGCGCCTCGGGCCCCAGCTTCGGCACGAGCCCCTGGTCGGCCGCGCGCTCCAGGAGCCCGCGCACCGCCCCGTACCCGTCGGCGCCCAGGTCCTCGGTGAACTCGTTGACGTACAGCCCGATGTGCTGGTCGGCGACGGCCGGGTCCATCTCCTGCGCGTGCTCCATCACATACGGCCGCGCCGCCTCGGGGTCCTCCCACGCCATGCGTACCGAGGCGCGCGCCGCGTCGGCGAGGGAGCGCAGCGTCTCCTCGCCCAGCGAGCGCTTCGCGATGATCGCGCCCAGCGGGATGGGCAGGCCCGTGGTGTTCTCCCAGTGCTCGCCCATGTCGGCGAGGCAGTGCAGCCCGTAGTCCCGGTAGGTGAAGCGCGCCTCGTGGATCACCAGGCCCGCGTCGATCGCGCCGTCCCGCACCGCGGGCATGATCTCGTGGAACGGCATCACGACGACCTCGCCGACCCCGCCCGGCACTTCGGCCGCAGCCCAGATGCGGAACAGCAGATAGGCGGTGGACCGCTCGCTCGGCACCGCGACCCGCTTCCCGCTCAGCGCCGCAGGCCCGCCCTCCGGCTCGCGGGTCAGCACCAGCGGCCCGCAGCCCCGGCCGAGCGCGCCGCCGCAGGGCAGCAGCGCGTAGTCGTCCAGCACCCAGGGCAGCACCGCGTACGACACCTTGAGCACGTCGAAGCGGTCCTCTCGGCGCTCGGCGATGCCGTTGGTGATGTCGATGTCGGCGAAGTCGACCTCGATGGGCGGCGCCCCCGGCACGCGGCCGTGCGCCCAGGCGTCGAAGGTGAAGGTGTCATTGGGGCACGGCGAATACGCCATGCGCAGCGGAGTCTGCGGCTGCTCGCTCTGCGGCTCCTGGCTCTGCGGGGTCTGCGACGGGCTCATGGCTGCCATGTTCGCAGCACGGGCGCGAGCCGTTCGAACGCCCCCTCCAGGGCGGTCAGCGCCCCGGGGATGTCCCAGGCCGCCTTGTCGCGCGGGCCCACCGCGTTGGAGACCGCCCGCACCTCCAGTGCCGGCAGCCCGTATGCGGCGGCGGCCTCGGCCACGCCGAATCCCTCCATGCCCTCGGCCGCCGCGCCGGGGTGCCGCTCGCTCAACTCCCGTGCGCGCGCGGCCGTTCCGGTCACCGTGGACACGCTGAGCACGGTGCCGGTGACGGCGCCCGCCGCGTCGGCCGCGGCCCGCACCAGGTCCTTGGGCGGGGTGTGCACGACGGTGCCGAATCCGAGCTCGGCGAAGCCGCCGTCGGCGGTCTGCGCGCCCAGGTCGGCGGCGACGATCGCGTCGGAGACCACGGTGGCGCCGAGCGGCAGCGGCGGGAAGCCGCCACCGATCCCGGCCGAGACCACGAGCCCGTACGGGGACCCGTACGAGCCCCCGCCCTGGAGCGCGGCGTACGCGAGTGCCGTCGCGGTCGCGGCGGCGATGGCGCCCGGGCCGACCCCGCCGGCCAGCACGTCGACGCCGGTGTCCTCGTGCGCGCGGTGCAGCCGGTAGCCGCCGGGCAGCGTCAGGATGTGCCCGCCGCGCGGAGCCACCGCGTCACGCTCCGCCTCCACGGCGGTCACGGCCAAGGTCCGCATCAGCGCCTCCAGTTGACCGCCCCGGCCTCCCCTCGTACGGGGGTCAGGCGTCGTCGTTGATGAGCTTCACGTGCCACACGCCGGTGGCGGTGCCGATGGTGACCTGCGCCTCCTTCTTCGGCGGGCCGGGCTGGCCCATGGCGCTCTGCTGCTGGAAGAACGCGTCGCCGGGGAAGGAGTGGTACGTCTTCTTGGTGGGCTGCGGCAGCGGCGTCGTCTTGTTGTCCGACACCAGGAACCAGCCGTCCTTGGCGATGTCCGGGTCCACGCCGAAGCGGACCTTGTCGCCGGGGCCCACCTTGACGGACTTCTCGGCCTTCTTGCCGAGGCACTCCTTGACCTGCCCGGAAGGAATGGTCTTGCCGCCCTCGTAGCAGGACGCCTCCACCGAGACGCTTTCGCCGTTCACGGTCGCGGTCGCCATCGGGGTCGGCTTCTCGCAGGCCGAAAGGGCGAGCAGGCCGAGGGACACAGCGCCGATTGCGGTGGCGGTGCGGACACCCCGCCGGGAGATCGCGTAGCTCATGCCGGGCAGATTACCGGGCGCCCGGTTTCAGGCGACGCGCGGGTTCGGCGTGCCGTGCCCCGTACGTCCTGCCCGGTCCCGCGGTGCGCCGCGTCGGCCGCTGCGCCCCGGCCAGCAGGCCGCGGGCCGAGAGCGCGACGCCCGCCGCGACCACGGCGGCCGCCGCCCCCATTCCGGCGACCCCCACCAGGGGCAGCACGATCCCGAGCCCGCCGCCCGCCACCCAGGAGAGCTGGAGCACCGTCTCCGAGCGCGCGAACGCCGAGGTCCGCACCGCCTCCGGCACATCGCGCTGGATCAGCGCGTCCAGCGCCAGCTTGCTCAGCGCCTGCGCGAGGCCGGCCGACGCCGCGACCCCGGCCACCGTCACGGCCCCGTACAGCACCGCAGCGGTGACCGTCGCGCCCAGCGCGGCCAACAGCACGACCGCGACGATCAGTTCGGGCCCGCGGCCCCTGATCCAGGCGCCGACGGCGTTGCCGAGCGCGTTCCCCGTACCGGCCGCGACCACGACGAGACCGAGGGACAGCGCGGCCGACAGACCGTCCAGCGGGTGCTCGCGCAGCAGGAACGCCAGGAAGAAGGTGAGGAACCCGGACAGGCACCGCAGCGCGGCCCCGCCGGTGAGCGCGCCGCGCACCGAGGGCCCGACCGTACGCAGCCCGGGCCGCCGCGCCCGCGGCGCGCCGCCGCCCAGCACCGCCCGCCGCTCGCCCCGCGCCGAGTCCACCGCGTGCGGCAGCGAGAAGGACAGGAAGGTCCCCACGATGAACAGCGCGAACGCCCCGTACAGCGGCCACTCTTCGCCCAGCGCGTGCAGCCCGGCGCCGAGCGGCGCGGCCGCAGCCGTCGCCGCGAGCCCGGCGAGCGTGATCCGCGAGTTCGCCTTCACCAGCGAGAAGGCGCGCGGCAGCAGCCGGGGTACGACGGCCGAGCGCACCACACCGTGCGCCTTCGAGGCGACCAGCACGCCGAGCGCCGCCGGGTACAGGCCGAGCCCGCCGCCGCGCACCGCCGCCGCGAGCGCCAGCGCGAGCAGCGCCCTGGCCAGCAGCGCGCCCGCCATCGCGGCGCGCCTGCCGTGCGGTATCCGGTCCAGCAGCGGCCCGATCACCGGCGCGAGCAGCGCGAACGGCGCCATCGTCACCAGCAGGTAGAGCGCTACCCTGCCGCGCGCCTCGCCGGTCGGTACGGAGAAGAAGACGGTGGAGGCGAGCGCGAGGGTGACGAGCATGTCGCCGGCCGAGTTCACCGCGTGCAGCTCGATCAGCTTGCCGAGCCCCGATTCGCCCGCGCCGTGCGCGTGCGTGAGGCGGCGTACCCGGCGGCCTGCTGCGGCAGGCGCGCGGGCGAGCGCACGCGCGGTGCGGGATGCGGTGCGCGATGCGGTGTGAGACCAGGCGCGGGGTCCGGTGCGTGGTGCGCTGTGCGACCGGGTGCGCGGCCGGGTGCGTGAGGCCCAACGGCCCTTGGCGGCCACGCCCTTCAGTGTGCCCCGGGGCGTGGCGGCGGATGCGGTTCCGCGCGTGATCCCCCGGGGCGTCCGCCGAGTGACCGCCGGGTGTCCGCTGTCCGGTCCGTCCCGTGGTGCTGTCTGGTCCGTCCCGCGGTGTGCCGAGTGATCCCCTGCCGGGCCGGTCGCGTGATCCCCTGCGCGGGGCCGCGGGGAGTTCCCCGGTAACGCCGTGCTCCCGCCCGTGGGGTAGCGTGGTCGAACGGTGCGCTCCGAACGGCTCACGAGCCGGGAAGCGGACGTCGCAGCGGCCTCCGCGGTCCCGCTCCGTCCACCTCCCGCCCGTTTCTCCACCGGCCGCCGTACGGACAGCGCACGCCGACAAGGGCGCTACGGCGTAGGAGAGACGATTCTTGTGAGTGCTGCATGAGTGCCGCGACTGCGACCGCGAAGCCGAAGGCGGCGTCGGCGCGCCGCGCCCGCCGTGCCCCCGACCGGTTGTGCGCCGAGGCGGTCGAGCTCGCGCGGGAGGCCGCCGAGGAGGTCGCCGACCCCGGGATGATCGGCGAGCACCTGGAGGCCGTCGCCGACGCCGACCGGGTGGTCACGCACTACTTCGAGTGCCTCGACCCCGCGTACCGCGGCTGGCGCTGGGCCACCACCGTCGCCCGCGCCTCCCGCGCGAAGGTCGTCACCCTCGACGAGACGGTGCTGCTGCCGGGCACCGACGCGCTGCTCGCGCCCGAGTGGGTGCCGTGGAGCGAGCGGCTGCGCCCCGGCGACCTCGGGCCCGGCGACCTGCTCCCCACCGAGGAGGGCGACCTCCGTCTGGAGCCCGGCTTCTCCGGCGAGGAGGAGCCGCCGCCGAACTCGCCGGTCGCCGACGAGGAGCCGACCGCCGAGGCGCCCGTGCGGGGCCGGGTGACGGACGTCGCCGAGGAGATGGGCCTGGGGCGTACGCGGGTGCTGTCCCGGTACGGGCTGCACGAGGCGGCCGACCGCTGGGAGGAGTCCTACGGGCCGGCCGCCCCCATGGCGCAGTCCGCGCCCGCGAGCTGTGTGAGCTGCGGCTTCCTGGTGCCGCTCGTGGGGTCGCTGCGGCAGGCGTTCGGCGTCTGCGCGAACGAGTTCAGCCCCGCCGACGGTCACGTGGTGTCCCTGTCCTACGGCTGCGGCGGCCACTCCGAGGCAGCGGTGATGCCCCAGCCGCCCAAGCCGCCACCTCCGGTGTTGGACGAGCTGCGTGTGGATGGGTAGCTCGATTCGCGCTTAGACCGCCGACGGCTTCGGGTGCGTGGTTGCTTTCCGTTGCGGCGGGATTCGGGTTGGGTGCCCCCCCGTACGAGCTGTGGGCAATCGTTCCGCTGGGGCGAGGGGGGTACCTCCCTGCTCGGAGCGCAGCCGGAGAGCTTGGGGGAGGGTGGGCACAGCGGACCGCAGCCCCCAAGCGCCAGCGCCCCCGCACCCGACGGGGCCCGGGGCGAAGCCCCGGAACGGGCACCGGGGGGCACCCCGTAGCGCAAAATGACCCGTGCAGGACGGGGCGTCCGGCGCGATGTGGGTAACCGGACGCCATGGTGACGCGGAAAGCACGGAGAGGACACGCACACGTGAGTGGCGGCGGCGCAACGACAAGGACGCACGGGGACCCGGCCCAGGACGACCCCCTCGGCACCGCGCGCCTGCGCCACCGCGTCCTGGACGCCTGGGCGCAGTCGCCCGCCAGGTTCCGCGAGGACGCCAACGCCGAGCAGGAGCTCGTACTCGGCGGCTACCGCGACCGCCTCGTCGTCGAACTCGCGCAGAACGCCGCCGACGCGGCCGCCCGCGCCGGCGTACCCGGCAGGCTCAGGCTGACCCTCGGCGAGGACACGCTGGTCGCCGCCAACACCGGCGAACCCCTCGACGCTGAGGCGGCGGAATCCCTCTCCACCCTCCGCGCCTCGGCCAAGCGCGACCACGCGGGAGGCGGCGATCGCACCGTCGGCCGCTTCGGCGTCGGCTTCTCCGCCGTGCTCGCGGTCAGCGACGAGCCCGCCGTGCTCGGCCGCACCGGCGGCGTCCGCTGGTCGCTGTCCGAGGCGGCCCAACTCGCGCGCGTGCGCGCCGCCTCCGTACCGGAGCTGGACGAGGAGCTGCGCCGCCGCGACGGCCACGTACCCCTGCTGCGGCTGCCGCTGCCCGCCGAGGGCATGGCGCCCGAGGGGTACGACACCGCCGTGGTGCTCCCGCTGCGCGACCTCGCCGCGCGGGACCTCGCCGAGCGGCTGCTCGCCGAGATCGACGACGCGCTGCTGCTGACCCTTCCGGGTCTGGCCGAGGTGGCGGTGGAGACCCCCGAGGGGGTACGGATCCTGACCCGCAGTCAGGATGGCCCCTATACCCGCATCGACGACACCGCGGCCCCGGAACCGACCCGCTGGCGGCTCGTGGCCGACAGCGGCACCGCCGACGAGAAGCTGCTCGCCGACCGCCCCGTGGAGGAACGCCGCCGCCCGCACTGGTCGGTGACCTGGGCGGTCCCGGTGGACGCCGAGGGCGACCCGGTCGCCCCGCGCACCGCCCCCGTGGTGCACGCGCCGACCCCTACGGACGAACCCCTGGGGATCCCGGCCCTGTTGATCGCCACGCTGCCCCTGGAGCCCACCCGGCGCCACGCGGCCCCTGGCCCGCTGGCCGACTTCCTGCTGGAGCGCGCGGCCGACGCGTACGCCGCGCTGCTCCGCGACTGGCGCCCGCGCGGCACCGGCACCGTCGGCCTGGTCCCCGGCCCCCTCGGCAAGGGCGAACTGGACGGCAGGCTGCGCGGCCTGCTCCTGGAACGGCTGCCCGATGTCCCCTTCCTGGCCGGTGCGGCACGGGTGGACGCCGAGGATGCGGAGGCCGCCCCTGAGGACGGCTCGGGGTACGGGACGGCGCACGCCCCTGAGAGCGGTCTCCGGGCGCCGGACGGTACGAAGGAGTTCGCGGGGGAGCGCTCAGGGGCGCACCCCGGGGAGCCCGTCGCGCTGCGCCCCCGGGACGCGGAGATCGCCGAGGGCGCGGGGGCCGCGACGGTCGCGGTGCTCTCGGAGCTGTTCCCGAGCCTGCTGCCCGCCGGGCTCGAACGCCGCGCGGAACTGCGCGCCCTGGAGGTCGCGCGGGTCCCGCTGGGCGAGATCATCGACCGGCTCGCGGGCGTCGAGCGTTCCCCGGAGTGGTGGCGGCGGCTGTACGACTCGCTGGCCGGAGTGGACCCCGACCGGCTCACCGGGCTGCCGGTGCCGCTCGCCGACGGGCGCACCACCATCGGCCCCCGCCAGGTGCTGCTCCCGCTGCCCGACGCGGTCACCGACGCGGAGCGGCTGGCCCGGCTGGGGCTGAAGGTCGCGCACGCCGAGGCGGCACACCCGCTGCTGGAGAAGCTGGGCGCGACCCCGGCCACCCCGCGCGCGGTGCTGGACACGCCCCAGGTGCGCGCCGCCGTAGCCAACTCCCTGGAGGCGGAGGACGCCTGGACCCTCGGCGACCCCGAGGGGCCCGGTGAGGGGTCCCTCGACCCCGAGGAACTCGCGGAGACGGTGCTCGGCCTCGTACGGGACGCCCGTCTGTCACCCGGGGACGAACCCTGGCTCGGCGCCCTGGCCCTCCCCGACGAGGACGGCGAGCTCGCCCCCGCGGCCGAACTCGTCCTGCCGGGCAGCCCCTTCGAGCGGGTCATCCGCGAGGGCGAGCTCGCCCGCGTCGACGAGGACCTGGCCGAGCGCTGGGGTGGCCAGGAGCTGACGGCCGTCGGCGTGCTGGCCGAGTTCGCGCTGGTCAGGGCCACCGATGTGGTGCTGGACCCGGACGAGCTGGAGCCCCGGGACACCGGGCTGCCCTACCCGGAGCCGGACGACGCGGGCGTGCTGGACGCCGTCGACGTGTGGTGCGAGGACGTGCTCGACCAGCTTCCCGACACCGGCGCCGGGGTGCCGCCCGTCGCCGCCGAGCTCGTCGCCGTACGCGATCTGGACCTGGTGGACGACGAGCGCTGGGACGAGGCGCTGGCGATGCTCTCGCAGCCGCCCCTACGGGATGCGCTGACCGCCCCCGTAAGGGTGCTGCTGCCCGACGGCGGCCGCGAGACCGTGCGCCCCTACACCGCCTGGTGGCTGCGCGGCCACCCCGTACTGGACGGCCGCCACCCCGCCGGGCTGCGGGCCGCCGGCGGCGACCGGCTGCTGGAGGGCCTGTACGAGGAGGCCGACGCCTCCTCCGTAGGGGACCCCCAGGTGCTGCGCGCGCTCGGCATCCGCACCACGGCCGCCGCGCTGCTGGACGAGCCGGGCGGCGCCGCCGAGCTCCTGGCCCGCCTCGCCGACCCCGCGCTGGAGGTGTCGGCCGCCCAACTGCACGGCCTGTACGGGCTGCTGGCCGACCTCGACCCCGACGGGGTCACGCTGCCCGAGGAGGTGCGCGCCGTGCTCGCCGGTACGGGCGAGGTGCTGGTGGCCGACGCCGCCGAGGCCCTGGTCGCGGACGCGCCCGACCTGGTGCCCCTGGCCGGCGCGCGGCCGCTGCTGCCGGTGCGCCCCGACCGCGCGGCCGACCTGGCCGCGGTGCTGGACGTGCGGCGGCTCGGCGACGCCGTACCCGGCGAGCCGGGTGGCGCGGGCACCGAGCGGGAGGTGCCCGCCGCGGTGCACTCGCTGCTCCCGGGCGCCCCGGCCACCTACCGGGAACACGACGAACTCCTCGTCGACGGCGTCGAGTCGGACTGGCGCCTGACCCGCGACGGCGTGCTCCACGCGGCCACCCTGGAGGGCGTCGCCGCCGGCCTGGCCTGGGCGGCGGGCGCCTGGTCCCGCCGCTTCGAGACGGCGGCCCTGCTCGAAGACCCGTCCAGGGAGGCGGAGTTGGCCCGCGCCCGCTGGTTCGACCAGCCTCTGGACTAGCGGGGAACCCGCCCCCTAGGGCCCCTAGGGGGCGGCTACCGTACGGGGATGTCCGCCTTCCTCCAGCAACTCCCGGCCCTGGTGGGCGTGGTGATCGGCGCGCTCGGCTCGTACCTCGCGGTGATGCACGGCGACCGCGCCCGCTTCCGCCGGGAGCAGCGGGCACGCTGGGAGGAGCGCCGCCTCACCGCGTACGGCGACTACGCCCGCTCCCTCAAGGCGACGGTGTCGCTGCTCTACCGGGTGTCGGCGCACCTGGGGAACGATCCGCACCCCCAGCCGCGCACGCCCGAGGACGCGGCGCCGTCGCTCGCCGAGGCGTCCGAGCGGCGTGACCTGGCCTGGGAGCAGGTGCTGCTGCTCGGCTCCCCCGAGGTGGCCGACGCCGCGCGCCTGTGGGCCCGCGCGGTGGAGCGCCTGGAGCGCTTCGTACGGACGGGCACGCGGGACTCACCCGAGGAGTGGGCCGCCCTGCTGACCGCCCAACGCGAGTGCCGGGTCGGCTTCTACGAGGCCGCGCGCCGCGACATCGGCCTGCCGGCCGAGGTCGCGGGGCGAACGGCGCGGAGCACGCCGTTCGCCGGGCCCGATGAGGCGCCGCGCCGTGCCCCTGACAGCACCCCTGGCAGTGCCCCTGGGTGACCTCCCGCTGCCCGGAGGCATGCCGGCGGGCGGCGGCGGATACGCTCACCTGGGAGTTCCGGTGCCCGGGAGCGGGGGCCGGGGCCCGGAGGAGACGGACTGTCAGCGAGGAGCCGAACCGTGCTCGGAGACGAGGCGTTCACCGAGGACCGTGCGCGTGTGCTGCTCGGGGCCGCGGGCGAGGACGCGGGGGCGCCGCTGCTCTCGCTCGGGGAGAACGCGGTGTTCGGCGGCCCCGACAGCGGCCCCGTCGTCAGGGTCGGGCGCGCCGATCCCGAGCTGGTCGTCAGGGCCGAGCGCGAGCTGCGCGTCGCCAACTGGCTCTCCGCGCGCGGCGTTCCGGCCGTCCGCGCCGCGCGCCCCGACGTGCGGCTGGTGGAGGGCCACCCGGTCACCTACTGGGAGCGGCTGCCGGACCCCGTAAGGGCTCCCGGCGCCGCCGACCTCGCCGAGCTGATCCTCCAGGTGCACGCGCTGCCCGAGCCGCCCTTCCCGCTGCCGCCGCGCGAACTGCTCGGCGGGGTGGAGCGCTGGCTGCGCATCGCGGGCGACGCGATCCCGCCGGAGGACGCCGCGTACCTCAGGGCCCGCAGGGACGACTTCGCGACCGCGGTGAAGGAGCTGGCGCCCGTGCTGCCCGGCGGCCCGATCCACGGCGACGCGCTGCCCCGCAACGTCAGGGTCGGACCCGACGGACCCGTACTGGTCGACCTGGAGACCTTCGCCTCCGACATGCGCGAGCACGACCTCGTGGTGATGGCCCTCAGCCACGACCGCTACGGGGTGCCGGACACCGAGTACGCCGCGTTCACCGGCACCTACGGGTGGGATGTACGGGAATGGGAGGGCTGCGCCCTGCTGCGCGGCGCCCGGGAGACGGCGAGCTGCGCGTGGGTGGCGCAGCGTGTGCCCGGAAATCCGGCGGCCGCGCGGGAGTTCGCGCGCCGGGTGGGCTCGCTGCGCGAGGGCGACACCTCGGTGCGCTGGTATCCGTTCTGAGCCTTTACGGCTCCCGCGGCTCCCGGAAAGGGAAAACCCCCGCCCCTTCGGGACGGGGGTCGTTCCGTATCAGTGGCAGGGCTTCACTGCCGGAGTGCGGAAGGTCTTTCCGCCCGCGTGCAGAATGCCCGCGATCGCCTTGCAGCTCCGCTTCGGGTTCCACTGCTGGCTCGCGGTCACCGAGGTGAAGGTGCGGGTCTTGCCCCAGTGGTTCGCGCCGGCACGGCGGTAGCCGAGCTTGCCCTTCACCTTGCCGCCTGACTCCTTGTAGTACTCGACGTCGATGCCGGTGTGCGGCTTGTCGTGCGGGTCGTTGGACGCGTGCAGCACGAGTACGCCGTTGTCCAGCTCGGTGCAGGTGTCACCGGGCGTGATGCGCCCGTCGTGCGGGCAGTCGAAGGACGAGCGGGTCTGCGGCGTGCCGGATTCGGTGGCCGCCGAGGCGGCCGGAGCGGCGAGCACCGGAATGAGCGCGGCGGCGGCGACGGCCGCGGCGGTGCGCACGGAAACGCGCATGATTTCCCCCATTGTTGTTCTGGATTCCGGAGCGGCGGATGTCCCCGTGCCGCCCCGGAAGATCTTGCAAGATCATACATGAGCGGCAATGCGCCGGAGGGGGAATTGCACCCCCAATTTCCTTCTACACCCAGGTAGTTGGTGAGGATGTCGCCTAGTTGGTGAGGCCGTCACCGCGGTGGTCTGTGCGAGTATTCCGAATTGCCCGGAGGATTACGCCGGGAATCGCCGGGCCACCACGCGCCACGCGAACTCCAGCACTCCGGCGGCCACCACCGCCACGCCGACCGCCGTCCACGGCATGACCGTCCCCACGAGCCGCAGCGCGAAGAAGTCCTGGAGCCACGGCGTCACCAGCACCACCAGGAACCCCACCCCCATCGCGGCCACCAGGCACACCCGCCACCACGTGTAGGGCCGCGCCACGATCGCCAGCACCCACATGGCGATCAGGAACAGCGTCAGGGTCGCCACGCTCGTCTCGGCGCTCAGCGCGTCCGGGCCGGTGTAGTAGTGCCGGGCCAGCAGATAGGTCGCGAAGGTCGCGGCGCCCGCGATGAGCCCGGAGGGGATCGCGTACCGCATCACCCGGCGCACGAAGTGCGGCTGCGCGCGCTCCTTGTTCGGTGCCAGGGCCAGGAAGAACGCGGGGACCCCGATCGTCAGCGAGGACAGCAGCGTGAGGTGCCGCGGCAGGAACGGATAGGGGATCTGCCAGCAGATCACCAGCACGGCGAGCAGCACCGAGTAGACGGTCTTGGTGAGGAAGAGGTTGGCGACCCGCTCGATGTTGCCGATCACCCGGCGGCCCTCGGCGACCACCGAGGGGAGGGTCGCGAAGCTGTCGTCGAGCAGCACGATCTGCGCGACCGCCTTGGTGGCCTCGGAGCCCGAGCCCATCGACACCCCGATGTCGGCGTCCTTCAGCGCGAGGACGTCGTTCACGCCGTCGCCGGTCATCGCCACGTGGTGCCCGCGCGACTGCAACGCGCCCACCATCGACTGCTTCTGCTGCGGAGTGACCCGCCCGAAGACCGTTCCCGACTCCAGGCCGTCGGCCATCTCCTCGTGCGTCTCGGGCAGTTGGCGCGCGTCCACGGGCGCCGTCGCGCCGGGCAGCTCCAGCTTCGCGGCGACCGCTCCGACCGAGACCGCGTTGTCCCCCGAGATGATCTTCGTCTGCACGTCCTGCTCGGCGAAGTACCCCAGGGTGTCCCCGGCGTCGGGTCGCAGCCGCTGCTCCAGCACGGCCAGCGCCGCGGGTCGTGCCGATTGAGCCACCTCGGGGTCACCGGGCGCGCCCTCGGCGCGGGCCAGCAGCAGGACCCGCAGCCCCTCCGCGTTCAGCTCGTCCGCCTCGGCCAGTACGGGGTGACCCTGAGGGAGCAGGACGTCGGGGGCGCCGAGCAGCCACGTACGGGATGACCGCTGCGGGTCGTCGGGGTTCTCGGGGTTCTCGGGGCCGCCGTCAGGGTTCTCCGGGCCCCTGAGGACCCTAGGGGGCTCCAGCGTCGCGCCGCTGTACTTCCTCGCCGAGGAGAACGGCAGCGCGTCCGTCACCCGCCAGCCCTCGGGCGCCGGGTAGGCGTCCGCGATCGCCTGGAGGCTCGCGTTGGGATGCGGGTCGGCCGCGCCGAGCGCGCCCAGCACCCGGCCGATGTAAGGGGCCTCTTCTCCGGCCAGCGGGCGCGTCTCGCGTACGTCCATGCCGCCCTCGGTGAGCGTGCCCGTCTTGTCCAGGCACACCACGTCCACCCTGGCCAGGCCCTCGATCGCGGGCAGCTCCTGCACCAGGCACTGCTTGCGGCCCAGCCGGATCACGCCGATCGCGAAGGCCACCGACGTGAGCAGCACCAGGCCCTCGGGGACCATCGGCACGATGCCGCCGACCATCCGGCGCACGGCCTCGTACACGTCGTGGTGTGAGACGACGAGCTGGCTGACCACCAGGCCCACGGCCGCCGGGACCATCATCCAGGTGATGTATTTGAGGATCGTGCTGATCCCGTTCCGCAGCTCGGAGTGGACCAGGGTGAAGCGGGACGCCTCCTCGGCGAGCTGCGCCGCGTACGCCTCGGCACCGACCCGGGTCGCGGTGAAGGCGCCGCCGCCGGCCGTCACGAAGCTGCCGGACAGCACGCGGTCGCCGGGCTGCTTGAGCACGGCGTCGGCCTCGCCGGTCAGCAGCGACTCGTCCACCTCCAGCCCTTCCGCCTCGGTGATCTCGCCGTCCACCACGCACTTGTCGCCGGGGCCGAGCTCGATGAGGTCGCCGAGCACGATCTCGTTCGTGGGTACGGAGACGGCCGCGCCGTCGCGGCGCACCACGGGGCGGGTCTCGCCGATCACCGCGAGGTTGTCCAGGGTCCGCTTGGCGCGGAGCTCCTGGAGGATGCCGATCGCCGTGTTCGCGACGATCACGAAGCCGAACAGGCCGTCCTGGATCGGGCCGACCACCAGGATGATCAGGAAGAGGACGCCGATGATGGCGTTGAAGCGGGTAAAGACGTTGGCCCGCACGATGTCCGCGGCGGAGCGGCTGCGGTGCGCGGGGACGTCGTTGACCTCGCCGCGCGCGGTCCGCTCCGCGACCTCGGCGGTGGTCAGTCCCGTGGCCTGTCGGGCCGTTTCCGTCATGTTTTGACGGTACGGAGAACCCTGCGGGTGTGTCGCCTTTTGTGTGCGGTTTGCGCTGTGACCGCCGATCCGGAACGCTTTGGGCCACTTTTCGCTGCGGCGGGATATGGGCGGGTGGTTCCGACTGCCTTGTGAGTGACGGCGCGACCGTTGACGCTCCGCGCCACCGGACGCGCCTTGCTCCGCTCGGCAGCGGTCGCTACCGAAGTGTGGGTCGCGGAACGCCGCGGGTTGCTCGCCGCTCGGCTACTGCTCGCCGCTCGGCTACTGCTCGGCGGCCGCCGCCTTGATCGCCGCGTCCCGGCGCCGTACGTACCAGACGCCCAGCGCCCCCAGCCCCGCGCCGGCCGCGCACGTCCACACCCACCACGCGTGGCCGTTCTCGGAGAACCAGCCGTAGAAGGGGAGCTGGCCGAGGAAGAGAACCAGCCACACCAGCGTGCCCGTGGTGATCGTCCCGACGACGGGCCCCTCCAGCGGCTCCGGAGCCTCCCGCTCCCCGCTCGTCCACTTGTCCATCAGGCCCATGACCGCGGCTCCCTCCATCCGGCCCGGCGGGGCCGATCGTTCCCGGTCCAGGGTAGCGACCGCCTGCAGGGGTCTACGCGCGAAGATAGCGATCACAAAGGTTGTTTGTTCATACTGATCCAGGTCGGATCTGACCGGATTGCATCGTGGGATGCTCCAAGGCCGGGTACCGACCCCCGAAAACACCCCCCGATACGAGGTCCCGCATGTCTTCTTCGGCCGCTTCGGTCGAGGACGGGAAGCCGCCGGCTCCCGGTCCCCAGCACCACAACGTCCTGGACCGCTTCTTCAAGATCTCGGAGCGCGGCTCCACCGTCGGCGGGGAGATCCGCGGCGGCCTCGCCACCTTCTTCGCGATGGCGTACATCATCGTGCTGAACCCGATCATCCTCGGAGCAGGCACCGACAAGTACGGCCAGCATCTCGACAACGGTCAGCTCGTCACCGCCACCGCGCTGATGGCCGGGCTCACCACCCTGCTGATGGGCATGATCGGCAACGTGCCGATCGCGCTGGCCGCGGGTCTCGGCATCAACGCCGTGGTCGCCCTCCAGCTCGCGCCCAAGATGTCCTGGCCCGACGCGATGGGCATGGTCGTCTGGGCGGGCATCGTGCTGATGCTCCTGGTGGCCTCGGGGCTCAGACAGCGGGTGATGGACGCCATCCCGAACGGGCTGCGCCGCGCGATCGCGATCGGCATCGGCCTGTTCATCTCCCTCATCGGGCTGGTCGACTCCGGCTTCGTCACGCGCAATCCCGACTCCGCGAACACCACGGTCCCGCTGGGCCTGGGCACCGGCGGGCAGCTCCAGGGCTGGCCGGTCCTGGTCTTCGTGATCGGCCTGGCGCTGATGTACTTCCTTCTCGTACGGAAGGTGAAGGGCTCGATCCTCATCGGGATCGCGGCGATGACCGTGCTCGCCATCGTGATCAACTCGATCGCGAAGATCCCGGACGCCTCCTGGGGCCTGTCCGTTCCGCACATTCCCGACTCGGTGGTCGGCTCCCCTGACTTCGGGCTGATCGGGAACATCAGCCTGTTCGGCGGGTTCAAGGAGGTCGGTCTGCTGACCGGCTGCCTCTTCGTCTTCACCGTGCTGCTCTCCGGATTCTTCGACGCGATGGGCACGATCATCGGCGTCGGCGAGGAGTCGGGCCTGGCCGACGAGCGCGGGCAGCTCCCGAACATGGGCCGGATCCTCTTCATGGACGGCATCGGCGTCGCGGGCGGCGGCTTCGGCTCCTGCTCGGCGAACACCTGCTTCGTGGAGTCCACCGCCGGCGTCGGCGAGGGCGCGCGCACCGGCCTGGCGAACGTCATGACCGGCGGGCTCTTCCTGCTGTCGCTGATCTTCACGCCGCTGGCCAAGGTGGTGCCCTCGCAGGCCGCGACCCCGGCGCTGCTGGTGGTCGGCTTCCTGATCCTGTCCTCGAACGTGCGGGACATCGACTGGGGCGACCCGTCGGTCGGCATCCCGGCGTTCCTGACCATGGTGTCGATGCCCTTCACCTACAGCATCACCAACGGCATCGGGATCGGCGTGCTCGCCTTCATCGTCCTGCGCGCCGCGAACGGCCGCTTCCGCGAGGTGCCGTGGCTGCTGAACGTGGTCGGGCTCTGCTTCCTCGTCTACTTCATGCTCCATCCGATCGAGCAGCTCGTCGGAGCGAAGTAGGGAGAGCGCGCTTCGTACGACGGCGGGGGCGGGTCCTGTGCGGGCCCGCCCCCGCCTTCTTGTGCCGGGGAACCTTGTGCCGTGGAACGTGGGGGAGCTTCAGGCGACCGGCGGGCCGTAGAAGCGTTCCGTCTCGTCGACGGACGCCTTGAAGCGTTCGTCGAAGTCGTCGCGCACGAGCGTCCGCACGACATAGTCCTGGACGCTCATTCCTCGTCGGGCGGCGTGCCGGCTCAGCCTGTCGAACAGCTCCCGGTCCAGCCGCAGGCTGAGCACCTTCGACGTCGTACCGTTCCTGTCGGTCATGCGCTCTACGGTGTCCGGTGATGTGGGTGTCGCGGGTCCTTTTCCTTTACCGGCTCACACGTATGAGTGAGCGGGAACCCCTCGCTGGTCTTTAGTCAGGGTAATGAGTTACTCTAATGGTCATGCCGGACCCGGAACTCCCCGTACCCGCCGAACAGCCCACAACAGAGGACGCCGACACCGCCGCGGTGAACGCGCTGCGCTCCGCCGTCATGCGGCTCTCCCGGCGGCTCAAGCACCAGCGCGTGGACGAGTCGCTGAGCCCCACCGAGATGTCGGTGCTCGGCACCCTCGCGCGCTGCGGCTCTGCCACCCCCAGCGAGCTGGCCCGCAAGGAGCACGTGCAGCCGCCGTCGATGACCCGCATCGTGGCGCTGCTGGAGGGCAAGGGGCTGGTCCGGCTCGATCCGCACCCCGAGGACCGGCGGCAGAAGGTCGTCACGCAGACCGAGCAGGCCGAGTCGATGCTCGCCGCCAGCAGGGAGAAGCGGAACGTCTGGCTGCAGAAGCTCGCGGGCGAGCTGGACGAGGACGAGTGGGCGCGGCTCCGCGCCGCCGCGCCCGTGCTGGAGAAACTCGCGCATTTGTAAGGAGCGCGCCACGAGACGCCGAGGAGGCGAAGCCGCAGTGAGTTCGGGCCACGGAGCAGACTCCGCACCCGCACCCCGGAACGACGAGAAGAAGACAGCAACGAAAAGGGCCGCGAAGCCCTCGATGTTCAGCTCGCTGAGGATCCGCAACTACCGGCTCTTCGCCATGGGCCAGGCGGTGTCCAACACCGGCACCTGGATGCAGCGCATCGCCCAGGACTGGCTGGTGCACAGCCTCACCGGGTCCTCCACGGCGGTCGGCATCACGACCGCGCTGCAGTTCCTGCCGATGCTCCTCTTCGGCCTGTACGGCGGTGTGATCGCCGACAGGTGCAACAAGCGGAAGCTGCTCTTCGCCACCCAGTCCGTGATGGGGCTCACCGGCCTCGCGCTGGCGGCGCTCACGCTCACCGGGCAGGTCCACGTCGCCCACGTGTATGTGCTGGCCTTCGTGCTCGGCCTGGCCACCGTGCTCGACAACCCGACCCGCCAGACCTTCGTCTCCGAGATGGTCGGACCCGACCAGATACGCAACGCGGTCTCGCTCAACTCGGCCAACTTCCAGAGCGCCCGCATCGTCGGTCCCGCCGTCGCCGGCGTGCTGATCTCCGCCGTCGGCAGCGGCTGGGCCTTCCTCTTCAACGGGCTCTCGTTCGTCGCGCCGCTGACGGGGCTGCTGCTGATGCGGACATCCGAACTGCACGTCAGCGAGCCCGTACGCCGTGGCAAGGGACAGCTCCGCGAGGGGCTCAGCTATGTGCGCAGCCACCCCGAACTGCTGTGGCCCATCGTGCTGGTGGGCTTCGTCGGCACCTTCGGCTTCAACTTCCCGATCTGGCTGACCGCGTTCACCGACGGCGTCTTCAGCGAGGGCGCCGGTACGTACGCGATGCTGAACACGCTCATGGCGGTCGGCTCGGTGGCCGGCGCGCTGCTCGCGGCCCGGCGCGGCACCACCCGGATGCGGCTCATGGCAGGAGCGGCGCTGCTGTTCGGCGTGCTGGAGATGGCCGCCGCGCTCTCCCCGTCGTACTGGCTGTTCGCGGCGCTCATGGCGCCCATCGGGATCATGGGCCTGACCTTCAACGTCACCGCGAACGCGAGCGTGCAAATGGCCTCGGACGCCACCATGCGCGGCCGCGTCATGAGCCTCTACATGATGGTGTTCGTCGGCGGCACGCCCATCGGCGGTCCCGTCATGGGGTGGGTGACCGACGAGTTCGGCGCCCGGATCGGCTTCCTCACCGGCGGGCTGATCTCGGCGGGGATCGCCGCGGCCGTCGGCCTGGTGCTGGCGCGGGCCAGCGGTCTGCGCGTACGGGTGCGGCCCTCGGCGCCGTTCATCCGCTTCGTCCCGGCGGAGCGCGAGGCCGAGCGCGAGCGGGTCGCCTCCGCCGTGTGAGGACGGGCGCGTGAGGGCGAGACTGGGCCGATGAGACTGTTCGCCGCGGTCATGCCGCCGCAGGAGGCCAGGGACGAACTGGGCAGCGCCGTACGCGGATTGGCGGCGCTGCCGGGTGCCGGCGAGCTCCGCTGGGCCGACCCGGGCAACTGGCACCTGACCCTCGCCTTCTACGGCGAGGTGCCCGAGCACACCGACGATGACCTGCGCGAACGGCTGGCCCGTGCCGCGGCGCGCTCGCCCCGCATGGAGCTGTGCCTCGCGGGCGGCGGCCGGTTCGGCGCGCAGGTGCTGTGGGCCGGGGTCGGCGGCGACCGCGAGCACCTCACGCGGCTCGGCGAGCGCGCCGCCGCGGCGGGCCGCAGGGCCGGGCTCGCGATGGACCCGCCGGGCCGCTTCCGCCCGCACCTCTCGCTGGCCAGGCCCCGCAAGGGCCGGTCGGCCGACCTGCGCCCCTTCGCCGCCGCGCTGGACGGATTCCGGGGTACGCCGTGGACCGTGACCGAACTCACGCTGGTACGCAGCAGGCTGCCGGACAGCGGCGTACCCGGCGAACAGCCCCGCTACGAGCGGGTGGCGGGCTGGCCGCTGGAAGGGTGAGCGGCCCGGTTACCGTTGGAGGCGTGAATGCCAAGACCAGGATGCGGATCGTCACCGGGGCGCTGTTGCTGATGTTCGTCGTGGTGACGGTGGGAGCGGCGCTCGGCCGCTGAGCACCCGGCGGCGTGGTGCCGCCGGGCGCCTTGCGCGGTGCCTGCGGACGCCGGTCGCGCTGGTTGCGCCGGCTACCGGTTACGCCGCTTTCCGGCTCGGGCGCCGGATCACCAGGCGAACGCCTCAGGGGACGGCCCAGGGCCGGGGAAGATCCCGTCGAGCGAGGAGAGCAGCTCCTCGTCCAGTTCGAGTTCGACCGCGCGCAGCGCCGAGTCGAGCTGCTCCGCCGTACGCGGGCCGACGATCGGCCCCGTGACGCCGGGGCGGGTGAGCAGCCAGGCGAGCGCCGTCTCGCCCGGCTCCAGGCCGTGCTTGTCGAGCAGGTCCTCGTAGCGCTGCACCTGGTCGCGCAGGCGCGAGTTGGCGAGCGCGTCGGCCGAGCGGCCCGATGAGGTGCGCGCACCGCCGCCCTCGCGCTCCTTGCGGATCGCGCCGCCCAGCAGCCCGCCGTGCAGCGGCGACCAGGGGATCACGCCGAGGCCGTACTCGCGCGCGGCGGGGACCACCTCCATCTCGGCGCGGCGCTCCGCGAGGTTGTAGAGGCACTGCTCGCTGACCAGGCCGAGGGAACCGCGGCGCGCGGCGGTCTCGTTGGCCTGCGCGAGGTTCCAGCCCGCGTGGTTGGAGGAGCCGGTGTAGAGCACCTTGCCCTGCTGCACGAGGACGTCGACGGCCTGCCAGATCTCCTCCCACGGGGTCCTGCGGTCCACGTGGTGGAACTGCAGCAGGTCGATGCGGTCGGTGCCCAGGCGGCGCAGGCTGCCCTCGACGGAGCGGCGGATGTTCACCGCGGACAGCAGGTCGTGGTTGGGCCAGGGGTCGCCGGCCGCCATGTTGGCGTACAGCTTGGTGGCCAGGACCGTCTTGTCCCTGCGGTCGCCGCCCTTGGCGAACCAGCTTCCGAGGATCTCCTCGGTGCGGCCCTTGTTCTCGCCCCAGCCGTAGACGTTGGCGGTGTCGAAGAAGTTGATGCCCGCGCCGAGCGCGGCGTCCATGATGGCGTGGCTCCCGGCCTCGTCGGTCTGCGGCCCGAAGTTCATGGTCCCGAGGACGATGCGGCTCACCTTGAGGCCGGTGCGGCCGAGCTGTGTGTACTTCATGGGGCTCAGCCAAGTCCTTGGAGTTCACTCCAAGCAAGGGCCGCGCATCGTGTCCGGGGGCGGACGCCGTGGTCAGCGGCGGATCGCGTACCCCGTGTAGCCCGCTTCGCGGAGCGTCTCGTACGCCGCACGGACCTCCTCGGGGATCTCCATGGGGACGGTGTGGCCCAGCGCGGGGTATTCGATGATCCGCTGGAGCTCGCCGACCAGCACGTCGATGATCAGCTTCGGGTCGCCGCCCGCCTCGGCCGCGTACTCCTCGATCCCGCGCCGCGGCGAGGAGCACACGAACTCCACGCCGGGCCACTGCTTGCGCGCCGTCGCGTACGGGCGCCGCTCCAGCTTCGCGACCAGCAGCACCGAGCGCGGCCCGATGCCGGCGCGCTCCAGCAGGTCGCGGGAGTACGCGATGTTCTCGCCGGTGTTGGTGGCGTGCGGCTCCACCAGCACGGCGTCCTCCGGCACGCCGAGCGAGACGGCGTGCTCGCGGTAGGCGACGGCCTCGCCGCGGGGGAAGCGCGCGGCGGTCAGCGGCGTGTGGGCGCCGGTGAACAGCAGGGTGGGGAAGTGGCCGGCGTGGTAGAGCTCCGCGCAGTGCGCGGCCACCTCCAGGTCGTAGCTGCCGAGTCCGACCGCCACGTCGCAGCGGCGCGGCGCGTGGCCCATCAGATGGAAGTCCCGCACCGTGCGGGCCAGCCGCAGATGCTCACCGGTCACGTGCAGGGTGCCCTCTCGTGTCATCCGGCCCATTCTGAACGAGCCGCGCGCACACCCGCCATGCTTCCCCGAAAGCGTGAATTCGGCGGCCCCACAATCGAATTGGCCTTTGATTCCCGAACCGGTCTCCCCGGTCACGGCCCGCGTGTCCTTCGAAAACAGGAACGTCAGCGGATCGTGGCCGCACGCCGTCGTCGAAAGAGATAACTTGCCTACCCCGCTACGAACCGGGCCCGTGGCGCGTGCAGTTCGAACTGCCGGGCCGTAGACAGGGCGCCACGCACGGCCCGGCATCCGATTCTTTGGAACGGTGGTCATGGTGCTCATTCATCCGGCCGCTTCGGTCTCGCCAGAGGCCGAGCTGGCGGAGTCGGTGCAAGTCGGTCCGTTCGCGGTGGTCGAGCCGGGCGCGCGGGTGGGCGCCGGTGCCGTCATCGAGGCGCACGCCGTGGTGCACGGCGCCGTGGACCTCGGCCCCGGGGTGCGGGTGGGGGTGCACGCGGTGGTGGGCGGCGACCCGCAGGACCTCTCCTTCGACCCCGCGGTGCCGACCCGCGCCGTGGTGGGGGCCCGCACGGTCATCAGGGAGGGCGCCACGGTGCACAGGTCCACCAGGGAGGGCGAGCCGACCCGCGTCGGCGAGGGCTGCCTGCTGATGGGCAACACCCACACCGCGCACGACTGCGTGGTCGGGGACGGCGCGGTCATCTCCCAGGGCACCGCGCTGGGCGGCCATGTGACGGTCGAGGACCAGGCGGTGGTCGGCGGCGCCGTCGCGGTGCACCAGCATGTGCGGATCGGGCGGATGGCGATGGTGGGGGCGCTGTCCAAGGTCACCCAGGACGTGCTGCCGTACACCCTGGTCGACGGCTCGCCCGCGCGGCACTGGCGGGTGAACCTCATCGGGATGCGCCGCCGGGACGTGGCCTCGGCCGAACAGAGCGCGGTGCGCAGGGCGTTCATGGCGATGCAGCGCGGCGAGGACGACATCGAGGCCGAGGCGCGGAACGGGTCGTCGAACGGGGACGGGGGCGGCGCCGCGCTGCGCGCGCTGCTCGACTTCCGCTCGGCGCCCTCCCAGCGCGGCATCGCCGACTTCGGCAGGCGCGAGCGGCTGGCGCGGAAGGCGGATGCCTGAATGCTGTGGACACTGGGTGAGTTGGCGGAGGAATTCGACGGGAAACTCGTCGGCCCTCAGGACCTCGCGGTGCGCCCCGTTCCCGCCGACGCGCAGGACCCCGCCGGAATCGCCTTCTGCGAGAACTCCCGCTATCTGGAGCGGGCCACCGGAGTGGGCGCCGTGCTGCTTCCCGAGAACCTCTCCTGCGCTGAAAAACCGTATGTGCAAGTGGCCGATCCGCGGCGGGTGTTCGCGCGGCTGCTGCGCCGCGTCGAGCGGCCGATTCCGCTGGAATCCGGAATTCATCCGACGGCGGTCGTGCACGAGGCGGCCACGGTGGACCCGAGCGCCTCGGTCGGTCCGTACGCGGTGGTCGAGCGCGGCGCGGTGCTCGGCCAGGGCGTACGCGTGCACGCGTTCTGCTATGTGGGCGAGGACTGCGAGGTGGGCGCGGACAGCGAACTGCACCCGCACGCGGTGCTCTGCCAGGACGTGCGGCTGGGCGAGCGGTGCTCCGTACACCCCGGCGCCGTGCTCGGTACCGAGGGCTTCGGCTTCACCCGGGAGGACGGGAGCTGGCAGCGGGTGCCGCAGGTCGGCGACGTACGCATCGGGGACGACGTGGACATCCGCGCGCTGGCCACGGTGGACAGGGCGCACAGCGGGACGACCCGGGTCGGCGGCGGAGCGAAGATCGGCAACCTGGGGCACGTCGGCCACAACGCGCGGGTCGGCGAGCACGCGCTGATCGTCCCGACGGCGGGGATCGCGGGGAGCTCCGTCCTCGGGGACCGCTCGGTGCTGGCGGCCGGCGCCGGGGTGCTGGACCACGTGACGGTCGCCGAGGACGTCACGGTCGGCGCGCGCAGCCTGGTCACCCGCGACCTGCGGGAGTCGGGCACCTACGCGGGGACGCCCTCGCGGCCCGTGGCGCAGCAGCTCCGCGCGGAGGCCCTGCTGCCGCGGCTCCAGGAACTCTTCGGCCGCGTCAAGGAGTTGGAGCAGGCCGTGGAGAACGCGCGGGAGGGTGCGGAGTGCGCACGGTGCGGCGCGGAGGCCGCGGTGCCGCGGCAGGACTCGGGGGCCGGGGCGCAGGAGCCCGGGGCCGAAGCGAACTCCGGGGGTGCGCGATGAGCTTCCGCCGTACGGTCGCGCGGACCGTGGAGATCGAGGGCGTGGGCCTGCACTCGGGCAAGCCGGTCGAGATGACCGTCGCGCCGGGCTGCGACGGGATCGCCGTGCAGCACGGGCCGTACCGGGTGCCCGCGGTCCCCTCGCAGGTGAGCGGCACCAGGCGGTGCACCGCGCTCGGCCCCGTATCGACCGTCGAGCACCTCATGAGCGCGCTCGCGGGCGCGGGCGTCACGGACGCCGAAGTCACCGTGTCGGCGCCGGAGATCCCCGGTGCCGACGGCAGCGCGGGCGCGTTCGCCGCGGCCCTCGCCGACTGCGGGACCGAGCGGGTGGGCCGCGCCGCCACGCCCCGGCTGAGCCGCACCGTCGAGTTCCGGGACGGCGCCACGTACATCAGGGTCGCGCCCGGCACCGGGCACTGGCGCTGCACGTACGACCTCGGCGAGCGGTGGCCGGGGGCGCAGACGGTGTGCCTGCGGCTGCCGGAGGAGTACGCGAGCGGGGTGGCGCCCGCGCGCACCATCGTGCTGGAGGAGGAGATGGCGGCGGCCCGGCAACTGGAGCTGGGCCGGGGCCTGGACGAGGACGCCGTGGTGGTCATCGGGCAGCACGGCTACCTGCGTCCGGTGCGCTTCCCCGACGAGCCCGCGCGGCACAAGCTGCTGGACCTCGTCGGTGATCTGTATCTCTCCGGGGTCCCCGTGCACGCGCTGGACGTGGAGGCGGTGCGCTGCGGCCACGCGGCGAACGTGCGGGTGGCGGCGCAGATCGCGGAGGCGGCGCGGATCCCCTAGGGGCTCTCCGGGCACGCGCCGGGGACGGCCCGGGCGGCGAGCGGCGGGCATGGGCACACCCCGGGCTGGTGGAAACTGGGGCACATGGCTCTCTTGTCGCGCCCCCGAGGGCGTTTCGCCGGGTGTTCCGCCGTGGTGCTGCTCGCCGTCGCCGGCACCCTGTTCGCGCCCGCCGCCGCGGTCGCGGACGACTCCCCGTCCCGGTTCACGCTCAAGGACCGGCGGATCGACGAGTCCAGCGGCCTCGCCGCGAGCCACGCGCACAAGGGCGTCTACTGGACGCACAACGACTCCGACGACGGCCCGTACATCTACGCCGTGGACGGGAAGACGGGGAAGACCGTCGCGACGGTCACGCTGCGGGGCGTCGATCCCCGCGACGTGGAGGCGATCTCGGTCGGGCCCGACGGCCGGGTGTACGTGGGCGACATCGGCGACAACTTCGGCGGGCGCTGGCCCGAGGTGTGGATCCGCAGCTTCCCCGAGCCGAAGGAGCTGCGCGATGTGACCGTCGACCCGACCACGTACACGGTGAAGTACGCCGACGGGCCGCGGGACGCCGAGTCGCTGATGGTGCATCCGCGCACCGGCCGGGTCTACATCGCGAGCAAGAACAACGAGGGCAAGGGCGGCATCTACGAGGGTCCGGCCCGGCTCTCCTCCAGCGGCGTGAACGTCTTCCGCCGCATCGCGCGCACCGAAGTGTGGGCCACCGACGGCGCGTTCTCGCCCGACGGGACGCGGCTGGTGCTGCGCGGCTACATGAACGGCGAGATGTACGCGTGGAAGGACGGCCGCCCCTCCCCGCTGGGCACGCAGCCCGTACCGACGCTGGGGCAGGGCGAGTCGGTGACCTTCACGCCGGACGGGCGGACGCTGATGTACGGGAGCGAAGGCCGGGGCAGCAGCGTCGACCCCGTGGAGTTGAGCGGGAAGATGCTGCCGGAGAGCGTGCGCGCGAAGTCGTCGGACGAGGGCAGCCCCTCGCCGGACGACAGCAAGCACAGCGGCGACAAGGGCGACGAGAACGGTGCGAAGGACGACGGCGGGAACGGCGGCAACGCGCGCAACCTCGTCCTGGCCGGCGTCGTCTTCGCGGTGGGCCTCGGCGTGTGGACGGGGCTGAAGCGGATCTTCGGGCGGCGGGACTGAGCGGGGCGGGCGGGCGGCTCCAGGGCCCTCAACCGGCCCCTCAGCCCTCCGCCCCGCCCGCCTCCCCGATCATCGCCTCGAAGCCGTCCAGCAGCGGGCGCAGGCCGAAGCGGAGCGTCTCCTCGAGGGACATGGCGAAGGAGTCCTCGTCGAGCGCGGCGAGGAGCGGGTACGAGCCGTCCGCCATCGCCCGCTCCACGTACGGGAGTTGAGCCGACCAGAACTCCTCGTCCGTCACCCCGGACTGCTCCGCCGCCTGGCCCGCCAGCACCTGCGTGCGTGCCACGCCCTGCACGTAGTGGTTGATGGTGCTCAGGATGCCCATCTTCTGGCGTCCACTGAGGCCCAGCCCCTCCAGCGGACCCAGCGCCGCCTCCAGCGCGCGCACCGAGCCGGGGCCGATGAGCGGGCGGGCCTGGTTGACCTGGAGCAGCCACGGGTTGCCGGTGTAGAGCCGCCAGGAGCTGAGCGCGATGAACTCCAGCGCGTCGCGCCAGCCCAGGCCCGCGAGCCGCTCCGCGTCCTCGCCGGGTGAGCTGACGTGGTCGACCATCAGGTCGACGAGCACGCCCTTGTTGGGCACGTAGCGGTAGAGCGACATGGTGCCGACGCCGAGTTCGCCAGCGACCCGGCGCATGGACAGTGCGGGCAGGCCCTCGCCGTTGGCGAGCTCCACCGCCGTGCGGACGATCCGCTCCAGCGAGAGGCCGGGCTTGGGGCCGCGGGCGCCCCTGCTCCCGGCGCCCCAGAGGAGGTCGAGGCTGTGGGCGAGATCGCCGCCCGCGGCGTGTTCCGTGCTCATCGTGGCCTCATCCTAAATCGCTTGCGGGTTTCTGCGTAGGGCGTACGCTGTTTAAAGTGAGTACGGCGTACCCAGTTTTGTGCCGGGGCGGCGCTCCGGCATCGGCGGACAGGGGGGATCGGTGAGTGAGACGCACTCGGTGCTGACCGAGGGACTGCGCAAGACGTACGGGGACAAGCACGCGCTGGACGGGCTCGACCTCGCCGTGCGGCGGGGCACGGTGCACGGACTGCTCGGGCCCAACGGCGCGGGCAAGACCACGGCGGTGAGGATCCTGGCCACACTCGTGCGGCCCGACGGAGGGCGGGCGCTGGTCGGCGGGCGCGATGTGGCGGCCGAGCCGCGGCAGGTGCGCCGGCGCATCGGCCTGACCGGGCAGAACGCGGCGGTCGACGAGATCATCACGGCCCGTCAGAACCTGGAGATGTTCGGCAGGCTCTTCCACCTCGGCGGCGCGCGGGCGAAGCGGCGGGCCGCCGAGCTGCTGGAGCGGTTCGGGCTCACGGAGGCCGCCGACCGGCAGCCGAAGGACTTCAGCGGCGGCATGCGGCGCCGCCTCGACCTGGCGGCGAGCATGATCCTGGCACCCGAGGTGCTGTTCCTGGACGAGCCGACCACCGGGCTCGATCCGCGCGGGCGCAGCGAAGTGTGGGACGCGGTGCGGACGTTGGCGGCCGAGGGCACCACGGTCCTGCTGACCACGCACTATCTGGACGAGGCCGACAAGCTCTCGGACCGGATCTCGGTGATCGACCGCGGACGCCGGATCACCGAGGACACCCCGGCCGGGCTCAAGCGCGCCGTCGGCGGCGACCGGATCGAGGTGGTGGTGAGCGAGCCGTCCGAGATCCCGCAGGCGGTCAAGGCGGTGGCCCGGGTCGCGAGGGACGGCGGCGAGCCGGAGACCGAGGCCGAGACGCTGCGGGTGCACGCGCCGGTGCCGCAGGGCGACGGGGTGGCGGCGCTGGCCGAAGTCGCCCGCGTGCTGCGCGAGTCGGGGACCGGCGTGGACGACATCGGGCTGCGCAGGCCCACGCTGGACGAGGTCTTCCTGACCCTTACGGGGCGCGCGGCGGAGGAGGAGGTCGCGGCATGAGTACGGAAGCGCTGGACACGGAGACGGGCACGGGAACGGGTACGGGTACGGGCATGCCGGACACGGCGCCGGTCTTCGGCGAGCGGCGGCTCCACTGGGCGCTGGCCGACTGCTGGACGGTGGTCCGCCGCGACCTGACCCACCTGGTCAAACAGCCCTCGCTGATCGCCTGGCAGTTGGGTTTCCCGATCGTCTCGGTGCTGCTGTTCGTGTATGTCTTCGGCAGCGCCATGCAGGTCGGCGAGGGCGTGGACTACAAGGACTTCGCGATGCCCGGCATGTTCGCGATGACCATGGCCTTCGGCTTCATGAACACCGCCATGGCCGTCGTGATCGACAAGGAGCGCGGCGTCACCGACCGCTTCAGGTCCCTGCCGATGGCGCCCTCGGCCGTGGTCACCGGGCGCGGGGTCTCCGATGTGCTGCACGCCGCGCTGGACCTGGCGGTGCTGGCGGCCATCGCGCTGGTGGTGGGCTGGCGTTCGGACGGAGGGCTCGCCGGGACGCTGTACGCCTTCGTGCTGCTGCTCCTGCTGCGCTTCGCGCTGATCTGGATCGGCGTGTGGCTGGGCCTGAAGACGCCCAACCAGGAGGCGGCCGGCAACCTCTTCGCCGTGGCCTTCCCGTTCGGGATGATCTCCAGCGTGTTCACCCCGCCGTCCGCGATGCCGGACTGGCTGGGCGCGATCGCCATGTGGAATCCGGTGTCCTCCACCGCCAACGCGGTACGCGAGCTGTACGGCAACCCGCTGCCGCTCGGCGAAAGCTGGATCGAGCAGCACGCGGCGCTGATGGCGGTGGTCTGGCCGCTGGTGATCACGGCGGTGTTCCTGCCGCTGGCGGTGCGGAAGTTCCAGCGGCTGAGCGCGTGAGCACGGCGTGAGCGCGTGAGCGCGTGAGCGGAACGCGCGACGGGCCGGGCGCACCGTGCGCCCGGCCCGTCGTCGTGTGCGGTGCTTCCGCGTTACAGGTGCTCGATCACGTAGTCGACGCAGGCGGTCAGCGCCTCCACGTCGGAGGGCTCGACGGCCGGGAACATCGCCACGCGGAGCTGGTTGCGGCCCAGCTTGCGGTACGGGTCGGTGTCCACGATGCCGTTGGCGCGCAGCACCTTGGCGATCTCGGCGGCGTCGACATCATCGTCGAAGTCGATCGTGCCGACGACCTGCGAACGCTGCGCCGGGTCCGTGACGAACGGGGTGGCCTGCTTGGCCTCCTCGGCCCAGCCGTACAGCGCGCGCGAGGAGGTCGCGGTGCGGCGCACGGCGAAGTCCAGGCCGCCCTGCCCGTTCAGCCACTCCAGCTGGTCGTTCAGCAGGAACAGGGTGGAGAGCGCGGGGGTGTTGTACGTCTGGTTCTTGCGGGAGTTGTCGATCGCCGTCTTCAGGTCGAAGAACGCCGGGATGTGCCGGTCCGAGGCCGCGATGCGCTCGGCCCGCTCGATGGCGGCCGGGGAGAAGGCCGCGATCCACAGTCCGCCGTCGGAGGCGAAGGACTTCTGCGGGGCGAAGTAGTAGACGTCGGTCTGCGCGATGTCCACCGGCAGGCCGCCGGCGCCGGAGGTCGCGTCCACGAGCACCAGCGCGTTCTCGTCCGCGCCCGCGACCCGCTCGATCGGCATCGCGACGCCGGTCGAGGTCTCGTTGTGGGTGAAGGCGTACACGTCGACGCCCTGCTCGGCTGCCGCCTTCGGGTGGGTGCCGGGCTCGGACTTGATCACGGACGGGGCGTCCAGCCAGGGCGCGAGCTCCGCGGCCTTGGCGAACTTCGAGGAGAACTCCCCGAAGGACAGGTGCTGCGACTTGGACTCGATGAGCCCGTGCGTCGCGATGTCCCAGAACGCGGTGGAACCACCGTTTCCGAGCACCACCTCGTACCCCTCGGGGAGCGAGAAGAGCTCCTTCACGCCCTCGCGCACCTTGCCGACCAGGTTCTTGACCGGGGGCTGGCGGTGGGACGTGCCGAGAAGTGAGGTTCCGGTGGCAGCCAGGGCGCTGAGCGCCTCCGTACGCACCTTGGACGGGCCCGAGCCGAATCGACCGTCGGCGGGCTTGATGTCAGCGGGAATCTGGAGATCAGCCACGAGCCGCAGCCTAGTGCGTCATCCCAGCGCAGCGGTATGGGGTCCGTACGGCGAGACGGAGCTCACCGGTCCGCTTGTCCGGCCTGTGGTAGCTTGCGAACGCCAGTTCAGTTACGGAACGGCCCGTTGACCAGCCGCTCCGTACAAGGGAATCCGGTGGAAATCCGGAGCTGACGCGCAGCGGTGTGGGAGCTGGGCGAGCACAGGCCACTGGGGCGGGCGGTCACCGTTGACCGCGTACACCCCGGGAAGGCGCTCCGCCCGTACACGATCCCGAGCCCGAAGACCTGCTGGCCGCACGACGGGTCGCCGGGCTCCGCGCATGAGCCCCTGACGGAAAAGGGACCACCGGATCATGGCGTCACGCCACCGCCGCTCACTGCACGTCTCCGTACTGGCCACGGCCCTGATGTGCCTGCTGGCCTCCTGCGGGGGATCCGGCGCGTCGGGCGGCTCGGACAAGGCGGGCGGCGCGTCCCCCGCCGGATACCCGAAGAAGATCGGCAACTGCGGGCGCGAGGTGACCGTGAAGCGGCCGCCGTCGCAGGCGGTCTCGCTCGACCAGGACTCCACCGAGATCCTTCTCTCGCTCGGCCTCGGCGACCGCATCGCGGGTACGGCGACCTGGACCGACCCGGTGCTGCCCGAACTGGCAGCCGCCAACAGGAAGATCCCGCGGCTCGCGGAGAACAACCCCTCCTTCGAGCGGGTGCTGGACAAGGAGCCGGACTTCGTCTCGGCCACCTTCCAGGCCACGCTGGGCAAGGACGGCGTCGCGGGGCGCGGCGACTTCGAGAAGCTCGGCGTGCCCACGTACGTCTCGCCCTCCGACTGCGAGGACAAGGACACCTCGGGCGGCGGCGACGGCGCGCGCACCAAACCGCTGGAGCTGGGCTCGGTGTACGGCGAGATCCGCGATCTGGCCAAGGTGTTCGGGGTCGAGGAGCGCGGTGAGAAGCTGATCGCGAAGCTGGAGAAGCGGAGGAAGAGGGCGACCGAGGGCGTGGACGCGCGGCACGCGCGCGTCATGTACTGGTTCGCCAACTCCGAATCGCCCTATATGGCCGGTTGCTGCGGAGCGCCCGGCATCATCACCCGCGCCGTCGGCGCGAAGAACGTCTTCGACGACACCAAGCAGGAGTGGCCCCAGATCAACTGGGAGCAGGTCGCCGACCGCGACCCCGACATGATCGTCCTCGGCGACCTGACCCGGAAGCGGGAGACGGCGGAGACGGCGAAGCAGAAGATCAAGAAGCTGGAGTCCAATCCGGTCACCCGGAAGATGACGGCCGTGAAGAAGAAGCGGTACGTGTTCCTGAGCGGCGCCGCGATGAACCCCTCGATCCGGGTGCCGGGCGAGGGCATCGAGAAGGTGGCCGCGGGGCTGCGCAAGTACGGGCTGGACCATTGAGCGTGCGGGCCGCCGAGCGGGACAGCGCGGCCGAGGGTGATCGCGCGGCCGAGGGGGAGGCACCGGTTGCGCCTCGGGGTGCCGCGCGGCTGCGCGCTCCCCTCGGGCTCTGGGCGCTGTGGGGCGGCGGCCTCGTGCTCCTCCTGCTGTCCGTCGCCGTGACCATCACCATCGGGCCCTCCGACATCCGCGTCACCGACGTGTGGGGCGTGGTCGCCGGGCACGCGGGCTGGGACGTGCACACCGGGCTCAGCCCCATCCGCGAGGGCATCGTGTGGGACCTGCGGCTGCCCCGTACCGTGCTCGCCGCCGTCTGCGGGGCCGGACTCGGGGTGTGCGGCGCGGTCATGCAGTCGCTGCTCCGCAACCCGCTGGCCGACCCCTATGTGCTGGGCGTCTCCTCGGGCGCCTCGACCGGCGCGGTGCTGGTGGCGGTGCTCGGGGTCGGGGGCGGCGCGCTGACCCTGCCGGCCGGGGCCTTCCTCGGCGCGCTGGTCTCCTTCGTCCTCGTACTGGCCCTGGCGTACGCGTCCGGCGCGACCAACGAGCGGGTGCTGCTCGCCGGGGTCGCGGGCATGCAGCTCTTCTCCGCGCTGACCTCGTTCATCGTGATGTCCTCGGCGAACGCGGAGCAGACACGCGGCGTCCTCTTCTGGCTGCTCGGCTCGCTCGCCGACGCGCACTGGAGCGATGTGGCGTTCTGCGGGGGCGCGTTGGCGCTGGTCATGGTGGTGTGCCTGGCGTACGCGCACCACCTGGACGCCTTCACCTTCGGGCAGGAGGCGGCCGCCTCGCTCGGCGTCTCGGTGCGGCGGGTGCGGTTCGTGCTGCTCACGGTCACCGCGCTGCTGACCGCGGCGCTGGTCAGCGCGGCCGGGGCGATCGGCTTCGTGGGGCTGGTGCTGCCGCATGCGGCGCGGGCCGTGGTCGGCCCCGGGCACCGTTCGCTGCTGCCGACGACCGCCGTCGCCGGCGCCGTCTTCCTGGTCTGGGTGGACACCGCGGCCCGCACGCTGCTCGACCCGCAGGAGGTGCCGGTCGGCGTGGTGACCTCGCTGATCGGGGTGCCGTGCTTCGCGTTCATCCTCCACCGGAGCAGGAGTGTGCGGTGAGTGCCTCCCGCGGCGAGCACGACAGGAGTGTCCGATGACGCTGACTGCTGACGACGTGAGCTGGGGCGCGGGCGGGCGTCTGCTCGTTGACGGGGTGTCGCTGCGGCCCGCGCCTGGGGCGACGGTGGGCCTGATCGGCCCCAACGGTTCCGGTAAATCGAGCCTGTTGCGGCTGCTCGCGGGCATCCGCGCGCCCGCTGCCGGGACCGTCGCGCTGGACGACGTACCGCTGAGCTCCATGCGGCGCAAGGCCGTCGCGCGGCGGGTCGCGGTGGTCGAGCAGCACGCCGACACCGGCGTCGACATGCGCGTACGGGATGTCGTACGGCTCGGACGCATCCCGCACCGCGGCGCGTGGTCGGGGCCCTCGGCGGAGGACGACGCCGCGGTACGGGAAGCGGTGCGGCACGCGCGCCTCGACGGTCTGCTCGACCGGTCCTGGCACACCCTCTCCGGCGGGGAGCGGCAGCGGGTGCAGATCGCCCGCGCGCTGGCCCAGCAGCCGGACCACCTGCTGCTCGACGAACCCACCAACCACCTGGACATCCAGCACCAGTTGGAGCTGCTGACGCTGGTCGCCCGGCTCCCGGTCACCAGCGTGGTCGCGCTGCACGACCTGAACCACGCGGCGATGTTCTGCGACGAGCTGCTGGTGTTGAAGGAGGGGCGGGCCGTCGCCGCCGGCCCGCCGGAGAAGGTGCTGACCGAGTCGCTGATCGCGGAGGTCTACGCGGTGCGGTCGGTGGTCACGGGGGAGGGGCCCGAGGGCCGGCCCTCGATCCGCTTCCTGCCTCCGGCGTCGGAGCCGGAGCCGGAGCCGGAGCCGGAGCCGGCGCCGGCTCCGGAGAACGGGGTTTCCTCCGGCTCATCCGGGTTTACGGGTTCCGGCTCGGGTTCGGGGTCCGGGCGTTCCGAGCGGTAGACCTGGGCGCGGATCAGGGCGTGGACGATGCTGAGGTGGTCGGCGGGCATGGAGCCTCCAGGGAGCGGCGGTGCGGGGCTGGTTCTGACCCGCACGTATTCGCCGTCCGGCGCCGACTGCTGCCATGTGTACGAGGGTCGGGGCCGGCGATGAGGCTCGGGTGAGCGGCGGATGAGGATTGCTTCATGTGCGGGGGTGGGCTCGGGGGTGGGCTGCTTTGCGCCTTGACCGCCGGGCGGGTGCGCTTTTGGTTGCTTCCCGCTGCGGCGGGTTTTGGGTGGGTGGTTGCGCCCGACTTTGTGAGTTACGGCCCGCTCTACGACGCTCCGCGCCTCCGGCCGGGCCTCCGCCCGGTCTGCGGCGTCCCCGGAGGGCTGCGTACGAGCCGTCGCGACCGTGCCCACTTACTAGCTGTGGGCAGTCGTTCCGCAGGGGCGAGGGGGGTACCTCCCTGCTCGGAGCGAAGTCGGAGAGCTTGGGGGAGGGTGGGCACAGCGGACTTGCGCCCCGGGCACCTGGCCCGCCATGTACGCGACGGGGCCCCGGGGCGCAGCCCCGGAAAGGGGGCACCTAGGGGGCACCCCGTAGCGCGAAGGGGACCACACACGGTCGGGGTGATCGGCTTACGCCCCGCGAGAAGGCACGCTGGGCCCCATGGGAGACGAACGGGAACACACGGCCAACGCCCTCGCAGAGAACCTGCGCCAAGTCGTCCGCGGCGAGGTGGAGTTCGACACGACCAGCCGCGCCCTCGTCACGATGGACGCCTCGAACTACCGAAGGGTGCCCCTGGGGGTGGTCGCCCCGCGCGACGGCGAGGACGTCGCCGCCACCCTCGCCGTCTGCCGCACCCACGGCGTACCGGTCCTCGCCAGGGGCGCCGGCACCTCCATCGCAGGCCAGGCCACCGGCATCGGCGTGGTCCTCGACTTCACCCGCCACATGAACCGCATCGACGCCGTCGACCCCGGCTCCCGCACAGCCCTGGTCCAGCCCGGTGTCGTCCTCGACCGCCTCCGCGAGCACGTCGCCCCCTACGGGCTCACCTTCGGCCCCGACCCCTCCACGCACAGCCGCTGCACCCTCGGCGGCATGATCGGCAACAACTCCTGCGGCTCGCACTCCGTCGCCTGGGGCACCACGGCCGACAACGTACGGGAGATCGAGGTGCACACCTACGGGGGCGGGCGCGCCGTCCTCGGCCCCGGAGGGGACGGCGTACCGGCTCCCCTAAGGGACGCCGGCCGCGCCCTCGTCCAGAACGAACTGGCCCGCCTCCGCACCGGCTTCCCCGAGCTCCCGCGCCGCATCTCCGGGTACGCGCTGGACGAGCTGCTCCCCGAGAAGGGCGAGGACTGGGCCCGCGCCTTCACCGGCAGCGAGGGCACCCTGGGGGTTCTCACCCAGGCGTCCGTACGGCTCGTCCCCGTACCCGGAGCCCGCGTGCTCGCCGTACTGGGGTACGCCGACGAGAGCGCCGCCGCAGAAGCCGCCGCCGGGCTGCTCCCGCACCGCCCGCTGACCGTCGAGGGCATGGCCAACGACCTCGTGGGCGACGCGGCCCGCGCCTCGCTGCCGAGGGGCGGCGCCTGGCTGTTCGTCGAGGTCGGCGGGGCGGACGAGGGCGAAGCGCGGGCCCGCGCCGAGGAGTTGAGCCGCCAGGCGGCGGCCGACGGCGCCACCGACCACCTGCTCATCACCGACCCGGCGGGGCAGCGCGCACTGTGGCGGGTACGCGAGGACGCCTCGGGCACCGCGACCCGGATGCCCGATGGCAGCGAGGCATGGCCCGGCTGGGAGGACTGCGCCGTACCCCCGGCCCACCTAGGGGACTACCTAAGGGACTTCCGTGGGCTGCTCACCTCGTACGGCCTCCGGGGTCTCCCCTACGGGCACTTCGGTGACGGCTGCATCCACGTGCGCATCGACTTCGACCTGATGGACGCGCCGGGGATCCAGAAGTTCCGCGACTTCTCGCACGACCTCGCGGACATCGTGGTCGCGCACGGCGGCTCGCTCTCCGGCGAGCACGGCGACGGGCAGGCGCGCGCCGAACTGCTGCCGAAGATGTACGGGCCGGAGATGGTGGAGCTCTTCGGACGGTTCAAGGACGCCTGGGACCCGGACGGCGGCCTCAACCCCGGCATGCTCGTACGGCCCGACCGCATCGACCAGAACCTCCGCTTCGAGCCGCTGCCCCGCGAGCCCGTCGACGTCGCCTTCGGCTATCCGCACGACGGCGGCGACTTCTCCGCCGCGGTACGCCGCTGCGTGGGCGTCGCCAAGTGCCGCAACACCAGCGCGGGCGCGGGCGTGATGTGCCCGTCCTTCCGCGCGACGGGCGAGGAGAAGCACTCCACCCGCGGCCGCGCGCGGCTTCTGCACGAGATGCTCGCGGGCGACGCGGGTGACGGCAGCGGTGTCGTACGGGACGGCTGGGATTCGGAGGAGGTGCGGGACGCGCTGGACCTGTGCCTGTCCTGCAAGGGCTGCCGCAGCGACTGCCCCGTAGGGGTCGACATGGCCACGTACAAGGCCGAGTTCCTGCACCACCATTACGAGGACAAGCGCCGCCCCATGGCCCACCACTCCATGGGCCGGCTCCCGGAGTGGCTGCGGCTGACCGCGGCGTTCCGGGCTGCGCCGCTGCTCAACGCCGGTGCGCGGATCGGGTCTCTGGCCGCGCTCGGGAAGCGGCTCGGCGGGCTCGCCCCTGAGAGGGACATCCCTGCCCTGCCCCGAGAGCCCTTTACGCGGTGGTGGCGCAGGCAGCCCCTAGGGGAGCGGCGGGGGAGCGGCGAGGGGCCGCGCGTGGTGCTGTGGCCGGACACCTTCACCAACTACCTGTCCCCGGAAGCCGGTTCGGCTGCCGTCAGGGTTTTCCGGGATGCGGGCATCAGGGTCGCGGTGCCGCCGCGGCAGGTGTGCTGCGGGCTCACGTACGTGTCGACCGGGCAGCTCGACCGGGCGCGGGCGGTCATGCGGCGCACGCTCGACCGGGTCGAGCCCGCGCTCGATGCGGGGCTTCCCGTGTCCGTACTGGAGCCGCCGTGTGCGGCGGCGCTCAAGACCGATCTGCCCGAACTCCTCGGCGACGATCCGCGGGCCGCGCGGCTGGCGCGGTCCGTGCGGACGTTTGCCGAGACGTTGGAGGAGTACGCGCCGGAGTGGCGGCCGCCGCGGGTTGATCGGCCCGTCGCGGGTCAGCTGCACTGTCATCAGCACGCGGTGCTGGGGGATGCGGCGGATCGCCGTTTGCGTGAACGCGCCGGGCTCACCGGTGAGTTGAGCGGCGGCTGCTGCGGTCTCGCCGGCAACTTCGGCTTCGAGGCCGGGCATTACGAGGTGTCGGCGGCCTGCGCGGAGGACCAGCTCCTGCCGGCCGTACGGGAGGCCCCCGACGGGGCCGAGCTGATCGCGGACGGCTACTCCTGCCGTACGCAGCTCGAGCAGTTGGGCGGGGCGCGGTCCCGCCATGTGGCGGAGGTGCTGGCCGAGCACCTGTGAGTGGTCGCTTCGCTCCGTGACCGCCGACCCGTTGCGCTTCTGCTTGCTTCCCGCTGCGGCGGGATTCGGTGGGTGGTTGCGCCCGACTTGTGCCTTCCGGCCCGGACGGAAACGCTCCGCGCCCCCGTCCGGGCCTCCGCCCGGTCTGCGGCGACCCCGGGTGCGGTCATGAGCGTCCCGCCGCGCTTCCGGGCCCCGTTGCGTACGGGGTGGTGCGGGTGCCGGGGGGCGTCGGTCCGCTGTGCCCACCCTCCCCCAAGCTCTCCGGCTTCGCTCCGAGCAGGGAGGTACCCCCCTCGCCCCTGCGGAACGACTGCCCACAGCTCAAAGGGGGAGCGGCGGGCAACCCACAGCGTTCCGCCACCCACACTTCGGTAGCGACCACTGTCGAAGCTGAGCGAGGCTCGTCCGGTGGCGCGGAGCGTTGCCGGGCGAGCCGTCACTCACAAGGCAGTCGGAACCACCCACCCACACCCCGCCGCAGCGGGAAGCAACCACGCTCGGAGGCCGTCGGCGGTCACGACGCAAAGCGTCCACAGCCGGCGCACCCGCGCGCCTCACAAGGCAGTCGGAACCACCCACCCCCACGCGGGCCCGACCGGAGGTCAAAGCGCGCAGCGCAAAGCCCGCAGCGGCGAAAGACCCAAGCGAGGCGGGGCCAGCAGGAGCCCACACCCCGCTGGGCCCCCAACACCACGTGCTGGCGCACAAGAATCATGCACGCATGCTTGATTCCCGAGCGGCCCCCTGCCAACCTCATTCACCAGACCCCGACTTGGGAGGAGCGCGCGCATGTCGGACGGCGCTGCCGTGCTGGAGGACCTGCGAGCTGAGGGCGAGGAGCTGGACCGGCTCGTCGGCGCGGCGGCGCCGAGCGCGTGGGTGCGCGAGACCCCCGCCCCCGGCTGGACCCTCGCGCACCAGATCGCCCACCTCGCGTGGACCGACGAACGCTCGCTGCTCGCGGTCCGCGACGAGGCCCGGTTCGCCACCGAGGTGGAGGCGGCGATGGCCGCGCCGGACACGTTCGTGGACGACGGCGCGCGCGAGGGCGCCAAGAAGGAGCCCGAAGCGCTGCTCGCACACTGGCGCACCGTCCGCACCGCCCTCGCCGAGGAGTTGGCCGCGCAGCCGGAGGGCCGCCGCGTCCCCTGGTACGGCCCCCCGATGAGCATCCCCGGCATGGCCACGGCACGGCTCATGGAGACCTGGGCGCACGGCGGCGACATCGCGGACGCCCTGGGGGTCGTGAGGGAACCGACCGCGCGGCTCCGGCACATCGTGCGGCTCGGGGTCAGGACCAGGGACTTCGCGTACGCGGTGCACGGGCTGACCCCTCCGGGAGAACCCTTCAGGGTCGAGATGACGGCCCCCGACGGCGACCGCTGGACGTACGGCCCCGAGGACGCGGCGCAGCGGGTCACCGGCAGCGCGCTGGACTTCTGCCTGCTGGTCACCCAGCGGGTGCACAGGGACGACACGGCGCTGCGCGCCGAGGGCCCGGACGCCGACGCGTGGCTGGGCATCGCCCAGGCGTTCGCCGGGCCGCCCGGTGGTGGCCGGAAGTGCAAGGGGGCGAGCGCGTGAGGCCGCTGCGGATAGGCAACTGTTCGGGCTTCTACGGCGATCGGTTCGCCGCGATGGAGGAGATGCTGCGGGGCGGCGAACTGGACGTCCTCACCGGCGACTACCTGGCCGAACTCACCATGCTCATCCTCGGCAGGGACCGGATGAAGGACCCGGAGCGCGGCTACGCGAAAACTTTCCTGCGCCAGTTGGAGACCGGGCTCGGGCTCGCCAAGGAGCGCGGGGTCCGGATCGTCGCCAACGCGGGCGGGCTCAACCCGGCCGGACTGGCCGACGCCGTAAGGGAATTGGGAGAGCACCTAGGGGTCCCCGTACGGGTCGCTCACGTCGAGGGCGACGACCTCACGGGGCGCGACTGGGGGCGGGAAGGGATCCTCACCGCCAACGCGTACCTCGGCGGCGGCGGGATCACCGCGTGCCTGAACGCCGGTGCCGATGTCGTCGTCACCGGCCGCGTCACCGACGCCGCGCTGGTCAGCGGCGCTGCGGCGGCCCACTTCGGGTGGGGCGCGGACGACCTGGACGCGCTGGCCGGCGCGGTCGTCGCGGGCCACGTGCTGGAGTGCGGCGCGCAGGCCACCGGCGGCAACTACGCGCTGTGGGCCGAGGAGGGCGTGGACGCGCGGCACCCCGGATTCCCCCTCGCGGAGATCGCCCCCGACGGTTCCTCGGTGATCACCAAGCACCCCGGCACCGGCGGCGCGGTCACCGAGGGCACGGTGACGGCGCAGCTCCTGTACGAGACGGCGGGCGCGCGGTATCCGGGCCCCGACGTGACCGCGCGGCTCGACACCGTACGGCTGCGGACCGAGGGCCCCGACAGGGTGCGCATCGACGGCGTACGGGGCGAGGCGCCGCCGCCGGATCTCAAGGTCGGGCTCTCCCGGCTGGGCGGCTGGCGCAACGAGGTCGTGTTCGTGCTGACCGGGCTCGACATCGAGCGCAAGGCGGAGCTCGTACGGGGCCAGGTCGAGGACGCGCTGAGTGCTGCCGCGCGGCGTCCGGCCGAGGTGCGCTGGTCCCTCGCGCGTACCGACCGCACCGACGCCGACGTGCAGGAAGAGGCGAGCGCGCTGCTGCGGCTCGTGGTGCGCGACCCCGAACAGGAGGCCGTGGGCCGCTCGGTGACCGGCTCGGCCGTGGAACTGGCCCTGGCGAGCTACCCGGGCTTCCACGTGACGGCCCCACCGGGGAAGGGCTCCCCCTACGGGGTCTTCCACGCGGAGTACGTGCCGGCCGGCGAGGTCCCGCACGTGGCGGTGCTCCCGGAAGGGGAGCGTGTGGCGATCCCCGCGCCCCTTAAGACCAGGGCCCTGGAACCCGTAGGGGATCCCGAACCCCTAGGGGAGCCCCTGCCCCTAGGGGAGCCCCTGCCCCTAGGGGAAGCCCGACCCCTAAGGGAGTCCCTCCCCCTAGGGGGAACCCCACCCCTAAGGGGCGCCCAACGTCCGCCGCGCACCACCCCGTTCGGCCCCACCCGTACGGAACCCCTAGGGGCCCTGATCGGGGCCCGCAGCGGAGACAAGGGCGGGGACGCCAATCTCGGGGTCTGGGTCAGGGAGCTGCCGGGGGACGGCGGCGGTGACCGGCGGCGCGAGGCGTGGGAGTGGCTCGTTCAGCACCTCACCGAGAAGGAGCTGGCGCAACTGCTCCCCGAAATCCGGCCGTTGCGCGTGACCCGCCACCTGCTGCCCGGCCTCCACGCCGCCAACTTCGTCATCGAGGGGCTGCTCGGCGAGGGCGTGGCCGCGCAGGCCCGCTTCGATCCGCAGGCCAAGGCCCTGGGGGAGTGGCTCCGCTCCCGGCACATGGAGATACCCGAAAGGTTCCTGCCGTGACCGTGTTGCGCACCGCGCTCGATACCGCGAGCCCGGAATACGCCGCCCGCCGCGAGGCCATGCTCGGCAAGCTGACCGAGCTGGAGGCCGAGCACGACAAGGCGCGGGAAGGGGGTGGGGAGAAGTACACGACCCGGCACCGCGACCGGGGGAAGCTGCTGGCCAGGGAGCGGATCGAGCTGCTGCTCGATCCGGACACCCCGTTCCTCGAACTCTCGCCGCTGGCCGGCTGGGGCAGCGACTACACCGTCGGCGCCTCGCTCGTCGCGGGCATCGGCGTGGTCGAGGGCGTGGAGTGCCTGATCACCGCCAACGACCCGACCGTACGGGGTGGTGCGAGCAACCCGTGGACGCTGAAGAAGGCACTGCGGGCCAACGAGATCGCGTACAGGAACCGGCTTCCCTGCATCAGCCTCGTCGAGTCGGGCGGCGCCGATCTCCCCAGCCAGAAGGAGATCTTCATCCCGGGCGGGGGCCTCTTCCGGGACATCACGCGGCTGTCGGAGGCCGGGATCCCCACCCTCGCCGTGGTGTTCGGCAACTCGACGGCCGGCGGCGCGTACATCCCCGGCATGTCGGACCACGTGATCATGGTCAGGGAGCAGGCCAAGGTGTTCCTCGGCGGTCCGCCGCTGGTCAAGATGGCCACCGGCGAGGAGGCCGACGACGAGGAGCTGGGCGGCGCCGAGATGCACGCCCGGCAGTCCGGGCTCGCCGACCACTTCGCGCTGGACGAGCCGGACGCGCTGCGCCAGGCGCGCCGCGTCGTCTCCCGCCTCAACTGGCGCAAGGCGCACACCGATCCGGCCGCGGGCGCAGGGGTCCCCGAGCCGCCGAAGTACGACGAGGAGGAGCTGCTCGGCGTCGTACCGGAGGAGCTCAAGGTGCCCTTCGACCCGCGTGAGGTGATCGCGCGGATCGTGGACGCCTCGGACTTCGACGAGTTCAAGCCGCTGTACGGGCCCAGCCTGGTGACCGGGTGGGCGCGGCTGCACGGCTATCCCGTAGGGGTGCTGGCGAACGCGCAGGGCGTGCTGTTCAGCGAGGAGTCGCAGAAGGCGACCCAGTTCATCCAGCTCGCCAACCAGCGCGACATTCCGCTGCTGTTCCTGCACAACACCACCGGCTACATGGTCGGCACGGAGTACGAGCAGGGCGGCATCGTCAAGCACGGCTCGATGATGATCAACGCGGTGTCCAACTCGAAGGTCCCGCACCTGTCCGTGCTCATGGGGGCCAGCTACGGGGCCGGCCACTACGGGATGTGCGGGCGGGCCTACGACCCGCGCTTCCTCTTCGCCTGGCCGAGCGCCAAGTCGGCGGTCATGGGCCCGCAGCAGCTCGCGGGCGTGCTGTCGATCGTGATGCGGGAGTCGGCCGCGGCCAAGGGCAAGCCCTTCGACGAGGAGGCGGACGCCGGGCTGCGGGCCATGGTCGAGGAGCAGATCGAGGCGGAGTCGCTGCCGATGTTCCTGTCCGGGCGGCTGTACGACGACGGCGTCATCGACCCCCGCGACACCCGCACCGTCCTGGGCCTGTGCCTCTCCGCGATCCACACCGCACCGGTGGAGGGCGCGCGGGGCGGCTTCGGCGTGTTCCGGATGTGAGGGGAGTGGGACGGGAATTGAGGAGTCAGCGCATGATCCAGTCCGTACTCGTCGCCAATCGCGGCGAGATCGCCCGCCGCATCTTCCGCACCTGCGCCGAGCTGGGCATCGGCACCGTCGCCGTGTACTCCGACGCGGACGCGGCCGCGCCCCACGCGCGTGAGGCCGACGCCGCCGTACGCCTCCCGGGGAACGCCCCGGCCGACACCTATCTGCGCGGCGACCTGATCGTGAAGGCCGCGCTCGCCGCCGGCGCCGACGCGGTGCACCCGGGGTACGGATTCCTGTCGGAGAACGCGGAGTTCGCCCGCGCCGTACGGGACGCCGGGCTGATCTGGATCGGCCCGCCCCCCGAGGCGGTGGAGGCGATGGCGTCCAAGACCCGCGCGAAGCGGCTGATGGCGGACGCCGGGGTTCCCCTGCTGGAACCCGTACGGGCCGAGGAGGCGAGCGCGCAGGATCTGCCCCTCCTGGTGAAGGCCGCGGCGGGCGGCGGCGGGCGCGGCATGCGCATCGTGCGCGAACTCGGCGCGCTCCGGGGCGAGATCGAGGCGGCGAAGGCCGAGGCGGTCTCGGCGTTCGGGGACGGCGAGGTGTTCGTCGAGCCGTATGTGGAGCGCGGCCGCCACGTCGAGGTGCAGGTGCTCGCCGACGGGCACGGCACCGTATGGGCGCTGGGCACGCGCGACTGCTCGCTCCAGCGCAGGCACCAGAAGGTGATCGAGGAGGCCCCGGCGCCCGGCCTCTCCGAAGCGCTCCGCAACACCCTGCACACCGCGGCGGTGAAGGCCGCGCAGGCGGTGGGCTACGAGGGCGCGGGAACGGTCGAGTTCCTGGTGTCCGCAACCAGCCAAGGGGCCCCGGACACCGCGTACTTCCTGGAGATGAACACCCGCCTCCAGGTCGAGCACCCGGTGACCGAAATGGTGCACGGCCTCGACCTCGTCGCGCACCAGATCCGCGTCGCCGAGGGCGTCCCGCTCTCGGTGTGCGGCCCGCCCGAGCCCCACGGCCACGCGGTGGAGGCCCGGCTGTACGCGGAGGACCCGGCGCAGGACTGGCAGCCGCAGACCGGCACGCTGCACCACTTCCACGTACCGGGCACCCCGGGCGACATCCGGCTGGACAGCGGCGTCACGGACGGCGACACCATCGGCGTGCACTACGACCCCATGCTCGCCAAGGTCGTCGCGTGGGCCCCGGACCGCGCGGAGGCCGTACGCAAGCTCGCGCGCGCACTCCAACGCGCCCGCATCCACGGCCCGTCGACCAACCGCGACCTGCTCGTACGGTCGCTGCGGCACCCCGACTTCGCGGAGGCCCGGCTCGACACCGGCTTCTACGACCGGCACCTGGGGGCCCTCACCGGGCCGGGGCCCGGGGACGCGGAGGCCGCGCGCCTGGCCGCGCTCGCCGCGGCACTCTCCGACGCGGCCCGCAACCGCGCGGCCGGCACCACCGTCACCGGCAGGCTCGGCGGCTGGCGCAACGTTCCCTCCGCGCCGCAGCGCAAGAGCTACCGGGCCGAGCCCGACGGGACCGAGTACGAGGTCGCGTACCGCATCACCCGGGACGGGCTGGAGGCCGCCGACTTCGCCGGAGTGTCGCTGCTGCGCGCCGAGCACGGGCTCGTACGCCTCGAAGTGGACGGCGTGGCGCGGGACTTCGCGGTGCGCTCCTATCCGGGAGCGGACGCGGTCCAGGGCGCCGCCGCCGTGTACGTCGACTCGCCGCTCGGCGCGCACGCCCTCACCGCGCTGCCCCGCTTCGCCGACCCGGCGGCCCGCACCGAGCCCGGATCGCTGCTGGCGCAGATGCCGGGAACGGTCGTACGGGTCGCCGAGGGGCTGGCCGTCGGGGACGCGGTCGAGGCCGGGCAGCCGCTGCTGTGGCTGGAGGCCATGAAGATGGAGCACAAGATCACCGCTCCCGCCGCGGGCACCCTCACCGCGCTGCACGCCGAGCCGGGCCGCCAGGTCGAGGTCGGCGCGCTGCTCGCCGTCGTCTCGGACCAGGCAGCACCGGACAAGGCCGCATCGGACAGCGCCGTATCGGACGAAGCCGCACCGGACAAGGCCGTCTCAGACAACGCCGTATCGGACACGAAGGAGCAGTCATGAGCACAGCCCCGCACGGCACGGACACCAGCGGCCTGCTGGAGACCGAGGAGCAGCGCGCGCTCCGGGACGCTGTCGCCGCGCTCGGGAAGCGCTACGGGAGGGAGTACTTCGCGGACGTCGTACGCGAGGGCAAGCACACCGACGAGCTGTGGGCCGAGGCCGGCAAGCTCGGCTACCTCGGCGTCAACCTGCCCGAGGAGTACGGCGGCGGGGGCAGCGGCATGGTGGAGCTCTCCATCGTGCTGGAGGAGCTGGGCGCCGCGGGCTCCCCGCTGCTGATGCTGGTCGTGTCCCCGGCGATCTGCGGGACGGTCATCGCGCGCTTCGGCACGGAGGAGCAGAAGGCGAAGTGGCTGCCCGGACTCGCCGACGGCAGCCGCAAGATGGCCTTCGGCATCACCGAGCCGGACGCGGGCTCCAACTCGCACCGCATCACCACCACCGCGCGCCGCGAGGGCGACGAATGGGTGCTCAACGGGCGCAAGGTGTTCATCTCCGGCGTGGACATCGCCGAGGCCACGCTGATCGTCGGCCGCACGGAGGACCACAGGACCGGCAAGCTCAAGCCCGCGCTGTTCATCGTGGAGCGGGACACCCCGGGCTTCTCGCGGAACATGATCGACATGGCGGTCGCAGCCCCGGAGAAGCAGTTCGAGCTCGTACTCGACGAGGTGCGGCTGCCCGCCGACGCGCTGGTCGGCGACGAGGACGCCGGGCTGCTCCAGCTCTTCGCCGGGCTCAACCCGGAGCGGATCATGACCGCCGCTTTCGCGTGCGGTATGGGCCGGTACGCGATCGGCCAGGCACTGGAGTACGCGCGCACCCGCCAGGTGTGGAAGGAGCCCATCGGCGCCCACCAGGCCATAGCCCACCCGCTCGCGCAGGCGCACATCGACCTGGAGCTCGCGAAGCTCATGATGCGCAAGGCGGCGCTGCTCAACGACGCGGGCGACGACGCGGCGGCGGGCGAGGCCGCGAACATGGCCAAGTACGCGGCGGGCGAGGCGTGCGTGAAGGCCGTCGACCAGGCGGTGCACACGCTGGGCGGCAACGGCCTGTCCCGCGAGTACGGCCTCGCCGACATGCTCACCGCGGCACGCGTGGCCAGGATCGCGCCGGTCAGCCGGGAGATGATCCTCAACTACGTGTCCCACCAGAGCCTCGGCCTGCCCAAGTCGTACTGAGCCCGAGTCGTACTGAGCCCGAGTCGTACTGAGCCCGAGTCGTCGTAGTGAGCACGGAGGTGCCTGTGGAGCTGATCCGGCAGTCGTACGAGCGCGGCGTCACCACCCTCACCCTGGACTCGCCGCACAACCGCAACGCGCTCTCCTCCCGGCTGATGGCCGGGCTGCACGAGGGCCTGGAGGCCGCGGCGAAGGACACGGAGACCCGCGCGGTGCTGCTCACGCACACCGGCGGCACCTTCTGCGCGGGCGCGGACCTGAAGGAGGGCAGCGGTACCCCGCAGGATCTGGCCCGCCTGCTGCGTACGGTCGCCGAGCTGCCCAAACCCGTCGTCGGCGTGACCACGGGGCACGTGCGCGCGGGCGGTACGGGGCTGCTCGGGGCCTGCGACATCTCCGTCGCGGGGCCCGGCGCGAGCTTCGCGTTCACCGAGGCGCGGATCGGGGTGGCCCCGGCGGTGATCTCCATGCCGCTGCTGCCGCGCCTCGATCCGCGTGCGGCGGCGCGCTATTACCTCACCGGCGAGAGGTTCGGCGCGGAGGAGGCCGCCCGCATCGGCCTGGTCACCCTCGCCGCCGAGGTTCCGGAGCGGGCGCTGGAACCGGTACTGGACGGGCTGCGGCGCGGCTCCCCGCAGGGCCTCGCCGAGTCGAAGCGGCTGGTGAACGCGGAGGTGCTGCGCTCCTTCGAACGGGACACGGGTACCCTCGCGGAACTGTCCGCGCGGCTGTTCGCCTCGGAGGAGGCCCGCGAGGGCATGACCGCCTTCCTCGAACGACGGGATCCGGAGTGGGTGCGCTGAATGCCGGCGGGGTGAACGCCGGCGAGGTGAGGGCCGGTGCGGCGAAGCCCGGTGCGGCGAACGCGCGCGGCGGCCAGGTGCGCGGCGCCGAGCCCAAGCAGGACCGCAGCCGCGCCACCCGGCAGCGGCTGCTGTCCTCCGCCGTCGACTGCCTCGCCGAGCACGGCTGGTCGGGCAGCACGGTCACGGTGGTCGCCGAGCACGCCGGGGTGACCAGGGGCGCGGCGCAGCACCACTTCCCCACGCGGGAGGACCTGTTCACGGCGGCCGTGGAGTACGTGGCCGAGGAGCGCTCGAAGGCGCTGCTCGCGCTGCCCAAGCCGGAGACCACGGAGGAGGCGGTGCGGACGCTGGTCGGGCTCTACACCGGGCCGCTGTTCCGCGCGGCGCTGCACCTGTGGGTCGCCGCCTCGAACGAGCCGCAACTCGGGCCACGGGTCACGGACTTGGAGGCGCGCATCGGACGGGAGACCCACCGGATGGCGGTGGACCTGCTCGGCGTGGACGAGAGCGCGCCGGGTGTGCGCGAGACCGTGCAGGGCCTGCTCGACATGGCCCGCGGCCTGGGCCTGGCCAACCTCCTCACGGACGACCGCGCGCGTCGCGAACGGGTCGTGGCGCAGTGGTCCGCCATCGTGGCGGGATCCCTGGGCTGAGCAACCCCGTGCCCGTACCGGTGTATTGACGCCCCATCAGGGCGCTTCTAGGGTGACGGCTCATTCAGGGACCTGGCAGCAGTTCATGTCTATGAACCTGGGGAGCCGCGATGTCCACACCGGACTGGGTCGTTCTCGGTGGCTACTTCTTCGTCATGGTCGGCATCGGCCTCTGGTCCAAGCGGCGCATCTCCAACGTCGCCGACTTCTTCACCGCACGCGGCCGCATCCCCTGGTGGCTGTCCGGGATCTCGCACCACATGTCCGGCTACAGCGCCATCATGTTCGTGACCTTCGCGGCGGTCGCGTACGACTCCGGGATCACCGTCTACTTCTGGTGGCCGATGACCATCGGGCTCGGCATCGGCGTTGGCGCCTTCCTCTTCGCGCCGCGCTGGAACAGGCTGCGTGCCAAACACGGCGTCAACTCCCCGCTGGCGTACCTGGCCCAGCGCTACAACCTGCCCACCCAGCAGGTGCTGGCCTACAGCGGGGCCGCGCTCAAGGTCGTGGACATCGCGGCCAAGTGGGTGGCCATCGCCGTGCTGCTCCAGGGCTTCGCGCACATCCCGCTGGTGTGGGGGATCGCGATCACCGGCGTGTGCACCATGTTCTACATGGCCTTCGGCGGGCTGTGGGCCGATGTGCTCACCGACTTCGGCCAGTTCGTGATCCAGGCCGTCGCCGGGATCGCCATGCTGGTCGCCGTCATGGCCCATCTGGGCGGCTTCTCCATGCTGTGGACGATGTGGGACCGGCTGCCCGCCAGCCACTCCGACCCGGTCAACGGGACCGTCACGACCGGGCTGATCATGGCGTTCCTGCTGGTGAAGACCTTCGAGTACAACGGCGGGATGTGGAATCTGGCGCAGCGCTACATGGCGGCGCCGTCCGGCTCCCGCGCGAAGAAGTCCGCGCTGCTGTCCAGCGCGCTGTGGCTGGTCTGGCCGCTGATCCTCTTCATCCCGATGATCGCCGCGCCGCTGATCGTGCCGGGGCTCGCGGACGGTGAGCAGTCCTACATCCGGCTTGCCCAGGAGCTGCTGCCCACGGGCCTGATCGGGCTGCTCCTCGCCGGCTTCTTCTCGCACACGATGGCCATGGTGGCCTCCGACTCCAACGTGATCACCGCGGTCATCACGCGGGACCTGGTGCCGGTGCTGGTGCCGCGCGTGAACCGGCTCTCGGAGCGCGGCGAACTCCTCTTCGCGCGCATCACCACGGTCGCCTTCGTGACGGTCAGCATGTGCTTCGCGCTGTTCAGCGACCCGAACGGCTTCATCATGACCGTCGTGGTCAGCATCGTCGCGGCGACGATGGGGCCGATCTCGATCCCGCTGATGCTGGGGCTCCTGCCGTGGTTCAAGCGGAACGGGCCGTGGGCGGCGCTCGTTTCGTGGGCCGGTGGGATGGCGGTGTGGGGCTATTTGTCGTGGGGCGTCGACGGCGCGACCGAGACGATGACGGTCGGCATTCCCGTGCTGACTTCTTTGGTGCTGTACGTGGTGGTCGGCCTCGTACGCCCCGAGCCGAGCGCGGCGCGCGCGGCCCTGATCGACTCCCTGTCGTCCGACCCGGCGGAGTCCGGTACCTCCGCGGACGCCCGCACGGAGGTACCGGTCACGTAGGTACCGGGGCTCCGCCCCGGGCCCCCGTCCCGCTCGTGGCGACGGGGGCGGGGGCGTTGCGTCCGCTGTGCCCACCCGTTCCGCCCCAGCGGAACGAATGCCCACAGCTCGTACGGAGGCCGACCACAGCCTTGTGCGGAGCAAGGCCCGGCCGGAGGCGCGGAGCGTCGTAGGGCGGGCCGTCACTCACAAGGCAGTCGGAACCACCCACACACATCCCGCCGCAGCGGGAGGCGACCACACGCGGGCCCGACCGGCGGTCAAGACGTGAAGCGTCCACACGCAGCGCACCCGCGAACCGCACTCAGCGCGGGATCGACCCCGCCTCACGCGTCGCCGGCCCCACATACCGCGCCGAAGGCCGCACAAGCCGCCCCGTCCGCTTCTGCTCAAGGATGTGCGCCGACCACCCCGCCGTCCGCGCGCACGTGAACATCGACGTGAACATGTGGGCCGGGACCTCGGCGAAGTCCAGGACGATCGCCGCCCAGAACTCCACGTTCGTCTCCAGCACGCGGTCGGGACGCCGCTCCCGCAGCTCGGCCAACGCAGCGCGCTCCAGCGCCTCGGCCACCTCGTACCGCGGCGCCCCCAGCTCCTTCGCCGTACGCCGCAGCACCCGCGCACGCGGGTCCTCGGCCCGGTACACGCGGTGCCCGAAGCCCATCAGCCGCTCGCCCTTGTCGAGTTGGCGCTTCACGTAGGCCCGCGCGTCCCCGGTCCGCTCGATCTCCTCGATCATGTGCAGGACGCGGGAAGGCGCGCCCCCGTGCAGCGGCCCTGACATCGCGCCGACGGCCCCCGAGAGGGAGGCGGCCACATCGGCGCCGGTCGACGCGATGACCCGCGCCGTGAACGTCGACGCGTTCAGTCCGTGCTCGGCCGCCGAGGTCCAGTACGCGTCGACCGCCGCCACATGCTTCGGGTCCGGCTCACCGCGCCAGCGCCGCATGAACCGCTCGACGACCGTGTCCGCCTTGTCGATCTCCCGCTGCGGCACCATCGGCAGCCCCTGACCGCGCGCCGACTGCGCCACGTACGAGAGCGCCATCACCGCGGCGCGCGCCAGGTCGTCGCGCGCCTGTTTCTCGTCGATGTCCAGCAGCGGCCGCAGGCCCCACACCGGCGCCAGCATGGCCAGCGCGGACTGCACGTCCACGCGGATGTCCCCGGAGTGCACCGGGATCGGGAACGGCTCGGCGGGCGGCAGCCCCGGCTGGAAGCTGTCGTCGACCAGCAGGCCCCACACGTTCCCGAAGGACACGTGGCCCACCAGGTCCTCGATGTCCACGCCGCGGTAGCGCAGCGCGCCGCCCTCCTTGTCGGGCTCGGCGATCTCCGTCTCGAACGCGACGACACCCTCGAGCCCGGGTACGAAGTCGGACATCAGGCGGCTCCCTCGTGTGCTGCCGGCGGCTCGGCCGCCGGTCTGGCTGGTCATGGAGGCGGGGCGGCCGAGGCTTACGGGCAGCGGTCCCGTGCGCTGCGGCCTGCCGGCCGTCCCTGCCTCGCTGATGCCCCGTGCGGCGGATGCTCATCCGGCCCGGCGGGCCGTACACGATAGTCGCCGGTAGACGGCGTACTGCCCCCTCGGGAACGGCGATTCTCGTCCGTCACACGCGCGCTGGGGAAGGGTGAGAAGCGGCACAGGCCCGTCGCGCGCGCGAGAGGAGTAGCGCGCCACAAGGGTGGGCACACTGAACGGCCGTAACTCCCGCAACAGCCCCCGTGACGTGCCAACGTGCCTGCGGGGTACGCGGCTTCGGGGCCGGACGCGGACATGCTGCAAGATATGCGCGTGCCTCACGCCGACGATGACGCAGACCGAGTGCCTCGCACCCCGTCCGTGCGCAGCCCCGCTGACCGGCCCCTCCGTACGCTCTCCGGCACGACGCTCGACCCGGCGAGCATGCGCGCCCACTACCGCGCGCAGGGATTGTCCGAGCCGGACCTGGCGCCCGACCCGTACGCGCAGTTCACGCGGTGGTTCACCGACGCCGCCGACAGCGGGCTGCACGAGCCGAACGCGATGGTCGTCTCCACGGCCGACGCGGACGGCAGGCCCAGCTCCCGCACCGTGCTGCTCAAGCAGTACGACGAGCGCGGCTTCGTCTTCTTCACCCACTACGGCTCCCGCAAGGGAACGGAACTGGACGCCAACCCGCACGTCTCGCTGCTCTTCCCCTGGCACGGCATCGCCCGGCAGGTGATCGTCTGCGGCACGGCCGAGCACACCGGGAGGGACGAGACCGCCGCGTACTTCCGCACCCGCCCGCACGGCTCCCAGCTCGGCGCGTGGGCCAGCGACCAGTCGGCGCCCGTCGCCTCCCGCGAGGAACTGGACCGGCTGTACGAGGACTTGGCGGCCCGCTATCCGGAGGGCGAGGACGTCCCCGCGCCGCCGCAGTGGGGCGGCTTCCGCGTACGCCCCGAGACGGTCGAGTTCTGGCAGGGCCGCGAGAACCGCCTGCACGACCGGCTCCGCTACGTACGGGCCGAGGGCGCAGGCCAGGACGCCGAGGGCAAGGGCTGGACCGTCGAACGCCTCTGCCCCTGAGGGCGCTCCGTACACACACGCAGACACGCAGACGGCCCGTGGGCGACTCCTCCCGCCGAGGCGGAAGGCGTCGGTCGGACGAGTCCGACGAGCCCACGGGCCGGGTGACTGCTTGGAGATTGGCCGGGCGAACCGGCGTCACACTGTGGCGTCGGCGCTAGGCCGCAGCCACCTCACGCGTCCGGTGAGAAATCATCTTCCGGATCACCTCCTTTCTCGTGTGCCCCGCACGCTAGGCATCCGCCGGAGGCCCCGCAATCGAATTTCGGGGCGGCAACGATTTTCGGGATTCCGGTGTGTGCTGGGTCACGTTCGCGTTGAATGAGGGATGCACGCGGCGAGGGCGTGCTCAGCCGGGGGGTGTTCAGGTGGCAGCTCAGTCCCAGACCCACTCCGCCTCCTCTTCCGACGGGGACGGAGGGGGCGCAGACGACGAACTTCTGCTGGCCGCGCTGCTCGACGGCATGGACGCGGCGCTCTGCGCGTTCGACGCCGACGGCGTGGTCACCCACTGGAACAGGGAGGCCGAGCGCATCCTCGGCTGGTCCCACGAGGAGGCGGTCGGCCGCCGCGGCCTGGCGGGCTGGGCGGTGCGCAGCGCGGACGCCGAGGAGGTCGAGTCCAGGCTGCTCGGCGCGATGCACGCGCCGGGGCGCCAGGTGCACGAGTTCGCGCTGGTGACCAAGGACGGCGGCAGGGTGCTGGTGCGCACCCAGTCCTCCGGCGTGACCGGCGCCGACGGCCGCCCCTCCGGTGTGTACTGCGCGTTCAGCGAGGTGCACGCCCAGATCGACCTGGAGCGCTCGATCGCGCTCAGCGAGGCGCTGTTCGAGGACGCCTCGTGGGGCGTCGTGCTGGTCGACGCCGACCTGCGGCTCGCGGTCGCCAACGTGCACGCGGCGCAGACCTTCCGCAGCTCGCGCTCGGGCATGCTCGGGCGCCCGCTCGGCGAGTTCGTCGAGCAGGGCGTCGAGGAGCTGGAGGGCGCGCTCCAGCACGTCCTCGCCGAGGGTGCCCCGCCCGCGCCGGCCGAGATCTGGGTGACCCTGCGCCCGGGCGGCGCAGCGGGCGGCACCCCTGCCGACCAGGGCTTTCCTGGTACGGACGCGGGAGCGGGGCCGAGTGCGGGACAGGGCGCCGACCCCGCCGAGCCCCAGGAGCCCGCCCAGCGCCGGTGCCTGCGCAGCGGCTTCCTCCGGCTCGCCTCGCCGCTCGCCGAGGAGCCCGTGCCGCTGGGCGTGGCCTGGGTGTTCACCGACGTCACCGAGACCAAGCGGTTCGAGCAGGAGGCGGCCAGGCTCCGCTTCCGCGACAACCAACTGCACCGCGCGGCCCGCGCCGCCGCCGAGTGCGAGGACCCGATGGAGGCCGTCACCGTCCACCTCGACTTCGCGCTCGCGGGCTTCGCCGACCACGCGCTGCTCGACCTGATCGCGGGCGACGGCGGCGCCCCCGGCGCGAGCCCCGGCACCCCCGGCGACCCGCACACCGAGGCGCCGCCCCGGCTGGTGCGCACGGCGGCCACCCCGGTCTCGGCGCCCGGCCCCGTGCCCCCGGTCGAGCCCCGCTTCGCCAGCGGCATCCCGGTCGGGTACGCGACGGGCCACCCCGCGCTCCAGGCGTACGAGCGGTGCGGCTCGGTGCGGACCAGCGCGGGCTCGGTGCCCGCGCCGCGCTGGGCCGAGGTGCGCAAGTGGCCCGACGGCACGGTCCACGGCCTGTGCACGGTGCTGCGCAGCAGGGGCCGCACGCTGGGCGTGGTCACCTTCCTCCGGGGCCGCAGCCGCAGCACCTTCGACCGCAGCGACGCGGCGTACGCCGAGGACATCGCGGTCCGCCTGGCCGCCGCGGTCGACCTGTCCCTGACGGTGACGCCCTGAGCCCGCGCGCCTGAGCCCGCGTGCCCGAGCCCCGCGCCCGGGGCTGTCACGGGCCCGGGGCTGTCAGCGGTAGAAGATCCGGTCCGCGTATTCGTCCATGACCTTCGCGTTCCAGTCGTGGCCGCCGTCCACGTTGCCCGAGCGCAGCAGGGGCGGGGTGATGCCGCGCTCGGCCAGCGCCCCGGCCGCCGTCGCCACGACGGCCTGCATCATCGCGCTGGTCACCACCGTGGAGGCGGGTGCGAAGGGCGCGCCGACGGCGTCCGAGGCGAGCTCCGCGTCGCCCACCGCGATGTGGTTGTCCAGCACCACGTCGCAGTGGTCCTTGAGGAAGGTGCCGGTGGTGTGCCGCGACTTCGTGCCCTCCGCATACGCCACCGAGGTCAGCCCGACGACCTTGAGGCCCAGCGCCCGCGCGTTCATCGCCATCTCCACGGGCAGCGCGTTCCGCCCGGACAGCGAGATCACGATCAGCACGTCGCCCGGCCGCGCCGGGCTGGAGTCCAGGACCGTGCCGGCCAGCCCCGCGACCCGCTCCAGCGCGCTGCCGAGCGTCGCGGGCCGTACGTCGACGCCCACCACACCCGGCACCGGCAGCAGGTTCATCACGGCGAGGCCCCCGGCCCGGTAGACCACGTCCTGCGCGGGCAGCGAGGAGTGCCCCGCGCCGAAGGCGAAGACCCGGCCGCCGTCGGCCACGGTGTCCGCGATCAGCTTCCCGGCCTCGGCGAGCCGGTCCTCCTCCGCGTCCCGCACCGTGCGCAGCAGCCCGATCGCGGCGTCGAAGAAGTCTCCCGCCAGGCCGTTTCCGCTCATGCCGCCTGCCCCTCGTGTTCGGTTGTGCCGCGTGGACGGTCCCCCTGCCGCGATCACGTTGAGGTCTGGACCAAGGGCCTGTCAATACGCGTGCGGCCCGCCCGCGCGGCGCCTCGCGGGGTGCGCCCGGGGGCCGCGGCACCTCCCCGTACGGGCCCTCGTGGACGGAGGCGGCACGGTTGTCAGTGCGATGCGTCAGAATTGATGCCAGGGCCACCGCACGAACTGACGAGGGGCACGCATGTCCGGACTGATCGACACCACGGAGATGTATCTCCGCACCATCCTGGAGCTGGAAGAAGAGGGCGTGGTCCCCATGCGTGCCCGCATCGCCGAGCGGCTCGACCAGAGCGGCCCGACGGTCTCCCAGACGGTGGCACGCATGGAGCGCGACGGGCTGGTCACCATCGCCGGCGACCGGCACCTCGACCTCACCGACGAGGGCCGCAGGCTCGCCACCCGCGTGATGCGCAAGCACAGGCTCGCCGAGTGCCTGCTGGTCGACGTGATCGGCCTGGAGTGGGAGCAGGTGCACGCCGAGGCCTGCCGCTGGGAGCACGTGATGAGCGAGGCCGTGGAGCGCCGGGTGCTGGAGCTGCTGCGGCACCCCAGCGAGTCGCCGTACGGCAATCCCATCCCGGGCCTGGAGGAGCTGGGCGAGAAGCTGGAGGCCGACCCCTTCCTCGACGAGGGCATGGTCAGCCTGAGCGACCTCGACCCGGGCGCCGACGGCAAGACCGTGGTGGTGCGCCGCATCGGCGAGCCCATCCAGATGGACGCCCAGCTGATGTACACCCTGCGCCGCGCCGGCGTGCAGCCCGGCGCCGTCGTCAGCGTCAATTCCGGCTCCGCCGGCGGCGTCCAGATCGGCAGCAGCGGCGAGGCGGCCGAGCTCGACGCGGACATCGCGGGACACGTCTTCGTCGCCAAGCGCTGAGTCTTCGTCGCCCAGCGCTGAGCTCGGCGCCGGGTCCGGCGCCGATCCGGGCGCGCCGCGCGCTTGACCACCGCGGGGCGCGCACCCGTCACGCGCACCCCTGCGGTGCGCCGCGTCAATTCGCCTACGCAGATTTCCCCTGCCCGGCGAAGACAACCCCGCTGAACTGGCCCTTTGCGGGGTTTTGGGCGGTTCGGAAACGTCCGGACCGTCCCTGCTCGTACCGGAGTTGGGTGAAACCGAGCGCCCGCGTTTCGCGTCGTGCAACGCTGAGGCAGACGCACTGACGCGCGGGGAGGGGAGCCGTTCATGGACCGGCACGTTCCACACCGGGCCGCGCCGGTGGATGTGCTGCGCCCCGCGCGGGCGGGCGGAGGTCCGGTGCGCGGCCCCGGGGGAGAAGGCGCGGCCGGAGCCGAGGGCTTCGGCCGTTGCGCGGGCGGCGACAACTTCACGCATGGCAGGGGCCCCGGCGCCATGGGCGTCCGGGGCCCCGCTTCCCCACCCTGTGCGACCCGGAGCCCCGAGCTCTCAGGGTCGGCCTCCCTCCCGGAAGCTGTCTCCCCCGGCCCGCGCCGGCGAATCCCGGACTCAGGTCACTCATACGAGGGGTGTTCCCCAGGAGACGGATTCTTTCGAATAGAAGTTCGATAGCGTGACGCCGCGGTCAGAGGAGTGGGGGTGCCAAGACGCATGGTGCGACGGATCGATGTAACCGGCGTGGACGGAGTCCGGCTCGCCGCCTGGGAGTTCGCCGACCCGCCGAAGGGGAGCCACGAGCAGGACACCGGGCAGGACGGGACGGCCGCCGCCGGTGACGGGCGGTCACGGCTGCGGCAGCCGCCCGGAGTGCTGCTGCTGCACGGCCTGATGGGCCGCGCCTCGCACTGGGCGAGCACGGCGCGCTGGCTGTCGGGGCGCTATCGCGCGGTCGGCCTCGACCAGCGGGGGCACGGCCGCAGCGACAAGCCGTCCGAGGGTCCGTACGACAGGGAGTCGTTCGTCGCCGACGCCGAGGCCGCCATCGAACAGCTCGGGCTCGCCCCCGTCGCGGTCGTCGGCCACTCGATGGGAGCCCTCACCGCCTGGCAACTCGCGGCCAAGCGTCCCGACTTGGTGCACGCGCTGGTGATCTGCGACATGCGCGCCTCGGCGCTGGGCGAGCAGTCGCAGCGCGAGTGGACCGAGTGGTACAGGTCCTGGCCCGTGCCGTTCGCGACGTTGGCCGACGTGCGCAAGTGGTTCGGCGAGGACGACCCGGTGCTGGAGCGTCCGAGCGTGGCGCGCGGCGAGTTCTACTCCGAGGTCATGGCGGAGCGCGCCGACGGGTGGCGCCCGGTGTTCTCGCGGCGCCAGATGCTGGCCGTGCGCGAGGCGTGGGTGCACGACGCGCACTGGGACGAGCTCGCCCAGGTCCAGTGCCCGACCCTCGTGGTGCGCGGCATCGACGGGGAGCTGGGCCGCGCGGAGGCGCAGGAGATGGTGCGGGTGCTGCCGCGCGGGATCTACGCCGAGGTCCCGGACGCGGGCCACCTGGTGCACTACGACCAGCCGGCCGACTGGCGCCGCGTGGTCGAGCCCTTCCTCCAGGCGGTCCTGACGACGGAGTAGCACCGCTGCGGCGGAAACCTGAGGTGCCCGCCGCAGCGGCAGGCGAGGCGAGCGGGCCCGGTCGGCGGTCTCGGCGCGGCTCGGGCCCGGCGCCGCGGCGCACGCAAGGGGGGCCGCCGCGGCGGAGAGGGCGTTGAGCGGGAAGCGGCGTCGGGATCACGAGGGACGACCCTCGTGGGGGAGGGGCCCGACGGCCTAGCCGGCGCGTTCGCGCCCGCATGCGTAGGCCAGCGGCGGCAGGAGCTCGTCCGCGTCGGGCAGCCAGCGGTTCGCCGCCGTCGGAGCGCACGCCCACTGCACGGAGCCGCGCCCGCCCACCCTGCTCGGGGGCGCGGCCAGCCAGCCGCCCTCGCCGAGCGGGCGCAGGTCCAGCATCCCGGGGGCCCAGCCCAGCTTCCGTACGAGATCGGGGACCTTGGCCGCGCCGCCGGGCAGTACGAAGAAGAGCATCCGGCCGTCAGGTGTGCTGGTCACCGGGCCCTGGGTGAGCCGCAGCCGGCGCATCCTGGCGAGCGCCAGGCAGCCGGCGCCCTCCGGCACGTCGACGGCGTCGAAGGTGCGGCCCGTGGGCAACAGCACGGAGGCGTGGGGGTGTTGCGCCCACAGTCTGCGCAGCGCCGAGACGCTGCCGCTGGCCTCGGAGGCCCAGTGCCGTCCGGCGGGGTGTGCGCCGGGCGCGGGGCAGCCGGTCTCGCCGCAGCTGCACCGCGCCGTGCCCTCGACGGACTCCAGCCAGGTGCCGGGGAACACGTCCCAGTGCCGCTCCTCGGCGTACCGCACCGCATGGTCGAGCGGGGTTTCGCCGGGCTGGTGCTGGGCGGGGATGTGCGGGGTTGCAGTGACTCCTGAGGTGACTCCCATGGTCTCTTCCACGAACATCACAACTCCCGGCCCCAGCAAGGGTTACGGGGGTGCGCGGGCCGCGCGGGAGGGGTGCGCCACCGCCCCGCGAGGACACGAAAGAGCACGTCAGGGCCCGGTCGCACGGGATGTCCGGCACGGCGCACGGAAGCATCGGCAGGGGCGCGTGCGCAAACGACCGGTGTGGGCGGGTAGTTCACCCTCCTGGTGCATTGCCCTGTGAAGCAGATGATTTCTCCGAATCTCCGCTGAATCTTCCGTATATGCACGGGGCAGTGATCAACCAATGCCTTCACCGGAGGGGGATCACATGGCCGCCAGGCCGCTCGTCGCGCGGCAGCCCAACGAAAGGCTGCAGGCGCTCATTCAGGAAGCTGGCTGTTCCAACGCGGGACTGGCGCGCCGCGTCAACGTCTGCGGAACGGAGCACGGGCTCGACCTCCGTTACGACAAGACCTCGGTGGCGCGCTGGCTGCGCGGTCAGCAGCCGCGCGGGCGTGCGCCGGGCATCATCGCCGAGGCGCTGGGCCGGAAGCTGGGGCGCACGGTCACCATCGACGAGATCGGCATGGCGAACGGGAAGAACCTCGCCTCGGGCGTGGGCCTCCAGTTCGCGCCGACCGTGCTCGGCGCCGTGGAGCAGGTGTGCGAGCTGTGGCGCAGCGACGTGGGGCGGCGCGACTTCCTCACCGGCTCGTCGGTCGCGGTCTCCGCGCTGGTCGAACCCAGCAGGGACTGGCTGATCAGCGCGCCGGACGGGCAGGTCGCGCGGAGCGCGGGCGCCCGCATCGGAATGGCCGACGTGGCGGCCGTTCAGGCGACGACCGAGTCCCTGTCGGCGCTGGACCACCGCTTCGGCAGCGGGCACATCCGCCCGGTGGTCGTGCACTACCTCAACAGCGTGGTGTCCGGGCTGCTTTCGGGCTCGTACAAGGAGGCCGTGGGGCGCGCGCTGTTCGCGGCCGTCTCGCGGCTCACCGAACTCGCGGGCTACATGGCCGTGGACACCGGGCAGCACGGCCTCGCGCAGCGCTACTACATCCAGGCGCTGCGGCTCGCGCAGGCCGCGGGCGACCGGGCGTACGGCGGCTATGTGCTGGCCGCCGGAATGAGCCATCTCGCCGCCTCGCTCGGGAATCCGCGGGAGATCGCGCAGTTGGCGCGCGCGGCACAGGAGGGCGCACGGGGGCAGGTGACGGCGCGCGCGGAGACGATGTTCTGCGCCGCCGAGGCGCGCGGGCACGCGCTGATGGGCGACGCGCGGGCCTGCCGGGAGCTCACCTCGCGCGCCGAGGCCGCGATGGAGCGCGTCGAGAACCAGCCCGACTCCGGCGACGACCCGTCCTGGATCGGCCACTTCGACCGCGCGTACCTCGCGGACGAACTCGCCCACTGCCACCGCGACCTGAGCCAGCCCCGGGAGGCCACCCAGCAGGCCGAACGGGCCCTGGCCGCGCTGCCGGAGAGCCGCGCACGGCGCCGCGCCATCGGGCTCTTCCTGCTCGCCGAGGCGCAGTTGCAGCAGCGTGACATCGATCACGCCTGCCATACGGGCACCAAGGCGGCGCAGTTGCTGACCGGGCTGCGCTCCAGCCGCGGCCTGGAGTACCTGGAGGCGTTCCGGCAGCGTCTCCAGCCGTTCGGCCAGGAGCGCGCGGTGCGCGAGTTCTCCGCGCGCCTCGACCTGGCGGCCGTCGCGTGACGGCCGCGTGACGGAGGACACGGACCGGGACCGGCGTCGCGACCGGCTGCATGACCAGCGGGGACGGTCGCGATGCGGGCTTTTGCGTGGGTACGGAGGTGTACGGGGCTCTACGGGGTCTAAATGAGGCCAAGGGGCGGTGTCCCCCCATCGGGGGCGTGGTCGAGCATCCGAGCGACCCGGTAGCGTGACCCGACGATTCCGGAAGCAAGGTTGATCGAGGAGCCCCGGTGACAGCGCAGAACGGACGTGGACAGGGCGACGAGCCCCTCTACGAGGGTGTCGTGCTGCCGGCCAACGGCGACCCGTGGACCCTCGAGGACCAGCGCCGCGCCTCGCAGTCGGCGCCGCAGCACACCCAGCCCCCGGCCGGGCAGCCGTGGGGCGAGCCCTGGGGGCCGGAGGCCGCAGCGGCGCCGCAGCCCGGCGGTTCGGGATCGCCCGTTTCGCCCGGGAGTTGGGGCTCCCCGCCGCCGCAGCAGCAGGAGCAGCAGCAGTACGGGCAGCAGCCTCAGCAGCAGGGCCAGCAGCCCCAGCAGTGGTACGAGGCCGGGTCCGGGAACGCCGGGAACGCGCAGCAGGGCGGTGAGGCCCACGCCCCGCCAGTGACGCCCCCGCCGATGCCGCAGCACGCGCCGCCGATGCCGGAGGCGGCCCCGCAGGCCCACCAGCAGGGGCATCAGGGCGGTTACGGCTATCCGCCTCCGCAGCAGGAGTACGGGCAGCCCCAGCCCCAGCCCCAGCAGCAGGAGTACGGGTATCAGCCGGGCCCCATGCCCCAGCCGGGCCAGGGCCAGGGCCAGGCCCCGCAGCCGGGAGCCCAGCCCCTCCCCGACTACCAGGGGCAGGGCCAGGGCCACGGTCAGCCGCAGCCCCAGCCGCATGAGCAGCAGCCTCAGCCGTACGCAGCGCCGCAGCCGTACGGGCAGCCGCAGCCCCAACAGCAGCCGCAGGCGCAGCCGTACGGACAGCAGCCCCAACGGCAGGCGCAGCCCCAGCCGCAGTCCGATTACGGGCAGTACGGGCAGCAGCAGGGCTGGCCGCAGCCCGGCGGGATGCCCGCGGCGCAGGGGCAGCAGGCCCCGCAGGAGCAGCAGTTCGGGGACGGCGGCTACGCGCAGCCGATGCCCGAGGGGCCGGGCGGGGAGTCCACCCAGGCGCTCCGGATACCGGACGCGCAGCAGGGCCGGCACGCACAGCAGGACCAGCACGCGCCGCAGGAACAACAGGGCCGGCAGGGCGGGCAGTTGCAGCGGCGGATGCCGCAGGGGCCGCACGGCTCGTACGGGCAGCCGATGCCGGAGCAGCAGGGGGCCGACGCGGAGGCTACCCAGTACATGCCGCCGGTGGGCGGGCAGCCGATGCCGGAGCCGGACGCCGAGTCCACGCAGGCGCTCCCCATGCAGCAGGCCGCGCAGGCCGCGGGGGAGTCCGAGGCCACCGCGATGCTGCGTACGCCGCTGCCGCCGGAGAACGGCGGGGCGCAGCAGCAGGGCGCGTACGGCCAGCCCCAGCCCCAGCCCCAGCCCCAAGCGCAGCCGCAACCCCAGCCCCAGCAGCGGGCGCCGCAGCCGCCCGCCGGTTTCGAGAACCTCTTCCGCGCCGAGCCCGCCGCCTCGCCCGGGGCAGCGAACGACCCGGCCAACGACCCCGGTTCGACCCAGAACCTCCCGGTCTTCGAGCAGGCCGCCGGACCCGCCGGTCACCAGCAGGCCGGGCCCCCGCCCTCGTACGGGGCGCCGCACGGCGGACACGGGGCGCACGGCGGTCGCGGCGGTCAGGGCATGAGCCGGTCCCGCATGGTCACCGCCGCGCTGATCGGCGGCGGGATCGCGGCGGTCGCGGTGATCGGCGTGGTGGCCGGCGCGATGTTCAGCTCGGGCGGCGAGGACGGCAAGGACGGCGGTTCGGCGCCGGCTGCCAAGAGCGAGCCGAAGAAGGCCGACCCGGCGGAGAAGCAGTCCAAGCAGCTCGACGCGCTGCTGAACGACAGCAACAACAGCCGTACGGCCGTGATCCGTTCGGTCAACAACATCAAGTCGTGCAAGGCGCTCGGGAGCGCGGCGAAGGACCTGCGCTCGGCGGCCAAGCAGCGGAACGGCCTGGTCACGCGGCTGAACGGGCTGGAGACCGACCAGGTCCCGGGCATCGCGGCGCTCAAACCCTCGCTGACCCGCGCCTGGAAGTCCTCGGCCGCGGCCGACGACCACTACGCGGCGTGGGCCGACGCGGTGGCCAAGAAGGGCAAGAAGGGCTGCCACAAGGGCAAGGCGAAGCCGACGAAGCACGCGGCCGCGGGGAACGCGGCGAGCGGGCAGGCGACGGCGGCGAAGAAGGAGGCCGCCGGGGCGTGGAACCCGACGGCCGAGAAGTACGGCCTCAAGAAGCGCGAGTTCGGCCAGCTGTAGCCCCGCGGGCGCGAGGCGCCCGCGCGCCTCAGTCGCCCTGATTCTCCAGGGTGCGCTGCACGTTCTCGAACTCGTCTCGTACCGCCACCAGTTGGCCGTTGCGTACGCGCTGGTAGGTGACCATCGTGTTCACGATGCGCGGGAAGTCGTGCGCCGCGAGCATGTCGCGGTAGCTCCAGCTCAGCTTCGGGGTGAGGCCGCCGGTGCCCACCGGCTTCCCGGTGTCCAGCGCGTTGCGCACCGACTTGGCGGTGATCTCCTGCCCGTCCATGCGGTCCAGCACCTGCCGCAGCACGGTGTAGGCGATCCAGGTCGTCTGGACGCCGGGGTCGGCCGTGTCGATGCGGTTGTCGCCGAAGGCGTGCTCCCGCACGACCTTCTTCATCGGGTCCCAGCGGTGGTCGCCGGCGACCGGGTACCAGCCGGTCGCGTACGCGCCCTCCAGCGGACTGTCGGCGCCGCCGGTCCTGTTGACCAGCGACTGCCGGATGCTGCCCAGCACGGAGGCGATGCGCACCCGCGGGTTGTCCTCCTGGAGCCGCCGGAAGGAGTCGAAGAAGGTGTCGGTGCGCCCGCCCAGCACGGCCGTCACGCAAGAACCCGTCGCCTCGCCGCCGTACTTGGAGTACCCGTACCGCGAGGCGTCGGCCCCCGAGGCGCGCAGCGCCTCCTCCGCGTGCTTGCCGTAGTTGGTCGCGCCCTCGGGCGCCCTGATGTCCGTGGCGGGGCCCGCGCCGCGCGCCGCGAGACCGGCGTTGAGCAGCTCGGGCATCTGGTCGCCCGCGATGGTGTCGGGCCGCACGAGCGCGGTCTTCTTGCAGTTCCCCGCGGCGAGCTGGTGCCCGTTGCCGGTGATGAGGGCGGGGACGCCGCCGTTCACCGGGTACGAGAGCGGGCTGGTGAACTCCTCCTCGGCCACGCCGTATCCGCCGATGTACGGGATGCCGTGCGCCTCCAGCGCGGACATGAAGGAGCGGCCGTGCTGGCTGTAGGAGCCGACCACGGCGACCGCCCCGGCCTTCGCGGCGCGGGTGGCGCAGCGCGCCGCGGCCACCGTGTCGTTGTGGTCGTTGCAGGTGAGGACGCGCAGCGGGTGGCCGTCGATACCGCCCTTGGAGTTGATCCAGCGCGCGTAGGCCTGGGCCATGGCGGGCATGCCGGGCATGTTCGTCGCGTTGGTGCCCTCCGGCGCCCAGGTCATCACGGTGACCGGGTCGTCGCTGGCGGCGGCCGTGCCGGGGAGCAGCCCGCAGCCGCCCAGCAGGGAGGCGAGGGAGGCGCAGGCGGCCGTCGCGGCCAGGACCGCTGTGCCGCGGCGGCGGAGTCGTATCGGGCGGCGGGGACGGGGACTGGACGGGCGCCGGGCGGTCATGGGCACGTACCATTCCGGTCCGCCCATAACGCCGGAGTGCGGCCGGTGCAACGCGTGGTGACGCGGGGGTGAACTCGGGGGAACGCCGTAGAACGCGGGCGGGGTGGGGGCTCGTGCCGGCGGGCCCGCCGGGGAACGTATGGTCGAGCACCATGCAGCAAGCTTCTGTCCAGCAAGGTTCCATGAACTCTTCCCGGCGTGGCCGCCGTTCCAGCACCATGGGCGGCATGCCTGTCAACGACATGCCCTGGTGGCGCTGGCGCTGCAACGTACGTTCGGCGCTGCACATGCTCTCCGACATGACCTTCCAGCAGGACTGCTGGGCCGCCGGCCTGCAGGGCTACGGCGACGTGACGGACGCGGTGTACCGCCTGGTCGAGGACACCTGGCTGGACAACTGGCCGGCGGAGAAGTACGTCGGCACGGTCTTCAGGGACGCCCAGGAGGCCGCGCTGGTGGACACCGCGGTGCTGCGGGTGCTGCGGATCATGCACCAGGTCGGCGCGGACGCCCCTGTCGCCTCGTACCTGGAGCACCAGGGCTGGCCCGACGCGGTGCGCGCGGCCCGGGACGCGCACGTGCGGCTCGCGGCGAACGACGGCGACGACCCGGACGAGCCCCCGCGCTCGCTCGACGTCCTGGCGATGGTGCTGCGCTCGGTCTGAGCCGTGCCGCGCTCGGTCCGAGCCGTGCCGCGCTCGGCCTGAGCAGGGACATCCGGGACGGAACACCTGGCGGGGGTGCCGGCCGGGATGTGCCAACCTTGTCCCCATGAGTCAGTCGCAGTCCGGTGTCCGTACGGGTACCCATACGGACATTCCCGATCAGTTCGTCCTCACCCTGTCCTGCCCCGACAAGCAGGGCATCGTGCACGCCGTCTCCAGCTTCCTGTTCATGACGGGATGCAACATCGAGGACAGCCAGCAGTTCGGGGACCACGACACCGGCCTGTTCTTCATGCGGGTCCACTTCTCGGCCGCCGAGGCCGACTCCCTGGAGAAGCTGCGCGCCAGCTTCGCCGCGGTCGGCGACTCCTTCCAGATGGACTGGCAGATCCACCGCGCCGGCGAGCGCATGCGGATCGTGCTGATGGTGAGCCGCTTCGGGCACTGCCTCAACGACCTGCTCTTCCGCTCCCGGATCGGCGCCCTGCCCGTCGAGATCGCCGCCGTGGTCTCCAACCACACCGACTTCGCCGAGCTGGTCTCCTCGTACGACGTGCCCTTCCACCACATCCCGGTGACGAAGGACACCAAGGCGGACGCGGAGGCCCGGCTGCTGCGGATCGTCGAGGAGGAGCGCGTCGAGCTGGTCGTGCTCGCCCGCTACATGCAGGTGCTCTCCGACACCCTGTGCAAGGAGCTGTCCGGGCGGATCATCAACATCCACCACTCCTTCCTGCCGAGCTTCAAGGGCGCCAAGCCCTACCACCAGGCGCACGCCCGCGGCGTGAAGCTCATCGGCGCCACCGCCCACTACGTGACCGCGGACCTGGACGAGGGCCCGATCATCGAGCAGGAGGTGGAGCGGGTCGGCCACGAGGTCACGCCCGAGCAGCTCGTCGCGGTCGGCCGCGACGTGGAGTGCCAGGCGCTGGCCCGCGCCGTGAAGTGGCACAGCGAGCACCGCGTGCTGCTCAACGGCCACCGCACCGTCGTCTTCGCCTGAGCGCCTGAGGCACGAGTGCCTGAACGTCGCAGCGCCCCGCCCGTACGCGAACCGGGCGGGGCGCTCGTGTGCCGGCGGCCCGCTACAGCCGGGACAGCGAGGCCGCCGCGAACAGCACGTCGCGGATGGCCTCCCGGTCGCCGTCCTGCCCGGCCGCCGCGTCCTGCGGCGCCACATGGCCCGCCGCGAGCTGGCAGAACTCCGCTCCGTCCAGCGCCACATGGGCCACCGGATCCTGCGGCGAGGGAGCGGCTGCGGGGGAGTCCAGCGGGATGTACCAGTGCCCGCCGCCGCTGCCCTCGACCTCCAGGTGGAGCGTGCGGCCGGGAGCCCCCGCGGCACCGAGCCTGCGGGGCGGCGGCGAGAGCCCCGCGCGCCTGCGCCCCGCGATGGTGCCGGGGAGCTGCCGCGCGGCGAGGTCGACCATGAGGTTCAGATGGTCGCCGGAGGGCAGCTCGTACGGGTAGTCCACGGCCTCGGCGATGTCGCCCGCGTGCACCCAGCACTCGAAGGCGCGGTCCAGGAAGGCGTCCCTGAGCGGCAGCGTGAAGTCCCCGTAGGACACGTCGAACCCGGCCGAGGGCCGCCCGGCGAAGGACACCGTGCGCACCATGCTGTGCCCCTGTTCCCGCCACGCCTCGCGCACGGCCGAGGGGTCGCGGTCGGCTGCGGGGGAGCGCCAGTACGCCTCGGTGCGGGACGTGGGGAAGGTGCCCGGGCCCTGCGGCTGCACGGCCGCGCCGCCCAGCGGGTCGTCCAGGCCGAGCACGGTGGCGACCAGGCCGTCCACCGCCAGGAGGTGGCCGAGCACCCCGGCGACCGTGGTGTCCCGCCGCGCCTCCTCGTCCTCCTCGAACCAGCGCAGCCGCACCGGCGCCTGCCACTCCGCGTCGGCCATGTCCCGCAGCAGCGCGTCCAGGCGCGCCGTCTCCGCGTCGTACGGGGAGGCCCACTCCGGTATCGGTATGCGCGCGGGCCGGCGGTCCAGACAGCGCTCCAGGACCCGGGCCCGCAGCATCGGGTCGAGGTCGAGGCTGTCCTCGGGATGCAGCAGGCCGACCGCGTCGCGCAGCCGCAGCGCCTCGTCGGCGCACCCGGCGCAGTCCGTCAGGTGCGCCTCGATCGCGCTGGTCTCCTCGGCCGAGCAGGCGGCCAACGCCCAGGCGCCGAGCAGCGACTTCAGGACGTTGTGGTCGTATACGGGCAAACCGGTGTGGCCCTGGCTTTCTCGCTCGTAGCGGTCGTCCCGCCGCCCGTGCTGCTCGGGCACGGCGGGCCCGTCCTCCGCGTGCGGCGGAGGCGGCTGGTCCGGCTGCCCCGCGTGCTCCGGCCGCCCGGTCTGCTCCGGGTGCCCGGCCTGCGGGCGCTGCGGCGGTATCCGGGAGGGGCGGCCGGCCCCTTCGCCGTGCGCGGTCTCACCGTGCGCGGTCTCGTCGTGCGCGGTGCGGCGGCCGCAGCCGGGCGCGGCGCCGGCGGCGTCCGGGTCGTCCCTGTCCTCGGGCCCGGGCGGCCCCTGCCCGTGCCCCCGGGTCACGCCCGCCGCCCCAGGCCGCGCGGCTGGGCCGGGATCGGCCGGGTCATGGCCGAGGAGAGAAGCTGGAGCCCGAGCCGGAGTCTGCGCCGCGCCTCGTCCTCGGTGACGCCGAGGTGCCGCGCGGTCTGCCGGTAGTCCCTGCGCTGGAAGTACGCCAGCTCCAGCGCGGCGCGCAGGGAGGCGGGCATCGAGGTCACGATGTAGTCGGCGCGCGCCGCGGTGGAGGCCGCCCGCACCTTCTCCTCGATCTGCTCGTACCGCTCGGCCGACTGCGGGCCCTCCTCGCGGTGCTGCTGCCGCAGCCGCCCGGCGGCCTGCCGCTGCGTGATGCCCGCGATCCAGGAGCGCAGCGGGCCCTCCTTGGGGTCGTACGTCTCCGGGTTCTCCCAGATGTACGCGAACACGTCGCGGGTCGTGCGGTCTGCCGCCTCCTCGTCGTCCAGCACCCGGTGCGCGAGGCTGTGCACCAGGGAGGCGAAGCGGTCGTAGAGCTCGCCCAGCGCCGCGGCCTCACCGCGCGCGAGACGCTGCTGCATCTTCCGGTCCCAGCGCGGTGGTGTGTCATTCGCCATAACGGCTCCCCAGCCCGTACGTACCGCCCATGTCACGTGCGCCAACACCACGAATGTAGTGCGGCGGGCGGACAACGCACGCCCCCTTGCGGCAATGTGCGCCGTGGAGAGATCGCTTATGGTACCGATCACGTCACATTCCGCTGGCTTTCGCCGCCGGACGCAACCACGGGGGCACCAGGCGGGGTCTGACACGAAGGGGACCGGTTTCGAGCGCGTCCCCTCGGGCAGCCGAGGCGCATGCGAGCCACAGCACACGGGAGCAGGGCAACCGAAGGGGAATCGAGAACAGTGTCGTTGAAGGTGTTGGAGGAGGAGAGGGGGGACTGGGCCGTCCTCCGGGTCTCCGGCGAACTGGACCTGGTGACCTCCCCCGCGGTGCGCCAGCATGTGCACGACGCGGTGGCCGAGGGGCGCCGCAGTCTGGTGCTCGACCTCTCCGAGGTGCTGTTCTGCGACTCAAGCGGCGTGGGTGTCCTGATCGCGTCGCGCCGGCTGATGCGGTCTTGTGCGGGCAGCCTCCGGCTGATCCTCCCCGCGCAGGGCGCCGTGGACGGCTCCCATGTGAACCGCGTGCTGGCCGCGCTCGGTGTGCGCAGGCTCTTCGACTGCTACCCCGACCTGGCGGCCGCCACCGGCACCACGGCGGGACCGCTCTCCGCCTGAGCGCTCTCTGCCTGAGCGCTCTCGGCCTGAGAGTTCTCCGCCTGAGAGTTCTCCGCCTGAGCGTTCTCGGCCCGACCGGTCACTCCCGACCGGCCGCAGGGGCCCGGGTCACACGCCCGCCGAGCGCCCCGCCTCCGTACCGCTCGAGACGTCCGTACCGCCCGAGACGTCCGTGCCGCCCGAGAAGCGTTCGCGCAGGCGGTACTTGAGCACCTTCCGCAGCGCCTCGTTGCGCGGCAGTGCCTCCACCACCTCCACACGCTCCGGCAGCTTGTGCACCGAGAGCCCCGCGGCGCGCAGATACTCCGCGACCGTGCCGAGGCCCAGCGGTTCCGCGCCCTCGGGCTGTTCCACCACCGCGCACACCAGCTCGCCGCGCTCCTTGTCCGGCAGCCCTATGACCGCCGCGTCGGCCACCGCCGGGTGCTCGTAGAGCAGTTGCTCTATCTCCTTCGCCGAGATGTTCTCGCCCTTGCGGATGATGATGTCCTTCATCCGCCCGGTGAGCGTCAGATGCCCCTCGGGGCCCAGCACGCCGAGGTCCCCGGTGATCAGGAAGCCGTCGCCGTCGAACGCCCCGTCCGTCTGCCCCGCGTCCAGATACCCCTTGCACACCGCCTCGCCGCGCAGCCGCACCTCGCCCTCGGTGCCCGCGGGCAGCGCCCTGCCCGCAGCGTCGGTGATGCGGATCTCCATCGCGGCGGGCGGCCGCCCCTCGGTCGCGGCGAGCCGCTCCGGGGTGTCGTCGGGCGAGCCCATGGTGATCATCGGCGCCTCGGTCATGCCGTAGCCGTGGGTGAGCTGGCAGCCCAGTTCGGCGACGACCTCGTGGTACAGCTCGGGCGGCTTGGGCGCGCCGCCGCCGGCCAGCAGCCGCAGCGAGGGGATCAGGCGCTCTCCTGCGGGGAGTTTCCGCTGCTCGGCGAGGAAGAGCGAGTAGAAGGCGGTCGAGCCGCCCGCCGTGGTCACGCCGTTCCGCCGGTACGCGTCCAGCGCGTCGGGCAGCGCGAACTTCTCGAAGAGCACCGCCGGGAATCCGTACAGCAGCAGCATCACGAGATAGTCGGGACCGCCGATGTGCGCGTAAGGGAAGGCCACCGAGCCCACGTCCTCCGGCGTCATGTGCAGCGCGTGCGCCAGGCACGAGCCCCCCGCGATCAGGCTGCGGTCGGTGTGCAGCACGCCGCGCGGGTCGGAGGTGGTGCCCGAGGTCCAGTAGATCCAGCGCACCGCCGTACCGTCGTCGGGCGCGGGCGGGAGCACCCCGGGGTCGCCGTCCGGCAGCACGTCGTAAGCGGTCAACTGCCGTACGGGATAAGGGAGTTCAGCGCACACCCGGTCAGCGAGCGCCCCGTGGTCGTACCCCCTCCACTCGCCGGGGTGCGCGAACCAGCGCGCGCCCGTCCCGCGCAGTGCGAGTCCCACCTCGCGGTCCCGGTAGAAGGGGATGACCGGCGTCTGTACGGCGCCGAGGCGGGCCAGTGCCAGGGAGAGGGTCACCGTCTCGATGCGGGTGGGGAGCTGCCAGGCCACCGTGTCGCCGGGGCGCAGGCCCATCTCGTAGAGCCCGGCGGCGGTGCGCTCGGCGCGCTCCCGCAGCTCCCCGAAGGTGATCCGCCGGTCCTGCGATGCGCTGTCCCCTGCCTGGATCAGCACCACCGCGTCCGGGGTCAGTTCGGCCCGGCGCGCGAGCAGGTCCCACAGGGTGCGCGAGGTGCCGAGGTCGTACGCGGTACCGGTCATGCCGCCTCCCAAGCCGAACTGACGCTGACACCCCGAACTGACGAACCGTCAGCTTTCCGCGAAGCGTAGGGCTCCACGCCTTGTCGGTCCAGAGGCGGCGGGGCTAGCCTCTTTCTGACGGGTCATCAGATAAAGGGTCATCAGATACCGGCCGCAGTGCACACCGTGGGCCGTGGCACACACCGTGAGGGGACCGCTGCCGTGACGGAACTACCGCGCATCATCAGCGTCGACGACCATGTGATCGAGCCGGCGCACCTCTTCGAGAGGTGGCTGCCCTCGAAGTACAAGGACCGCGGACCGCAGCCGCTCACCACCGGGATCGGTGAGCTGGAGTACGTGGGCGGCAAGTACCGCATCAGCATGGACCCGGACGGGCCGCAGGCCGACTGGTGGGTCTACGAGGACCTGAAGTTCCCGTACAAGCGCAACATCGCCGCCGTCGGCTTCGACCGCGACGACATGACGCTGGAGGGCATCACCCGCGCGGAGATGCGGCGGGGCTGCTGGGACCCGGCCGAGCGGCTGCGGGACATGGACCTCAACCACGTCGAGGCCAGCCTCTGCTTCCCGACCTTCCCGCGCTTCTGCGGGCAGACCTTCGCCGAGGCCCACGACAAGGAGGTCGCGCTCGCCTGCGTACGGGCCTACAACGACTGGATGGTCGAGGAGTGGTGCGGCGACAGCGGCGGGCGGCTGATCCCGCTGTGCATCATCCCGCTGTGGGACATCGACCTGGCGGTCGCCGAGGTGCGCAGGAACGCGGAACGGGGCGTGCGCGCGGTGACGTTCAGCGAGATCCCCACCCACCTGGGGCTGCCGAGCATCCACTCCGGCTACTGGGACCCGTTCTTCGCGGTCTGCGAGGAGACCGGGACGGTCGTCAACATGCACATCGGCTCGTCCTCGCAGATGCCCGCCGCCTCGCCGGACGCGCCGCCCGCCGTGCAGGCGTCGCTGTCCTTCAACAACGCGATGGCGTCGATGATGGACTTCCTCTTCAGCGGCGTCCTGGTGAAGTTCCCCGCGCTCAAACTCGCCTACTCCGAAGGGCAGATGGGCTGGGTCCCGTACGCGCTGGAGCGGGCCGACGACGTGTGGGAGGAGCACCGGGCCTGGGGCGGGGTGCGCGATCTGGTCCCCGAGCCGCCGTCCACGTACTACTACCGGCAGATCTTCTGCTGCTTCTTCCGCGACAAGCACGGCATCGCCTCGCTCGACGCGGTCGGCCGCGACAACGCGACCTTCGAGACCGACTACCCGCACGTCGACTCGACCTTCCCGCACACCAAGGAGGTCGCCGAGGACCACATGAAGGGCCTCGACGACGAGACCGTGCACAAGCTGCTGCGCGGCAACGCCATCCGCATGCTCGGCCTGGACCTGGTCTGAGGGGCTCCGGTGGACCTGGGATGGACGGAGGAAGAGGAGGGCTTCCGGCGGGAGCTGCGCGGCTGGCTGGAGAAGGTGCTGCCGACGCTCCCGCCGAGGCCCGACCCCCGGGACTGGCCGGCCCGCCGCGCGTACGACATGGGCTGGCAGCGGATGCTGTACGACGCCGGGTACGCAGGGCTGCACTGGCCGGCCGACGCGGGAGGCCGGGGCGCCACACCGACCCAGCACCTGATCTACCTGGAGGAGACCGAGCGGGCCGGAGCTCCCTACGTCGGCGCCGGCTTCGTCGGACTGCTGCACGCCGGGCCGACCATCGCCGCCGAGGGCACCCCTGAGCAGCGCGCACGCTGGCTGCCGCCGGTGCTGCGCGGTGACGAGGTCTGGTGCCAGGGCTTCAGCGAGCCGGGCGCGGGCTCCGACCTGGCCGCGCTGCGTACGAGGGCCGAGCGGGACGGCGACGACTACGTGGTCACCGGATCCAAGATCTGGACCTCGCACGCCGAGGTGGCCGACTGGTGTGAACTCCTCGTCCGCACCGACCCCGAGGCGCCCAAGCACAAGGGCATCACGTGGCTCGCGATGCCGATGGACGCGCCGGGCATCACGGTGCGGCCGCTGCGCACGCTCGCCGGGACCGCCGAGTTCGCCGAGGTGTTCCTCGACGAGGTGCGGGTCCCGGCGGCCAACCGCGTCGGCGCCGAGAACGACGGCTGGCGGGTCACCATGGTCACCCTCTCCTTCGAGCGCGGCACCGCGTTCGTCGGCGAGGTGGTGGCCTGCCGCCGGGTGCTGGGCGAGCTCGCCGGGCACGCGCGGAGGAACGGCACCTGGGACGACCCGGTGCTGCGGCGCAGGCTGGGGCGGCTGCACGCGGAGTTCACCGCGCTGTGGCGGCTCACCCAGTGGAACGTCAGCGAGGCGCAGCACTCCGGGGGTGTCCCCGGGGTGGGCGGCTCGGTCTTCAAGCTGCGCTACTCGCACGCACGGCAGGAGCTGTACGAGGCGGCGGCCGAGGTCCTGGGCCCGGCCGGCGCGCTCGACCGCGACGAGGAGTGGACGGCCGACCGGCTCAGCTCGCTCTCGTACACGATCGCCGCGGGCACCTCGCAGATCCAGCGCAACATCGTCGCCGAGCGGGTGCTGGGGATGCCGAAATCACCGATTCCGTCTGTTTCTTCCGGTTCTTCCCTGAGCGCGAAGGGGCGGTGAGCGGCGTGGACTTCCGGCTCACGGATGATCAGCGTGCCCTGCGCGGCGGCATGCGCGAACTGCTGGAGGGGCGCTTCGGGAGGGACGGGCTGCGGGCCGCCGTCGACCGGGCCGAGCGCGGCGAACCCGTGCTGGACCGCGCGCTGTGGCGGGAGCTCGGCGAGGCCGGGTTCTTCGCGCTGCGGCTGCCCGAGGAGCGCGGCGGCGCGGGCCTCGGGCTCCCCGAGGCGGTCCTGCTCTTCGAGGAGGCGGGCCGCGCGCTGCTCCCCGGGCCGCTGGTGACCACCCACCTCGCCGCGGGCGCGGTGGAGGGGGCGGCCGAGGGCGAGACCGTGGTCACGGCGCCGGGCGGGGGAGTGGTGGAGTGGCTCGCGGAGTCCGACGCGGTGCTGGGCGATCTCGGCCCCGGCGGCGCCCCGGGGGCCCGCGCCGTGCGCTCGGTCGATCCGCTGACCCCGCTGCACGCGCTGCCGCAGGGGACGGCGGCCGGGCCCGGAGTGCGGTACGACGCGAGGGCCGCGGCCCTGCTCACGGCGGCCGAGCAACTGGGCGGCGCGGAACGCGCGCTGGAGCTGGCGGTCGCGTACGCGGGCGAACGCGAGCAGTTCGGGCAGCCGGTCGGCGCCTTCCAGGCGGTCAAGCACCTGTGCGCGGAGATGCTGGTGCGCACCGAGACCGCCAGGAGCGCCGTGTACGCGGCGGCCGTGCTGGACGCCCCCGAGGAGACGGCCGCCGCCACCCTGCTCGCCGACGAGGCCGCGGTGCGCAACGCCCGCGACTGCCTCCAGGTGCACGGCGGCATGGGCTTCACATGGGAGGCGGACGTGCACCTGTATCTGGAGCGCGCCTGGGTGCGCTCGGCGCGCGGCCGCCCGGCCGGAGAGTTGGAGGAGCAGCTCGCCGCGGTGCTCTGAGGGGGCGAGCACTCTGAGGGGTCGAGCGCTCTGAGGGGGCGAGCGCCTTGAGGGGGCGGCCGGCCGGAGGGAGCGGTCGCCCCGTCGTCCCGAGAGGTCGGGGCGGGTGGGACGCGGGGGACGCGAGAGGGCGAGGGACGGGGGCGCCGGGGCCCGCACGTCATTACCCTGCGTTGATATCGGGTTGTGTCCTCGATGTGACTTTCCCCGGCGGGGGGCGTCACCTTGCTCGGGTACCCTCCGTGGGGTGCGAGTGGTTCAAGGACGCAACAACAACGGCGCGAGTGCCTGATGCAGCGCCGTTCGAGCGCCTGTGGGCGCCGTCGCACAGTATGCAGCACGACCACTCCTTCGCGCCGGAATATGCCTGAAGCGCTTGTTGCCGTGACTATGCGTCAACCATGCTGTGTTCCGCCGGAGTCACGGAACGTGATGTCACCGGCGCACAGGAACGTGTCCCAGGCGACTCGGACGAATCCGCCGGATCGGGTGGTGTGAGCGGTGCAGGAGCTTCGGATGCAGTTGGAGATCGGGACCGACCCGCTGGAGGTGGGCCGGGCCCGCAGGTGGGCGCGCTCGCGCCTGGCCGGTGCGGGAGTCGGCGCCGAAGGGCAGCTTGCCGAGACGCTGGTCCTGCTCATCTCCGAACTGGTCACCAACGCGGTGGTGCACACCGGCTGTCCGGCCGTGCTGCGGATGCTGGTCCCCGCGCGGCAGGCCCGGGGCGCGGTGCGGGTCGAGGTCGCCGACGCCAGTGCGATGCCGCCGCGGCAGCGCCAGGCGGAGGGCGACGACACCAACGGGCGCGGCCTCGAGCTGGTCTCGGGCCTCGCCGACCGGTGGGGCTGGCAGCGCGTGCAGGGCGGCAAGCTCATCTGGTGCGAGCTCGACCACGTGGAGCCCGGCGCGGGCGAGGGCGACGACGCGGGGGCCTCCACCGGAGCGGAGATCGGCGCCGCCGGAGAGGGCGCCGTGCACGGGGTCGGCGCCGGGCTGGGCGCGGGCTTCGGCTCCGGGTTCGGCGCGGGGCTCGGTTCCGCGCTCGGCTCGGGGGTCGGTCTGGGCGCCGATTCGGGTGTCGAAAACGCCGTGGAATCGCGGCAGATGACCGCATACGCGCCCCCGTACGCGACGACAATTCGGGCATAACTCCCATAGTCCAGACCTGGTGTTGACGAGTCGTGGCAGGGTGATCACCCTTGGGTGGAGCGATTCGTCGCGAGGGGACGTCGAGGACTGTGTGGCGCTGGGGTGCGCCGGACTCCCTCGGCGAGTGCGGGTCGCGGTCCGGCGCCAGCCTCCGTTGAGAGGCAGGGCCTGAGTGCCGGAGCCGGGTGGCGGTCCGCTGTGCCGTGCTCGGGGTGCGCATCAGCGCACCGCCACCCGATGATCCCCTCCCGGGCTCCGGTCCGTGGTTCTCGCGACCCGCGCGGCCCTGGTGGCCCCGGTGGTCAGAGCACCGCGACCGGGGCGACGGGTGCGCCGGTGCCGCCGGTGAAGGGCTCCGGCGGGGCGCTGAGCAGGAAGGCGTAGCGGCGCTCGGCTGCGCAGGCGGCGGAGAGTTCCTCCAGGTTCCAGTTCTGGCCCTGCGGCATGCCCATCTCCACGAGGTGCAGCGCGTGCACGCCCAGCCAGGCGCCCTCCACCTCGGGCGGGAAGATCTCGAAGACCAGGGTGTCGTTCGCGACGGCCGCCGCGTCGCGCGCGTGGAACCACTCCGGCGTACGCAGCGAGAGCCCCGGCGAAGGGTAGGCGTACGCGTCCTTCTCCCCCGACAGCAGCAGCGCGATGTGCCCGGTGCGCACCAGCACGATGTCGCCCCCGCCGACCCGTACCCCCGCGAACTCCTCGGCGGCCTCCAGGTCTTCGGGGGTCACGGCGTGATCGCCCGGCAGCCGCTCGACGCCCCGGGCGCGTGCCACGTCGAGGAGGACGCCGCGGGAGAGCAGCGGGCCCGACTTCTCCACGCCGCTGAAGGCGGCGCCGCCGTGCGCGGTGATGCTGTCGGCCGGGCGGCCGTTGTAGAGCCGGCCCGAGTGCGAGACGTGGCCGAGCCCGTCCCAGTGCGTCGCCGTCTGAAGGCTCATGGTCACCGCGTCGTCGCTGGTGGCGACGGTGTCGGGGCCGAAGATCTCCTGGTTCAGCGCGGTCATGGTGTGCAGCGGGTTGATCCGCCCGGGGATCGCGCCGGTCTGTACGCCGTTGTGCTGGAGCGGCAGCGCGAGGGAGATCCGGCGTCCGCTGCGTACGGACTGCGCCGCGGCCCGCACCGTCTCCTCGGTGATCAGGTTGAGGGTGCCCAGCTCGTCCTCGGCGCCCCACCGCCCCCAGTTGTTGACCCGCTTCGCGATGTCGTGGAACTCGGCCGGCAGTGGCATGGCTCCTCCAGAGGCTGTGGCCCGCCCGGCGCCCGTCCGCCGGGCGCCCGTCGGCCCGGCGCCTTCGTACGGACGCCGTTCGGGCTGGTCCGTGTACGGGTCTTGTGTTCCGAACCCGCGTGCCCAAAAATCTAACGGTCCGTCAGAAACCGCGGGAAGGGGCGGGACGTGGGGAACTTCTTGGCCGGCAAGGCGATCGCCGTCACCGGTGCCGGGCGCGGCATCGGCCGCGCCGTGGCGCTGGCCTGTGCGGCGGAGGGCGCCAAGGTCGTCGTCGCCGACTACGGCGTGTCCACGGCGGGCGGCGACCCGCAGAGCGAGGTCGCCGACGCGGTGGTGAAGGAGATCGTCGCGGCGGGCGGCGAGGCCGTCGCCGTCGCGGACGACGTGTCCACGATGGAGGGCGGGCAGCGGGTGGTGGACACCGCGCTCGCCGAGTTCGGCCGCATCGACGGTGCGGTGTGCGTGGCGGGCATCCTGCGCGAGCGGATGCTCTTCAACATGTCCGAGGAGGAGTGGGACCCGGTGGTCGCCACCCACCTCAAGGGCACCTTCACCGTGTTCCGCGCGGCGAGCGCCGTGATGCGCAAGCAGGGCTCGGGCACGCTCATCGGCTTCACCAGCGGCAACCACCAGGGCTCGGTCGCGCAGGCCAACTACGCGTCGGCGAAGGGCGGAGTGATCTCGCTGGTACGGAGCGCGGCCCTGGGCCTCAACAAGTACGGGGTGACCGCCAACGCCGTCGCGCCGGTGGCCCGCACGCGGATGTCGGCGAACGTGCCGATGGAGCTCGCGGAGATCGGCGAGCCGGAGGACGTGGCGCCGCTCGTGGTGTACCTGCTGAGCGAGCGCGCCCGGGAGGCCGACATCACGGGCCAGGTCTACACGGTGGCCGGCCCCAAGATCGCCGTCTGGGCCCAGCCGCGGGAGCTGCGGGCCGGGTACGCGGAGGGCTCGGGCTGGACCCCGGACCGGATCGCCGACTTTTTGCCGGGGACGGTCGGCACCGACCCGATGCCGATGCTGCAGCGCTTGCGCGAGATGGAGGAGGCCGCCTCGCGGGGCGACAGGCCGAACGCTTAGCGCTTGCGCGTGTGGGCGCGCGGTGTGGTGCTTTGCGCTGTGACCGTCCCCCCGTACGAGCTGTGGGCAGTCGTTCCGCAGGGGCGAGGGGGGTACCTCCCTGCTCGGAGCGAAGCCGGAGAGCTTGGGGGAGGGTGGGCACAGCGGGCCGCAGCCCCCAGCGGCAGCGCCCCCGCACCCAACGGGGCCCGGAGCGCAGCCCCGGTACCGCTTCAACCTACGGAGGGATTCGTGGACTTCAGCTTCGGGGCGGAGGATGACGCCTTCCGGGCGGAGGCGCGGGAGTGGCTCCGCGCGCACGTCGCCGCGCGCGAGAACAGCGACCGCGCGTGGGAGCGCACGCTGGGCGCGGCCGGCTGGATCGGCATGGGCTGGCCCCGCGCCCACGGCGGCTACGGCAACCGCGAAGCCACCCTCACCCAACAGGTCGTCTGGGCCGAGGAGTACGCCCGCTCCGGCGCCCCACCCCGCTCGGGCCACATAGGCGAGAACCTCTTCGCCCCGACCCTCATCGCCCACGGCACAAAGGAGCAGCGCGAACGCTTCCTGCCCCCCGTCGCACGCGGCGAGGAGTTCTGGTGCCAGGGCTACAGCGAGCCCGGCGCCGGCTCCGACCTCGCCGGGCTGCGTACGACCGCCACCCGCAAGGGCCCGGCGGACAGCGGCGTCTACCGCATCACGGGCCAGAAGATCTGGACCTCCCTCGCGCGCGAGGCCGACTGGTGCTTCGCCCTCGTACGGACCGAGGAGGGGTCGAAGCGGCACCGCGGCCTGTCCTTCCTGCTGGTGCCCATGGACCAGCCGGGCCGCGTCGAGGTGCGGCCGATCCGGCAGATGAACGGGCGCGCCGAGTTCAACGAGGTCTTCTTCGACGGCGCCGAGGCGAGCGCCGCCCACCGGGTGGGCGAGGAGGGCGACGGGTGGCGCGTCGCCATGGGCCTGCTCGCGCTGGAGCGCGGCGTGTCCACCCTGGTGCAGCAGATCGGCTTCGCGGCGGAGTTGGACGAGGTCGTACGGACGGCGCTGGCGAACGGGGCGGCCGAGCGCGACCCGGTGCTGCGCGAGCAACTGGTGCGCGCCTGGGCCGAGTTGCGCACCATGCGCTGGAATGCGCTGCGCACCCTCGGCGGCGCGAACGACGACCCCGGCGCCCCCAGCGTCGCCAAGCTGCTGTGGGCCGGATGGCATCAGCGGCTCGGTGAGCTGGCCATGCGCGTGCGGGGTGCGGAGGCCGCCGGCGGACCGCAGGACTGGTCGCCTGAGCAGCCCTACGAACTGGACGCCATGCAGCGCCAGTTCCTCTTCAGCCGGGCCGACACCATCTACGGCGGCTCGGACGAGATCCAGCGCAACATCATCGCCCAGCGCGTACTGGGCCTGCCCAAGGAGCCGAGCCGATGAGCCCGCGGACGAACCACCGGCACTGGATCAACGGACAGTGGCATGCCGCGGACGGCGGCCACTACCCCGTGATCGACCCCGCCTCCGAGGAGGAGCTGGGCCGCGCCCCCGAGGCCACCGCCGAGGACGTCGACGCCGCCGTACGGGCCGCGCGCGCCGCCCAGGAGGAGTGGGCCGCGGCCGAACCGCGCGAGCGCGCCGCCGTACTGGAACGCGTCGCCGACCTCATCGACGCGCACGCCGCCGACCTGCTGCCGCTGCTCCAGGCGGAGACCGGCGCCACCAGCCGGGTCGCCTCGGGCATGCAGTTGCCCACGGCTGCCGAGCGCTTCCGCCGTTACGCGCGCGGCGCGCTGGAGCCCGTGACCGTGCCGCTCCCGCCGCAGCCCGTACGGGAGAGCGCGCTCGCACCCGGCGGACTGATCGGCGCCGCCGCCGTGCGCCGTCCCGCCGGAGTGGTCGCGTGCATCACCTCGTACAACTTCCCCGTCGTGAATCTGGCGGGGAAGGTCGCGCCCGCGCTGGCCATGGGGAACGCCGTGGTCTGCAAGCCGGCGCCTCAAGACCCCCTGAGCTGCCTGGAGTTGGGCCCGATTCTGAAGGAAGCCGGTCTTCCCGACGGGCTCTTCAACGTGGTCACCGGCTCGGGCGCGGCGGCGGGTGAGGCCCTCGTCGGGCATCCGGGGATCGACATGGTCAGCTTCACGGGCTCCACCTCCGTGGGCAAGAAGATCGCCGAGTCCGCGGGGCGCGGCATGAAGCGCACCCTCATGGAGCTGGGCGGTAAGGGCGCCGCCGTGATCCTGGACGGCGCGGACGAGCGGACGGTCGCGTCGGCGGTGAAGGCCGCAGCCTCGACCTGGACCTTCCACAGCGGGCAGATCTGCACGGCACCCACCCGCGTCCTGGTGCCGAGAGCGCTGCACGACGGTGTCGTCGACGCCCTTGAACAGTACGCGGCGGCACTGACAGTCGGGGATCCGCGCGAGCCCGGGACGGTCGTCGGGCCGCTGATCTCCGCCGCGCAGCGCGAGCGCGTGGAGGCGCACGTGGCCGGTGCGCGCGACGCGGGCGCCCGGGTCGTGGCCGGCGGGCGGCGCCCCGACGTCAAGCCGGGCTTCTACGTGGCTCCGACCCTGCTCACGGGCGTGGAGCCGGGCATGGCCGTAGCCCAGGAGGAGATCTTCGGCCCCGTGGTGGCGGTGCTCCCGTACGAGGGCGAGGACGAGGCGGCGCGGATCGCCAACGGCACCCCGTACGGGCTCTACGACTACGTCTTCGGCGCCGACGCGGGCCGTGCCTGGGCCTTCGCGGGGCGGCTGCGCAGCGGGAACGTCGGCATCAACACCGTGCAGCGGAACCCGGAGACCCCGTTCGGCGGCTTCAAGGAGTCCGGGATCGGGCGGGACGGCGGCTCCTTCGGCCTGCACGCGTACAGCGAACTCCAGTCAGTGGTCTGGCAGTCCTGACCGAGGTACCTCCAATTCACCCCTGTGGTAAGGGAGTTGGTCCCATGCGTGGCGTCGTGTTCGACGGGAAGCAGGTGCGGGTCGCCGGAGAGCTGGAGGTGCGCGGCCCGGGCCCCGGCGAGGTGCTGGTCGGCATCCGCGCCGCCGGCCTGTGCCACAGCGATCTCTCGGTGACCGACGGGACCATCCCGTACCCGGTGCCCGTGGTGCTGGGACACGAGGGCGCGGGCGTGGTCGAGGCGGTCGGCGAGGGCGTCACGCATGTCGCGCCCGGCGACGCGGTGGCCCTGTCCACTCTCGCCAACTGCGGGACCTGCAAGGAGTGCGACCGGGGCAGGCCCACCATGTGCCGGGCGGCGATCGGGCGCCCGGGGCAGCCGTTCACGCTGGACGGCGAGTCCGTGTACAACTTCGCGTCCAACTCGGCCTTTTCCGAGCGCACCGTGGTCAGCGCCGTGCAGGCGGTGCCGCTCCCCGAAGGGGTGCCGTTCACTTCGGCCGCGCTCATCGGGTGCGGCGTGCTGACCGGCGTGGGCGCGGTGCTCAACCGTGCCAAGGTCGCGCAGGGCGAGACCGTCGTGGTGATCGGCGCGGGCGGTATCGGCCTCAACGTGCTCCAGGGCGCGCGCATCGCCGGCGCCTCGGTGATCGTCGCGGTGGACGCCAACCCCGCGAAGGAGGAGGCGGCACGCCGGTTCGGCGCCACCCACTTCGTGGACGCCTCCGCCGTCGAGGACACGGAGGAGGCCGTACGCGAGATCCTGCCGGACGGCGCGCAGCACGCCTTCGAGTGCGTGGGCAGCACCCGGCTGATCCGGCAGGCCATCGACCTGCTGGACCGGCACGGCCAGGCGGTGCTCCTCGGGGTGCCGCCGGCCGACGCCGAGGCGTCCTTCAAGGTCTCCTCGATGTACCTGGACAAGTCGATACTCGGCTGCCGCTACGGCTCGTCCCGCCCGCAGCACGACATCGCCCTCTACGCGGACCTGTACCGCAGCGGACGCCTGCTCCTGGACGAGCTGGTCACCGGCACCTATCCGATCGAGGACTTCGCGAAGGCGACGGCCGACGCGGAGGCGGGCCGCCTGGCGCGCGGCGTCCTCACCTTCTGACGCGCGCACCTCCCGGAGGCCCCGGTGCCGCTCAGGCAGCCTCCGTACTCTCCGCCTCCGCCCTGAACGTGCGGCGGTACGCGCGCGGCGACACCCCCAGCGCCGACTGGAAGTGCGCCCGCAGCGAGGCGGCCGAGCCGAAGCCGGCCTCGGCCGCGATCCGCTCCACCGGCAGGCCGCTGTGCTCCAGCAACTGCCGGGCCCGCTCGATGCGCTGCCGGGTCAGCCACTGCTGCGGGCTCACTCCGGCCTCCTCGCGGAACCGGCGCGTGAAGGTGCGCACGCTCATGGCCTCGCGCCCGGCCAGTTCGCGCAGCGTCAGCGGCCGGTGCAACTGCTCCAGCGCCCAGGCGCGCGCCCGCGCGGTCGAGCTGATGCCGGGCTCCGGCACCGGGCGCTCCACGAACTGGGCCTGCCCGCCGTCCCGGTGCGGCGGTACGACGGTGCGCCGGGCCACCGAGTTGGCCACGGCGGCGCCGAAGTCGGTGCGTACGAGGTGCAGGCACAGGTCCACGCCGGAGGCCACGCCCGCCGAGGTGAAGATGTCGCCCTCGTCGGTGTAGAGCACATCGGGGTCCACCCGCACCGCCGGGAACATCTCCTGGAAGCGCTCGCACGAGGACCAGTGCGTGGTGGCCCGCTTGCCGTCGAGCAGTCCCGCCGCGGCCAGCACGTAGGCGCCCGTACAGATGGAGGCGATCCGCGCGCCGGGCCTGATCCGGGCCATGGCCTGCGACAACGCGGGGTCGAGGCTGCCCTTCTGCCAGGCCTCGTCGATCTCGTGGGAGGCCGGGACCACGACGGTGTCGGCCTCCTCCAGCGCCTCGGGCCCGTGCTCGACGTTGACCGTGAAGTCGGCGTCCGTACGCACCGGGCCCGGGCCCTCCGGCGTACAGGTCACCACCTCGTACAGCGGCGTGCCGTCGTCACGCTTCGAGCGGCCGAACAGGCGGTGCGGGATGCCGAGTTCGATCGGCAGCATGCCGTGCCTGACCAGGACGGCTACGCGGTGGCGGCCGGGGTGGCGGAAGGCGGGTACGGGCCCGGAGCTCGCGGTCATGGCCCGATCCTCGCACAGGATGGCCGTCGGGCCACTCGTTGTACGGGGCAGCGCACCGCAGTCTGAGGCGCGTGACCACGACACCCTCAACTCACCCGGCGCACCAGCACAGTTCGCCCGTCCACCGGTCTCGGCGGGTGCATCGCGCCTGGTGGGTGGCCGCCGTCTCGTTCGTCGCGCTCGTCGGCGCCGCGGGGTTCCGCGCGACGCCGAGCGTGTTCATCGACCCGCTGCACGCCGAGTTCGGCTGGTCGCACAGCACGATCTCCGGCGCCGTGTCGGTGAACGTGCTGCTCTACGGCCTCACTTCGCCCTTCGCCGCCGCGCTCATGGACCGGTACGGGATACGCCGCGTCGTGGCCGGGGCGCTGCTGCTGATCTCCGCGGGCAGCGGGCTCACCGTCTTCATGGACGCGACCTGGCAACTGGTCCTGTGCTGGGGCTTCCTGGTCGGGCTCGGCACGGGGTCGATGGCGCTGGCCTTCGCCTCGACCGTCACCAACCGCTGGTTCGTGCAGCGCCGCGGGCTGGTCTCCGGCATCCTCACGGCGGGCGGCGCCGCAGGTCAGCTGGTGTTCCTGCCGCTGGTCGCGCTGCTGGTCGACGGCCCGGGATGGCGCGCCGCCTCGCTCGCCGTCGCGGGCTGCGCGCTGCTGGTGGTGCCGCTGGTGCTGTTCGTGCTGCGGGACCGGCCGGAGGACCTGGGGCTGCTGCCGTACGGGGCCGGGTCCGACTACCGCACACCGGACCGGCCAGGACCCGGCGCGGCCCGGCGTGCCGTGCGCTCCCTGCTCGACGCGGCCCGCACCCGCGCGTTCTGGCTGCTCGCGGGCACCTTCGCGGTGTGCGGGGCGTCCACGAACGGGCTGGTCGGCGTGCATTTCGTGCCCGCGGCGCACGATCACGGGATGCCGGTGACGGCGGCCGCCTCGCTGCTCGCGGTGATCGGGATCTTCGACCTGGCGGGGACGGTCGCCTCGGGGTGGCTGACCGACCGCTTCGACGCGCGCCGTCTGCTCGCCGTCTACTACGCGCTGCGCGGGCTCTCGCTCCTCGCGCTCCCGATGCTGTTCGGGGACACGGTGCATCCGCCGATGCTGTTCTTCGTGATCTTCTACGGGCTCGACTGGGTGGCGACGGTGCCGCCCACGATCGCGCTGTGCCGCGAACACTTCGGCGAGGCCGGCGCGATCGTCTTCGGCTGGGTGCTGGCTTCGCACCAGATCGGGGCGGCGATCGTGTCGTACGGGGCCGGGCTGGTCCGCGACGCGACGGGGACGTATGACGCGGCGTGGTTCGCGTCCGGGGCGCTGTGCGCCGGGGCGGCGCTGATGGCGCTGGTCATTCGGGCTAGGCGGGGGTAGCGGCGAGCAACCCGCAGCGTTCCGCGACCCACACTTCGGTAGCGACCACTGGCGCGGCGGAGCAAGGGGATGCCGCAGGCGCGGAGCGTCGGAGGCAGCCCCGTAACTCACAAGGCAGTCGGAACCACCCACCCAAAATCCGCCGCAGCGGAAGGCGACAAGAAGCGGGCCCGACCGGCGGTCAAGACGCACAGCACCCACAGGCGCGCAGGCCGCAGACTCACGCACTCGGCGTGCCGCGGAACGTAGCCCGATACGCGCTCGGGACCACCCCGAGCGCGGAGCGCAAGTGCTGGCGCAACGACACCCCCGTCCCGAACCCCGCCACCTCGGCCACCCGCTCCACCGGCATGTCCGTCTCCTCCAGCAACTGCCGCGCCCGCGCCAGCCGTTGCTGCGCCAGCCACTGGCCCGGCGTCATCCCCACCTCCTCACGGAAGCGGCGCGTGAAGGAGCGCACGCTCATCGACTCGCGCTCCGCCAGCTCGCGCAGCGACAGTGGCCGCTCCAGGTGCCGCAGCGCCCACTCCCGCGCGGCCCCGGTGCCGGAGCGCACGCCCGGCGAGCCCACCGGCCGCGGGATGAACTGCGCCTGCCCGCCCTCCCGGTGCGGCGGCACGACGGTCGTGCGCGCCACATCGTTGGCCACCGCCGCCCCGTGATCGCACCGGATCATGTGCAGGCACAGGTCGATGCCCGCCGCCTCGCCGGCCGCCGTCAGGACCTCGCCCTCGTCCGCGTACAGCACGTCCGGGTCCAGGCGTACGGAGGGGAAGAGCGCGCGGAAGTCCGCCGCCGACTTCCAGTGCGTGGTCGCCCGCCTCCCCTCCAGCAGCCCGGCCGCGGCCAGCACGAACGCGCCCGTACAGATCGAGGCCACCCGCGTACCCGGCCTGACGTGCCGCAGCGCCGCGGTGAGCGCCGGCGTCAGCCGCCCCTCCTTCTCCGGCGCCTCCTCCTCGTGCGAGCCCGGAACGATCACGGTGTCCGCGCGCCCCAGCTCCTCGGGCCCGAGCGCCACATGGACCGGGAAGTCCGCGTCGGTCCGCACGAGCCCGGGCTCCGGCGCGCAGGTCACCACCTCGTACAGCCGCTCCCCGTGTCCTCCCCCATCCCGCGCCGAGCCGAAGAGCTGGTGTACGAGGCCGAGCTCGAGCGGCATCACGCCGTGCCGCACCAGCACGGCCACCCGGTGCACTCCGTCCGCCGTGTCTCCCATGGCCAGATTCTTTCACTCCTCGTCCATCTGGCCACTCCCCGCGGGAGCGCATGCGGCGGAGCATCGGTGGCATGAAGATCCTCTGGGTTTTCGCCCACCCCGAACCCCGCTCGATGAACGCCTCCCTCCTCGCCGACGGCCTCGACCAACTGTCCCTCCTCGGTCACGAGACCCGCGTCTCCGACCTGTACGCGATGCGCTGGGACCCGGTTCTCGGCCCGCCCGACCTGGGTACCGGGGCCGCGGGCCGTCTGTACGTCGGCAAGGAGCAGGAACGCGCCTTCCGTGAGGGCGGGTTGAGCCCCGACGTCCGCGCCGAACAGGAGAAGCTGGAGTGGGCCGACGCTGTGGTCTTCCAGTTCCCGCTGTGGTGGCTGGGGCCGCCCGCGATCCTGAAGGGCTGGTTCGACCGCGTACTGACGCAGGGCTTCGCCTTCGGCCTGCGGGACGGCGCGGGCCGCGCGCTGCGGTACGGCGACGGCGGGCTGCGCGGCCGCCGCGCCCTGGTGATCACCTCGTACGGGGCGCGGGAGTCCGCCTTCGGGCCGCGCGGCGTGCACGGGCAGCTCGACGAGGTGCTGTTCCCGCTGCTGCACGGCACGTTCTGGTACACGGGCATGCGGGCGCTGCGGCCCTTCGCCGTGGACGACGCCGACCGCATGAGTGAAGCGGACTACAAGGAGCACGCGGAACGTCTCCGCGCGCGCCTGCGCGCCCTGGACACCGAGACGCCGATCCCGTACAGGCACGAGGCCGGCGGCGATTACGACGAACGCCTCACCGTGCGCGCGGAGTTGGCGCCTGGCCGCGAGGGCCTGGCGGTGCACCGTACGGGGTGAGGCGCGGGCTTCGGCGCGTACGCCGTGGTCAGGACTCCGTGAAGCGGCCGAACGTCCCGCGGTGGAAGAGCAGCGGTCCGGCGCCCTCCGTCTCCGCGTCGAGCGCCAGCACCCGCCCGACCACGATCAGGTGGTCCCCTCCGGTGTGCACGGCGTGGATGGCGCAGTCGATCCACGCCGGCACCCCGGCCAGCCGCGGCGACCCCGTCTCCGGCGCCGGCGAGTGCTCCACCCCGGCGAACTTGTCCGCGCCGCTGACCGCGAACGCGCGGCACAGCTCGCCCTGTTGCTCGCCCAGCACGTTGACGCAGAAGACCCCGGCGCGCGCGATGTGCGGCCAGCTCGTCGAGGTGCGGGCGACCATGAAGGACACCAGTGGCGGGTCGAGGGACAGCGAGGCGAACGACTGGCACGCGAAGCCCGCAGGGCGCTCGGCGCCCTCCTCGGCCGGCGCCGTCACGACCGTGACCCCGGACGCGAACGAGCCCAGCACGCGCCGGAATTCACCCGGATCGAGGGGCGCCCGCTCGTCCTCGCGCACGGCGCGGAGCGGCGGCCGCCCCGGCGTGACCGGGGCACCGGCCGCCGGGCGCGTCACCGGCGCACCCGAGCCGCGCAGATACCGCACCGCCGTCGCTGCCATTCCGGCATGTCCCATCATGCTTCCATTGGACCTGATGGGGCGTCAGATGGGAAGGCGTGGGACCGCGCGGTCCCGCCTCACTTCCCCTGTCCTGCCTTCACTTCCCCCGGAAGCGCGCCTCGCGCCGCTCGACGAAGGCGGCCACGCCCTCGCGCGCGTCCTCCGTCGTCATGTTGATCTCCTGCGCCTGCGCCTCGGCCTCGAACGCGGTCGCCCTGTCCGACTCCAGCGAGGCGTTGACCAGCCGCTTCGTAAGCGCGAGCGCCCGCGTGGGCCCGGCGGCCAGCCGCTCGGCCCAGGACCGCGCGGCCTTCTCCAGCTCGCCGCCCGGCAGGACGCGGTTGACCAGGCCGAACCGTTCCGCCTCCGCCGCGCTCACGCCGTCGCCGAAGAACAGCAGCTCTTTCGCCCGCTGCGGACCGACCAGGCGCGGCAGCAGATACGCCCCGCCGCCGTCCGGCACGAGCCCGCGCCGCGCGAACACCTCGGTGAACTTCGCCTCCTCGGCCGCCAGTACGAGGTCGCAGGCCAGCGCGAGCTGCGCGCCGAGCCCCGCGGCCACCCCGTTCACCGCGCCGATCACCGGCTTCTCGCAGTCCAGCACGGAGGCGACGAGCCGCTGCGCCCCGTTCCTGATGGTGCGCGCGACATCGCCGGGCACTGGGGTGCCGCCGCCCGTGCCCTTGAGGTCAGCGCCGGCGCAGAACGCCTTTCCCGTACCGGTCAGCACGACGGCCCGCACCCCGGGGTCGGCCGAGGCGTCCTCCAACAGGCCGATCAGCAGCTCGCGTTGGTCCCATGTGAGCGCGTTCCGCGCCTCCGGGCGGTCCAGTGTGATCCACAGCACGCCGTTGTCAGTGGCGTGCCGTACAACGGAAGACATGGAAGTTTCCGAGGTGTTCGCGGTGTTCTCAGCCTTCTCAGCGCTCACTGTGCTCTCCGTGATGTCGGCGTACGGGGCGTGTGCGGCCTGGTGCTCCGCCGCGCGCTCACCTGCACACGGCCAGCGCGTCCAGCGCGACCGCGCCCTGGCCGCGCGGCAGCACCACGAGCGGGTTGATGTCGAGTTCGGAGAGCCGGTCGCCGAGCTCCAGCGCCATCCGCTGGACCCGCAGCACGACGTCGGTGAGCGCGTCCGTGTCCGCCGCCGGCATGCCGCGTACGCCGTCGAGCAGCGCCCGCCCCCGCAGCCGCCCGAGCATCTCCCGCACCTGCTCCTCGCCGAAGGGCGGAATGCCGACCGCGACGTCCCCCAGCACCTCGACCAGCACGCCGCCGAGCCCGACCGTGACCGTGGGCCCGAAGAGCGCGTCGTGGCTCACCCCGACGACCATCTCCACGCCCTGCTCGATCATCTGGCAGACCAGTACGCCGTCCAGCTCGACGCCCTCGGCGTGCGCGATGTCGGTCAGCTCCCGATAGGCGTCCCGCACCTGGCTCGCCGAGGTCAGCCCGACCTTGACCAGCCCCAGCTCGCTCTTGTGCGCGAGCTGCGGCGCGCTGGCCTTCATCACGACCGGGTAGCCGACCTGGGCCGCCGAGCGGACCGCCTGCGCCGCGCTGGTCACGAGCTGCTCCCTGGGCACCCGGATGCCGTACGCACGCAGGAGCTGCTTCGCCGCGTATTCGCTCAGCTGCTGCCCCTCGCGCAGCAGCCCGCCCGCCTTGGCCGCCGAGGGCGAGGGGGTGCGCGGCGCCGCGGCGAAGGGCGAGCGGTAGTCCCGTACGAAGCGGTGGTGCTCCAGATAGGAGCGCACGGCGCCGATGCAGTTGCCGAAGGTGCGGAAGGTCGCCACCCGCGAGGACCCGAGCAGGGTCGAGCGGTAGGCGTCCTCGTCCCCCACGGGCGAGCCCCACACCACGCACACCAGCTTGTCGGTCTGCTCCGCCGCGTCCACCAGGTCCTGCGCGAGCTTGTCGCTCATCGGCGGGAAGGGGCCCGTGATCGGGCAGATCAGCACGCCCACGTCGGGGTCGGCGAGGATCGCGTCGATGATCTTCCGGCCGCGCCAGTCGCCCACCGGGTGCCCGCCGTTGTCCACCGGATTGGCCACGCTCAGATAGTCCGGTATCCACTGGTGCAGCTCGTCCTGCTTCTGCTCGGACAGCCGGGGCATGGGCAGCCCCGCCGCGGTCGCGAGGTCGGAGAAGTGCGCGCCGGTGCCGCCGGATATGGAGTAGACGACCACGCCCTCGGCCACCGGCGGCCGCGCGCGTGCCAGCAGCGCCGAGGTGTCCTGGAGCTCGTCGAGCCCGTCCACCCGCACCACGCCGAACTGCCGCATCGCCGCGTCCACGGTCGCGTCGCCGCCGGTCAGCTTGCCGGTGTGGGAGGCGGCGCTGCGCGCGCCCGCCTCGGTGCGGCCGACCTTGACGGCGACCACGGGCACCCCGTTGCGCGCGGCGCGGTCGGCGGCGATGAGGAAGCCGCGCCCGTCCTTGAGCCCCTCCATGTAGGCGGCGATGGCGCCGACTTCGGGGAGCGAGGAGAAGTAGGAGATGAAGTCGGCGGTCTCCAGGTCGGCCTCGTTGCCGGTGGGCGCCCAGTGCGAGAGCCGCACGCCCAGCTCCTGCATCGCGAAGACGGGCCGCCCCTGGTGCCCCGACTGCGTGATCAGCGCGATCGCCGGGCCCTCCAGGTCCTCGCGGAAGGTCTCGAAGGCGTTGAGGTTGGTGTTCGGACCCAGCAGCCGCACCCCGGCCCGCTGCGCGGCCTCGGCCAGCCGCTCCTGCGCTGCGGCCCCGTCCTCGCCGGTCTCGGCGAAGCCGGAGGCGAAGGCGACGGCGAAGCGCGTCTTGGTGTCCGCGAGCTGCTCGACGACCGGCACCGGGTCGCCCACCAGCAGCACCGCGACGTCCACCGGTCCGGGAAGCTCCGCCACCGAGGGCGCGCACTCCAGGCCGAAGACGGTCTCCCGCGTCGGATGCACCGGATACACCCGCGCGCCGACCCGCTCGGCCCAGCGCAGCAGTTGCCGGGTGATGCCGGTGTTGGGCCGCCCCTCCGCGTCCGAGGCGCCGACGACGGCCACCGCCTCGGGCCGGAAGAGCCGGTCCAGATCGGGTACTTCGGCGTGCAGCGCACGCCCGCTGACGTCGACGTCCCCGCCGGTCTCCGCACCGACGGCGGGGGCGGGGCGTGGGGTGGTGGTGAGGCAGCCGTGCGTCGATCCAAGCATCGTTCTCGCCCACTCCTGTGTCCCGGCAGCATTGCTGACGCTGTGTCAGATTACAGATCTGACGCACCATCAGGAAGAGTGTGCGCACGGGATGCTCACGCCGGAACGGACGGGACGGCGCCGTCGCCAAGAAGCGACACTCGCACAGCAGCCGTCATCGCCGTCGGCGCTCACAGGAGAGCCGCTACGAAGCCGGCCGCAGGTCGGACGGCCCCCACCTCACTTCGCGGAGGCCCGCGCTATCGACTTCGCGACCCGTTCCGCCTCCCGCCCGATCTCCCGCAGGGTGCCGCTGGGCGGGCTGGTGAAGCCGGTGAAATACAGTCCGGGCGCCCCCTCGGCCGCCCTGCCCCGGCGCCGCACGCGGGGTGCGCCGAGCGCGTCCAGCACTCCCAGGTCGCCGACGAGGCCGTCCAGGTCGCGCCGGTAGCCGGTGGCGGCCACCACGCACTCCGGGGCTATGACGCTCTCGTCCAGCAGCCGGATCTTGTCCTCGCCCTCGAACGCCTCGACTCCCGCGACCGGTTCGACCTCCCCCGCCCGTACGGCCCGTACGAAGTCCCCCGAGTCCACCACCGGCACCGCGCCCTCGCGCAGGCGCGTGCCGAGTCCCCCTTTCGGGCGCGGCAGCCCGTGCGCGGTCAGGTCGGGTGCCGCGATCCTGCGTGCCCCGGCGTCGACGGCCCACCGGGGCAGGCGTCTGCACAGCGTTCCGCCCGACTGCGCGGGCCACCCCAGCCAGGAGCGGCGCACCAGGTGCGGGGGAGTGCGCACCGCGAGCCGCACCCGTGCCGCGCCGCCCCGCGCCAGGTCGACCGCTATCTCGGTGCCGCTGTTGCCCGCGCCGACGACCAGCACGTCCTTGCCCCGGTAGGGGGCGGGGTCGCGGTAGTGCGCTGAGTGCAGCAGGTCGCCGCGGAAGCCGCCGCGCCCCGGCCAGTCGGGCAGATACGGGGTGCGGTGGAGGCCGGTGGCGACCACGACGGCCGGGGTGGTCAGGCGGCGCCCGCCGTTGGCGTGGAGCACCCACTCCTCGCCGCGGCGCTCGATGCGGTGCACCTCCACGCCGGCGGCGAGTTCCAGGTGGTGGTCGTCGGCGTACGACTCCAGATACCGCACCATGTCGTCGCGCCCCACCCAGCGCCCGTAGCCGCGCGGCACCGCGAGTCCCGGCAGGGCCGAGCGGCGGCGGGTGGTGTGCAGGCGCAGCGCGTCGTAGCGGTTGCGCCAGGACGCCCCCACAGCGTCCGACCTCTCCAGTACCACGGCGCTGACCCCGCGGCGCCTCAGCGCGGCGGCGACCGCGAGGCCGCCGGGGCCCGCGCCGATGACATGGACCGGTGTTCCCTCGTCAGAGATCGGCATGGTGCAGAGCCTAGGTCGCGGCGGCCTCTTGCAAACCCCCGTGCCGGTGCGCTGAACTGACGTACCGTCAGATAACCCCGGTGCGGGAGGTGGTGGACCGTGCAGACCCTCTGGCTCGGCGGCCCGGAATGGCTGGCCGTGCTCCGCGTGGGACTGGGCCTGTGGTGGCTGGAGAGCTGGCGCCACAAGGACAAGTCCGCGTGGTTCGAGAGGGGTTCGGGCATCGCCTGGGCCGCGAGTGTCGCCTCGGAGCACCGCTGGCAGGCGGTCAAGAGCGGCTTCGACGTGGTGGTGCGGCCACGGCCGCGGGCGATGGCGTACGTGGTGGTGTACGCCGAACTCGCCCTCGGCCTCGGGCTGATCCTCGGCTTCCTCACCCCGATCGCCCTGGTGGGCGGCCTGCTGCTCAACCTCCTCTACCTCGTGCTGATGATCCACGACTGGGCCGAGCAGGGGCAGAACTCGATGATGGCGCTCATCTCGCTCGTCGCCCTCTTCGGCATGGGGTGGCAGAGCTGGTCGGTGGACGCCGCGCTGGGGCTCTTCTGATGGCCGGGCCCGAGATCGACGCCTTCACGCGTACGTACTGGGACGCCGCGGCCGAGGGGCGGCTGCTCATCCGGCGCTGCCGCGCGTCCGGCTGCGGTCTCGCGCATCACTATCCGCGGGAGTTCTGCCCCCGGTGCTGGAGTGAGGACGTCGTGTGGGAGGCGGCGAGCGGCCGCGCCACGCTCTACACGTGGTCGGTGGTCCACCGGAACGACCTGCCGCCGTTCCGGGACCGGGTGCCGTACGTCCCCGCGGTCGTCACGCTGGAGGAGGGCCCGCGCATGATGACGGAGCTGGTGGACGCGTCCCCCTCCGACCTGCACGTGGACATGCCGCTGACCGTCACGTTCCGCCCAGAACAGGACCACACGTCCCCGGTGTTCACACCGTAAGCATCCGGGGCTGCGCCCCGGGCCCCGTTGCGTACGTGCTTGCGCGGGTGCCGGGAGCACAGCTCAGAAGCGGGGTAGCGAGCGGAAGCGGAAGCCCGCAGCGAGTCGTGGGGCGCGCAACCACACACCCGGCGCGACGGCTCGTACGCAACTCGCGGACGCCGCAGACCGGGCGGAGGCCCGGTCCGGGGGCGCGGAGCGTTTCCGGGCCGGGCCGCAACTCACCAGTCGGGCGCAACCACCCACCCGAATCCCGCCGCAGCGGGAGGCGACAAGAAGCGGTCCCGACCGGCGGTCAAGGCGTGAAGCATCCAAGGCGGCGCACCCGACCGGCGGTCAAGGCGCAAGGCGCCCAAAGGCGGCGCACCCGCGCCCCGCACAAGACGGGCGCAACCACCCACCCGAAGAGGCGCGGGCAACAGTCACTCGCGACCCAACACCAACGTCCCCGACGAGCAGAACCACCCACCCGTCCCCGAGGCGACCCCCAGCGACGGCGGGCCGCCGTCGCGCCCCACCACCTGCCGACCACCGGAAAACTCTCCCCGCATCTGCCGCACCCCCTCCACCAGCAGGAACAGCCCCCGCATCCCGGGGTGGCAGGCCGACAGGCCGCCCCCGTCCGTGTTCGTGGGGAGCGCGCCGCCCACCGTCAGGCGGTCCTTGCCGATGAACTCGCCGCCCTCGCCCTTCGCGCAGAAGCCGAGGTCCTCCAGCGTCACCAGCGTCATGTAGGTGAACGCGTCGTAGATCTCGGCGACTTCGATCTCCTCGGGCCGTACGCCCGCGCGCCCGAACGCCTGCCGCCCCGACTCCGCCGCCGGCGAGACCGTGAAGTCGTCCCACTCCGACATGGCGGAGTGCGAGACGGCCGTACCGGAGCCCAGCACCCACACGGGCTCCCGCGCGCAGTCCGCCACCAGGTCCTCGGCGACCAGCAGCACCGCGCAGCCGCCGTCGCTGCGTATGCAGCAGTGCAGCTTGGTGAAGGGGTCGGCGACCATCGGGCCGGAGAGCACGTCGTCGACGGTGACCGGGTCGCGGTACATGGCCTCGGGGTTGGCGCCCGCGTTGGCGCGGGCCTGGACGGCGACCTGGGCGAGCTGTTCCAGGGTCGTCCCGTACTGGTGCTGATGGCGCCGCGCGGCCATCGCGTACTTGGAGATCAGGGTGTGCCCGTACGGGACCTCGAACTGGAGCGGTCCGCGCGCCCCGAAGGACAGCTCTCCCGTGCGGCGCCCGGCCTTGAGGTCGGCGCGCGCGGTCGAGCCGTAGACCAGCAGCACGGCGTTGGCGTGGCCGGCGGCGATCGCGTCCGCGGCGTGCGCGGCCATGACCTCCCAGGTGGAGCCGCCGACCGAGGTGGAGTCCACCCAGGTGGGCCGGAGCCCCAGATACTCGGCGACCTCCACCGGCGCCAGCGTCCCCAGCCCGGCCGAGGCGAAGCCGTCGATCACCTCGCGGCCCAGCCCCGAGTCGGCGAGCGCGCGCCGCGCGGCCTGTGCGTGCAGCGCGTACGGGGTCGCCTCGTCCACCCTCCCGGTGTCGGAGAGCGCGACCCCGGCGACGGCCACCCGGCGCCCGTCACGCCCACGCCCCCGCTTCCCGCCTCGCGTCGCACCTCGCGTCCCATGTGAACCAGCGGCAGCAACCATAAATCTGACGGTACATCAGATCGCGCGGACCGGAAACGCACCGGACGCGCCGTCAGGCGCTCTCCGCACACCCCTGTCCATCTCGTCCTCCGCTCCTTAATATGACGGCTCGTCAGATGAGGGGAGCCGTGATGGACACCGCGTTCACCCCGGAGCAGGACGACATCCGGCGCACCGTGCGCGAACTGCTCGCCAAGCGGTGCGGACCCGACGAGGTGAAGGCCGCGACCCGTACCGCGTCCGGATACGACGAGGACCTGTGGGCCGCCCTCGCCGGAACGCTGGGCCTGCCGGGCCTGGCCGTGCCCGAGGAGTACGGCGGCACCGGCTGCGGCACCGTCGAACTCGCCCTCGCCTGCGAGGAGTCGGGCCGCGCCCTGCTGCCCTCGCCGCTGCTGGGCACCGCGGTGCTGTGCGCGCCGCTCCTCCAGCGCCTCGGCGCTCCGGAGCAGCGCGCGAGCCTGCTGCCCGAGCTGGCCTCGGGGGCGCTCACGGCCGCGCTCGCCGTGCCGGCGACGGCCGGCGCCGACAGCGCGCCGCTCACCCACGCGCTCGGCCTCACCGAAGTGGGCGGGGGCGAGGCGGGCAGCACCACGGGCGGCATCCAGGCGCGCCAAGTGGACGGCGCATGGCGGCTGTTCGGCGAGGCGCCGCACGTGCTGGGCGGCCACACCGCAGGGCTCCTGCTGCTCACCGCGCACACCGGCGGCCACAACCGTTCCCGCACGCTCCTCTTCGCGGTCCGTACGGGGGAGGGGGCGGAAGAGGCCGCGGGGCTCACCCGTACCCGCGTCACGAGCCTGGATGAGACCCGGCCCGCGGCGCGCGTCGAACTGCGCGACGTACAAGCCGAGTTGATCGGCGAGGACGACCCCGGCGCGCTGCGCGAAGCCCTCGCGGAGACGGGCGCGCGGGCCGCCGCGCTGCTCGCCGCCGAGGCGGCCGGCGCGGCCGACGGAGCGCTGGAGCGCACGCTCGAACACGCCCGCACGCGCGAGCAGTTCGGCCGCCCCATCGGCTCCTTCCAGGCGCTCCAGCACCGGTTGGCCGAGGTGTACGTGCGCGTGCAGACCGCGCGCTCGGCCGCGTACTACGCCGCCTGGGACCCGGCGGGCGGAGGGGCGCTCGCGCTCGCGCAGGCGCTGGAGGCGCAGCGGCTCGCCGCGGGCGAGGCGGTGCAGCTCCACGGCGGCACGGGTTTCACCTGGGAACATGACGCGCACCTGTACTTCAAGCGCGCCGCGGGCGACGACCTGCTGTTCGGGCCCCCGCACCGGCTGCGGGAGCGCGCCGCGGCCCGCGCGGGGCTCTTCGAGGGAGGCGGGGCGCGATGAGGGGCATGCGGCTGGTGCAGAAGGTGTCCTCGACCAAGGGGTTCGCCAGGGTCGCCCCGTACGTGATCCCGAGGCTGGACCGCGCGGTGCACCGGGCCACCGGGGGCCGGGTGATGCTCAGCGACCGGATGCTGCCGGGGCTGGTGCTGACCGCGAAGGGCGCGAGGACAGGGGAGACCCGGCGCACCCCGCTGGCCTGCGTGCCGGAGCGGGAGCGCGGGACCTGGCTGCTGGTGGGCAGCAACTTCGGCCGCCCGGGACACCCCGCGTGGACCGCCAACCTGCGCGCCAACCCGGACGCCGAGATCAGCTGGAAGGGCGCCGCCGTCCCCGTGCGGGCACGGCTGCTGGAGGGGGAGGAGAGGGAGGAGGCGTGGCGTGCGGCACTGGCTTTCTGGCCCCCGTACGCGACCTATCAGGCGCGCGTCGAGCGGCGGATCCGCCTCTTCCGGCTGGAGCGCCGGTGACGGGAGGCGGCGGGGCGGGGCAGGCGGTACGGCGGGCGGCCGAGGGGCCCGGGTGCTCGGGGTGAACGGGCGTGTGCGGTGCGTGACTTGGCGGCGGGCTACTTGGTGGGCTTGCGGCCCGTGACGCCCAGGTGCACCAGCATGGAGAGCGCGGGTTTCAGCTCGGACTGCTTCACGCCCCAGGTCTGGAAGCCCTTCTGGTGCCCGGCGACCGAGGCCAGCATCGCGACCAGGGAGCCCGCCATGGCGGCCGGATTGACGTCCTTGTCGACCTTGCCCTTGCTCTGCAGGTCCTTGATGGCCTCGGTCAGCGAGTTGTTGACCGAGTTCAGGACCTTCATGCGGATCTTGTAGAAGCGCTTGTCGCCCTCGGCGGCGCCCAGGTCCACCACGCGCAGGATGGCGTCGTTCTTGCGCCAGAACGAGAGGAAGCCGTCCACCAGCTCCTCGGCGGTCTGCCACCCGGCCTTGCCCGCCCAGGACCGCCCCTCGACCAGCTCGGTGAGCCCGGCGCCCTCCTGCGCCATGGACTCGGCGAGCTCCAGGACCGCGCCCTCCACGTCGGGGAAGTACTGGTAGAAGGTCGCCGGTGAGGTGCCCGCCTTGCGCGCGACATCGATCACCTTGACGTCCCGGTACGGCGAGGAACTGAGCATTTCGCTGAGGCAGTCGAGCAGCTTCTGCCGCGTCGCCTGCCCGCGGCGCCCGGCTACTCTGCCGTCGACGGTTCGAACTTGTCCTGTCATGCCGTCAGCTTACCGAGGGGCAATGGGGGCGCGATCCGGCCGCATGCAAATGGGGTGCGAACCCCGGGTGTTCCCGGAATGCGGTACGGGAAGACCCGTATATCGGCACTGAACTGGCAGCGTTTCCACCCCGTATGAACCCGGCGGCGGGGAATGCCGGACTCATCACGGGATACCGTGCTGTTCCCTGAGGCGAAGACACGTCCGGGCTGCCCCCGGGTTCGCAACCGCCGGGTTCGCCAGGAAGAATCGGCCTCGGTCCACGGGATCGAGCGAGGCAGTGAGAAGCTGCACGGGGGCGGAAGTCGAGGAGCCCCTACGGGGAGGTGGCAGGCAAGTGGTGGAGCGGCTGACGCAGCACGATCCGCGGCGGATCGGCCCGTTCGAGGTGCTCGGCCGACTCGGCGCCGGCGGCATGGGGCTGGTCTATCTCGCGCGCTCGGCGTCCGGGCGCCGGGTGGCGATCAAGACGGTGCGCACCGAGCTCGCCGAGGACCAGCTCTTCCGCGTGCGCTTCACGCGCGAGGTCGAGGCGGCGCGGGCGGTCAGCGGCTTCTACACCGCGGCCGTCGTGGACGCCGACCCGCGCGCCGCCGTGCCGTGGCTGGCCACCGCCTATGTGCCCGCACCCTCGCTCGAGGAGATAGTGAACGAGTGCGGCCCGCTGCCCGTTCAGGCGGTGCGCTGGCTCGCCGCCGGGGTGGCCGAGGCCCTGCAGTCCATCCACGGCGCGGGACTTGTGCACCGCGACCTGAAGCCCTCCAACGTGCTGGTCGTGGAGGACGGGCCCCGGGTCATCGACTTCGGCATCGCCTCCGGCGTCTCCAACACCCGCCTGACGATGACCAATGTGGCGGTGGGCACACCCGCGTACATGTCGCCGGAGCAGGCCAGGGACTCCCGCAGCGTCACCGGGGCCAGCGACATCTTCTCGCTCGCCTCCACGCTGGTCTTCGCGGCGACCGGGCACGCGCCGTTCCACGGGGCGAATCCGGTCGAGACGGTGTTCATGCTGCTGCGCGAGGGCCCCGACCTGACGGGCATGTCCGAGGAGCTGCGGCCGCTGATCGAGTCCTGCATGCGGATGGCGGGCGAGGAGCGGCCCAGCCCCGAGGACCTGCAGACGCAGCTCGCCCCGCACCTGTTCTCCTCCTCCGGCGGCGACGACAGCGGCACGGCCTCCGCGTGGCTGCCGGGCGGCGCCGTCGCGCTGATCGAGCGCAAACGCGGCAGCCGCCCCTCGGCGCAGCGCCCCGCGCCCGCCTCCGCCGGGGCCTCCGCAGGCGCTGCCGCCGGGGCCTCCCGCCCCGCCGCGCCGGTCGGGGCGCCCGCCGCCTCGCAGGCGCCCGCACAGGCGCCGCAGCAGGGCCCGCCGCCGCAGCACCCGAGCATTCCCGCGGGCCCCGGCGGCCCGGCGGCCGTCGGCGCGCACACGGGCGCCGAGGCCGGCGCCTCGGCGGGGCCCGCCGGCTCGGTGGCGGCGCCGCCCTCGGTGCAGCCCTCCGTGCAGCAGCCCGTCCAGCCGTCCGCCCAGCCCTCTGCGCCGGCCGAGGGCGGGCCCGTGCGGCTGCCGGGGTCCGAGGTGCCGATCGGCCCCGGGCCGCGGCGCACCGACGAGTCCCGCGCGACGGGTGCGGGCCCGGGTACGGGATGGGTACGCCCGCCGAACGGCTCGGCCCCGCACAGCGCGCCCCCCTCCGCCCCGCACTCCGCGCCCCACAGCGCCCCGCACAACCCGCCGCCAGGACCGCCGCCTTCGCACCCTCCGCAGCAGGGGCAGCAGCCCTCGCAGGCGTCCCAGCCCTCGCACGTGGTGCAGGGCGGTCAGGGCGGCCAGGCCGCGCCGCAGGGGCAGCAGGCTCAGCAGCAGGCGCGGCAGGGCGCACGGCAGGGCGGTCCCGACGGCGTACCGGAGCAGCGGCAGCGCTGGCGGCCTTGGCGCTTCCGCATGTCCAACGACGTGTGGGGCACTCCGGTCGTCGACCGCGACCTGCTGTACGTCACGTCCTTCGAGGTGCACGCGCTCGATGTGGCCAGCGGGCGCAGGCAGTTCAAGACCCGCGAGGTCGCCTGGTCCATGAAGGTCGCCGACGGGCGGGTGCACGCCTCGGACGGGCCGAGCCTGTACGCACTGGACGCGCGGGACGGCTCCGAGAAGTGGCGGCTGGCCACCGACGGCTGGGTGTACGCGCTGAAGACCGGCGGCGGCGTGGTCGTCACCGCCACGCGCGGCGGCGGCGTGCAGGCGTGGGAGGCGTCCGACGGCACCAAGCTGTGGGAACTCACCGGGGCCCAGGCCGACTTCGAGACGCCCGAGGCCGCGCCGGTGCTGCAGAACGGCATCGTCTACGCCTGGGGCGACGGGCGGCTGTACGCGATCGAGGCCCGCGAGGGCAACGAGCGCTGGTCCTTCCCCGTCGGCGACAGCTCGGCGACCGGCGGTGTGCCGGTGCGGGTGACCGCGGCGCCCGACGGCGTGGTGTACGTGTGCGCCGGGTCCCGCGTGTTCGCGCTGGACGGGGCTACCGGGGCCGAGCGCTGGCGCTTCGACGCGCCCGCCGCCTTCCTGTGCGCGCCGGCGTTCGTGCCGGGGCCCGCGGTCACGGGCGGCGGCATCTACCTCGCCGACTACCTCGGCACGGTGTACGCCATCGACGCGGCCAACGGTCACGACCGCTGGCGCATCGCCACCGAGGCGCGGCACTCCACCGAGCCGGTGATCGTCGCGGACGGCCTGGTCCACCTGGGCAGCGGCGGCGCGCTCTACACGCTGGACGCGGTGAGCGGCACCCCGCGCTGGCGGTACGCGGCGGGCGGCGACGTGGTCGGCGCCCCCGTGGTGGCCGACGGGCGGGTCCACTTCGGCTCCGCCGACCACTGCCTGTACACGCTGGACGCCGTGGGCGGCCAGATGCGCTGGAAGCTGGCCACCGGCGGCGAGATCACCGGGTCCCCCGTGGTGGCCGACGGCGTGGTCTACGCGTGCAGCAAGGACCGCTGCGTGTACGCGCTGGATGCGGCGAAGGGGACCGGGCAGAAGACGTGACGTTGCACTGTGCCGGTGCCGGGTTCGCCCTTCCGGGCCGGTTGCTCTGCGCTGCGCGCGTGACGTTGCACTGTGCCGGTGCCGGGTTCGCCCTTCCGGGCCGGTTGCTCTGCGCTGCGCGCCTGCGGTCGCCGCTGTTGCGGCGTGTGTGCTGCCGCGCGCTCTGACCGCCGGTCGGACCCGCGTACGGTCGCCTTCCGCTGCGGCGGGATGGGGGTGGCAGGAGGCCCTCACGCCGCGTCGCGGTGGTCTGTCCCGTCCGGGGGGTCCGGGTTCGTGCGGGGGATGTACTGGGTGCGGTCCGCGTCGCGCTGGTCCTGGTCGGGCTCGGCCGGCCAGGGGTCGCCGCCCACGGGGCGGATGTACTGGGTGCGCTCGGTGTCGGAGAGCGGGGCGTCCGCGCCGCGCGCCGGTGTGGCGCCCGGTGTGCCGTACCAGAGCCGCTCCTCCGTGGGCGGGCCCTCCTCGGCGCCGGGCGCGACGGCCACCGTGGGCTGCGCGGGCGGCACGTCGTCGCGCGGCGCCTCCGCGGGGCGCGGCGTCGCGTGCCGGCCTGCCGCGCGGCGTGCCCGGCGGCCCCGCATGAGCAGGGCGCCCAGAAGCAGCACGATGCCGCCGCCCAGGGCGCCGGCCGCGCCGAGCCCCAGACCCTTGCCGTCGGACACGTACAGCCCGTTCGAGGTCTGTGTCTGGCGCACCGCCCACAGCACCGCCGTGGCCAGCACGACCAGCCCGGCGAGCACGACGAGGGAGCGGAGCCGCAGCAGCACCGCGATCACGGCCAGCAGCGCGGCCACGGCCATCGGCGCGAAGAGGCCGTAGAGCAACGGGGCTTGGGACGGGGTGAAGCCGCCCGCGGAGAAGAGCTGGTCCAGCCGGTAGGAGCGCCCGGGGCGGCCGTCGTACCAAGGACGGAAGGGGCTGAGTACGGCGGCCGCCGCTCCGATGAGGGCGAGCAGGCCCCCGAGGATGTTCCGGATCATCTCCGTTCGGCCTCCCTGGGTGGGGATGCGCGGGGTGTGGGGGTGCGCGCTGTCCTGCCGTCGTCCTGCGTCAGACGCTAAGCCGCACTCCGGGGGCCCGCATCCGCTGGCGTGACGCAGTGCGTACGCACGGGTACCGGTGGCCGCTGGCGCGGGCGGGTCGCGGAACGCGGCACCGGAAGGTTCCGGCCGCTGCTAAGGTGACGTGCGCTCGTCAAGAGCGCGGATTCTGTTTGTCAAAACTGCACAATCAACGGGGAGTTGAAGCATGAGGCTTCGTCATGTCCGCACGGTCGCCGTCTGCGGAATAGCGCTGGTGCTGCTCACGGGCGCCCGCGGCTCGCACGGCGGAAGCTGCGGGGGCAGCAGCCACAGCAGCAGCAGTGGCAGCCACTCGGACACCGACACTGACACCAGCAGCACCGGCAGTGGCGGTACCGACGGCGGCAGTGACGTCAGCAAGGACGACAGCACGGGCGGCGGCAGCAGCGGCGGCTCGGGCTCGCTCGGCGGCGGCATCGGGGGCGGCAGCAGGAACGACGCGCTGCGGGACCTGCGCATCACCGACTGCTCCTACGACGAGGCGCGCGGCGTGACCGCCAAGATCAGCGCGACGAACAACACCTCGGACACCGTGGACTACAAGTTCTCCGTGAAGTTCACGGACGGCGCCGGCAAGACGATCGGCGTCCGCAACCGCACCATTCCCGTGGTGCAGGCGGGTGCCACCGACACGCAGGACGTCTCGACCGCGTACGTCCCCGAGCAGGGGCAGACCGCCTCGGGCAAGTGCAAGATCACCAAGGCGAGCCGCACCGCGTCCGACGCGCTCTGAGCGTGTGACCTCCGCAGGCCGGCGCGCTCCGGGCGGGCGTGCCGGTCAGCGGAGGCGCGGCGGTCCCGAGGGCCGCGCGCCGAACAGCGCGGACTGACCGTCGGGCGGCAGGTTCCCCAGCGCGATGAGCTGCGGCGCGTGCGCCATGGCCTGGGCGCGGGCCGGTTCCCGTGCGGCCCAGAGCGCGCGCACCGTCCCCTGCACCCCGCCGGGCTCGTACGAGGCGAGGGTGGCGGCACATTTGTGGGCCGCCTCCAAAGCGCGGCCGTTTTGGGTCACTTCGGATACCAGTCCTGTTTCGTACGCCCGCTGCGCGGTGATCCGCTCGGCGGTGCCCATCAGCGCCATCCGCGCGGCCTCTCCGTACGGCATCCGCTGCGCCATCGCGATCGCCTCGTACGCGCTGACCATCCCGTACGCGGTGTGCGGGTCGAAGAACGTCGCGCCCTCGGCGGCGACCAGGAACTCCGCCTCGGAGAGCAGGTAGAAGGCCCCGCCGCAGGCCATGCCCTCGACCGCGGCGATCACCGGGATCCACAGGTCGTTGGCCTTGGGGCCGATGGTGAGCAGCGGATCGTCGAGGGAGTAGGGGGAGTGCGGCTGGTGCGCGCCCGCCTCCGCCGCGGCGTCCCGGTCGATGCCGGTGCTGAACGCCCTGCCGCCCGCGCCCGTCACCACGGCCGCGCGGACCTCGGGCCGCGTGCGGAACTCCCGCCACACGGCGACCAGTTCGCGCGCCATCTCCAGGTCGATCGCATTGTGCTTGGCGGGATTGTCGAGCGTGACGGTGGCGACGCCGTCCTTCACGGAGGCGCTGACGCGCCCCTTCGGGGAGCCCGTGTCCGCCGGTTCCGCCTTCGGGGATTCCGTGCTCATGGCCGCTCCAGTACCCAGCGGGGCAGGTGTGTGCCGTCGGACAGCTCGGTGAAGACCGCCTTGACCGGGGCGCCGATGCGCAGCTTCGCCGGATCGACCGAGTTCAGCGCGGCGTCGCGGGAGGCCACCAGGTTGCCGGCCATCCGGATGTGCGGCGCCTCGGCGAGCTCGACCAGGATCACGTTGTACGGGGCCTGCTCGGCGTACCAGGGGAGCAGGGGCGGGTGCGGCAGCACGTACGACCAGATGCGGCCGCGGCCGCTCATCCTGCGCCACTCGGAGTCGAAGGACCGGCAGTGCGGGCAGCAGGGCCGCGGCGGGAAGCGCAGCTCGCGGCAGTCGGGCGCGGCGCAGCACTGGACGCGCAGCTCGCCCTCGGCGGCGTAGCGCCAGAAGGGGGCGCCGTCCTCGTCGGGGACCGGGAACAGTATCTCGCTGACAGGTTCCGTCATCTGTTGTCCGTCCTTGGTGGGGTCGGTGGCGGCCTGCGGGTGCGCGTCCGTGCTCAACTCCGCAGCAGGACCGCCGAGGTGGGCACGCCCTCGCCCGCGGTGACCAGGCACGTTCCGGCGTCCGGGACCTGCGCGGTCGAGGTGCCGCGGAGCTGCTTCACGCCCTCGTTGATCAGGTTGAAGCCGTGCACGTACGCCTCGCTGAGCCCGCCGCCCGAGGTGTTCAGCGGCAGCCTTCCGCCGATCTCCAGCGCGCCGCCCTCGGTGAAGGCCGCGCCCTCGCCGCGCCCGCAGAAGCCGTAGCCCTCCAGGGAGAGCGGGATGAGCGGGGTGAACGCGTCGTAGATCTGCGCGACGTCCACATCCTGTGGACCGAAGTCGGCGGACTTCCAGAGGTGTTCGGCGGCCGTCCAGGAGGGACCGCTGAGCGGGTCCTCGTTCCAGTAGTTGACCATGCCGTGGTGCTGGGCGGGCAATCCCTGCGCGGCGGCGTGTACGTACACCGGGCGCTGCCGGCAGTCCCGCGCGCGGTCGGCGGAGACCAGCACGCACGCCAGCGCGCCGTCCGTCTCCAGGCAGTTGTCGAAGAGGCAGAGGGGCTCGCTGATCCAGCGCGCGTTCATGTACATCTCGCGGGTCAGCGGGCGCTCGTACATCATCGCGGCCGGGTTCTGGTTGGCGCGGTTGCGGCAGGCGAGCGCGACGTTGAAGAGGTGGTCGCGGGTCGCCCCGTACTCGTGCATGTAGCGCCTGGTCAGCATGCCGATCTCGTCGGAGGGGCGGAGCAGGCCCCAGGGCCTCGTCCACTGCGCTGGCGTGGGGAGTTGGACGTTGGTGTTCTTCCAGGGGCGCGGGCCCGAGCCGCGCTTGCGGGAGCGCCAGGCCACGCCCACCGTCGCCTGGCCCGTCGCGATGGCCGCCGCGAGATGCGCGAGGGTCCCGCACGAACCGCCGCCGCCGTAGCCGGTCTTGGAGAAGAACGTGACGTCGCCCGCGCCGATGGACTTCGCCAGCTCGACCTCGTCGGTCTCCTCCATCGTGTACGAGGCGAAGGCGTCCACCTCGGAGGGGTCGATCCCCGCGTCGTCCAGGGCCGCGAGCACCGCGCGGCAGGCGAGGGTCTTCTCCGGTTCCTGCAGCCGCTTGCCGAACTCGGTCTGCCCGATCCCGGCTATCGCCGCCCTGTCCTTGAGTCCCGTCGTGAGCCCCGCCGCCATCGGCCACCTCCGCGCATACGGACTGCTGGCAGTCCGCATCCGGACTGCTGACAGTGCCGGAGGCTACAGCTAATCTGACGGATAGTCAGCTACTGTGCGGGAGGGCATCGATGGACCGCTCCGTGACCGGCATCCCCGACCTCGTACGACGGGCGGCGGAACGCCACTCGGGCCGCGAGGCGGTCGTGGAGGGCCGCACCCGGATCACCTACGGCGAACTCGGCCGCCGCGTCGAGCGCGCCGCCGCCGCTTGCATCGCCGCAGGTCTGCGCCGCGGCGACCGGGTCGCGGTGTGGGCGCCCAACAGCGCCGACTGGATCGTCTCCGCGCTCGGCGCCGTCACCGCCGGCGGCGTGCTGGTCCCGGTGAACACCCGCTTCAAGGGCGCCGAGGCCGCGTACGTGCTCCACCGCACCCGCGCCCGGATGCTGTTCGTGACCGGCACCTTCCTCGGCACCTCGTACGTCGCCTCGCTGCGCCGCGCGACCGCCGAGGGCGAGGGGGACGGGCCGCTGCCGGGGCTGCCGCATCTGCGGAACGCGGTGGTGTTCTCCGACGACGTGCCCGAAGGCTTCACCGGATGGCGGGAGTTCCTGGCGGGCGGCGACGCGGTGGGGGACGAGGAGGTGCGCGAACGGGCCGACTCCGTCGGGCCCGACGACCCGTCCGACATCACCTTCACCTCGGGCACCACGGGGAACCCAAAGGGCGCGGTGATCACGCACGCGCAGACGCTGCGGGTGTACGACACCTGGGCCGGGCTCGCGGGCCTGGAGGAGGGCGACCGGTATCTGATCGTCAACCCGTTCTTCCACACCTTCGGCTACAAGGCGGGCGTGATCGCCTGCCTCACGCGGGGCGCGACGATGATCCCGCAGCCGGTGTTCGCCGTGGACACCGCGCTGGCCAGCATCGCCGAGGAGCGGGTGAGCGTGCTGCCTGGCCCGCCCACGCTGCACCAGCAGCTCCTGGACCACCCGCGCAGGGACCGCTACGACCTGAGCGCGCTGCGGCTGGTGGTGACGGGCGCGGCCGTGGTCCCGCTGTCGCTGGTCGAGCGGCTGCGCGGGGAGCTGGGCGTGGCCACGGTGCTCACCGCGTACGGGCTCACCGAGGCGTCCGGCACGGTCACCATGTGCCGCAGGGGCGACCCGGCGGAGGTGATCGCCGGGACCGCGGGGCGGGCCATCCCGGGTACGGAGGTCAAGGTGGTCTCCTCGGCCGGGGCTTCGCTTCCCCCGGGCGAACCCGGCGAGGTGCTGGTGCGCGGCTACCACGTGATGTCCGGCTACTTCGAGGAGCCGGAGGAGACCGCGCGCGCCGTCACCGAGGACGGGTGGCTGCGCACGGGCGATGTGGGGGTGCTGGACGCGGACGGCAACCTGCGGATCACGGACCGGCTCAAGGACATGTTCATCGTCGGCGGCTTCAACGCCTACCCAGCGGAGATCGAGCAACTGCTGCTCGGGCACCCGGACTTGGCGGATGTCGCCGTGATCGGGATACCCGACGGGCGGCTGGGCGAGGTGGGCAAGGCGTACGTCGTACGGAGGCCCGGCGTCGCGGTCACCGAGGACGAGGTCGTGGCCTGGGCGCGCCGCGAGATGGCGAACTACAAGGTGCCGCGCGAGGTGGAGTTCGTCGAGGGGCTGCCGAGGAACGCGAGCGGCAAGGTGCTCAAGGGGAGCCTGCGGCAGGGAAGTTCGGGGCGGTCCGTGCCGTTGTCGGAGGGTGCGGCTAGCGTGTCCGCATCGTCGGCTTCATCGGTTCCGCGCCCCGACGCGCGCTAGGTCCTGGCGTGCGGAAGCGGGTGCGGTGACATAGGAGGAGACACATGGGCCTGCCCCGTGAAGAGCGCGAGAGCTTCCTCGCCGAGCCCCACATCGCCGCGCTGTCGGTGGCCGGCAAGGAGGGCCGCGCCCCACTGACGGTGCCGATCTGGTACGCGTACGAGCCGGGCGGCGACGCCTGGATCCTCACCGAGGCCGAGTCGGTGAAGGCCAAGCGCATCGCGGAGGCGGGCCGCTTCACGCTCATGGTCGACCGCCTCGAGCCCACGGTGCGCTATGTGACGGTGGAGGGCCCCGCGACGGACGCCGTCCCCGCCAAGCGCGAGGAGATCGACGAGATGGCGTCCCGCTATCTCCCGTCCCCGCGCGCCGAGCAGTACGTGGAATGGGCCCTGGCGAATCTGGGCGAGCACATGGTGATCAGGCTGCGGCCCGAGCACTGGCTGAGCGCGGATATGGGGGCGGTGTAAGCGCGGGATCGGCACGCTCTTATGGCCCGGGAAATTTCCCGGGCCATATTTCTTGTGGGGGTGGTGTTGCGGCTGAGACGTGACGTAGCGTCTGAGTCGACCGCACAAGAAATGTTTCATGGGGGAACGATGAAGCACACAAGGCGCTTTACGGCATTCGGTATTGCGGGGGTGGCGGCGGCGTCACTCGCGATGCTGGGAAGCCCCGCAAGTGCTGCAAGCGGTACGGCGGCCGCGGACACGGCCAGTGCGGGAAGTCCCGTGCACGCCCAGAAGAGCTACAGCGTCAAGTGCTCGTCGGGCGGCGGCTCCGCGAACTTCCGGTACAAGGAAGGCAACGTCAACACCCGCATCTACTTCCACAACAACTGCACCCACCCGGTGAACGTCTCCGTGCACACGGTCGACCTGGAGAACACGCACAAGTACTGCATCGCCACTGGTGCAGGCCAGAAGGGCAGCAAGGAGATCCAGCAGGGTGCGTCGGGGAGCATCACGAAGCTGACGCGAGGCTGCTGAGCAGGGCGTTCCGTACGTGCAGTTCGAACTAGGAGAGTACGTGAGGGTCAAGAAGGCATTCGTCATGCTCAGCGCTGTCGGAGCAGTGGCCTCCTCTGCGCTCGTCACCGCGGGGCCGGCGTCCGCAGCCGATTCCGTCTCGGCGCAGAAGGGCGGCGGGACGAACTTCACGGTCGCCTGCGACGACAAGGGGAAGACGACCAACTTCCGCATGACGCAGCACTCGAATCAGGTCCGCGTCTATTTCCACAATCACTGCTCCCACTCGGTGAACGCCGGTGTATACAACGGTGCGAAGCTGGCGCACTGTGTGACCACCGAGCCGGGCAAAAAGGGGAGCCGGCTGTACCTGATCAAGTCCAACAAGGTGAGCATCCACCGCGACTGCTACTAGGAATCCACTACCGCTGAGGCGCGGTCAGCTGAAAGTGGTGGATTGCTTCCGCTGAATTCTTCGCGGAGAACCGGCCCGGGTCCGTGGGTGCACACACGGACCCGGGCCGCACGCGTGAAATCGCCCGCACGAAGCGCGCACACGAAGACGCGCGCACAAAGAGCCGCACACACGAAGTGGGCCGGTGCCGACGGCTCCCCCTCTCCGCCGTCGGCCTCGGCCCACGTGTATCCCCCGTGCCCCCGTCGGGTCCCCCGTGACCCGGTCCCCCGTGGTGTTCCCCCGTTGTCCCCCGTGGGGTCCCGTTCCTTCCCCCGTTCCCCCGTGGAAGCGGGACCCCGTGCCCCCGTACCCCGGTGTCCGGGGCGGTCAGCCGACCGGTTCGCCGGTCTGGTGCCGGTCGTCGCCTCCCGGCGGAGTGCTCTCCGATCCCTTGGCGCTCTTCTTCTTTCCGGCGGCGGCCCCCGCGCCGACGCCGTTCTCCGGTGAACTCGCCTGTGCCGGAACGATCGTCTGGTGGCGGTCCTTGGTGGTGAGGTCGTCGTCGCCCACGGGCTCCGCGGGCTCCTGGCTCCCCTCCAGCACCGGAACGCCTGTCTGGTGGCGGTCCTCGGTGGTGAGGTCCTCGTCGGCAGGGATCGCCTTCTTCTCGTCCGTACTCATGGTGGCCTCCTTGGGCTCATTGAGTGATCGGCAGAGTCCGCCCGGCAGCTCCCCCGTGGGCTGCCGGACGGACGCCCCCGTAGCCGCGAAGCCAGGCGGGGCAGCGCGGCCTTCCCCCGATGATCCGTCTGCCCCCCGACGCGACGGATCGACGTCTAGAAGCATGGAGGGGGGCGATAAACGAACGATGAACGTCCGCTTGTCGGCGTTCACTCCGGGCGCCACGGCGTCCGTACGGGGGCGAGGCGCGGGTGCCGCGCCGCTGGTCGGAGCCCTGCGGCCCGTCCAGGCGCGGGCTCAGGCCGGGACGGGTCCGATCAGCTTTCTGACGTCCTCGGCCTCGCTGGAGCCGAGCGAGTCGAAGGTGGCCAGCGCGTCACGCCAGCAGGCGCGCGCCCTGTCGGTCTGGTCGAGCGCCTGGAGCGCGTGGCCGAGGGTGGTGAGGACGTTGGCGTGCCGCCACTGGCCGCCGATGCCGCGCAGCATGGCGAGGGCCTGCTCGGCGTGGCCGGCGGCGGAGGCGGGGGTGTCGGAGAGCAGGTCGACCTGGGCCAGCCGGAAGTGGGTCATGCCCTCCCACAGCCGCTGCCTGCTGTCCCGGAAGATCTCCAGCGCCTCGGTGAACTGGGTGTGCGCCTCGCCAAGCCGCCCGGCCTCGGTGAGCACGATGCCCAGCGTGTAGCGCCCGTTGGCCAGCCGCATCGCGGAGTCGAGGCCGCGGTAGATGACCAGCGCCTCCTCGGCGAGCTGCACCGCGCTGTCGGTCCGCCCCGAACCGAGCCGCGCACGCGCCAGGTTGCACAGCGCGCTGGCGGCCGAGGGCTGGTTGCCGTAGGCGCGGAACGCCTCCAGCGCCTGCATCAGGTAGTCCTCGGCGTCCTGGTGCCGCCCCTGGTAATTGGCCGCGATCCCACGGTCGTTGAGCGCGTACGAGGACGAGATCGGGTCCTCGGCCGCGCTGCCCAGCAGCATGGCCAGCCGCGCCTCGCCGTCCGCCTCCTGGAAGCGCCCGGTGGCCAGCAGCAGCCCCGTACGCACCGAGCGCGCGCGTGCCTCGGCGCGGGCGTCGCCCGCGTGCTGCGCGGCGGCGAGGAGGATGTTGGCGACCTGCTCGTACTGCCGGACGTTGGCGCCGGACTCGGCGAGGTCGATGCTCGCCATCAGCAGGTCGACGGCCTTGCGCAGGGTGGCTCCCCCCGCGGTCTGCCGGGCGAAGGCCAGCAGGCAGGCGGCCTCGGCGAAGAGCCAGTCGATGGCAGCGCCCTGGCTCTCGAAGGAGAGCCCCGGGTGCTCGGTCGGCTCCAGGTGCGCCACCAGGTGCTCGCCGGGGCGTTCCATGGCGTGTACGTGGGCGGCGGTGGCGAGGTAGAAGTCGAGCAGCCGGGTCAGCGCCGCCTCGCGTTCGGCGGGCGGCTGCTCGTCCCGCTCCGCGCAGGCGCGCGCGAAGAGGCGTACGAGGTCGTGCAGGCGGTAGCGGCCCGGGGCTGCGGATTCCAGGAGCGAGGTGTCCACGAGGGATTCGAGGAGTTCCTCGGTGGATTCCAGGCCGCGGTCGAGCATGGCGGCCGCTGCGTGGACGGAGATGTCGGGGCCGTCGGCGAGGCCCAGCAGGCGGAAGGCGCGGGCCTGTTCGGCGTCGAGTTGGCCGTAGCCGAGTTCGAAGGTGGCCTTGACGGCCTGGTCGCCGGCCTGGAGTTCGTCCAGTCGGCGGCGCTCGTCGGCGAGCTTGGCGGCCAGCACCGAGACGGTCCAGGTGCGGCGGGAGGCCAGCCGCGCGGCGGCGATCCGGATGGCCAGGGGCAGGAAGCCGCAGGCGCCGACGACGTCCATGGCGGCCTGCCGCTCGGCCCCCACGCGCTCCTCGCCCACTATGCGGGTGAAGAGCGTCATGGCCTCGTCCGGGCTCATCACGTCCAGGTCCACCAGGTGCGCCCCGGCGAGGTCCACCATCCGCACCCGCGAGGTGATCAGCGCCGCGCAGCCGCCGGTGCCCGGCAGCAGGGGCCTGACCTGGGCCGCGTCGCGCGCGTTGTCCAGCAGCGTGAGGATCCGGCGCCCGGCGAGCAGCGAGCGGAAGAGCCCGGCGCGCTCCTCGACCCCGTCGGGGATGTGGCTGTCGGGGGTGCCCAGCGCGCGCAGGAAGGAGCCGAGCACCGCCTCGGGGTCGGCCGGTGCGGCCCCGGCGCCCTGGAGGTCCACGTAGAGCTGCCCGTCGGGGAAGTGCTCGCTCGCGGCGTGCGCCACGTGCACCGCCAGGGTCGTCTTGCCCACCCCGCCGATGCCCGCCACGGCGGAGACCACCATCACCGCGCCCTCGGCCGAGCCCAGCTGCTCGCTCAGCTCGGTCACGAAGGCCGAGCGGCCGGTGAAGTCCGGGACGCTGGCGGGCAGTTGCGCGGGCCGCGCGGGGGCCGGTGCGCCCGAGCCCACGGTCTCCTCGGGTACATGGGTCAGCCCCTCGTCGGCCTCCAGGATGCGCTGCTGCAGCTCGGCCAGCTCCGGGCGCGGGTCCACGCCCAGCTCGTCGGCGAGCAGGCGGCGGGTGTCGGCGTACACGGCGAGCGCCTCGGCCTGCCTGCCGCTGCGGTAGAGGGCGAGCATCAGCAGTTCGCGCAGGCGCTCGCGCAGCGGATGCTGGGCGGTCAGCGCGGTCAGCTCGCCCACCGCGTCGCCGTGGCAGCCGAGTTGGAGATCGAGATCGAGCCGGTGCTCCTGGAGGGAGAGCCGCCACTCTTCGAGACGGGTGCGCTGCGCCTCCGCGTAAGGACCCGGTATATGGGCCAGCGGCTCGCCGTCCCACTGCTCCAGAGCGGTGTTGTAAAGATCCTGTGCACGATAGCGATCGCCGCCGGCGGCGGCCTTCTCGGCGTCCACGGAGAGCCCGTGCGCGGTGTCCAGATCGAGCTCGGTCCCGTGGCCTGTGCGCATCGCATAGCCGCCGGACTCGCTCACCAGCATCTCGGCGTCGTCCCCGAGCGCCTTGCGCAGCCGGGAGGCGTACGTGCGCAGCGCGGCCTTCGCGCGCGCCGGGGGCTCCTCGCCCCAGATCGCGTCGATCAGCTCCTCGGCCGTCGCGGTGTGCCCTCCGCGCAGCAACAGCGCCGCCAGCAGGGCCCGTTGCTGGGGCGAGCCGGTGTCCAGCGCCTCTTCGCCGCGCCAGGCGCGTACGGGCCCGAGCACCGTGAAGCGCAGCCGGGCGTCCCGCTGCTCGGGGCGCCCCTCGCGTCCCGTGTGCTCCTCGGCGCTCATGATGCCCCCTGGGTCATGCGCTCGGGTCATGCGCTCCACTCCACCGCAAAGGCTCAGTTTGCCTTGTCGCGGGCGTATGCGTCAGCTCCGGTACCGGCCTCTTCGCCCGCGCCTCCACCAGGTCATCAAATTTCGTAGCGCACGCGCTAGCTGACGCATCGTCAGATCGGCGCTACGGTGAACTGTCATGGAACCCTTGCCTGAACTCTTCCCCCAGATCATTTCGGTGGACGACCACACGGTCGAGCCGCCCCACGTGTGGCGGGACAGGATCCCGTCGAAGTACCGGGACACCGCGCCGCGCATCGTCCGCGCCCCGCTGAAGGAGATGAGCTTCAAGGGCGGCAAGTTCGCGCCGAAGATGGGCGAGCCGGGCGACGAGGGGCCGATAGCGGACTGGTGGGTGTACGAGGACCTGCACAGGCCGCTGACCCGGCTGGACACCGCCGTCGGCTACGACAGGGACGAGGTGCGCCTGGAGGCGATCACGTACGAGCAGATGCGGCCGGGCTCCTACAGCGTTCCCGACCGGCTCGCCGACATGGACGTGAACCACGTGCAGTCGGCGCTCTGCTTCCCGACCTTCCCCCGCTTCTGCGGCCAGACCTTCACCGAGGCGAAGGACCGCGAACTGGGCCTGCTCGGGGTGCGCGCCTACAACGACTGGATGGTCGAGGAGTGGTGCGGCCCCGAGGCTCAGGGGCGGCTGATCCCGCTGACCCTGGTGCCGCTGTGGGACCCGCAGCTCGCCGCCGACGAGGTGCGCAGGAACGCGGCGCGCGGCGTGCGCGCGGTGTGCTTCAGCGAGATACCCCCGCACCTCGGCCTGCCGTCCATCCACGGCGACGAGTGGGACCCGTTCCTGCGGGCCTGCGAGGAGACCGGGACGGTCATCGCCATGCACATCGGCTCCTCCAGCCGCATGCCGTCCACCTCGGCCGACGCGCCGCCGGCGGTCGGCTCCACGATCACCTTCGCCAACTGCTGCTTCTCGATGACCGACTGGCTGATGAGCGGCAAGTTCGACCGGTTCCCAGGGCTGAAGATCATGTACGCCGAGGGCCAGATCGGGTGGATCCCCTACATCCTCGAGCGCGCCGACGTGGTGTGGGAGGAGAACCGCGGCTGGGGCGGCGTCGCGGACAAGGTGCACACCCCGCCCTCGGAGCTGTTCGCGCAGCACGTCTTCGGCTGCTTCTTCGACGACGCCTTCGGCCTGAAGAACATCGACTCCATCGGCGTGCCCAACGTCCTCTACGAGACCGACTACCCGCACTCCGACTCCACCTGGCCCAAGTCCAAGGAGGTCGGCGAGGCCCAGATGGGGCACCTCGCGCCCGACGTGGTCGAGCGCATCGTGCGCGGCAACGCGATCGACCTGCTTCAGCTCACGCCCGAGGGGTTGTGGGCGGGCGCGTGAAGGGCCGCGCCCCGCGGCACCCGCGGACGGCGGTCCGAGCGCGCGCCGCGCCCGGACCGCCGCTCGCATCACCCGTACGGCAGCACCGGCAGTGTGGCGTGCCCGTACGCGATGAAGGACGGGACCTGGGCGATCTCCTTCTCCTCCACGGCCAGCCGCATCCGCGGAAAGCGCGCGAACAGGGCGGGCAGCGCGGTGCGCGCCTCCAGCCGTGCCAGCGGCGCCCCCATGCAGAAGTGCACGCCGTGCCCGAAGGAGAGGTGCTCCGTATCGGTGCGCCTGATGTCGAAGCGCGCGGCCGTCGGGCCGTACTTGAGGGGGTCGCGCCCGGCGGCGGCGAGCGTGGTGAGGATCGCGTCGCCCTGCTCGATCACGGTCCCGTCCGGCAGTGTGATGTCCTCGACCGCGAAGCGCAGCGGCAGGTTGGAGATGCTGGGCGCCCAGCGCAGCGTCTCCTCGATCACGTCGTCCCAGCCGGCCTCGCCGCCCCGCACAGCGGCGAGCTGCTCGGGGTGGGTGAGCAGCGCGTGCACCGCGTTGCCGATGAGGTTCACGGTCGTCTCGTGGCCCGCGCCGATCATCAGCAGCAGGGTGTCCAGCAGTTCCTTCTCGGCCAGGTGTGAGCCCTCGTCGTCCCGCGCCGACACCAGCAGGCTGGTCAGGTCGTCGCCGGGCTGCTCCCGTTTCAGGGCGACCAGGGCGCCGAGCGCGGTCTCGATGTCGGCCGCCGTCCGCGCCGCCTCCTCCGGGGTGAGGGTGGTGTCCATGACCCGGCCGATCAGCCGCTTCACCTCCTCCCTCGCCTCCTCGGGCACCCCGAACAGCTCGCAGATCACCAGCATCGGCAGCGGGTGCGCGAGCGTCGTGCGCAGGTCCACGGGGCCGCCGCCGGCGGCTTCCTCCTCGATCCGGTCCAGCAGGTCGGCGGTGATCTGCTCGACCCGCGGGCGCATCGCCGCGGTGCGGCGCGCGGTGAACGCAGGGGCGACCAGCTTGCGCAGCCGCCGGTGGTCGTCGCCGAAGGTGCTGAGCATGTTGGTCACGCCGACCCAGGAGCGCAGCCAGGTGTCCTGGTGCTCGCCGCGCTGCCAGGCCGGCCAGTGCCGCCGCGGGTCCTTGGACACCCTGGGGTCCTTCAACAGGTCCTTGAGCACCTCGAACTCGGAGACCGCCCAGGCGGGCACGCCCGCCGGGAGCTCTACGCGTGCCGCGCTCCCGAGGCGGCGGAGTTCCTCCGCCTCGCCGTGGATGTCGCCGCCGAGCGGATCGATGAGGACGGGCCGCTGCTCCATGGGGTCTCTCCTGCCTGCTCCGGGCTGATGGGGGTGAATCTGGAGGGGATGGCCGCCAGCGCACGCTGGAACGGGCCGTGCCGCCACACCAGTTGCTCCTGCGGGACGGTCAGCTCGATGTCCGACAGCCACGCGGTGAGCCGCTCGATCGCGGTCATGGCGATCAGCAGCGCGGGCTGCTGCACCGGGCACGCGTGCGGCCCCGCCGACCACGCCAGGTGCGCGCCGGCGCCGGAGGCCGCCGCGGGTACGGCCCCGGGCAGCGAGCCGCCCGAGCCCGCGCGGCCCTGGGTGTTGGCCGCCGCGAACGAGATGAGCACGAGCTGTCCCGCGCGCAGCCACACGCCGTGGAAGTACACGTCCCGCTTGGGGAAGTGCGCCGCATAGTTGGCCATCGGCGGGTCGTCGTGCAGCACGTCGTGGATCGCGTCGCGCGGGGTGAGGGCCCCGCCGGAGAGCGTGCCGTAGTAGCGGTCGTCGCTGATCATCCGGCTGAGCGCGTTGCCGATGAGGTTGGACAGCGGCTCGTAGCCCGCGCCCAGGGTCAGCACGATCTGGTGGATGACCTCCTCCTCGGTGAGGCCCGCCGGGTGGGCCATGTACCAGGAGGGGAGGTCGGCGCCCTGCTCGTGCTTCTTGGCCTCGGCCAGCTGCCCGATGTAGCGCTCGAAGGCCGCGTCGGCCGCCGTGGCCTCCTCGGGAGTGCGGCCCTCGATCAGCGGCGCGACGCCCTCGATGAGCAGGTCGCCCTGCGCGTCGTCCATCCCGAAGACCCGGTTGAACAGCAGGAGCGGCAGCAGCCGCGCGTACTGGCCCATCAGGTCCGCCTCGCCGTCCTCGGCGAATCCGGAGATCAGCCCGTCCGCGATCTCCCGCACGTGGCCGCGCAGCACATGCGGCTCGATCCGGGCGAAGCCGTCGCTGATCACCTGGCGGTAGCGCGCGTGCGCCTCGCCGTCGTTGAAGAGGGAGTTGGGCCGCCAGCGCATCATCGGCAGCACGGGGGAGTCCTCCGGGACGGTCTCCTGCCACGTGCTCGGGTCCTTGGACCAGGTGACCGTGTCGTGCAGCAGGTCCAGCGCGGCGCGGTAGTCGGTCACCAGCATCGCGCCGACACCCGGCGCCACCTCGACCGGCGCCAGCGCCCCGTACCGGCGCAGCCTGTCGTACACGGCGTGCGGGTCGGACGCGAACTCCTCGCCGTGCAGCGGGATCACGTCGTGCCCCGGCTGCGCCAGGGGCGGCGGCATCCGGCCGGGGCCGCCCGGAGAGCCGGACCGGGTTCCGGAGCCCGGGGTGTCGGATCCTGGGGTGGGGGCGGCGGTCAACGGGACTCCTGCGGAAGGTGGGTGGGCGCTTCGGGCGTCGCGGACGGGCCCCGCGCTGCGGGCGCCTCCCGCGCGTCGAGCGCGTCGAGTACGTGGCCGACGAGGGCGATCAGCGCGTCCGCCGACTGGTCGCGGTCGCGCGCGTCGCACACCACGAGCGGGGTGTCGGGGTGCAGGTCGAGGTGGTCGCGGAGGGTGTCGTGGTGGTGCGCGGGGGAGTCGGGGAAGGCGTTCACGGCGACCGCGTAGCGCAGCCCCGCCTCCTCGATCATGTCCATCACCTCGAAGGAGTCCGCGAGGCGGCGGGTGTCGGCGAGCACCAGGGCGCCCAGCGCGCCGCGCGCGATGTCCTGCCAGAGCGGCCTGAAGCGGCGCTGGCCCGGGGTGCCGAACATGTAGAGCACCAGATCTCCGGGCAGCGTCAGCCGCCCGAAGTCGATCGCGACCGTGGTGGTGGACTTCTCCCGTACGCCCTCCAGGTCGTCCACCAGCGCGCCGGTCCGGGTCATCACCTCCTCCGTGTGCAGCGGCCTGGTCTCCGACAGCGCGCGGATGAACGTGGTCTTGCCGACCCCGAAGGGCCCGGCGACCAGCAGCTTCACCAGGGTCTGCGGGTCTTCGGACAGATAGCCCGCACCCGCTGCGGGCCGCGCGTCCCCGACCGCGGGCGTACTGGGAGGACGTGTACTGGGAGGACGTGTACTAGGAGGACTTGAGGGTGCGGAGTCCATCGAGAACCTTCTCCAGGATCTGCCGTTCGGGCAGTTCGGCGTCGGGAACGGGGGCGCGGGCCCGCAGCAGGCCCGCGTCGACCAGGTCGGCGGCCAGCACCCGGACCACGCTGACCGGCAGCCGCAGATGCGCGGCCGTCTCGGCGAGGGTCAGCGCGCCGGGCCGCAGCAGGTCCAGCAGCCGCAGCTCCTCGGGGCGCAGCCCGGACGGCGCGTGTTCCACCGCGCCGTGCAGCACGGTGAGCCGGTCGAGCGTGTTGCGGCTCGGCCTGGCGCGGCCCGAGGTCGCCAGATACGCGGGCACCAGGCGCCGCGGATCGCGGGGCGGCGGGGTCATGCGTCCGCGCCGTCCCGCGGCGGACTGTTCATCGTCTTCGCGCCGAGCGAGGCCACCTGGACCTGCATGTGGTGGGTGACCACGCCCATGTTGACCTCGGGTTCGGCGAAGACGGCCAGCGTGGTGTTCTCGCCCGCGGGGATCGCGAAGACCCAGCCGCGGTCGGACTCGATCACCGTCTGCCGCAGCGTCACGTCGTGGTCCCCGGCGAACGCGGCCGTGGTGGTGCGGGCCGCGCCCTGGAGCGCGGAGAGCATGGCCGCGACGCCCTCGGCCGCGTCCCGTTCCAGGCGCGAGGAGCGCCCCTCGATGAGGCCGTCACCGGAGATGACCGCCGCGTGCACCACGTGCGGCAGCTCGGTGAGCGGTGCCAGGACCCAGGAGGTGTCCTCCCTGAGCGACCTGCGGGTGGGGGGTGTCATGCGGGCGGATTCCCTTCCGTGGAGCGGGGGTCGGGGTCGTAGTGCGGGTGTTCTTCCTGCGGCCGCGGCTCGTGCGGGGGTGCTTCCCCGGCGGCCCCGGCGCCCGCGCCGTGCGCCGGGGCGGTGATCCCGTCCGAGGTGTCGGCCGCCGCCCGGCCCGATGCGGTGCCCTGCTGGAACGCGGCCCAGCGCGCCGCGCTCTCCTCCGGCGCCGCGCCGGGACCCGAGGACTCCGGTGCGGCGGACGCGGGGGCGGCCCGGTGTGCGCCGGTCCCCTGCGCCTCGCCCGCCGCGTCCTGTTCCACCGGCCTGCGGCGGCGCCTGCGCGGGAGCTCGGGCTCCTGCCGCGGCCCGGACGCGGGCGCGGGGGCGGGTACGGGGCCCGGCTCCGGCGCCACGGACCCGGAGGACCCGGAGGACCGGGAGGACTCTGCGCCGCCCTGCTCCTCCGCGCCGCCGCCGGTGAGCCGGGGCGCGCCGCCCGCCGGCACGGGGGCCATCGCGGAGGTGGGCTGCTCGGCCTCGTCGAGCAGGGTGAGCAGCGGGTCTCCCGGAATGTGCACGATCGCGCGCACCCCTCCGTACGGTGACGCCTCGACGTGGGTGGTGAAGCCGTACTGGCGCACCAGCTGGCCGATCGCGGCGAAGCCGGTCCTGGGCGGGTCGCCCAGCTCGGTGAGGAGCACGGCGTCCTCGCCCGACATCAGCCGCGCGGCACGCCCCAGTTCGTCCTCGTGCATGCCGACGCCCGCGTCGTCGATGATCACCGAGGCGCCCCGGTTGCCCTGTTGGAGGGCGACAGCGACGGGCAGCTCCGGATGCGAGAAGTGCAGCGCGTTGGCGATGAGTTCGGTGAGCGTGACCGCGACCGGCTCGACCGCGCGGGCCACCACGCCCACCGGGTCCCGCAGATGGCTGGTGACCTGCACCCGCTCATAGCCGGAGAGCCGGGACACGGCGCCGACGACGATGTCGGAGAGGTGGGAGTTCTGCCGGGTGAGCCCCGGCCAGGCCCCGCACACCACGGCGGTGGACTGGATGCGGCGCAGTGCCTGCTCGTTGAGGAAGTCGGCGGCCAGCAGGTCCTCGGCGATCTGCGGGTCCTCGTACTTCTCCTGCATCTCCTGGAGCCGGGTCTGGAGTTGGTAGAGCAGCGCCTGCATCGTGGTGCTGGCGCCGCGCATCGCGGCCTGCGCGGCGGAGTCCACCCGCAGCCGCTCCTTGGTGACCGCGTCGCTGACCTGCTCCAGCACCGAGCTGAGGGTGCTGCCGAAGGGGGTGTCGGCGGTGCTCGCGTCCAGCGGGCCGCGCACCGGGACGTTGGGGTGGCTGAGCGAGGCGGCCAGATCGGGGATGCGGGACGCGGCCAGGTGCCGCACCTCCGCCTCGGTCGACTGGATGCGCGCGGTCAGTTCGGCGTGCTGGCGGTTGGCTGTGCGCAGCCCGTCGGCCGCCTCCTGCGCACGGGAGCGCTGTCTGCGCGTCTCCTGGTGCGAACGGAGGAACAGGAGGGCGAGCACGACGGCGGCCGCCGTCCCGATGGACAGGCCAACGAGCAGCGCCACCGGTATGTGGGTCATCGGTGTCCTCGATCTACAGGTGTGCAGACAGGTCTTCGCACGGGGACCGGCGCAGGGTCGTATGCGCTCCCCTAGTCCCACCATGTTGCCGGAGTCACACCCGTCACACAGTCATACGCGGAACTTCGGCTACCGATTTCGTTCAGCAAATGCCATGAGAACGGTCGCCGTGGATCTCTTCCCCTCGCCGCCCGCCCGCGCGGCCGCCGCGATCCCTTGTCTGATGGCCCGTCAGATACGACGATGGGCGCGCGTCGGCGGGCCGGCGCAGTCCGCCGGACGGTCCAGCGGGACCGCCGGAACCCGGGACCCGAGGAGGCGCGCCGTGCGCGAATTCGCTCCGGAAGCACCGCGGTTGGAGTACGGCATGCAGCTGCCGGTCCAGTCGCAGAGCACCATCTACGCCGAACCCTGGGAGGCGGCGGCGGACCCCGAGGACCTGCTGGCCGTGGCCCGTGCCGCCGACCGGCACGGCTTCTCGTACGTGGCCTGCTGCGAGCACGTGGCGATACCCCGGCGGCTGGCCCCCGCCATGAGCACCGTCTGGTACGACCCTGTCGCCACCCTCTCCTACCTCGCCGCCGCCACCGAGCGCGTGCGGCTGCTCAGCCACGTCGCGGTGGTCGGCCTGCGGCACCCGCTGGCGACGGCCAAGCAGTACGCGACCCTCGACCGGCTCTCCGGAGGGCGGCTCGTCCTGGGCGTGGGCGCGGGCCACGTACAGGAGGAATTCGAGGCGCTGGGCGCGGACTTCGAGGGGCGCGGCCGGGTGCTGGACGAGACCGTGGACGCGCTCAAGGCCGCGCTGGGGCCCGAGGAGTACCCGGAGTGGCACGGCGAGCGCTTCTCCTTCTCGGGGCTCGGCCAGAGCCCGCGGCCCGTGCAGACCCCGCGCCCTCCGCTGTGGGTGGGCGGCTCCTCGCCGGCCGCCGTGCGCCGTGCCGCGGTGCGCGGCGACGGCTGGCTGCCGCAGGGCGACCCGCGCGACAAGCTGCCCGCGCAGATCGCCAGGCTGCGGCGGCTGCGTGACGAGGCCGGGGTCACGGAACCGGTGACCATCGGCGCGATCGCCGAGCCGCTGTACGTGGGCGAGCCGAGCTGGGAGACCGGGCGCCGCACGCTGACGGGCAAGCCGGAGCAGCTCGCGGAGTCGCTGAGGGAGTACGCGGCGATCGGCGTGCACCAGATCCAGGTGCGCTTCCGCAGCCGCGACAGGAGCGAACTCACCGACCAGATCGCCGCGTTCGGCACCGAGGTCGCCCCGCACCTGAACTGAGCCGCGCCCCCACCGGCCGGCCGCACGACCCCGCACCGCACGACCCCGCACCGCACCACCCCGCACCGCACCACCCCGCATCGCAGGACTCCGCACCGCACCACCCCCGTAAGCACGACCCCTCAAGGAGGCAGTCCGACATGGGCAAGCTCGAAGGGCGCACCGTGGTCATCACGGGCGCGGCGCGCGGACAGGGCGAGCAGGAGGCGCGGCTGTTCGTCGCCGAGGGCGCGAACGTGCTGCTCGGCGACGTCCTGGACGAGCAGGGCGAACGGCTGGCCAAGGAGCTGGGCGAGCAGGCCGCGTACACCCGCCTGGACGTCCGCGACGAGGAGGAGTGGGCGGCGGCCGTCAGCACGGCCAAGGAGCGTTTCGGCCGCATCGACGGACTGGTCAACAACGCGGGCATCCTCCGCTTCGCCGAGCTGACCGACACGACGCTGGAGGACTACCGGCAGGTCGTGGACGTCAACCAGACCGGCTGCTTCCTGGGCATGCGCACCGTCGCGCCCGAGATCCAGGCGGCGGGCGGCGGCACCATCGTGAACACCTCCTCCTATGTGGCGCTCACCGGCATGCAGTTCGTGACCGCGTACGCCGCGACCAAGGCCGCCGTGCTCGGCATGACCCGGGTGGCCGCGATGGAGCTCGCGCCGAAGGGCGTACGGGTCAACGCGCTGTGCCCCGGCGCCATCGACACCCCCATGACCAATCCGGCGGCGGTCGCCGAGGAGGGCCTGGAGGTGGACGACGCATCGAAGGCCGCGATGGACGAGCTGTACGCCAAGGTCGTCCCGCAGGGCCGCGCGGGCCGCCCCGAGGAGGTCGCCAGGCTGGCCCTCTTCCTCACCTCCGAGGACTCCTCGTACGTCACCGGCCAGCCCTTCGTCGTCGACGGCGGCTGGCTGGCGGGGGTCCAGCTCTTCTGACCGCCGTTCCGCGGCGCCGGTGCGGCCGAGGGGCCCCGGTCCGCGGGTTTCTGACGGCACATCAGCTATTGACCGTCCCCGGGGGCGGTGACAGAGTCGTACGCAATCCGATCTGACGCACCGTCAGAAAACGAGGGAGTGTGAACCGCCGTGGAATTCGGGCTCTTTGTTCAGGGGTACGTCCCCGCCTCCCGTTCCCAGGCCGATCCGCAGGCCGAGCACAAGGCGCTCATGGAGGAGACCGAGTACGTCATCCAGGCGGACCGCTCCGGGTTCAAGTACGCCTGGGCCTCCGAGCACCACTTCCTGGAGGAGTACAGCCACCTCTCAGCGAACGACGTGTTCCTCGGCTACCTGGCGCACGCGACAGACCGCATCCACCTGGGCTCGGGCATCTTCAACCCGCTGCCGCAGGTCAACCACCCGGTCAAGGTCGCCGAGCGGGTCGCGATGATGGACCATCTCACCGGCGGGCGCTTCGAGTTCGGCTCGGGGCGGGGCGCCGGCTCGCACGAGATCCTCGGCTTCCTGCCGGGCATCACGGACATGAACCACACCAAGGAGATCTGGGAAGAGACCATCGCCGAGTTCCCCAAGATGTGGCTCCAGGAGGAGTACCAGGGGTTCGAGGGCAAGCACTGGTCGCTCCCGCCGCGCAAGGTCCTGCCCAAGCCGTACGGGGGCTCGCACCCCGGCATGTGGTACGCGGCGGGCTCGCCCTCCTCGTACGCGATGGCGGCCGGCAAGGGCCTCGGCGTGCTGGGCTTCAGCGTGCAGAAGGTCTCCGACATGGAGTGGGTCGTCGAGTCCTACAAGGGCGCCGTGAAGGACGCCGAGCCCATCGGCGACTTCGTCAACGACAACGTCATGGTCACCTCGACCGCCATCTGCGCGGAGACCCGCGAGAAGGCCAAGCGGATCGCCGTGAACGGCGGCCTCAACTACCTCCAGTCGCTGCTCTTCCGCTACCACGACACCTTCCCTCGGCCCGAGGGCATCCCGGAGTGGCCCGAGCTCATACCGGACTACACCGAGGAGGTCGTCGACCTGCTCATCGACGAGGAGCTGATGATCTGCGGCGACCCCGACGACGTGCTGCGCCAGTGCAAGCGCTGGGAGCAGGCCGGGGCCGACCAGCTCTCCTTCGGCCTGCCGATCGGCATCCCGTACGAGGACACCCTGAACACGATCAAGCTGATCGGCGAGCACGTCATCCCGAAGATCGACACCGATCCGGTGCACCGGACCACGCGCTTCCGCGAGGCCGGGCGCCCCTGACCCACCGCTCCAGACACCCCCACTCGGAGAGGAGTTGACCGGCAGCGATGCTCGACCACCTGATCAAGGGCGCCACCGTGGTGGACGGCACGGGCGCGCCCTCGTACCACGCGGACGTCGGCATCCGGGACGGGCGGATCGCCGTGATCGCCGACCCGGGAACCGTGCGCGAGGAGGCCCGCACCTCCCAGGACGCGACGGGCCTGGTGCTCACCCCGGGGTTCGTCGACCCGCACACCCACTACGACGCCCAGCTCTTCTGGGACCCCTACGCCACCCCCTCCATGAACCACGGCGTGACCACGGTCGCGGGCGGCAACTGCGGCTTCACCCTGGCGCCGCTCAACCCGGACCGGCCCGAGGACGCTGACTACACGCGCCGGATGATGTCCAAGGTCGAGGGCATGTCCCTGGTCGCCCTGGAGGAGGGCGCGCCGTGGAACTGGCACGGCTTCGGCGAGTACCTGGATGCGCTGGAGGGCCGCACCGCCGTCAACGCGGGCTTCATGGTGGGGCACTGCGCGCTGCGGCGGCACGTGATGGGCCCGGACGCGGTGGGAGGCCAGCCCACCGAGGCGCAGATGAACGAGATGCTGCGGCTGTTCCACGAGGCGATGGAGGCGGGCGCGTGGGGCTTGTCCACGACGCAGTCCTCCACCCACTCCGACGGCGATGGCAAGCCGGTGGCCTCGCGGCATGCGAAGCCCGAGGAGCTGCTGGCGCTCTCCCGCGCGGTCGCCGAGCACGAGGGCACCCAGCTCGAAGCGATCGTCGCGGGCTGCCTCGATCAGTTCGCGGATGAAGAGATCGACCTGTTCGTGGACATGAGCGCCGCCGCCGGCAGGCCGCTGAACTGGAACGTCCTCACCATCGACGCGGCCGTGCCGGAGCGGGTGCCGCGCCAGCTCGAGGTGAGCGAGCGCGCCAGGAAGGCGGGCGGCCGGGTGGTGGCCCTCACCATGCCGATCCTCACGCCCATGAACATGTCGCTGGGCACCTTCTGCGCGCTCAACCTCATACCGGGCTGGGGCGACATCCTCGGGCTGCCCGCGGACGAACGGATCGCCAAGCTCCGCGACCCCGCGGTCCGTTCGGAGATGCTGCGCCGCGCCGACAGCCCCGAGGCGGGGATCTTCCGCCGCCTCGCGCACTTCGACAGGTACGTCATCGGCGACACGTACTCGGAGGCCAACGAGGGCCTGTCGGGGCGCGTCGTACGGGACATCGCCGCCGAACGCGGCCAGGACCCCTTCGAGTGCATCGTGGAGATCTGCGCCAACGACCGTCTGCGTACGGTGCTGTGGCCGATGCCCACCGACAACGACCCCGACTCCTGGGAGCTGCGCCGCCAGACCTGGGAGCACGAGGACGTCATGCTGGGCGGCTCCGACGCGGGCGCGCACCTGGACCGGATGTGCGGCGCCCCGTACACCACCCGGTTCCTCGGCGACTGCCTGCGCGGGCGGCGGCTCATGGGTCTGGAGCAGGCCGTGCGGATGCTCACGGACGATCCCGCGCGCCTCTTCGGCCTGCGCGAACGCGGCAGGATCACCGAGGGCTGGCACGCCGACCTGGTCCTCTTCGACCCCGCGAGGATCGACGCGGGCCCGGCGCGGCTGGTGCACGACCTGCCGGGCGACAGTCCCCGCCTGGACTCCGAGGCGACCGGGCTCGTCGGCGTGTGGGTCAACGGCGTGGAGACCATCCGCGACGACACGGTGACGGGCGCGGTCCCGGGAACGGTCCTGCGCTCGGGCCGCGACACGGAGACGGTGCCCACGCGCTGAGCACACGGGAGATGCGAGACGCCCGCGGTGGGGGCGGGTGAACGGGGGCGGGCGCCCAGGTGCCCGCCCCCGTCCCGCGCCTGTGCCTGTGCCGTGCTGGGCGTGCTGCGTGCTTGTCCGGCGCTTGCCCGGAGCGCTCAACCCCCGCGTACGGCCGTCGCCTTGAAGTACGTGTAATGGAAGCTGCCGCCCTCCTCGGCGGCCCGGCGCAGGTCGGCGATGCCCCGGTCCCAGCCGTCCGGGGTGGCGAGCCCCGCGGCCACGGCGTCGTCCCGCACGGACTCCATCACCGCGATGAAGGTGTTCCGAGTGAAGCCCTCGGCCAGCGCGGGGCGGGTGGCGTCCGTGTACACCGTGCGCGGCGCCACCGCCACGTCCTCGTACCCGGCGTCCGCCAGCAGCGGCCCCAGCCGGCGCCCGATCATCGCGTCGCCCCCGGCGTCCGCCTGGAGCCTGGCCTGCCCCGCGACGGTCGCGCGCGCGGCGGCGCTGTCCGGGTGGAAGCACACCGAACCGTGGTCACCCTCGATCACGGTGAGCGTGCCGCCGGGGCGCAGCACCCGGCGCAGTTCGGCCAGCACCCGCGCGGGCTCGCCGAGGTGCTCCAGCACGAAGCAGACGAAGACGTGGTCGAACTCCGCGCGGCCGAAGGGCAGCGCGTACAGATCGGCCTGCCGCCAGGTGATCCGCGCGCCGGGCGCCCGCTCCGCGAGCCGCCGCCTGGCCTGCTCGATCGAGCCCGCGTCGCGGTCCACGGCGGTGATCTCCGCGTACGGGCTGTGCGCGGCGAGGTGCGCGGTCTGCGCACCGACCCCGCAGCCGGCCTCCAGCACCCGGCTGCCCGCGGGGTAGGCGGTGCCCGCGTGCAGCAACTCGGCCAGGACGTCGGCCTGTTCGCCGAGCCGCCGGCTCTCCCGCTGCGAATACCCGTGTACGTATCCGTGCGCGTGCTCGTGATCAACTTCCGTGCTCCGTACGCCTGTTGCCGTATCCATGCGCAGCAGCCTGTCGCCACAATGGACCGGTGGACAGATCCAATGAGGAGCCGTCTGAGGGGTCCAAAGAGGGGCCGGGGGAGGGGAGCGGGTCCGACTTCCTCCAGCTCCGTGCCTCCGACGCGCCGCCCGGCGGGCTCTCCGACTGGCTCGCCGGGGAGCTGCGGCGGGCCCTCGCGGACGGGCGGCTGCGGGTCGGCGCGCGGCTCCCCGCGACCCGGGTGCTCGCCGCCGAGCTCCGCGTCTCGCGCGGCGCCGTGACCGAGGCGTACCGGCGCCTCGCCGAGGACGGTCTGGTCGCGGGCGAACGGCGGCGCGGCACACGGGTGGTGGCCGTGCCCCTCACCGCGTCCGCGCCGCCCGCGCGGGGTCCAGGACCCGCCGCCTCCCCCTTCCGCGGCCCTCCGGGCCCCGACGCCTTCGACGCGCTGCGCGCCGCGCCCGCGCGCTTCGACCTCACGCCCGGCGTCCCCGACCTGGCGGCCTTCCCGCACGCGGCGTGGCTGCGCGCCGAACGTGCCGTGCTCAGCGAACTCCCGCCGCACGCCCTCGGATACGGCGACCCGCGCGGCGCCCCGGCCCTGCGCGCCGCGGTCTCCCGCTGGTTGGCGCGTACACGCGGCGTGCTGGCCGATCCGGACGGCGTGCTGATCGTCGCGGGGACCACCCAGGCCATCGCGCTGCTCGCGCGGGTGCTCCCGGACGAGGGGGTGCGCGGCATCGCGGTGGAGGACCCGGGCTCGCTCGGCTTCCGGCAGCACCTGCGGTACTGGGGGTTCGACACTCCGCCGGTCCCGGTGGACGCCTCGGGGCTGCGGGTCGACGCGCTGCGGCGTACGGGCGCGCCGGCGGTGGTGCTGACGCCGGCGCACCAGTTCCCGACAGGCGCCGTGCTCGGCGGGGAGCGCCGCCGCGAGCTGATGCGCTGGGCGGACGGCGAGGGCGGGCTGATCGTCGAGGACGACTACGACGCGGAGCACCGCTACGACCGGCCCCCTGTCCCCGCGCTGAAATCGGTGCTCGCGGAGCGGGTCTGCTACGTGGGCAGCATCTCCAAGCTGCTGGCGCCGGCGCTGCGGATCGGCTGGATCCTCGCGCCGCCGCGTTACCGTGACGCGCTGGTGGAGGCCAAGCGGTACGCGGATCTGGGCAACGCCGTGCTGCCGCAGCTCGTGCTCGCGCGCCTGCTGGACTCCGGCGAACTGGAGCGGGGGCTGCGCCTGGTGCGGCGCCGCCACCGCGCGTGCCGCGACGCGATGACACGGGCCCTCGCCGAGCACCTGCCGTACGCCGTGGTGCAGGGCGCGGCCGCGGGACTGCACCTCACGGTGACCATCGGCGATGCTCCGGGGCAGGGGGAGGCGGACGGAGCGCGCGCGGACGGAGGGCGCCCCGGTGACAGGGCCCTGGCCGACGCCGCGTTGGCCCGCGGCGTGAAGGTGCACCCCCTCTCCTGGCACCGCCAGACCCCGGGACCGCCGGGCCTGGTCCTCGGCTACGCGGCGAACGGCGCGCGGGCCATCGGCGATGGCGTGGCCGAATTGGGAAGGGCAGCAAGGGATTTCCCGGGCACCCGGGACCCGGCACGACGGCCCCCGAATGTGTTTCCGGTTTCTGAAGATCTCGTCGAAGGTCAGTGACAGGGCCAAGACATTTGCGGGCCACAGTTATGGGTGAAGCGCTCGGAGAGCCGCGGGGACTGACCGGTCCGTGGTGGGAGCGCACCAGCCAGGAAGCGCACCTCAGCGAAGGGGGAAGTCACATGCCTTCGACCACCGCCCGCACCGGCCGCAGCAGCCGTACCGCCCGCGTCAGCCGTGTCGCCGCGGGGAGCCTCGTCGCCGTCGCGGCGTTCGCGCTGACCGCATGTCAGGGCGGCTCGAACGCGGACGCGGCCTCCTCGCCGTCCTCGTCCTCCAAGGAGGCCTCGGCGGGACACACCAGCCAGCAGAGCGGCTCGGGCGCGTCCACGGAGTCCACGCAGTCCAAGGAGTCCGCGGAGGCCGGGAACGCCGAGAACGTCGCCAAGGACACCACGGCGCAGAGCGGTTCCGCTTCCCGTTCCGCTTCGGCCTCGGGCGCCACCTGCTCCTCCGCGGACCTCGGCATGAGCGTGGGCCGCGGCGACCCGGGCGCGGGCAACATCCGCTACCCCCTGGTGTTCACCAACAACGGCGACACCGCGTGCACGCTCAAGGGCTTCCCCGGCGTCTCGCTCATGCAGAAGGACGGGCAGACCATCGGCAAGCCCGCCGTCCGCGAGGGCGCCCAGGGCGGCGCGGTCCGCCTGGCACCCGGCGCGAAGGCGCACGCCGTGCTGCACACCCTCAACGACGGCGTCTCCGACAAGCCGTGCTGGAAGCAGCCGTACCTGGTCAAGGCCTACGCGCCCGGCTCCAAGGACATGTCGACCGCCAAGCCGAACGGGCTGCGCGTGTGCGGCGACGAGTTCTCCGTGACCGCCCTGAAGGCCGGCGCCGCGGGCTGATCCCGCGGCGGGCCTCGTACGGGCCCCGTACGGGCAGGTGAAGGGGCACGCCCAAGAGCCCTCGACTGGGCGTGCCCGAAAACCGCTTGCCCGCCGCTCGCGTCGCCGCAAACATGGCGGCGACCACCGGAAGTATCGTCACCGGGAAGCACCAGACCCGCGGGAGTCAGCACATGCGCCGAAGCCTCGTAGTCACCCAGCGCCCCTACCGGCCTGCGAACTCCGAGGACTTCCGCATCCATGCAGGACACACACCCGCGCACCGCGCGCACGCTCAACATCGGCATCCTGGCGCACGTCGACGCCGGTAAGACCACGCTCACCGAGCGGCTGCTGTACGAGACCGGCGTCATCGGGCGGCCCGGCAGCGTCGACGCGGGGGACACCCGTACCGACACCGGGGACATCGAGCGGGAGCGCGGCATCACCGTGCGCTCCGCCGTGGTCTCCTTCGCCGTCGGCGGCACCCAGGTCAACCTGATCGACACCCCGGGACACACCGACTTCGTCGCCGAGGTGGAGCGCGCGCTCGGCGTGCTGGACGGCGCCGTGCTGGTGCTCTCCGCCGTCGAGGGCGTCCAGGCGCACACCAGGGTTCTCATGCGGACCCTGCGCGGCCTGCGCATGCCCACGCTGCTCCTGGTCAACAAGATCGACCGCGCGGGCGCGCGCGGCGAGGCCCTGCTCGCCGACATCCGGCGCAGGCTCGCCCCGCGGATCGTGCCCATGACCTCCGTACGGGGCGAGGGCACCCGGTCCGCGCGCGCCGTGCCGCGCTCCTTCGCCGAGGCCGGCTTCCGTACCGCCGTCGCCGAGACGCTGGCCGAGACGGACGACGCGCTGCTGGAGCGGGTCGTGGACGGCCCCTTCCCGGCCGAGGGCGAACTGCGGTCCGCGCTCGCGGCGGCCACGGCCGACTGCACGGCGTACCCCGTCTACTTCGGCTCGGCCCTCAGCGGCGAGGGCATCCCCGCCCTGGCCGAGGGCATCGCCCACCTCCTGCCGCGCGCCCACGGCGACCGGGAACGCGGCGCCCCACCGCGCGGCACCGTCTTCGCCGTGGAGCGCGCGCCCTCGGGGAGGAAGACCGCGTATCTGCGGCTGTACGAAGGGGAGTTGGCGGCGCGCCAGCGCGTGACCTTCCACCGCGACGGGAGCGGAGAGGGAGAGCGGGGGCGTACGGAATACGCCGCGCAGATCACCTCGCTCGACGTCGTACGCCCGGGAGGCGGCGGTCCGGGCCCGCTGACCCCGGGCAACATCGCCAGGATCGGCGGGCCCGCCGGCATCCGCGTGGGCGACACGCTCGGAGAGCCCGCAGGCAAGGACGGCGCCCCGCACTTCTCGCCGCCCGCCCTGGAGACCCTCGTACGGCCCGTCGAGAGCGGTCCGGGACCGGCCGCGCGCCTGCACTCCGCGCTGCTCGCGCTCGCCGAGCAGGACCCGCTGATCCACGCCCGCGCCGCACCGGGCGGCGGCGCCACCTCCGTACTGCTCTACGGCGAAGTGCAGAAGGAGGTCATCGCCGCGACGCTCCTCGCCGAGCACGGCATCGAGGCCCGCTTCGAGGCGAGCCGCCCGGTCTGCCTGGAGCGGCCGGCCGGGACGGCCGAGGCGTACGAGGAGATGGAGTGGCGCGCGCCGACCCGCAGCGGCTTCTGGGCGACGGTCGGCCTGCGCGTGGAGCCGGGCCCCGCGGGGTCAGGCCCGGCCTTCCGCTACGAGACCGAACTCGGCGCGCTGCCCCGCGCGTTCCACCAGGCCGTCGAGGACAGCGTGTACGCGTGCCTCGACGGCGGCGGCCCGCACGGCTGGCGGGTGACCGACTGCGTGGTCACGCTCACCCGCTCCGGCTTCGTCGGCCCGAAGAGCACGGCCGCCGACTTCCGCGGCCTCACGCCCCGGGTGCTGCGCCGCGCGCTGGAACGCTGCGGTACGCGGGTGTACGAGCCGTACCACGCGTACGAGGTCGAGCTGCCGGCCGACGCCCTGCACGCCGTCACCCGCCAACTCGCCCTGCTGCGCGCCGAGATCGCGGAGACCACGGAGTACGGCGACGCGTGGCTGCTCAGGGGCGTGATCCCGGCCCGCCAGGTGCCGGAGGCCGCGCGCACGCTGCCCGCGCTGACCCGCGGGGAGGCGGCCTGGTGGTCCCGCCCGTCGGGCGACGGACTCGTGCCGGGCGACCGGTCGGGCACCCCGGTCACGCCGCGATGAGTCCTCATGCCGCGAGGGGCCCTCACGCCGCGATGAGTTCCTCCAGCGCGTCGGCCGTCGCCTCCGGGGAGGTGAGCAGCGACAGGTGGTGCGCGCGGAGCCTGCGCACGGGCCAGCCCGCGCGCTCCGCCGTCGCCGCCTGCGGCTCGTACGTCTCGCTGAGCCGCAGATAGGCGCAGCTCCCGGGCTCCAGCGCGCGGGAGTCGGGTGCCGGCTCGGCGAAGTAGCGCTCCGGCACCCGCGGCAGCTCGGCGCAGAACCGGGTGCGCTGCGCCGCGTCCGGTACCAGCGCCTCCACCGTGCCGCGCGGGAACCACTCGTGCCACGGCGCCAGCGCCCCGTCGCGGGTCAGCTCCCGCATCCGGGAGCGCAGTTCGTCCGGCGCCGTGGCCAGCCAGCTCACCCCGGGGTGGGGGAGCAGCGCGTCCACGTACACGGCGTTGCGCACGGGGGCGCGCGCCGCGTCGGCGACGGCGGGCAGCAGGGCGCCCGCGCCGCTGTGCGCGGCGAGGGTGAGATGCGTGGCGTCCGGGGCCTGGTCGCGTATCTGCCCGGCGGCGGCAGCGGCCAGCCGCGGGTAGTACGGGCCCTCGCCCTCCAGGGCCTCGCCCAGCGAGGGCACGGCGACCTCGTGACCCCGCGCGCGCAGCAGCCCGGCGGCGGGCTGCCAGACGGACGGTCCTGTCAGCGGGCTGTGCACCAGCACGAGCGCGGATGTCACCTGCGGGCACCTCCGGGTTACGGGATACGGGGAACGGTCGGGCCGTGCGGGCCGGGTCAGCCGCCGGGCCCGTCCAGCCAGACGGGGTTGGTCATCGCGGCCATCGCGCCGGGCACGCCGTCGGGAGTGCCGGGCGCGCGCGGCCGCCGCACCTCGGCCCGTACGTACGAGGCGACGGCGGCCGTCGTCTCCCACACCACGGGTCCGCCGGTGAGCGGTCCCGCGCGCATCTCGCCCTCGTCCGTCATCAGCCGGTACGTGGCGCCCTCCGGCGCGCCGGCCACCTCCAGCCGGACCGTGACCCGTGCCTTCCCGCCGCCGCGGGACGGCAACCTGCCGCCGATGTCCGCGTGTTCGCCGCGCGCGCCGCTCGCGGTCAGCCGCAGCGAGATCTTCGAGGACTCCGCGATGTAGCTCCGGCCCGTGCGGATGCCCTCCAGCAGCGCCTCCCTGGACAGGTCGCCGGCCAGCACGACGGTCTGCGGGAGGCCCACGTCCTGGCCCTCCTTGTGCGCGTCGCTGTTGCCCATGGCGGGCAGCCAGCGGCCGGGCCGGGCGGTGAGCATGTTGTCCCAGGTGCCGACGGCGATCTCGTCGTCGGCCGTCCACGGGCCGTTCCACACCTCGACCGCGTCGGCACCCTCGTACTCGAACTTCCACTGGCAGCCCACGAACGGGCAGTTGGGGTGCGCGGGCACGACCAGGCCGCCCGCGCGGTGGATGCGGCGCACGTATCGGTCGTACGCGTCGTCGCGCGCGCGGTAGCGCCAGTCGAAGAACACTCCCGGGTCGGTGCCGAGCGCGAGGTAGTGCCCGTTGCGCGTGGTCACCTCTTCGCCGGTGAGGACCAGCAGGTCATCGCCCCACAGGCCCGCCCAGGCGCCGTGGCCCGAGGTGGTGTTGTGCTCGGTGGTGACGAGGAAGTCCAGCCCGGCGGCGCGTGCCGCCGCCGCGACGTCGGCCGGGGTGCGCTTGCCGTCGGAGTGCACCGTGTGCAGGTGGCAGTCGCCGCGGTACCAGTCGCGGCCGCGCCCCTTCGCGCGCTCCGGCGGGAACGTGGGCTCTGGCGTCTCGCCCTGCTCCCCTCTCCCCAGCTCGACCGTCACCTCGTAGTCCATGCCCTGCGGGGCGACGGTGTACGGGCCGAGCGCGATGTGCCAGGTGCCGGGGTTGACGGGCCCTGGGAGATAGCCGGGCGTGGCCTCAGCGCCGCTGATCGTGAACCGGTCCCTGAACCCGCCCGACCAGCCCCGGAAGCCCTCGCCGCCGAGCGCCGTGCCGCGCTCGTCGAAGACGCCGATGTCCAGCGCGTTGCCGGGTGCTCTGTCGTACGTGTACGAGACCGAGATCTGGTTGGTGCCGGGCGGCACACGCACCGGCAGGTACACGAAGTCGGGGGAGCCGTGGGGGAGATGGCCCCGTACGGTCTGTGTCGTGCCGTTCGCTGCACCGTTCGCTGCGCTGGCAGGGCTCACACTCCCGAGCGTAAGCGCGCCCCCGCCGCTCGCAACAGCCGCCAGTCCCAGCAGGTCCCGCCTGTCCATGCAGCCTCCTCAGCGCCGCCGGCCACTGTTGTACGCCCGGGCGACAGGGAGAGGAAGAGAACTTTGCGCCTCGCCCGCCGAGGGGTTGCGAGCTTTGCGCTATGACCGCCGGCCGGGTGCGTGCGGGGTTGCTTTCCGCTGCGGCGGGTTTTGGGTGTGTCCCCCCCCCACCGAGGTGTGGGCAGTCGTTCCGCAAGGGGCGGAACGGGTGGGCACACCGGAACCGCAGCCGCCCGCGGCAGCGCCCCCGCACCCACTCAGGCGCCAGCCCGCGCCCCTGCGACGGCGGGGGCGATGGACTTCCTCGCCGTCGCCCCCCACAGTGCCCCGCATGCGCATCTCCGTGACCAGCCTCCTGACAGACGAGACCATCGGCCCCGTACAACTGGCCCGCGAGCTAGAGGCCCGCAGCTTTCACGGCCTCTACCTCCCCGAGCACACCCACATCCCCACCACCCGCGAAACCCCCGCGCCCATGGGCGAGCCCCTGGCCAGGGAGTACGGCAGGACACTCGACCCCTTCACCGCCCTGGCCTCCGCAGCCGCGGTCACCCGCCACCTCGCCCTCGGCACGAGCGTCGCCCTCATCGCCCAACACGACCCCATCGCGCTGGCCAAACAGATCGCCACCCTCGACCTGATCTCCGAGGGCCGCTTCACCCTCGGCGCCGGCGTCGGCTGGAACGCGGAGGAGGCCGCCGACCACGGCGTCACCGGCGACGCCTGGCGCCGCCGCAGGACCCTCGTACGGGACCGCATCGCCCTGATGCGCGCGCTCTGGAGCCCGGAGCCGACCGCGTACGAGGGCGAGTTCGGCTCCGTGCGGGCGAGCGAGGCGCACCCCAAGCCGCAACGCCCGGGCGGCCCGCGCCTGTTGCTCGGCGGCGCGCCGGGCCCGCGCATGTTCGCGCACGTCGCGGAGTACGCGGACGGCTGGATGCCGGTCGGCGGCAGCGGACTCGGCAAGGCGGTCACGGAGCTGAACGAGGCGTGGGACCGGGCGGGCCGCGGCCCGGAACGCCCGGCCGTCGTACCCGCATTCGTCCAGCCCTCGCCCGGCAAGCTCGCCCACTTCGCCGAGCTCGGCGTGGAGGAGGTCCTGCTCCAGGTGCCCTCGGGCGACACGGCCCACACGCTGCGCACCCTCGACGAATATTCCCGCTACCTCTGAGCCAATGCCCCTCCGACCTGTGACATTGTCCGCAGGAACGGGTCCGGGCTCATCCCGTACGCCGCTTCTATCCTCGAATGATGACCTCCAACGCGCAGGGAACCGGACAGCCCACCGCCAACGCCATGCGCCGCGCGCTGAAGCGGGCCCGCGACGGGGTCGCGCTCGACGCCTCCGAGGCCGCGGTCCTCCTCCAAGCGAGGGGTGACGACCTCAGAGACCTCGCCGCCTCCGCGAGCCGGGTGCGGGACGCCGGTCTGGAAGCGGCCGGCCGCCCCGGCGTGATGACCTACTCGCGCGGCGTCTTCATCCCCCTCACCCGGCTCTGCCGCGACAAGTGCCACTACTGCACCTTCGTCACCGTTCCGGGGAAGCTGCGCCGCGAGGGGCACGGGATGTTCCTGTCCCCCGACGAGGTGCTGGACATCGCCCGGCGCGGCGCGGAAATGGGCTGCAAGGAAGCCCTGTTCACGCTCGGCGACAAGCCCGAGGACCGCTGGCCCGAGGCGAAGGAGTGGCTGGAGGCGCACGGCTACGACGACACCCTGTCGTACGTCCGCGCCATGGCGATCCGGGTCCTGGAGGAGACCGGACTGCTCCCGCACCTCAACCCCGGCGTCATGTCGTGGACCGACTTCCAGCGGCTCAAGCCCGTGTCGGCCTCCATGGGCATGATGCTGGAGACGACCGCCGAGCGGCTGTGGAGCGAGCCGGGCGGCCCCCACTACGGCTCGCCCGACAAGGACCCGGCGGTACGGCTGCGGGTGCTGGAGGACGCGGGGCGGTCCAACGTCCCGTTCACCACCGGCCTGTTGATCGGCATCGGGGAGACGTACGAGGAGCGCGCGGAGTCCCTGTTCGCGCTGCGCCGCGTGCAGCGCGCCTACCACGGCATCCAGGAACTCATCATGCAGAACTTCCGCGCCAAGCCGGACACGGCCATGCGCGGAATGCCCGACGCCGAGCTGGAGGAGCTGGCCGCCACCATCGCGGTCGCCCGGCACATCCTCGGCCCGTCGGCCCGCATCCAGGCGCCGCCGAACCTCGTGGACGGCGAGTACGAGCTGCTCATCGACGCCGGCATCGACGACTGGGGCGGCGTCTCTCCGCTCACCCAGGACCACGTGAACCCCGAGCGCCCCTGGCCCCAGATCGACGAGCTCGCCGAGCGCACCGCGGCCTCGGGATTCGAGCTGCGCGAACGGCTGCCGGTCTACCCCGAGTTCGTCCAGCGCGGTGAGCCCTGGCTGGACCCGCGCATCCTCCCGCACGTCAACGCCCTGCTGGAGCCGGAGACCGGCCTCGCGCGCGAGGACGCCGAGGTGCGCGGGCTGCCCTGGCAGGAGCCCGACGAGGGGTACATCGCGCCCTCGGGCCGCACCGACCTGCACCACACCATCGACACCGAGGGCCGCACCGGCGACCGCCGCGACGACTTCGACTCGGTGTACGGGGACTGGGCCGACCTCGCCGAGCGCGCCCGCCCCGGCATGGAGCCCGAGCGCATCGACACGGATGTGCGGGCCGCGCTCTCGCAGGCCGCCGACGACCCGACGAAGTTGACCGACGAGCAGGCTCTCGCCCTGTTGCACGCCGACGGCCCCGCGCTGGACGAGCTGTGCCGGATCGCCGACGCCGTACGCAAGGACGCGGTCGGCGACGACGTGACCTACATCGTCACCCGCAACATCAACTTCACCAACGTCTGCTACACCGGCTGCCGCTTCTGCGCCTTCGCCCAGCGCCGCACGGACGCCGACGCCTACACGCTCTCGCTGGACCAGGTCGCCGACCGGGCCCAGCAGGCCTGGGACGTGGGCGCCGTCGAGGTCTGCATGCAGGGCGGCATCCACCCGGACCTGCCCGGTACGGCGTACTTCGACATCGCGCGTGCCGTGAAGGAGCGCGTGCCCGGCATGCACGTCCACGCCTTCTCGCCGATGGAGGTCGTCAACGGGGCGTCCAGGACCGGGCTTTCCATTCGCGACTGGCTGACCCAGGCCAAGGAGGCCGGGCTCGACTCCATCCCCGGCACGGCGGCCGAGATCCTGGACGACGAGGTCCGCTGGATCCTCACCAAGGGCAAGCTGCCCGCCGCCGACTGGGTCGAGGTCATCAAGACCGCGCACCAGGTGGGCCTGCGCTCCTCGTCCACGATGATGTACGGACATGTGGACCAGCCCCGCCACTGGCTCGGGCACCTGCGGCTCCTCGCGGAGATCCAGAAGGAGACGGGCGGCTTCACGGAGTTCGTGACCCTCCCCTTCATCCACACCAACGCGCCGGTCTACCTCGCGGGCATCGCGCGCTCGGGCCCCAGCACCCGGGACAACCGCGCCGTCACCGCCATGGCCCGGCTGCTCCTCCACCCGCACATCCCCAACATCCAGACGAGCTGGGTCAAGCTGGGCACCGAGGGCGCAGCCGAGATGCTCCGCTCCGGCGCCAACGACCTCGGCGGCACGCTCATGGAGGAGACCATCTCCCGCATGGCGGGCTCCTCCTACGGTTCGTACAAGTCCGTCCACGACCTGCTCGCGATCGCCGAGGAGGCGGGCCGCCCGGCACGCGCGCGTACGACGTCGTACGGGCCGGTCAGCGAGGAGCGCCAGGCCGCCGCGCTGGCCTCGGACGGGCACCTGCCGGAGCTGCTGCCGGTGCTGGACAGCTGACGGGGCCACCTGTCTGACGTGCTGATTCCCGGGGTCGCGGACGTCGCGGCCCCGGGAACCTTCCAGGTACGTATCCGACCATCCGGACCCCACGGACAGTCCACAAGTTGGCCACAACTGATCGCTTCACCGTCGATTAGAGTGCGCTCCGAACATCGACCGAGGGATCGTCCGAAGGAGGGCTGACCGTGGGGGCGTCCGGCGGCGAAGCCATATGGGGCCGGGCCGAACAGCAGGACTTCCGGAGCAGGGTACGGGGGTGCCTGCTGGGCGGCGCGATAGGTGACGCACTGGGCGCGGGCATCGAATTCCGGTCACTGGACGCGATACGCGAGGAGCACGGCGCCGCCGGCATCGCCGACTACGTTCCCGCGTACGGCAGGCGCGGAGCGGTCACCGACGACACCCAGATGACCCTGTTCACCATGGACGGCCTGATCCGCGCGCACGTACGCAGGGACACCGGCGCCTGGCACCCGCCCACGGACGTGCACGCCGCCTACCGCCGCTGGGCCGCCACCCAGCGCGACTGGGGCCCGGACGAGCGCAAGAAGGAGGACGGCTGGCTGGCCCGCGAGGAGTGGCTGTACGCGCGCCGCGCCCCCGGCAACGCCTGCCTCTCCGGGCTCGTCGAGGAGCGCATGGGCACCGTCGAGGCGCCGAAGAACCCGGAGTCCAAGGGCTGCGGAACGGTGATGCGCTCGGCACCCTTCGGCCTCCTGGTGGGCTGGGAGCCGCAGTTGGTCTTCCAGCTCTCCATCGAGTGCGCGGCGCAGACCCACGGCCACCCCACCGGCTACCTCGCCGCCGGCGCCTTCTCCGTGATCGTCCACGCCCTCGCCCGCGGCGACTCGCTGGACAGCGCGGTGCAGAAGGCGCTCGCGCAGGTGGCGACCCGCCCCGGCCACGAGGAGACCACCGACGCGCTCAAGCGCGCGCTGGGTTCGGTACGCCAGGGCATGCCGACCGCGGAACGCGTCGAGTCCCTGGGCCAGGGCTGGACCGCCGAGGAGGCCCTGGCGATCGGCGTCTACTGCGCCCTGGTGGCCGAAGACGTACGCCACGGCCTCCTGCTCTCCGTGAACCACGGCGGCGACAGCGACTCCACGGGCTCCATCTGCGGCAACCTCCTGGGAGCCATCCACGGCGAAACGGCACTCCCCCCAGGTTGGGTGGCCGAGCTGGAGGGCCGCTCCACAATCCTGGAACTGGCAGACGATTTCGCCATGGAAATGACCCAGGGCCCAGCCCTACACGCCCCAGGAGCAGCCTCCCCATCCTGGCTGGAACGCTACCCAAGGGCGATATAAGCCACCTCCACTTACGAGGTGTGGGCAGTCGTTCCGCAGGGGCGGAACGGGTGGGCACACCGGAACCGCCAGCCGCGAGGCCCACCCAGCCCCGCACCCAAAGCGGGCCCGGGGCGCAGCCCCGAAAAAGGGGTACGGGGCGAAGCCCCGCAAACACAGGGGTTCAGCGCATCACTTCACCGGCACTGACCTAACGCATCACTTCACCGGCGTTGACCAACAAACACTGCCCCGTAACACTCCGCGCCCAATCCGACGCAAAAAACACCGCCGCATCGGCCACATCCCCATCAGAAGCCATCTCAGGCAACGCCATCCGCCCCTCCAACCGCCCCCGCACCACAGACTCCGCAACCCCCTCCTGAGCAGAAGCCCACTGCACATACCCCTGCACCGGCGGCCCCCACATCCACCCCGGCTGCACGGTGTTCACCCGTATCCGATGCGGCCCCAGCTCCCGCGCGAGCGAGTACATCGCGGACACCAGCCCGCCCTTGGACGCCGCGTACGCCGCCTGCTGCACCTGCGTCGGCGCCGCCACCGACGACTGCGTGCCGATGAACACCACGGACCCGCCCCCGCCCCGCTTCAGCGCCGGCAGGCACGCCCGCGTCATCCGCAGCGAGCCCAGCAGATTGACCTCCAACGCGGCCTGCCAGTCGGCGAATTCCGGATCGGCATCCTCCAGGCCGCCCATCACCGTGTCCAGCGCCGCCACATGCACCACGGCGTCGACCCCGCCGAACCGCTCCTCCGCCAGCGCGGCCAGCGCCGCGCACTGCTCCGAGTCCCGTATGTCGGTGGTCCGCCACGCGCTGCGCTTCCCGTCCGGGTCCACGTCCCGCGCGATCGCCGCCAACCGCTCCTCCGTACGCGCGCCCAGCACCACATTCGCGCCGTCGCGTTTGCAAGCCTCCGCGACCCGTCGCCCCAGCCCCTCGCCGACTCCCGACACCAGCACGGTCCTGTCCCGCAGCAGCATTCCGGCACACCCCTGTCCGATCGCGTCCCACGACATGAACTGATGGCGCGTCAGATTACCGCCGCGGCCCTCCACTTCTGAAGCCCCGTCAGCTACACATGCGGGCGTCCGCACATGCCCCGCGGGTACGGGGCACCCGTTCCACGGCACGAGGAGGACGCGCATGCCGCAGCCGCAGAAGCCGCACCAGCAGCGGGAGCCGCAGCAGTCACAGCGGGAGCGGTACTCCGCACTCGCCTCGGAGGGCCCCTACGGCGTACACCCGGGGCATGCGCTGATCACCATGGTCGAGCCGCATCCGGGCCACGAGCGCGCGTACAACCGCTGGTACGAGGACGACCACTACATTGCCGGAGCCATGGCCATGCCATGGATGTACGCGGGGCGGCGCTGGGTGGCCACCCGGGACCTCCAACTCCTGCGGTATCCAGAAAAGTCAGCCGTTGTCCAGCCCCTCGGCTCAGGGTGCTACCTCAGCACGTACTGGATCACCGAGGGCCGCTACGACGAGCACATGGGCTGGACCGTCGCCATCAACAAGCGGCTCAACGGCGACGATCGCGTACACCAGCAGCGCACCCACGTCTTCACCGCCTTCCACGACCACCAGGACACGGTGTACCGGGACGGCCCCGAAGGTCCACGGGACTTCCACGCCCTGGACCACCCCTACCGCGGTCTTGTCCTGGAGATCATCGACGCCGAGGGCCCGGAGGAGCGGCAGGAGCTGGCGCGGTGGCTGCGCGACGAGGAGCTGCCCAGCCGCCTGGCGGGCTCCCCGGCGGCCATGGTGACCCTCTTCCGCCCGCGCCCGCTGCCCGGCGACCGGATGTCGTACGTGCGCCAGGTCGAGGGTACGGAGACCCGGCTGACGCTGCTCTGGTTTCTCCAGCAGGATCCGCGCGAGTGCTGGGAGGCATGGTTCACGGGGCTGGACGAACGGGTCGCGGAAAGCGGGCTGGGCCGCGTGGAATTGGTTGCTCCGTTTATTCCGACGGTGCCGGGAACGGACGCCTATGTGGACGAACTCCGGTGAGCCGCGGTGACGGACAGGAGCGGCGGTAAGGGCGGGGATGCGGCTGCCGGTGGTCGGCCGGTATTGCCCCGGTAAATCGTCTTCCGCGGGTGGCCGCGGAATCCGGAAGGGGCGGAAAGGGGAAGCGGAAGAGGAGAGCGGAGAGCGGTACGGAGTGCGTACGGGGAAGGCGCGGGAAGAGGAGAGAAGAGGCGGGAAGGCCCGGGACGGATTGCGGTGGATTGCGGTCCGCACTGCTGCGGACGGCGCGGACAATGCGGGGAGCGACGCCGGGGAGCAGCGGTGGTCGGGTGGCTGCCGCGGACGGCGATCGCGCCGGGTGGCCGGTGAACAGCCGGCCTGGCGATCACCGCCCGCGGGCCGAGTCCTCTCGGCCGGGACGGCGGACCAGTCGAGAGGACCGATCACTTTCCCGGCCGGTCAGGCGTGGGCCGAACCCTCACGCCCCTTGCGCATCGCGCCGACGAAGCCGGCCCAGGAGTCGGGGCCGAAGCTCAGCCGCGGCCCGTCGGGAGCCTTCGAGTCGCGTACGTCGACCGTGTGCGGCACGGAGGAACGGACCTCCACGCAGGCCCCGTTCGCCGAGTGGCTCGATTTGATCCAGCGGTTGGTTGTTCCCAGTTGAATTGCCATGTCTGCTCCATTTGTTGGTGCCTCGTGATCGACCGTACGCCTCAATCGCGAGGCGCCAAGCGGGCGTTCACTCGACCGGATGGCATATTCCAAGTGGGTCTTCACACCGCCGAGAGGTGAGGTGTAGCCTCTCCGCCTCCACCCCGGTTCAGCCGCGCGCGTATTCCTTCGCCATGTTCTCGATGAACTCCCGTGTCTGGTCCGGATTCAGCGCCTCCGCACGCAGATGCTCGTACATCACGCTGTAGAGCTGTACGTCGCCGGCCTTCTCCAGATACAGGTCGCTGGTGACGCCCTCCAGGTACACGACGGAGGAATCCGAGGCGTCCGGAAACTCCAGAATCGCGTACTGCCCGTTCACCCCCGGATGCGCGCCCATCTTGAACGGCATGACCTGCACGGTGACATGCGGCTGCCGCGCCACCTCGTTGAGGTGCTCCAACTGCTGGGCCATCACCTGGCGCCCGCCGACCACCCGGCACAGCGCCGCCTCGTCCAGCACGGCCCACAGCCGCAGCGGGCTGCGCGCGTCCTTGATCCGCTCCTGGCGGCGCATCCGCACCTGCACACGCTTCTCGATGTCGGCCGGCGTGGCCTCGGGCAGCGCGCCGCTGCACACCGCCTCCGCGTACTCCGGCGTCTGCAGCAGGCCCGGAACCACCTGCGGTTCGAAGACCCGCAGCGAGGCCGCGTCGGTCTCCAGGCCGATGTAGACGCTGTACGGGATGTCGCCGAAGGCGTGCCACCAGCCCTGCTGGCGCGACTCCTTGGCCATTTGCATGAGCGAGTCCACGATGCGCCGGTCCTCCACTTCATAGACCCCGCACAGATCGCGTACGTCGCGCTGGCTGATGCTGCGCCGCCCGTTCTCCAGGCGGCTGATCTTCGATTGGGAGACCAGCAGGCGGTCCGCGACCTCCTCCGCCGTCATGCCCTTGACCTCGCGCAGTTTGCGCAGCTCTTGGCCCAGCCGGCGCCGCCGGACTGTGGGATTGACGTTGGACGCCACGGAACTGCACCTCCGGGAAAGTACGACTACTGCCCTGCAGATTGCCACCAACATGTGCGACCGCGCTGCGAAATGGCAACAGAGGGTGCAGGAACGCGCACGCAGCACCGTCGCCATCGCGCCGCCGAATCCCCCGGAAGACGCCGGTCCGCGCCGCCTCCGGGGCCTCTCCGCGCGATGCCGCGCCGGCTCCGGTGCGTCAACTCCCCGCCGCACACGAACGCGCGGGGTGGCGACCCGGCCGTCGTCCTCGGCGACCGGGCCACCACCCCGCGCGCGGGCGGCTCCCGTTGTGGACTGCTGCGTACCGCTGCGTCCTGCTGGTTGTGGACTGCCTTACGAGGTGTTGCGAGGGTGCTGCGGTGCGCGGGTGCCTGCTGCGCGGCGCCCGACGCCGTACGCCGTACCGATCACCGTCGTGCCGTTCCGGCCGAATCCGGGGTGCCGGACCGGAACCGGAACGGTGTGCCGGAGACGGTCAGCGCACCCCTGCGCGCGCCATGCGGCCCGCAGGGTGCCGTGCCTGATCGGGAACCGGGCCTGACTGCGTGGGCCCGGGGGATGCTGCCGCCCGCGCCGTCACGGCCGCCTCCCGGCCGCCGGGAGATCCGCTCCCGCCGCCACCGGGTGCCCGACGGGGCTGCGCCCCCACGCCGTTCTGCACGTCCATCACGGCGTGCGCGACGAGGCCGCCCATCGGGTCGTGCCTGATCAGATCCCGGAGCCTGGAGCGGCACGAGCGCCCCTCGTTGCCGGGATAGAGATGCTTGCCGAGTCCGACCGCGTGGGCCAGCGCGGCGAGCGCCGCGGTCCGCGGGTCCGGCGGTACGCCGGTGCGGATCGCCGCATCGAGCCGGGCCCTGATCTCCCGGCTGATCGCGTTGTCCGTCGCCTGGTAGCGAGTCGTCGGCAGTACCCCGCACATCTGGCTTGATACGGCATGCACCATGCCGCACCGCTCCAGGTGTGTGAGATAGGTTTGGCGAAGCCCCAGCCGGGGTCCGCCGATCCAGTGGACCGCGCGCACGGGGCTGCCACGCCTTCGCAGCAGTTCGAGCGCGGAGTCCAGTGTCGGATCTCCTGTCGGCCGTGGCAGCACCACGGCGATTCGGTCCCCGTCAGGGGCTATCCGTCCCGCCAGAGCCAGCTCCACTAGCTGGGCCCCGGCAAGGCCGAGGTCGAGCGACTGCGGCTGCGCCGTGGTGCCCGTGGCCGGGTCCAAGGCGAGCAACAGAAGCTCCTCCGGAATTGTTCTGCGGCTCCTGCCCATCCATGCCTCCCCGCGTGGATGAATGACAGGGTGACCCCTCTCACAATGGTCTGTCGAGAGTGCCTGTTCGGTATCGACGGGAACCAGTAGGTATGTCGTCTTCGTCTGGCGGGTGGGAAGGCCGAGTGCCGGCCCCATCGGGAACCGGCGGAGCGCCGCGGTCGACGTCTCCGTAGAGGTGTCCACGACACTGTTAACTGGAACGGCGAGCGGCCAGCATCATCATCAGGAGGCATCGGTGGCGGGCGAGTCCCCCGACAGGTCACAGCGGGAGAAGTCGTCGGGGGAGACGACGGATGAACGCATGCCGGTTCCCCCCGAAGCCGGAGCGGAAGAGGGAACGGCCGGCGAGGGCACCGGATCAAGCCGTTCGCGGGAGGCGGCGAACGGCCGCGCCGACGATCGCGGAAGCGAACGCGGCAGTGGTCGCGAGGAGCGCGACGGCGCCGCGGACGGCGCGGAGAACGGTGCGCGGAACGGCGAGGGGAACGGCGACCGGCGGCTGAAGGACGCCGTCGCGGCGTGGGTCGCGGGCGAGCAGCCGGAGCAGGGCGAGCAGGGGGACCGGCCCGGGCAGGGCGGGTCCGCTTCGGATGAGTCCGCCTCCGGCGAGTCCGGCGGCGCGGGCAAGGCCAAGCCCAGCGATCTCCCCGTACGGAAGAAGGCGCAGCGGGGCGGGAAGGCGAAGTCCGCGGAGAGCGCGGAGGGCGCCGAGGAGTCCGCTGAGGGCGAGGAGCAGTCCAAGCCCCGTGCCAAGAAGGCGGCGGCGAAGAAGACCACGGCGAAGAAGGCGCCCGCCAAGAAGGCCGCGGCGAAGAAGACGGCGGCGAAGAAGAGCACGGCGAAGAAGTCCGCCGCGAAGAAGACGAGCGCGGGTACGGGCACGGGCGCGGGTGCGAGTGCGAAGAAGGACGCCGCGGCTGAGGGGACCGGGGCGGAGCCGGCGGAGAAGGACGCCGGGTCCGCCGCGTCGGCCGGGTCCGCCGGTTCGTCGTGGGACGAGCCGGATCAGCCGACGGCCATGTTCGGGGTCGTACGCCGCGAGGAGGGCTCCGGGGAGTCCGGCGACACGAGTGAGGACGCCGCGGCGCGGCGGGCCGAGCGGATGACCGCCGCCTTCTTCGGCTCCGCCAAGCGGGACGACGCCGGCGATAGCACGAGCGAAGACGAAAACGCGGAGAGCGCGGACGGCGCGGAGAGCCCGGAGAACGCGGAGGCGGGCGAGGCGGCGCCGGAGGAGCCGGCGGTCGAGCAGCCGACGACGGCGTTCCGGGTACGCGAGGAGGCGGACGGCGGCGAGGAGGCCGGCGACCACCCGACCACGATGTTCCGCATGCCGGACTCCGCGAAGGACGCGCAGCAGGCGGAGGACGAGGGCGAGGGAGCCGGCGACGCGGTCGACCAGCCCACGACGATGTTCCGCGTGCCGGAGGCGGACGCCGACGAGGAGGAGAAGCCCGCCGGGGAGAAGCCGCAGGACCCGCGCGTCCCGAGCGGTACGTCGGCCGCCGCTGCCGCAACATCCGCGAAGGCGGCGGACGTTGCGGCCGAGGAGAAGGGCGACAAGGGCGAGAACGCGGACAAGGGCGAGGCAGCGGGCGCCGAAGCGGAGCCCGAGGCCGAGTCCGCGACGTCCGAGCCCGAGGCCAAGGAGGAGGCTCCGGCCGCCTCCGAGGACGGCGCCGACTCCGCCGGGACCGAGGACACCGCGTCGGACGCCGACGCGAAGTCCGAGCCCGACGCGAAGTCCGAGCCCGACACCAAGCCGGAGCCGGACACCAAGCCGGAGTCCGAGGCGGACGGCGGCGGCAAGCCCGAGTCCGGCGCCAAGCCGGAAGCCGCATCGGGCAGCGACGCCGAGCCGGAGCCCGAGGCCGACGCGAAGTCCGAGCCCGAGCCCGAGTCGAAGCCCGGCGGCGAAAAGCCGGACGGCGAGAAGTCCGACGGCGAGAAGTCGGACGACAAGAAGTCGGACGACAAGAAGTCGGACGGCGAGAAGGCGGCCGCCGCGGCCGGCGCCGGCGCCGACGCCGAGTCGGAGGCCGAGCAGACCAGTCAGTTCGTGAAGCTGCGGGACCTGGACGAGGCGCGGCCGCCGCGCAAGGACCCCAAGCCCGTCGTGCCGCCGAAGCCCTCGGGCAGCCCGCGCACCGAGACGCAGCCCGACACCAAGGGCACTCAGAGCACCCAGGGCACCAAGGACACCAAGAGCACCGGCACCCAGAAGCCCGACAGCACCACGGGCGCGACAAGCACCACCGGCGCGACGAGCGCGGCCGCCGCCGGCCCCCTGCCCGCCGAGGAGACCGCCGCTCAGCAGCCGTTGTCCGAGGCGGAGCTCACGCGGCAGCAGCCGCGCCCGGACCAGGCCCCGATGGACCTGCTGGCGCAGCTCACCAACACCCCGCCGCCGCCCGAGACCCCGATCCGCACCGCGGTGCGCCGGGTCAAGATCTGGACGCCGCTGGTGCTGCTGCTGGTGGTCGTCTTCGTCGTGGTGCAGGCCGTGCGGCCGCTGCCTGGACCCGAGCTGAAGCTGACCGCCTCGCCCTCGTACACCTTCGACGGCGCGAAGCCCTCCGTACCGTGGCCGTCCGAGGGGCAGGCGGTGCTCCAGGTGGACGGGCTCGGCTCGTTCGGCTCGCACGGGGAGCAGAAGCCGGTGCCGATCGCCAGTGTGGCGAAGGTGATGACGGCGTACGTGATGCTCCGCGACCACCCGGTGAAGAAGGGCAGCGCGGGCCAGACGATCCCGGTCGACAAGAAGGCGGAGGACGAGGCCGGGCTCAGCGCGCAGAACGAGTCGACCGTCGACGTGAAGAAGGGCGACAAGCTCTCGCAGAAGCAGGCGCTCCAGGCGATCATGATCGCTTCCGCGAACAACGTGGCGCGCCTGATCGCCCGTTGGGACGCCGGGTCCGAGGGCGCGTTCGTGAAGAAGATGAACGCGGCCGCCAAGGACCTCGGGATGAGCAACACCACGTACACCGACCCGAGCGGGCTGAAGCACAGCACCGTCAGCACCGCGGCCGACCAGACGAAGCTGGCCAAGAAGGTCATGGACATCCCGATGTTCCGTGACGTGGTGAAGCAGCCGGGCTACAAGGACGCCAAGGGCGAGCAGCAGCCCAACTGGAACAAGCTCGTCCCGCTCGACGGCGTCGTCGGCATCAAGACCGGCACGACCACCAAGGCGGGCGGCAACCTGATGTTCGCGGCCGAGAAGGAGATCGGCGGCACCAAGCAGCTCATCGTCGGCGCCGTGCTCGGCCAGTACAAGCCGTCGATCCTGGACACCGTGCTCGGCGAGAGCAAGAAGCTGATCGACTCGGCGCAGGACTCACTGCAGACCCGCAAGGTCGTGAAGAAGGGCCAGGTCGTCGGGTACGTGGACGACAAGCTCGGCGGCCAGGTGCCGGTGGTGGCCACCCGCGACGTGTCCGCCGTCGGCTGGGCCGGGCTCAAGGTGAAGCTCGGCATGTCGGACGACGGCAAGGGCGTGCCGCACACCGGCAAGGCGGGCGACGAGGTCGGCGAGCTCACCGTCGGCGACGGTCCCGGCCAGGTGCGGGTGCCTGTGGCGCTCCAGAAGGGCATGGCGGAGCCGAGCTTCGGCTCGAAGCTGACCCGCATCCTGTAGCGGGCGTCACGCAGCACGCGGGAGGGGCCCGGAACCATGCGGTTCCGGGCCCCTTCGCGTACGACGTCACGCACGAGGCGCGAGGGCTCAGCTTCCGCTCCCGTACGGCCTGGTGAGGATCTCCAGGAAGTGGCCGTCCGGGTCCGGCCAGTACACGCCCCGGCCGCCGTCGTTGTGGTTGATCTCGCCGGGCTTGGTGCGGAACGGGTCCGCGTAGTAGGGCAGGCCCGCCTTCTGGACCCGCCCGAAGATCGCGTCGAAGCCCTCCTCCGACACGAGGAAGGCGTAGTGCTGCGGGACGATCGGCTCGTCGCCGGCGTCGGCGAAGTCGAGCGTGACCCCGTTCGCGGTGGTGACCGGGATGAACGGCCCGAACTGCGGCTGCACTTCCAGGCCCATCAGATCGGCGAGGAAGTCGGCCGAGGCCTTCTTGTCGGTGGAGCGCACGATGGTGTGGTTCAGTTCGACGGCCATGCGGTGTCTCCTTGTCCGCTGTCTCCTGCTCCGGTGCGTCGAGTCTCACCGGTTCCAACGGCTGCCGCATGCAGCGAAATCCCGTGCGTCCTTCGGCCTTTGGCCGTAGTCCCCGGGACCGAACGGATTCAGGCCGCCGCCCAGCCGCTCCACCGCCGTACCGCGATCTCCACGACCGGGCCCGCGGGCGGCTCCTGCGCGTACTGCGGGTATCTGGCCGCCAGCAGCCGCAGGTCCGGGTCCTCCTCCGGGCGTCCCGCCACCTCCCGTACGGACGCCGTACCGTCGGCGCGGGCCCACCACAGCCGGGTCCAGTCCTCGTCGTACGCGTCGACGAGCAGGGACACCGCGGGGTTCGCGCGGATGTGCGCGAGGCGCTTCAGCTCGCGGTGCCGCTTGGGCTTGCCGTCCACCGCGAACACCACGGTGTCCGCTTCGCCCGCCGCCCCGCCCCGTACGGAATCGCGTACGGAATCGCGTACGGCGAAGGTCACCGGCACCAGGTGCGGGCGGCCCTCTGCGTCCGCGGTCGCGAGCCGGGCCACGCGTGCGGCGGCGAACCGCCGCCTGGTCTCCTCTTCGGTCAGCCGCATGCCGCCGACGCTATCCGCGCGGGGGCTACCGCGCCGTCAGCGGATAGTGGTCGGAGAGGTTCGTGTACGTGTACTCCTTGCCCCAACTCCGCACCGTCCAGGGCGCGCTGCGCTCCTTCACGACCTCGTTGCCCCAGTTCGCCGGGCGGGCGTGGCCCTTGCGGTGGAGTACGTGGTCGAGGTCCTCGCTCGGGTCGTCCGGGTAGCGCTCGGCGGCGATGGAGTTCTCCTTCGTGTCGAAGGAGTAGGGGTGGCCCGTGCGCCGGTCGGCGGGGGCGAGGCCCGCGTTGTCGAGCATCGCGGCGTACTCGTCGCCGCGCGAGTCCACGTTCAGGTCGCCGGCCAGCATGACCTGCTCGTCCGCCGGGATCTTCTTGGCGTCCAGGAAGGCGTCGATCTCCTTGAACTGCTTCGCGCGGTCGGCCACCGCCTCGCCGTCCTTGCAGCCCTTGTCGGTGGACTGGGTGTGGGTGCCGACGACGTGCACCTTCTTCCCGTCCACATCGAGCACCGCGTACAGGAAGCCCTTGTTGGACTGCGCGTCCGAGCCGCACGCGTCCGCGTACACGTACTGCTCCTTGTGCACCACCGGCCACTTGCTGAGCAGCGTGACCCCGCCGTCCTCCGGGGTGCTGCCGGAGTACGCGCCCCCGGTGGCGTCCCAGCCGTCCTTGCTCCGGCCGACGACCGGGGTCTGGTACGGGTAGCGGCCGGCGGCGTTCTTCTTCAGCGCGTCCGAGGAGGAGTTGTCGAACGCCTCCTCCAGCACCACCACGTCCTTGCCCTGGAACCAGTCGGCGGCCGGGATCGCCTCGGCCCTGTGGCCCTGGCCCCAGTTGGGGTAGAGGTTCTTGCTCATCAGGAACGCGTTGTAGTTCAGGACCTTGAGGGGCGGGGGGTCCTGGGTCCGTGCCTCGGCTCCGGGTGCCGCCGCTGCCGTACCGGCCAGCAGCGCGCCGACCGCGACGGCGGCGCCGATGCGTCCTCTGCCGTACCTGCGTCGTCTTCCGTTCCCGTTCCGCACCGCAACTCCTGGAGTGTGGGGGGTGGTTGTGGCCGGGCCATACAACCAGCCCCCACTACCTCCGGGTAGCCCGCCGCGTACGGGAATCCCTCACTTGCGTAGCCGGTCGGTGTCGAGCTCGCCTGTGGTCAGCCCGTACGCGAGGTCCAGCATCCGCAGCCGGTGCGCGCGTGCGTAGTTCCGGAGCGCGGCGAACGCCTCGTCGAGGCTGGTCTGCCAGCGCTCGGAGAGGATGCCCTTGGCCTGCTCGATCACGATGCGGCTGGTCAGCGCCGTCTGGAGCTGGGCCTTCTCCACGTTGCCGCGCTCGATCGTGCGCTGCTGGAGGATCGCGATGGTCGCCATGTCCGCGAGGGTCTGGCCGAGGTGCGCGTCCTTCACGCCGAGCGTGTGCTGGCCGCCGTGGAAGAGGTTGATCGCGCCGATGACCTGCTCGCGCAGTCGCATGGGCAGCGCGTGCGTGGTGCGGAAGCCCGCTTCGCGGGCGCGCTCGGCGAACGGCCCGAACCCGGAGACGGCCTCCGGGTCGGCCAGGTCGACGTCGAGGGACGCGGCGCCGCTGCGGTACGCGTCGACGCAGGGGCCCTGGTCGTGCTGGAGGGCGAAGAGCTCGAGCAGCCGGGTGTGCTCGTCGGAGGCCGCGATCACGTGGAGCTCGCCGCGCTGGTCGGCGAGCAGGATGCCGGCCGCCTCGACGTCGAGCAGCTCCACGCAGCGGGTGGCGACCCGGTGCAGGAAGTCGAACAGGTCGAACTCCTCGACCAGCGAATCCACCGCCTCCAGGAGCGTTTCCAGTACGCGCTGTTCACGCGCCATGAGCCTTCATCCCCTCTTGCCGACCGACGGACCAGGCCCGTTGTCATCATTGCGAAAGTGCAGACGCCGCGCGACCACGTCCTCGGCGACCTCCACGACCGACCGCGAATTCCGGTACGCGTGCCCGCGCAGCAGCAGCAGCGCCTGCGCGATCGGCACCCCGGCCTGCACGCTGATCATGCCGCTGGCCTGGTGGACCACCGCCCGGTACAGCTCCGAGGACGGCTCGGCCTCGGCGAACTCCGCCAGCCGCGACCCGTTCCCGAGCACCACGGCGGTGAGCGCGTCGGCGAGCAGCAGCGCGTCGTCCATGGCGGCGGGCGCCAGCGGTCCCGCCCGCGCGCGCTGGAGGCTGAGCACTCCGGCGCAGGCCGCTCCCACCTGGAGCGGGAAGCAGAAGACGGCGGCCACTCCGTACGGCCCCAGCTCCGCGAGCAGCGCGGGCCAGCGCACCGCGGCGACGTCGGTCAGGTCCGGCTCCAGCACCGGCATCCCGGCGGTCATCGCCTCGACCGCCGGGCCCTCGCCGAGGGTGAACTGCAGGTCCTCCAGCGCCGTGCTGACCCCGGCGGTGGCCCACAGCAGCTCGCCGGGCTGCCGCGAACCGCCGGCCGACACCGCGACCCCGTCCACGCCCAGCACCCGGGCGCAGTCCAGCGGATCGCCTCCGATCAGCCCCGGCGAGGGGCCGTGCAGGGCGCTCAACACGGCGGTCATGCCCGGACTGGCAGCCACCCGATCCCCTCGCTCTCCTGCGCCCCCGCAACGGCCGACCCGGAACGGCCGACCCGGAACGGGAGACTCAACGTCCCCGCCACAATATTTCACCGCTTACGGAGGGGTCGGGCGTCGCCGCGCGGCCGGGGCTCCCCGGCTCCGGGGCATGGACACCGGCCCTTCGGGGCCTGGCGTCCGCGTCAGTATCTGTCCGGCGATTCACCGTGAATCGGGCGTGCCAACCGGGCGGGACCTGGGCAGGTTGAAGGCCCGGCGGAGCTCTCTGCCGGTCCTGGCTGGCCGACGGTGATGAAGGTGACCACGTGGCGCGGTTGTCTACCCGGGCGCTTCCCGATGTCTGGATGCTGGTGCACGCCTATCCGGCGGAGCCGGTGAAGTCGACGCGCGCGCTGGCCGAGGCCCTGGAGGCGAGATACGGGCCCCGGTTCGCGGTCTGGCACACCGACGAGTTCCTCCTGGGCGTCCACGACGGGCGGCTGACCCTGCACACGCTGGGCGGAGAGCCCGTACCGCCCCCGAAGGTCGTCTGCGTACGGCAGCTTCCCGGCTCGATGTGCCACGACCGCGAGGTGACCCTGCTGCGGCACCTGGAGCACATGGGGGCCACCCTTCTCAACTCCCCTCGGTCGCACGTCACTTGCCGGAACAAGATCTGGCAGCTGCAGGAGCTGGCCACGGCCGGGCTGCCGGTCCCCGCCTCGTACTCCTACGCCACGGGCCCGCTGGACGGCGTCGTACGCAGCCCCCGCCTCGACGTCCCCTGCGTGGTCAAGCCCGTCAACGGCAACCGCGGCAGGGGGGTGTTCCTCGCGCCTGACCACCGCACGCTGCGCGAGACGGCGGGCGGCGACCACGGCACGCCGCTCCTCTTCCAGGAGTACGTGGCCTCGTCCCACGGTCGTGATCTCCGCGTCGTCGTCGTACGCGGCGAGCCCGTCGCCGCCGTCGTGCGCACCGCCTGCAACGGCGCCCTCGCCTCGAACATCGCCCACGGCGGCACCGCGGAAGTGTGCACGGGCCGCTACCCGGAGGCCGAGGCCCTGGCCGCCTCGGCCGCACGCACCCTGGGCCTGGCCATCGCCGGCGTCGACCTCCTCTTCACCGCAACGGGCGCCCACACCCTCTGCGAGGTCAACGCGGTCCCCGGCTGGCGCCCCGAGATGACCCCGGTGATCCCCGCCATCACCGACTGCATCGACCACTACCTCCGGGAGGCCGAGGGGGAGGGCGGGGGCTGACCGGGCTGCGGCGCGGTGCCGCAGCGACGGGGCGGCCCTTCGCCGGCACACGTCACCAAAACGGCCCGGACCATGGCGGGTCCGGGCCGTTTTCGCTGGTGCCCCCGGCAGGATTCGAACCTGCGACACCCGCTTTAGGAGTTCGATCAAGCCCCAGCCAGGCCGTCGGATTGTGTGGGTGCTTTGGCTGAGCGGGTGCGCATACGGCTCCTGCTGTGCGCCCTCGTTGATGTCAGGTTTGGATGTCAGATGGTCGAGACTCATCAGCCTCGCCGCCTGCTCCCCAAGCACGCCTGCCGATCTCATCTGCAGCCGCCTGAAGCACGGCGACACGGGTGCCTTGGCTGAAGCCGAAGCCGTGCATGCCTGCTCGCCTTAGGAGGTCCTGAAGGAGCTCGAATACTCGCTCAGTCGCGCCCTCCTCCCCGACGACAGAGGTCAGGGCATCTTTGAAATCCGGAGCCTTTTCGACGGCAGCAAACCATGCCATGAAGGATTCAAGTTCCTTACTGGGGCGCTCTTCCCTGGTAGCGATCCAGCGAGCCATCTGCTCCGGGTCTATCCAGTCCGGTGACTCTCGATGGCAAGGCTTACAGAGTAGGAGCAGGTTGCTCGCGTCGTCGGGCCCGTCGAGACTCCTGGGGATGATGTGGGCTCGTTCGAGTCTGGCGCGTTGCCATGAGGCTTGGGGAGTGGCCTCGTCCCAGTGTTCAGAGAACCACCCGCAGGCGAAGCAACACGGCTTATCAAGAAGTAGGTGGGGTGCGAAATCAATCCTTCTTGGGCTTTTATCCCAATGTTGCGCAATTTTCCACTTGCTCGGCATGGGCATAGTCCCCCTCTGGCTGCTGCCAGCAGCATGCCAGCTGCCTGTGACATCAGGCCTTGGATCTTGGTGGCCTGGCCGCTGCTTCCGTGGTGAGGCAGTAGCAGAGGTGTCAAGGAGTGGGTACACGCCACAGTCAGGATTCTGTCTGGTTCTGGCCGCTACTTGACCTGCGCATATGACATTACGCTGCGCCTCTATGGGAAAAGCCATGCGCCTGTACTGGGGATACATCGCCGTTGGGGCCCTCATCGTCGCCTGGACTCAGCAGTGGGCCCTTCCAGTCATTGTCGCCTTGTCCGTCGCGGTCTTCGGCTACGCCTCGTTCCAGGTGCCGGTCTGGTGTGGTGCAGTCAATCGCGATGGCCGAACCTACTGCCGGAACAACGCCTATGGCGTGCTGATGGGATGCCGAAACCGCCAACACCGCTGGCAGAAGATGAAGCTGATCGTGCTGCGCAGCAAGGCTGGTGACGTCAGCCGGGCTGTCTTCCCCAATGCGAAAGAGAAGTTCAACGCCTTCTTGGCCGTGGGGGGACTGATCTCTGGGTTCGCGGCAGTGATTGTCCCTGCAATTACTGGTGGCGGATGACTTCCTCCCTGATCCGTAAGGCTCGGGACGGCGCCAGTCCGTAGGCTTTCTGGTACGAATGAGGCGTGGCGGCAATGAGTCAACGGCGACGTAATCGGCGGCGTGATCAGGCAGACTCTTGGACAGGACCCTAGTCGCCAACGTCGCCATTCGAAGTTCCGGGCTTAGACCTTCTCTCTTTGAACTTTTCGTACTGGCTCGTGAAGACGTACATGTAATCGAGCAAGGCCTCAGCAAGCGCCACGGCGTCATTTGCATCCTCGCGGCTGACTTGGATTCCTGTGTAGTGGGCGCCCTGGTTACCCAGCACGCGCAACGCTTCAGCCCACTCAAGAAGCCGTCCTTCGATCTTTCCCTGCTGATGAAGCTCGCGCAGTGAAGCGACCAAGGGCTGCCGCTTCGTGACCCCCTGATCCGCGCACACTCCCTCCAACGTCCGGCGCACCATGACGGCCACAGCCGTGTATGCCTTTGCCTTGAGACAAGCTCGTGCCTCACTGTGCTCGCGCCGAAGAGGCTCCGGCACACTTTCGCTCAGGTCTCGCCCTGGCGGGCTTGGCCACACCTTCTCCAGGCGATCCCACGGCCAGTCGTGTGAGAGCAGCAACGGGCCGGAGCAATCTCCGCAACGGGCAAGGACGTACCGCCATGCAAACGGCCAGTCCTTAGCCTGGTCTGGCTTTTCGACGGCACCCGTCTCCCTCGCCAAGACAGCCCGTTCGCAGCGTGGGCACTCAGCCAGGACGGGATTTGGATCTATGTAAGCGGTCACACGGTGAGCATACGAACGGCACCAGTCCCGCGGGCCCCCAACTGGTTGTCGGATCAAGCACTTTGATCCGCAGGGCTCGCGTAGCATCTGCGTGTGCTGTTTGTTATTACTGTCGTCGTGGTGTGTGTTGGTGCTGTGCTCTCCGTTGCTGGCGTCTACTGGGGTGCGGCTGGGACGCTGAGGAGCTACCGGACGCTCAAGTCTGATCTTCAACGCCTAGACGACATTGCTCATGACGAGTCGATCCCGGAAGAGCAGAAATCGGCACTTCGACACGCCATCCGGGTGCCGCACGGCAACTGGGGGATGGTGGAGTACTTCGACGAGCATGCTCAGTTGAACGCTCTGACGCTCGTCGCTGAAGGGCTCAAGTGGCCAGCGCTGTTGACTGTGGCGGGGGTCCTGTTGAGTGCTGCGGGAAGTGTCCTGTCCTTGTGGCTGTAAGGGCCACGATCGATGGCCGTATCGATTGGGGGAGATCGTGGCCGGAGCTGTCACTTGGGTGACGCCCATTGCTGGACTGGTTGGGGCGTTCGTCGGTGCTTCGTTGTCCCCATGGCTGACGTCGCATCTGTCATGGCGCCGCACTAGAAAGGAAGCTTTCAATCAAGCCATCTCCGCGCTTCGCGTTGCTCAGGTGGCTAGGAACTTTCCAACCGGCGTGCATGCCACCTACCTGGGAAGCGACGATGCTGCAGCCGAGGCGTACAGCCTGAGGCTCCGGGAACGGAGTATCGACCGGTACATCGACTCCATGTCTGAGGCCAAGGTGGCACTCGCGGCACTTGAACCTTTTTACAAGGTCCGTGTTGACCTTGATGGCTGGGAGATCACCGAACCTGACGCAGAACGGATCATGCGTGAGCTGCTTCGTGCACGGTGAAGCTCGGGCTGGACTTCCGGCGCTCCGGAGGTTTCATACGGCTGGTGGTTGTCTTTCGTTGCGCTGTAGCGGAGGTGGGCTGACTATCTCGGCCCACCGCTCAACCCCAGCTCCCATCCCGTCCGCCGTCGACCCACACGCAGTGGAGCGGGCGTGGCCCCTGGTGCCCAGGTGGAGCGCGCCACTGTACGAACGACCTGGACACCAGGGGCCACGTCTGCTCGGCTTCGCCTGGGTCGACGGTGGACGGGATGGGAGCTCCTCGCAACCCCCCCCACGGTCCCGCACCCGGCAGCGTTTCCCCCGGCTCCCGGTGCCGGCCGATCCCCCGCCGGAGGCACCGTCTTTGAAGGCGAGTTGAGTAGCGCGTTAGCCCGCTGCAAGCCCCGGCCCCAACCACGTGGGCGCGCGTCGGCGCAGCGCCCGTAGCGCGGGCCGAAGGCATGAGCGCGAAGGGCAGCGGAGCCGGGAAGCGCGCCCGGCGGAGCGGAGCGCAGCCGGTCTTGATGAAGTAGGGAAAGTTCTATCGCGCTACGGCCCCGTGGCCGCCAGAGCTTCACGGTTGGCTGCGAGGCACTGCATCAGGTCGCTCATCGAGCACTCGATCCGGGCGCTGGGGATCGGATCGAAGTCTGTGATCTCCGGTGCCGTTGCACGGTAGTTGGAGGGTTCGATGCCCCACCCCTCTGCGAGGCTCCAGCCGGCCTGGACGTCCGCTGCGCACCCGTCTGCCGATGAGACACGCAGCCAGGCCGTGCACTGGTCCGAGAAGTCGTAGGGCAAGTAGGCGACGCCTCCTGCAACCCGCAGCTCGTCGACCTGCTCCAGCCATTGGTCCAGCAGGCGGGCCAGACTCGCGCCGAGGTGCCGCAGCGCGGTGGGTGACTCGTCGATGGCGAGGTAGTACGAATCGCATCGGTGACGGTACGAGGCAATACGCAATTGCAGGTCGTTGTGGGCGCCCTTCGTGGTTCGCCGCTCGAACCTGAGAGCAAGAGGCGCGGGCATGCTTCCCCTAACGTGCGGTGACGGTGAGGCGACGACCGCTGTGGCTTCGGGCATGTGGGCCCGCCCCGTCGCGGTCGTCAGTGACCGCGCGCGTTGATGTCAGCTGTAGATGCCAAAGGCCCCGGACCGTGACCGGTCCGAGGCCCTTGAACTGGTGCCCCCGGCAGGATTCGAACCTGCGACACCCGCTTTAGGAGAGCGGTGCTCTATCCCCTGAGCTACGGAGGCGGGCCGACCTCGGCGTATGCCGACGTGTCGGGGTCCGACGGATCGGGCCGGGGACAGCCTACCCGGTGTGGGGGTGCGTTGTGGAAGCGGTTCCCTGTACGGGGGTCCGGGGCGGTGCCAGAGTGGGCAGTACCGGCGAGGGGAGGCGCGTCATGGGCGACGGGGCGGGGGATGTGCTGCGGGCCCGGGTGCGGGAGCGGTACGCGCACGCCGCGCGGGCGGTCTCCTCGGGGGTCGGCGACGTGCCCTGCTGCGGCGAACCGGTGGGCGTGGACGCGGAGTTCGGGCACGCGGCGTTCGGCGCCGCGCGCTATTCGAGCGGCGAACGCGGCGAGCTCCCCGTGGGGGCCGTCGCCGCGAGCCTCGGCTGCGGCAATCCGCTGGCCGTCGCGGAGCTGCGGCCCGGCGAGACCGTGCTGGACCTGGGGTCCGGCGGCGGCATCGACGTACTGCTGTCCGCACGCCGCATCGGGCCCGCGGGGATGGCGTACGGGCTGGACATGACCGAGGAGATGCTGGAGCTCGCGCGGAACAACGCCGAGCAGGCGCGGGTGGGCAACGTCCGCTTCCTGAAGGGGCACATCGAGGACGTGCCGCTGCCCGCCGCGCACGTCGACGTGGTGATCTCCAACTGCGTGATCAATCTGTCGGCCGACAAGCCGGCGGTGTTCGCGGAGATGTTCCGGGTGCTGCGGCGCGGCGGGCGGATCGGGGTCACCGACGTGCTCGCCGAGGACCAGCTCAGCCCGGCAGAGCGCGCCGAGCGCGGCGCGCATGTGGCCTGCATCGCGGGCGCTTTGACCTTCACCGAGTACCGCGAGCAGCTCGCGCGTGCGGGCTTCGACGGCGTACGGATCACCGCGACGCACCAGGTCGCGGACGGGATGCACGGCGCGCTCGTGCACGCGTTCAAGCCGTAGGCGGGGCCTTCCCCGGAAAGCGGCTCTCAGCCGGCGATGCCGCCGTCCTTGAGGGCCGTGGCGACGCGGACGACGCGCTGCGCCTGTACGCGGGCGGCCTGCCGGGTGACGTCGTCCACCGGGCGCTCGCCCTGCGCGTCCACGTGCGAGGTCCCGTACGGGTTGCCGTCGGTGAACTTCGAGGCGTCGGTGTAGCCGGGCGCGACGACGATGCCGCCGAAGTGGTGCACGGTGTTGTAGAGCGCGAGCAGCGTGGACTCCTGGCCGCCGTGCAGGGTGGCCGAGGAGGTGAAGCCGCTGTAGACCTTGTCGGCCATCCGGCCCTGCGCCCACAGCCCGCCGAGCTGGTCGATGTACTGCTTGAGCTGCGAGGACACATTCCCGAAGCGGGTCGGCGAGCCGAAGATCAGCGCCTCGGCCCAGTCCGCGTCGTCCGGCGTGGCCTCCGGTACGTCCGCCGTCGCGCGCGCGTTGGCCGCCCAGGCCGGGTTGGAGTCGATGGCCTCCTGGGGCGCGAGCTCGGTGGCGCGGCGCAGCCGCACCTCGGCGCCCGCCTGCTCGGCGGCCGTGGCGATCTCCTTGGCGACGGCGGCGTTGGTGCCGGTCGAGGAGTAGTAGACGACGGCGAGCTTCACGGGGGTGGAGAGGGACATGGGGGCTCCGTTCCTTCTGTGGGGTGCGGGGGTTCGTGTGCCGTACGAAGGCGTACGAGGCCGTACGAGGGCGACACTAGGCACCGGTTTGCCCAATTCTGCTGCGCTATCACTCGTGGCGCAGGTCACACGCGGCGGGCGAAATAAACGGGGAGCGATTCCCCGTTCTTGTCTGCGTACGCGAAACGGGGAGGGCGTCCCCGGTTTCGGAGCGAGACGGTCCGGTGCGGATCCCCGTACGGGTTCCGGCGCCGGCGCCCGTACGGGTCAGCGCAGTCCTCACCAGCAGGGAGCCCCGCATGGCAGGCACAGCGGCACCGCACAAGGAGCGCGCCGACGCCGTGCGCAACCGTGAGCGGATCGTCGCCGCGGCCCGCGAGGCCCTGGTCGTCCACGGCCCCGAGGCGCCGCTCGACGAGATCGCCCGCGCGGCCGGGGTCGGCAACGCCACGCTCTACCGGCACTTCCCCGACCGTGAGGCCCTGCTCCGCGCCGTGGTGCTGGCCGTCACGGAACGGATCACCGAGCGGGCCGAGCGGGCGCTCGAGGTGCTGGACGAGGCGGGCGCCCCGGGTGCCGCAGACGGTGCCGCTCAGGCGGACGACGGTGTCTTCGCCGCCGTGTGCGGCTTCGTCGAGGGCGCGGTCGAGGAGCGCGTCGGCGCGCTCTGCCCCGTGCTCTCCCGTCGCTTCGACGAGGACGACCCGCAGTTCCTCGGGGCGCGCACGCGTCTTGAGGAGCGAGTCCAGGAGCTGGTCCAACGCGCCCAGGACGCCGGGCAGTTGCGGCCCGACATAGGCGTCGGGGACCTGATGGTCGCGCTCAGCCAGCTCGCCAGGCCGCTGCCGTGCACGCGCAGCGCGGAGATCGGACGCTTCATCGACCGCCATGTGCGGCTCTACCTCGACGGGCTCCGCGCCCCGGCAAGGTCGGGGCTGCCCGGGCACGCCGCCACCTTGGAGGACCTCCGCCGGGACTGCTGAGCAGAGTCCGGCGCCACGCTCCACCGCCCGTCACGGGTGCGCACCGGCGCGCCCCGTCATGCCCTTTTTCTGATGCTTCGCACCGTGAGGTAGGCACACCCATGTCCGATACGCCCACTCCGACGGCGAGCGCGGCCTCTCCCTCAGGAGCCGCCGCCCGGCTTGATCCCAGGCGCTGGACGGCGCTGGCCTTCATCGCGCTCGCCCAGCTCATGGTCGTCCTCGACGCGACCATCGTGAACATCGCGCTCCCCTCCGCCCAGTCCGACCTGGGCATATCCGACGGCAACCGGCAGTGGGTGGTCACCGCCTACGCGCTCGCCTTCGGCGGCCTGCTGCTCTTCGGCGGCCGGATATCCGACCTGTGGGGCCGCCGGCGCACCTTCGTGACCGGCCTCATCGGCTTCGCCCTGGCCTCCGCGCTCGGCGGCGCCGCGGCGAACCAGGCCATGCTGTTCGGCGCCCGCGCCCTCCAGGGCGTGTTCGGCGCGCTGCTCGCACCGGCCGCGCTGTCCCTGCTGGCGGTGATGTTCACCGACGGCAAGGAGCGCGCGAAGGCGTTCGGCATCTACGGCGCGATCGCGGGAGGCGGCGGCGCCATCGGCCTGATCCTCGGCGGCGTGCTCACCGAATACATGGACTGGCGCTGGACCTTCTTCGTCAACATCCCCTTCGCCGTGGTCGCGGCACTCGGCGCGCTCTTCGTGATCCGCGAGCCCGCGGGCGGCCGCAACCGCTCGCCGCTGGACATCCCCGGGGTGGTGCTCTCGACACTCGGACTCGTCGCGCTGGTCTACGGCTTCACCCGCGCCGAGTCGGAGGGCTGGGGCGAGGGCGGCACGGTGGCGATGTTCGTGGCGGCCGCGGTGCTGCTCGGCTCCTTCGTCCTCGTCGAGTCGCGGGTGCGCGCGCCGCTGCTGCCGCTGCGCGTGGTCGCCGACCGCAACCGGGGCGGCGTGTACGCCTCGCTGGGCCTGGCCGTGATCGCGATGTTCGGCCTGTTCCTCTTCCTCACCTACTACCTGCAGGTCGTGAAGGGGTACACGCCGGTCACCACCGGCATCGCCTTCCTGCCGATGATCGCGGGCATGATCACCGGCTCCACGCAGATCGGCGCGCGGCTGATGACCCGGGTGCGGCCGCGGCTGCTGATGGGGCCCGGCTTCCTGGTCGCCGCCACCGGCATGCTTCTGCTCACGCAGTTGGAGACGGGCAGCTCGTACGCGGGCCTGATCCTTCCCGCGCAGCTGCTGCTCGGGCTGGGCATGGGCACCGCCTTCATGCCCGCCATGTCCCTGGCCACGCTCGGGGTGCGCGCGCAGGACGCCGGCGTCGCATCCGCGATGGTGAACACTTCGCAGCAGGTCGGCGGCGCCATCGGCACCGCGCTGCTCAACACCATCGCGGCGAGCGCCACCTCCGCGTACGCCGCCTCGCACGCGGCCCGGGCGGCGGCGGGCGGCGCGCCCGCGCGGAAGCTGCTGGCCCTGGAGAGCATGGTGCACGGCTACACCTCGGCGATCTGGTGGGCCGTCGGCATCCTGCTGGTCGCCTCGGCGCTGGCCTTCACGCTCGTGACGACTCGCGGCGGCTCCGGCGCGGCCGCGGACGCCGAGACCGGGCCGAAGGGCGCCGCCTCGGATGCCGCCTCCGGCACCGACGAGGACGGAGAGCCCGACCTCGTACCGGTGATGGCGCACTGACATGGCGCACTGACCTCGATTCCACCGCCGGACCACCGGCGGGGCGGGCGGGCACGTACAGGGGTCGTGCCCGCCCGCCGTCGTGTGTGTACGGACGGAGGGCGGAGGTATGGGGGAGCGGCGGGCGTACGTGGGGGCCGCGGGGGTACATGGGGCGGCGCGCGTGGTGTGCGGGGAACGCTCGCGGACCCACGCGCGCGTACACGTGCGGAACGGGGTCTTCCGCTCAGCTTGCGCCGTTCTGCGCAACCATCCGACAGTGTGGGCCGTCTTGATGATGAGAGAGCCGCCGAGGACGTCGCTCTCGCGGGGTGAGCGGCCCGTCCACGTACGCGGCCGTGTGCGCGGCGTCACGCGGGACCCGGCGGACGCGAGCGCACGCCGGAGCGCCGAGGCCCTGGTCAGGGCCCTGATCCAGGACCTGGCGCGAGGTCACTCGCCGCCCGTGCGACCGCGTTCCCCGCCCCTCTCCGTCCGGGACTTTGGTCCTGAAGGCGGGCAGGGTACTGCATGATCGCTAAAAACTTGCGCGAGTTGGGAATTCTGTCCGGAATCCCCTCGTTGAATTCATCGGATGCGGGCACCCGGTCGGGTGTCCGACGCAGCCACCGACCAGATTTGAGTCCACTCGCAAGGGAGCACGCATGGCAACCCGTGCCGTCGCCCGTCGTCAGGCCACCGCCACCGGGGCCACCGACACGGCCAGCAGTGTTCGCACCGCAGGCAGCGAAGTCGCGGACCGCGACCTGGTCGGCATGTACCTGGACGAGATCGCCCGCACCCCGCTGCTCGACGCGGCGAAGGAGGTCGAGCTCTCCCTCGACATCGAGGCGGGCGTCTACGCCCGCCGGATCCTCGACGGCGACGAGGAGCCGCTGTCGGCCGACGCGCCCAGCGCCGGCGCGAGCCGCGAGGAGCTGGAGGCGGTCGTCGCGCAGGGGGAGCGCGCCAAGGACGTCTTCATCCGCTCCAACCTCCGCCTGGTGGTCGCCGTCGCCCGTCGCTACCCGCGCAGCGGACTCCCCCTCCTCGACCTCATCCAGGAGGGCAACGCGGGTCTGGTGCGCGCGGTGGAGAAGTTCGACTACACCAAGGGCTTCAAGTTCTCCACGTACGCGACCTGGTGGATCCGGCAGGCCATCACCCGGTCCATCGCGGACCAGTCGCGGACCATCCGCCTCCCCGTGCACCTCGTCGAGGAGCTGGGCCGCATCCGCCGCGTGCAGCGCGAGCTGAACCGCGAGTACGGCCGCGAGCCCGAGCCCGAGGAGATCGCCAAGGAGCTGAACTCCACGCCGGAGCGCGTCAACGACGTCCTGGACTGGGCCCGCGACCCGGTCAGTCTGAACATGTCGGTGGACGACGAGGGCGAGACCCAGTTCGGCGACCTGCTGGAGGACACCTCGGCCGACTCCCCGGAGCAGTCGGTGCTCACGGTGCTGCGCCGCGAGGAGCTGGACGACCTGATCGGCCAGCTCGACACCCGTACGGCCTCGATCATCAAGGCGCGGTACGGCATGGTCGACGGCCGCGAGCGCACCCTTACCGAGGTGGGCAAGCAGCACGGCCTGACCCGCGAGCGCATCCGGCAGATCGAGAAGCACGCGCTGCTGGAGCTGAAGAAGCTGGCCCGCGACACGGGCTTCGACGAGGCGGCGTAAGCGCGCCGCGCCCAGGCGGCCTGAGCGCGCCGCCACCCCACAGACGAGCCCCGCCTCCTTCCCCCGAGGGGCGGGGCTCTTTGCTGTCCGACTGCTGTCCGGCTGCTGTCCGGAAGTGCCCCGGGGCAGCGGGCTGCGTGCCCGTTTACTTCCGTGGTCGTGCCCGAACGTGTTTACTTTTCCGCACCACGGTCTTAACGTGCCGGTGAAACCACAAGACCGGGCATGGAACGGACACGTATCCACATGTACGCACCGGAGCGTCAGCAGGAGATCCTGCGCCTCGCGCGCGAGCGGGGACGGGTCGACGTACCGTCCCTGGCGGCCGAATTCGAGGTCACGGCCGAGACCGTGCGCCGCGACCTGAAGGCGCTCGACCGCGCCGGACTCGTACGCCGGGTGCACGGCGGCGCCATACCGGCCGGGCAGCTCGACTTCGAACCCGACCTCACCCAGCGCGAATCCGCCGCCACCGACGAGAAGGCCCGCATCGCCAAGGCCGCCGTCGAGGAGCTGCCGGCCGAGGGGAGCGTGCTGCTCGACGCCGGTTCGACCACGGCGCGGCTGGCGGCCGACATCCCGCTGGAGGCGGGGCTCACGGTGGTCACCCACGCGCTGCCCATCGCCGCGCGGCTCGCCGACCACCCCGGAATCGACCTGCACATCGTGGGAGGGCGCGTACGGCACCGTACGCGCGCCGCCGTGGACGCCTGGGCGCTGCGCACCTTCTCGGAGATCAACGCCGACGTCCTGTTCCTCGCCACCAACGGTTTCTCCGTCGACTCCGGGCTGACCACCCCCGACCTGGCCGAGGCCGCCGTGAAGCGCGCGCTGATCGCGGCCGCGGGCGGCGGCTCCGCCTCGGGCCGCGGACGGGTCGTGCTGCTCGCGGACTCCACCAAGTTCGGGCAGGCGCACTTCGCGCACTTCGGCGACCTGTCGCACGTCGACCTGCTCATCACCGACACCGGGCTGGCCCCGGACGACGCCCGCGCCATCGAACGCGCGGGCACCCACGTAAGGCGCGTCTGAACGAGATGAACACCCCCACCACTCCTGTCGCTTCCGCTCCCGTCGCTTCCGCCGCGGTCGGCACGATCGTCACCGTCACGCCCAACCCCAGCCTGGACCGCACGTACGAGATCCCCGGACTGGAGCGCGGCGCCGTGCACCGCGCCTCGGGCGACCGCGTCGACCCCGGCGGCAAGGGCGTCAACGTCTCCCGCGCGGTGGCAGCGGCCGGGCTGCGTACGGTCGCGGTGCTGCCCCTCGGCGGGCCCGAAGGCGCGCTGCTCGAACGGCTGCTGGCCGACCTCGGGATCGAGGTCGCCGGCGTCCCCGTACGCGGCTCGACCAGGGTCAACGTCTCCCTCGCCGAGATCACCCCCACCGGGTCCTGCGGCACCCTCACTAAGATCAACGCGGCCGGGCCCGAGATCGCGGAGGACGAGGCCGGCGCGCTGCTGGAACGGGTGCGCACCGCCGCCTCCGGCGCGGGCGCCGGATGGATCGCGTGCTGCGGGAGCCTGCCGCGCGGCCTCGCGCCGGAGTGGTACGCCGACCTCGCCACCGCCGTGCACGCCACGGGCCTGCGCATCGCCCTGGACACCTCGGGTCCCGCGCTGGCCGCCGCGCTCCCCGGCAGGCCCGACGTGGTGAAGCCGAACGCCGACGAACTCGCCGAGGCCGTCGGCCGCGCCCTGGAGACGGTCGGCGACGCGGTCGAGGCCGCCGAAGAGGTACGCGCCCGAGGCGCCCGCGCCGTGCTCGCCAGCCTCGGCGCGACCGGGCAACTGCTCGTGGACGACACCGGCACGTACTTCGGCAGCGCACCGGTCGGCGCCGTACGCAGCGACGTCGGCGCGGGCGACGCCTCACTCGCCGGGCTGCTCGCCGCCGGCGGCACCGGGCCCGCCGCGCTGGCCTCGGCCGTCGCGCACGGGGCGGCCGCCGTGCAGCTCCCGGGCAGCCAGATGCCCACGCCCTCCGACCTGCGGCCCGAGGCGGTCACGGTGACCTCCGAGATCCCTCTCGATCAGCCGCTGGGGCGGGGGCCGCAGTCTCCGTCCGCGCAGTCCGCGTCCGCGCAGTCCGCGTCCGCGCAGTCCCTGTCCGTGCAGTCCGCGTCCGCGCAGCCTTCGTCCCCGCAGTCCGCGTCCGCGCAGTCCTCCGCGTCGCAGTCCTCCGGGTCGCAGTCCTCCGCGTCGCGGCCTTCCGGCCCGCAGTCCGCCGCCTCGCAGGGTGCCGCGCAGCAGTCCCCGTCCCCCTCCCCGTACCCGCCGGGACCACAGCGCCCGGCAGCGCCAATGGAGCCGTGAGATGAGCCAGTTGATCACCGCGGAACTGGTCGACCTCGACCTCGCCGCCGACACCAAGGAAGCCGCGGCCCGCTCGCTCGCCGCGCGCATGGCCGCACAGGGCCGCGTCACCGACCTCGAAGGGTTCCTGGAGGACGTGGCCGCGCGCGAGGCGCAGATGCCGACGGGCCTGGAGGGCGGCATCGGCATACCCCACTGCCGCAGCGCCCACGTCACCGAACCCACCCTGGCCTTCGGCCGCGCCGCCGAACCCGTCGACTTCGGGGCCACCGACGGCCCCGCCGACCTGATCTTCCTGATCGCCGCCCCCGACGGCGCCGACAGCGACCACCTCAGCATCCTCTCCGGCCTGGCCAGACACCTGATGGACGAGCAGTTCACGGGAGCGCTCCGCTCCGTGAGCGATCCGGAGGGGGCGGCTGCGCTGGTACGGGGGGATGCGGGGCCCGACTCCGTGGGGGAGGGGGCTGGTGGCGCCGGCACTGGTACCGGCACCGGTACTGGTGAGGCTGACGGCGTGGGCGAGGCCGGCGGCGCTGCGGGGTCGGATGAGCCTGAGGCTTCGGGTGAGCCTGTGGGTTCGGATGAGCCTGAGGGTTCGGGTGAGCCTGCGGGCTCGGATGGTCTTGAGCCCGTCGCCGAACAGGCCGACTCCGCGCGGCCGTTCCGGATCGTCGCCGTGACCTCCTGCCCCACCGGCATCGCCCACACCTACATGGCCGCCGAATCCCTGGAACGCGCAGCCCAGGAGGCAGGTGCCGAACTCACCGTCGAAACCCAGGGCTCGGCCGGCTTCGAACGCCTCGACCCCGCCGTCATCGCCGCCGCCGACGGCGTGATCCTCGCGCACGACGTCGAGGTACGGGACCGTGCGCGCTTCGCAGGAAAGCCCACCGTCGACGTCGGCGTGAAGGCGGGCATCAACCGCCCCGCCGAACTCGTCGACGAGGTCAGGGCCAAGGCCGAACGCGGCGAGACCAGCGCCCCCGCCACCGCCTCCCCCGAGGACGACGGCGCCGAAGAGGCCGTCGAGGGCTTCGGCACCAGACTCCGCAAGTGGCTGATGACCGGCGTCAGTTACATGGTCCCCTTCGTCGCGGCGGGCGGCCTGCTCATCGCGCTCTCCTTCGCCATCGGCGGCTACCACGTCACCGAGGCCAAGTCCGTCGCCGACCACTTCGTGTGGACCGAGAGCCAGTCCTGGGCGGCGCTGTTCAACCAGGTGGGCAACCTCGCCTTCGACTTCCTCGTACCGGTGCTGGGCGGCTACATCGCCTACGGCATGGCCGACCGCCCCGGCCTCGTACCGGGCTTCGTCGGCGGCGCCATCGCCGTCAAGATCGAGGCGGGCTTCCTCGGCGGCCTCGCCGCTGGCCTGCTCGCGGGCGCCGTGGTGATGGCGATCCAGCGCGTACGCATCCCCGCACCCCTGCGCGGCATCATGCCCGTGGTGGTGATCCCGCTCATCTCCTCGGCCCTCGTCGGCACGCTCATGTTCGTCGTGATCGGCAACCCCATCGCCGTCGCGCAGAAGGCCATGACCGGCTGGCTCAGCGGCCTGACCGGCGCGAACGCCGTACTCCTCGGCCTCCTCATCGGCCTCATGATGTGCTTCGACCTCGGCGGCCCCGTGAACAAGGTCGCCTACGCCTTCGCCACCGGCGGCATCGCCACCGCCGACCCCGGCAACGGCAGCCTCATGGTGATGGCCGCCGCGATGGGCGCCGGCATGGTGCCCCCGCTCGGCATGGCCCTGGCCACCACCCTGCGCGGCAGCCTCTTCACCAAGGCCGAACGCGAGAACGGCAAGGCCGCCTGGGTACTCGGCGCCTCCTTCATCACCGAGGGCGCCATCCCCTTCGGCGCCGCCGACCCGCTGCGCGTCATCCCCGCCTCCATGGCGGGCGGCGCCGTCACCGGCTCGCTGACCATGCTCTTCGGCTGCACCCTGCGGGCCCCGCACGGCGGCGCGTTCGTCGTCCCCCTGATCGGCTCCCCCTGGCTCTACCTCGCCGCCGTCATCGCCGGCACCGCAGTGACCGCGACCCTGGTCATCCTCCTGAAGGGCGTCCGCCGCAGCACACCCGCGGTGGGAGCGGGAACGGGCACGTTCCGGGAGCCGGCGACCGGTACGGGGGACGAAGCGCGGGGGAACGAGGAGGCGGGGAAGGCGGGGGTGATGGCGTAGGGGTTGTGTTGGGGGGCTCCCCCTCCCCCCCCCAACCCCCACCCCACCCCACCCCGCCCCTCACCCCACATTTGTCATCGCCATCCCAACCCCCGTGCCCCGCACGGGGGTTGGCGCGTGTCGCCGCCCCTCTCAGTCCCCGTACAGCTCCGCGTACGACGGGAAGACGCCGCCCGCCCCCTCCCTGCTCTCCGCCGCGTGTACGGCCTTCACGATGGCGCGGGTCAGCACATCGGCTCCGGCGGCGAGAAGATCGTTCAACTCACCCTCCGCGAGCGGCCGTTCGCAGGTGGAGAGCGCGAAGATCGTGTCGCCGTCGTTCATCAGATGCACCGGCCGCACGGCGCGCGCCAGGCCGTCGTGCGAGGTCCCCGCGAGCTTCTGCGCCTGGGGGCGGGACAGGGTGGCGTCGGTGGCCACCACCGCGAGAGTGGTGTTGAGCGGCTGCACGGAGCCCGAGGTCCGCGCGGATGTCTCCTCCCGTGCCCGCGTGAGCCGGGCCTGCGCCACCGCGTGCCGCTCCTCGTCCGGGAACCGGGGTACGCCGCCGAACAGCTCCCCGTACAGCGCCCCCGTCGACGGGTCCAGCACCGAGCCCGCGGCATTCACGGCGGCCAGCGCGCTGACGGTGGAACCCGAAGCCAGCAGGGTGCTCGCCGTACCGATGCCGCCCTTCACGCCCCCGACCACCGCGCCGGTCCCGGCGCCCACACACCCCTGCGCAACGGGCGCCCCGGTGTCCGTCAGCCCCGCGGCCTCGGCCGCCTCCCGCCCCAGCTCCGCGCCCGGGCGGGCCCGCCACGTGCCCCCGCGGCCCAGGTCGAACAGCACGGCCGCCGGCACCACCGGGACCACCTGTCCCGCCTCGGGGCCCACCGGTACGCCGCGGCCCTGCTCCTCCAGCCAGCCCATCACGCCCGCCGCGGCATCCAGGCCGAAGGCACTGCCACCGCTGAGCACCACCGCGTGGATCCGTTCCACGAGGTTGCGGGGATCGAGCGCGTCCGTCTCGCGGGTGCCGGGGCCACCGCCCCGTACGTCCACGGCCGCCACCGCGCCGTCCTCGGGGGCCAGCACCACCGTGGTACCGGTCAGCCAGCCGTCTCCGTCCCGCTGAGCGTGGCCGACCCGCAGTCCCGCCACGTCGGTGAGCGCATCCTGAGTCTCCATGGGGCATGGATACCAGGGCTTCGCGGGCCGGGGGAGCCGCGGAGGCGCCGTACCCTGGAGGCATGAGCACGAGCCCGCAGCAGTCCGAGAAGCCCGACCCCGCGGCCGCGCTGGACTTCGGCGACCCGTTGTCGGCGCGCTCCTCCGACGACTCCGACCACGGCTGGGGCGAGGGAGCGTCGGGCTCCGAGAACAGCGATGGGGCGGCCGATCTCGCCCGATTCCTCAGCGAGAAGCCGCCCCACCACCTGTGACGCCGCAGGCCCCTATGACGCCACTCTGAGTGGCGGCGCCGTCCTTCCAGGGCTACTTGTCCAGCGGGGTCGCTCCCTCGCGCGGTGCACCATGCTCCGGCCCCGTGCCCGTGGTGTTGGACATCTCGCTCACATCGTCGTGCTCTCCTGTCCGCTGCAGAACCAGTGCGTCGCGGATCTCGGTGAGAAGATCGACCTCGGTGACCTCCGCCGGCGCTTCGTCCAGGCCGAGCTTCCGGGCACGGCGTTCCTTGTACCGGGCCATCGGCAGGATCATGAGGAAGTAGACGACAGCGGCGGTGATCAGGAACGTCAGTCCGGCGCTGACGACCGGGCCCCACTTGACCAGGATGCCGATCGGTTCGCCGGCCTTGTCCACGCCGCACTCGGGACTGATGCACGTCTCGTACACGTCCAGGTCCTTGGTGCCGATCGCACCGACCAACGGGTTGATCAGGCCCTTGACCACTGCGTCCACGATCTTGCTGAACGCTGTCCCGACGACAACGGCAACGGCCAGTTCGACCACGTTGCCGCGCATCAGGAACTCTCTGAATCCCCCGAGGAGACTCGTCTTCTCGGGCTGCTCGGCCTCGCCGGCCTGCTGGGTGCTCAACGGAATTCCTCTTCCCGGACCAACTGTGAAAACTCTTCGATAGGGGCTCGGTGTGCCTGAGCAGTCCGGTCAGCACAGTGCTGCCGTCAGCTGTGGCGCAGTCGCTGCGCGGTCCATTCGGGGTCGAATTCCGCGGCACCGCGAGCACGTTCAGCGCACCGCCGCCCGCAACAGTGTCGCTAGAGGCGGCCAGTTGAGCCACTCGGGCATTATGGGTCATGTGGTGCACTGAAGTTGACACTGTGGCGGCCAAAATTATGCCTCTCTCGTGGTGATTTGATCCGCGTCTCCCGCGATGTGGACATGGGCGGGGCGGCTGAGGTGCGAGCGTGCACGCTCTGGGTGTAGAAGGTGTGTAGTAGATCTCACGTCGGGAGCGCTGGTGGCCTGCCTACGGCAATTAGCCGTAAACGAGGGGAATTTCATGCTTAGGGGTGCAGGCAAGGTTTTGGCCTTGGCATCGACTGTCGTACTGCTTGCGGGTGGCCCGGCAGCGGCCGACTCCAAGGGGAAGTTCAGCGCGCCGAACGGGAAATACGCGAAGGCTTCCGGCTCCTACCAGGTCAACAATCGCGCTGGCGACGACCGTGTCTGGTTCAAGGGGAAGTTGACCAAGAAGGTGAAGAGTGGATGCGAACTCTTCCAGGCCGGGGTTCCCGGAAAGCACTGGCTGACGGTTAAGAAGAAGTGCAGCAAGGGAAGCGTCAAGCTTTACAAGAAGTACGACTACGGAAAGCTGGACTCCTACGCCTACTACCGCCTTTGCCACAGGTACGACGACTTCGTGAAGTGCGGCAAGGTTAAGCACATCAAGCTCTGATCCAGAGCCCAGCAGGTCCAGACCGCCTGCTTTCTTTGACGCGTACGCCGCCGCTGGCCGAGGGTTCGGTCGGCGGCAGCGGTGTGTCTGGCGCCGTCAGTGCGCGGTCAGCACAGTGTCACCGCCAGTCGCGAAGTGGCCGCTGCTGCGGCGAGCTCGGATGCCACCCGCCGGGAGACCTCGAGCACAACCAGCGCACCTTCGCCCGCAACAGTGTCGCCGGGCCGCGGAACTTCAGCCACTCGGACATTACGGGCCACGAAATGCGCAGAAGTTGACTCCGAACTACTCCTGTATCGGGTCGAATTGCCGGAACCGCTCGCGATGACGTCGATGCGGTCACCGGGCTCCAACAGCCGCACCGTCTCCGCGTCGGGAATCCGTACGGGCGCGGAAACCGTCACCGGGGCCTGTATGGCGTTGCTCCGCGAGGGCGCCTGCGCCGTTGAACGAGCACTGCTCTCCCGTGAGTTGCCCGGCGCCTCATCCCCGCCCCGCGCCGGGGCAGCCGCCAGAGCCGCGGCCACCATCGCCAGCCCCGCAGCCACGGCGCGCCGCCTCCCCCTCAGCGCCCGGCGCAGCGCATACCGGCCCCGACCCGCACGCACCGGCGTGAACTCCGGGACGGAACACGGCGGTCGAAGCGGCACGGGCGCCGGCCGGGAAGGGACCGGCGGTGTCGGAGACGGCGCCGGGGGAGCAGGCTCCGGGCTGTAGGGCACCGGCCGAGCCGGAGTCGGAGGGGAGAGAAGCGGGGGAGGGGGAGAGGTGGGGAACCGGGTCATGACGTACACCGCCTTCGGGAACTGCTGTCGCTCCCGACACGGTGCACGGCATCCGCCGGCTCCCGCTCAGCCAGGCCGATTCCTGTGGACAACCCGCGGGCTGTGGATAACTCCGCCGCCCATGCGAGGGGTTCCGGCCTTCGGCACTCCCGAATCGCCGCGCGGCACCGCAGAGTTGAGGCAGCCGAGCCGCGAAGGCCCTCAGCGCCAGCGGCGGCAATCAGCAACGCGACTCACGCCGGAGGCCCCGATGAACTCACCGACCGCAACCGCCACCATGGCTGGGCCAGCCATCACCCCGTCCGGGCCCACTCCAAAGCCGCCCTCAGGGCAGTTCGAACCCCGGATCCAGCCCCTGCAGGGAGCTGCCGCAGGCGCAGCCGGGCTCGGCGGGCAGACGGCCGACCGCGTCGAAGAGCACCTCCCGCACCCGTCCGACGTTTTCCGCGAAGACCTGCATGACCTCGTTGTGCGAGACGCCCTCGCCGGACTCGGCGCCGGCGTCGAGGTCGGTGACGAGGTTCAACGAGGAGTAGCAGAGGCCCAGTTCGCGGGCCAGCACGGCTTCCGGGTGACCGGTCATGCCGACGACCGACCATCCCTGCGCGGCGTGCCACCGGGACTCGGCACGGGTGGAGAAGCGCGGGCCCTCGATGACGCAGAGCGTGCCGCCGTCGACCGGCTCCCAGCCGTAGGCGCGCGCGGCGGCCAGCGCGGCCTGGCGGCCCTCTTCGCAGTAGGGGTCGGCGAAGGCGACGTGGACGACGTTGGGCACCACGCCGTCCTCGCGCGGCTCGCCGTCGAAGTAGCTCTGCTTGCGCGTCTTGGTGCGGTCCACGAGCTGGTCGGGAATGAGCAGCGTGCCGGGACCGTATTTGGGCTGGAGACCGCCCACGGCGCAGGGCGCGAGCACCTGCCGCACGCCCGCGGCGCGCAGCGCCCACAGGTTGGCGCGGTAGTTGATCAGGTGCGGCGGCAGGTGGTGGCCGCGGCCGTGGCGGGGCAGGAAGGCGACGCGCCGCCCGGCCAGTTCGCCGAGGAAGAGGGAGTCGCTGGGCTTCCCATACGGAGTGTCGACGGCGACCTCGGTCACCTCGTCGAGGAAGGAGTAGAAGCCGGACCCGCCGATGACGCCGATCTCTGCCTGCGCGGCCTGTGCACTCATGGGCACACACCCTACGGGCAGCCGCGAAGCCCTCGGCAGGCAGTTCTCAGGACCTGAAGCGGGGCGGTCCCAGAAGTGGGGCGAGCCCAGACGGACAGCCCCGCTCGGACACGGCAAGTCACAACGTGCTCACGGAGCACAACAAGCAGCCAAGCGGGGCTGGTTGATCAGCTCGCGCCGCTCAAGCATCACGACTCAGGCCGAGCACAGCTCAGGCCGAGCACGGCTCAAGCGGCACTGCTCAAGCGCCACGGCTCAGGCCGCAGACGCAGCCTTCCCCGAGCTGGACGAGCCGGAGCTCTTGGAGTCGCTCTTGCCGGACCCGGAGGAGCCGGAGGAGGAGCTGCCGGAGCCCGACCCGGAGCCGGAGTCGGAGGAGCTGGAAGAGCTCGACGAAGAGGAGGAGTCCGAAGACGAAGACGAACCGTCGCCGCTCTTGGACGAGCCGTTGGACGAACTGTCCGACGAGCTCTTCGAGGAGCTGCCACCGGAGGAGGCGCTGCGGCTGTCGTTGCGGTAGAAGCCGGAGCCCTTGAAGACGATGCCGACGGCGGAGAACACCTTCTTCAGGCGGCCCTCGCAGTTCGGGCACTCCGTGAGCGAGTCATCGGTGAACTTCTGCACCACCTCGAGGCCCTCGCCGCAGTCGGTGCACTGGTACTGGTACGTCGGCACGTTCTTCCTCCTGGCACTCTCACCTATTGAGTGCTAACGACGGTCCATAGTGCAGCATTCCCGCGATTCAGTCCACCGTGGCCGGGGATCGGTGACCGACCCCACGTGCCGTGTTCAGCCCCGGGCGGGAGGCCGAGAGCCTGCTCTGGAAGATCAGCAGAACCAGCAGCGCGAGGCCCGTACCCAGGAAAGGAGCGAGGAATCCGCCGCCGGCGCCCAGCGAGTCGGCCAACTGCCCGGCCGTGGTGGAGCCGAGGGCCTGTCCCAGCGCGACCGCCCCGGTCAGCCAGGTGAAGGCCTCGGTGCGGGCGGCGGCGGGGACCAGGAGTTCGGTCAGCGTGAAGCCCGCGATCATGGAAGGAGCGACGCAGAGCCCGGCCAGCAGGCCGATGCCGCCCAGCAGCGGCGTCCACGGACCGAGTTGTGCGATGCCGGCCAGCGCCAGGGTGGCCAGTACCAGCACGGGGTAGGCGGCGAGCAGCCGGAAGCGAGGGCCCCGCTTCCACTGGATGGCGCCGACCGCGATCGCGGCCAGCATGTTGCCACCCGCGAAGACGCCGTACAGGACGCCGTTCAGACCCGGCTTGCCGATGGACTCGGTGAAGGCGGCGAGCGAGACCTGCATGCCGCCGAAGACGACGCCGATGCCGAGCAGTACGGCGATCAGCACGCGCACGCCGGGGATGGAGAGGGCGGAGGTGTGGGAGTCACGGTTCGCCGCGCGGGCGCCGGTGGGGGGCTGGGTGCCGCGCTGGGCGGCGAAGAGCAGACCGCCGCACAGCATCAGCACCGCCTCGGCGGTCAGGCCGGCCGCGGGGTGGATGCCCGTGCACAGCGCGGTGGCCAGTACGGGGCCGACGACGAAGGTGAACTCGTCGGTGACCGACTCGAAGGCGGCGGCGGTCGTCATCAGCGGCGAGCCGTCGAGCCGCGCCGCCCAGCGGGACCGCACCATCGGGCTGATCTGCGGTGTGGTCGCACCCGCGGGGACCGCGGCCAGGAAGAGCGACCACACCGGGGCGTCCAGCAGCGCCATGGCGATCAGCAGCGCCACGAAGGCGGCGTGCAGGAAGACGCCGGGCAGCAGGACGGCGGCCTGGCCGAAGCGGTCGGCCAGCTTGCCGCTCTGCGGGGCGAGCAGCGCCATGGAGACGCCGGCCGTCGCGGAGACGGCGCCGGCCGTGCCGTACGAGCCGGTGGTGTGCTGCACCAGCAGCACGATGCTGATCATCAGCATCGCGAAGGGCTGCCGGGCGAAGAAGCCGGGGAGCAGGAACGTCCAGGCCCTGGGCGTGCGGAGCAGGGCCGCGTAGCCGGGGCGTACATCGTCGTGAGTGGTGGCCGGGGATGCCACGGCCGGGCCTTTCTGCCGCCTGGTAGCCCACGGGCGCGGCCGTGGACCGAGGACTGTCCTCTTGCGCGGGCCCGGTTCGCTCGACCGCGGCTGCGCCAGTCCTGCATCAGGCAGATTCGGGTGAAACTCAACTTGCCAACGGAAAGGGTAACGGTAAGTCGTACACGTGAGCATCGGCGAATCCCGGCCATCGCGGGGCGGGAAGCGCCCCCACGCAAAGCCGCGCCCCGCAGCGCATCCGCATCGCGCAGCGTTCGGCGATTGTTCACGAAGCGCGCCCCACAGCGCACCCGCACCGCACAGCCACCAGCGACTCACCGCACGAAGCGCGCCCCGCAGCGCCCCCGCACCGCGCAGCGTTCGGCGACCGTTCGCGAAGCGCGCCCCACAGCGCACCTGCACCGCACAGCCACCAGCGACCCACCGCACGAAGCGCGCCCCGCAGCGCCCCCGCACCGCGCAGCGTTCGGCGACCCAACAGGCAAGGGCGACGCGCGCCCCGCCAGCAGGCGCCGCGGGACCACCCCGCGGCGCCCCCCCCTCAGCGGGGACGGACCCTGGCGCTCTCTCCCCCTCAGCGGGAGCGGATGCCCGTGCTGCCGCCCGTTCCCAGCCAGCCGGCGAGTTTGCCGCCGCGGCCGACTGCCAGGAGGCGGCGTTCGGCGGCGTCTCTGACCTGGTCCGTCGCCACGACGAGGAGTTCGTCGCCGTGGCGCAGGACGGTGGTGGGGGCGGGGACGAAGCTGGAGTCCTCGCGGACGACGAGGGTCACGTGGGAGCCCTTGGGGAGGCGGAGTTCGGTGACCTCGACGCCGTGCATCTTGGAGGCGGGCGGGATGGCGACAGAGAGCATGTGGCCGCGGAGGCGTTCCAGCGGGGCCGATTCGATGTCCACGTCGAGGGCCTCGGAGCTGTCCCCTATCCGCAGCCGGGCTGCGAGCCAGGGCAGGGTCGGGCCCTGGAGCAGGGTGAAGACGACCACCAGCACGAAGACGATGTTGAAGATCCGCTCGCTGTCCGGGACTTCGGCGACCCGGGGGATCGTGGCGAGCACGATCGGCACCGCTCCGCGCAGCCCGGCCCAGGACAACAGCGCCTGCTCCCGCCAGGGATGGTTGAACGGCATCATGCTCAGCAGCACCGAAAGTGGCCGGGCGAGCACGGTGAGTACCAGACCGATCACGAGCGCGGGCAGGATGTCGTCGCCCAGGTCGTGCGGCGTGACCAGCAGCCCGAGCAGCACGAAGAGGCCGATCTGGGCGATCCAGGCGAGGCCGTCGGCGAAGCCGCGTACGGCGGGGCGGTGCGGCAGGTTCGCGTTGCCGAGCATGAGCGCGGTGACGTACACCGCGAGGAATCCGGACCCGTGCAGCAGTGCGCCCCCGGCGTAGGAGAGCACGCACAGCGCCATGACGGCGATGGGGTAGAGCCCGGAGGCGGGCAGCGCGACCCGGCCCAGGGTGAGCGCGCCGCCCTTGCCGATCAGCAGGCCGACGGCGAGGCCGATGACGAGTTCCATCGCTATCTCGGCGACCAGCACGTACCAGTGGTGGTGCGTGAAGTCGGCCGAGGAGAAGGAGACGACGAGGATGACGACGGGGGCGTCGTTGAAGCCGGACTCGCCCTCCAGCACGCCGGTGAGCCGCTTGGGCAGCGGGACCTTGCGCAGCACGGAGAAGACGGCCGCCGCGTCGGTCGAGGAGACGACGGCGCCCATGAGCAGCGCGGTCTGCCAGTCGAGGCCGACCAGGAAGTGCGCGGCGGCGGCGACCACGGCCACGCTGACGCCCACGCCGACCGTGGAGAGCACGGCGGCGGCCGGTATGGCGGGGCGGATCTCGCGCCACTTGGTGCCCAGGCCGCCCTCGGTGAGGATCACCACCAGGGCCGCGTAGCCCAGGACTTGGGTGAGTTCGGTGTTGTCGAAGGCGAGGCCGAGCCCGTCCTGGCCTATGACGACGCCGATGCCGAGGTAGATGAGCAGGCCGGGGAGGCCGCTGCGGGAGGACAGGCGCACCGCGGCCACCGCGATCAGCAGCACGGCGGCGCTGAGAAGCAGGAGTTCGTTGAGCCGGTCGACAGTCAGGGGCGCTCCTCGGGCCGGGGGCAGATCGGTGCCGGATCACGGTAGTTCGTTTGGCAAGCTAACAATTTACCACTGCTTGAAGATGCCGCCGGCGGCGGCCCCGCCGCGACGGAACGGGCCGCCCCCGTGCTGCCGCGCGCGAAAAGCGGAACCCCGGCGCGGCCCCGATCCGGACCCCGAAGTCCCGGCAGGTGGCTCGCTGTACGGCGCGGTACGGGCTCGGCCTATGGTTGCTCCAGCACGCATCCGTACGACCGGTGCCGCGCGCGCGGACTCGTACGGATGCGGCACAGCGCAAACGACACCAAGCACAGACACCACACTGCCCCTCGAAGGACAGCGATGCCCGCCAAGAAGACCTCGCGCCGCACCCGTCTGCTCGTGATCGCGGTGGTGCTGCTGCTGGTGGCCGGCGTCGGCGGCGGGACGTTCTGGAGCATCAGCACCGTGCGGGCCTCCCTCCCGCAGACGACCGGATCGCTGAAGCTGAAGGGGCTGGACGCCCCGGTGAACGTCAAGCGGGACGCCAACGGCATCCCGCAGCTCTACGCCGACAGCGGCTCCGACCTCTTCCGTGCGCAGGGCTACGTCCAGGCCCAGGACCGCTTCTGGGAGATGGACGTGCGCCGGCACATGACCTCGGGGCGGCTGTCCGAGATGTTCGGCGAGGGGCAGGTGGAGACCGACGCCTTCCTGCGCACGCTGGGCTGGCGGCGGGTGGCCGAGCAGGAGTACAAGCAGCTCTCGCCCGAGACCAAGAAGAACCTCCAGTCCTTCTCCGCGGGCGTGAACGCCTACTTGAAGGAGCACAAGGGCTCCTCGGCCTCCGTCGAGTACGCGGCGCTCGGCATCACCAGCGACTACAAGCCGGGTCAGTGGACCCCGGTCGACTCGGTGGCCTGGCTCAAGGCGATGGCCTGGGACCTGCGCGGCAACATGTCGGACGAGATCGACCGCTCGCTGATGACCAGCAGGCTGAGCCGCAAGCAGATCGAGGACCTCTACCCCGAGTACCCGTACGACAGGAACAAGCCGGTCGTCGAGGGCGGCAAGGCGCAGCGCGGCGGCGAGTTCGAGCCCGAGGGCGGCGGCACCTCCACGCAGAGCACCCCCGGCGCCTCGATGCGGCAGGCGGCGCAGAACGCGGGCACCCAGCTCGACCGGGTCTCCAGCAAGCTGGACAAGGTCCCCGCGATGCTCGGCCAGAACGGCGACGGCATCGGCTCCAACTCCTGGGTCGTGTCCGGCGAGCACACCACCACCGGCAAGCCCATGCTCGCCAACGACCCGCACCTCAAGCCGCAACTGCCGTCCGTCTGGTACCAGATGGGCCTGCACTGCAAGTCGGTCAGCAGCTCCTGCCCGTACGACGTGTCCGGGTACACCTTCGCGGGGATGCCGGGCGTGGTCATCGGCCACAACCAGAAGATCTCCTGGGGCATGACCAACCTCGGCGCCGACGTGACCGACCTGTACCTGGAGAAGATCAGGGACGGGCGGTACGTGTACGACGGCAAGCGCATCCCGTACAAGACGCGCAAGGAGACCATCAAGGTCGCCGGCGGCGCGGACCGCGAGATCACGGTGCGCGAGACCAACAACGGCCCGATCGTCTCCGACCGCGACGAGGAACTGCGCACCGTCGGCGACGAGGCGCCGGTGGACAACTCGGCCCCGGACCGCGGCGACGGCTACGCGGTCTCGCTGCGCTGGACCGCGCTGCGCCCCGGCAAGAGCATGGACTCGGTCTTCGAGCTCAACAAGGCGCAGAACTTCAGCCAGTTCCGCAAGGCGGCCCAGGACTTCGAGGTCCCCTCGCAGAACCTCATCTACGCGGACACCGACGGCAACATCGGCTACCAGGCGCCGGGCCGCATCCCGGTGCGCGGCGACGGCTACGACGGCCGCTACCCGGCGCCCGGCTGGGACCCGCGCGCCCGCTGGAAGGGCTGGATCCCGCAGGGCGCGCTGCCCTGGGAGTACAACCCCAAGCGCGGTTACATCGTGACCGCCAACCAGGCCGTGGTGGACCAGCGCAAGTACCCGTACGAGCTGACCAAGGACTGGGGCTACGGCGCCCGCAGCCAGCGGATCAACGACCTCATCCAGTCGAAGATCACCGACGGCGGCAAGATCTCCATGGGCGACATGCAGTCCATGCAGATGGACAACAGCAGCGAGATCGCCAAGCTCCTGGTGCCGTACCTGCTCAAGATCAACGTCAAGGACCCGTACGTACGCGAGGCCCAGCAGCTCCTCCAGGGCTGGGACTACACCCAGGAGTCGGACTCCGCGCCCGCCGCGTACTTCAACGCGGTCTGGCGCAACCTGCTCAAGCTCTCCTTCGGCGACAAGCTCCCCAAGGAGCTGCGGGTCAAGGGCGACTGCCTGATGGTCGCCCCGTCCGACGACTCGGGCCCGGTCGACGACCTGGACGGCAACGAGCGGCTGGTCCGCGAGTGCGGCAAGCGGCCCGCCGGCCAGGCGCAGCCGGACGGCGGCGACCGCTGGTTCGAGGTCGTGCGGAAGCTGGTCAAGGACCCGGACAACGACTGGTGGAAGACCAAGGGGACCCTGCACCAGCCCGGCGACAAGAACCGCGACCAGCTCCTGGGCCACGCGATGAAGGACGCGCGCTGGGAGCTGACCTCCAAGCTGGGCAAGGACATCGACACCTGGAGCTGGGGCAGGCTGCACCGCCTGATGCTCAAGAACCAGACCCTCGGCACCAGCGGCCCCGGCTTCGTGCAGTGGCTCCTCAACCGCGGCCCCTGGGACCTCGGCGGCGGCGAGGCCGCGGTCAACGCCACCGGCTGGAACGCCGCGGGCGGGTACGACGTGGTGTGGGTCCCGTCCATGCGGATGGTGGTCAACCTGGAGAACATGGACAAGTCGCGGTGGATCAACCTCACCGGCGCCTCGGGCCACGCGGGCAGCTCGCACTACACGGACCAGACCGACAAGTGGGCCAAGGGCGAGATGCTCCCCTGGGCCTTCAGCGAGAAGGCCGTCGAGGGCTCAACGGAGGACAAGATGGCGCTGACGCCGTAGAGCCGTAAGCCTGCGGCGCCGAACGACCGTCACTCACACAAGGGGCGGGTCCCACATCGGGACCCGCCCCTTACGAGTGGTCACGGTGCTCCCATGGCGGGCTCACTCCGCGAAGCGCCGCACCCCCGAGGGCGTCACCGCCGCGTGCACCGGCCGGTCATGGGGCTCGGCCGGCACCTCATCCAGCACCTCGCCGTCGTACAGCAGCACCGCCAGGACCGGGGTGCGGCCCGCGCGCACGCCGGCCTCGATGCGGGCGAGCACGCGGTCGTAGGAGCCGCCGCCGCGGCCCATCCGCAGGCCGCGGCCGTCCACCGCCAGACCGGGCAGCAGGACCACGTCGGCCTGCGTCACCGCGTCCGGGCCGAAGCGCGGCCCGGACGGCTCCAACAGTCCGCGCCCCGCCGGTTCCAGCGATTCGGGGCCGGTATATCCTCCCCAGTCCAGGTCGTTGTCGGACATCAGCACCGGAAGCAGGACATGTACGCCGCGTTCGTGCAGGGCGTCCAGGAGCGGGCGGGTGCCGGGCTCGCTGCCGACGGAGACATACGCGGCCACGGTGCGTGCCGATGCCAGTTCGGGGAGTTCCAGGGCGCGTTGGGCCAGCAGGTCCGCGGCCGCCTCGCGTTCACCGCCGGGCAACCGGAACCTCACCGCCATGAGGTCGCGTCGCAACTGGTGCTTACTAGCGTCGATCTGACTCACCGTCGTGCACAAACCCTTTCCTGTGTACGCATACCGCTACAAACACAGCGGACACTTACGTTCCGCACATTGTGAATGGTTATCGTGCGGACATGGCTACTTCACCTACGAAGATCAGCAAGGCCGTCATCCCCGCGGCCGGCCTGGGCACACGCTTCCTGCCCGCGACCAAGGCCACCCCGAAGGAGATGCTGCCGGTCGTCGACAAGCCGGCCATCCAGTATGTGGTGGAGGAGGCCGTCACCGCCGGACTCTCCGACGTCCTGATGGTCACCGGGCGCAACAAGCGCCCGCTCGAGGACCACTTCGACCGCAACTACGAACTGGAGCAGGTGCTCCGCGCCAAGGGCGACGAGGCCAAGCTCAACCGCGTCCAGGAGTCCAGCGACCTGGCGACCATGCACTACGTGCGCCAGGGCGACCCGCGCGGCCTCGGCCACGCCGTGCTCTGCGCGGCCCCGCACGTGGGCGACCAGCCCTTCGCCGTGCTCCTCGGCGACGACCTGATCGACCCGCGCGACCCGCTGCTCAGCAAGATGACCGAGGTGCAGGAAGAGCACGGCGGCAGCGTCATCGCGCTGATGGAGGTCCCGCCCGAGAGCGTCCACCTCTACGGCTGCGCGGCGGCCGTGCCCACCGGGGACGACGACGTCATAAAGGTCACCGACCTGATCGAGAAGCCCTCGCCCGCCGAGGCGCCGTCCAACCTCGCCATCATCGGCCGCTACGTGCTCGACCCGGCCGTCTTCGAGGTCCTGCGCAAGACCGAGCCGGGCCGCGGCGGCGAGATCCAGCTCACCGACGCGCTCCAGGCGCTGGCCGCCGACCCCTCGCTGGGCGGCCCCGTGCACGGCGTCGTCTTCCGCGGCCGCCGCTACGACACCGGGGACCGCGGCGACTATCTGCGGGCCATTGTCAGACTGGCATGCGAACGTGAGGACTTGGGGCCGGACTTCAAGGACTGGCTGCGCGGTTACGTCAGCGAGGAGATGTAGACGAGTGAGCAGGATCTGGTCGGTCGACGAGCACCTTGACGACATTCTCGGCGGCATCCGCCCGCTGGAGCCCATCGAGCTGCAGCTTCTGGAGGCCCAGGGCTGCGTGCTCGTCGAGGACGTGACCGTGCCGGCCGCCCTGCCACCCTTCGACAACAGCTCCATGGACGGCTATGCGGTGCGCACCGGCGACCTCGCCGGCGCCACCGACGAGAGCCCCGTGGTGCTGACGGTCACCGGGGAGGTCGCCGCGGGCAGCGGCGATCTCCCCACGGTCGGCCCGGGCCGCGCGGTGCGCATCATGACCGGCGCCCCGCTGCCGCCCGGCGCCGACGCCGTGGTCCCCGTGGAGTGGACCGACGGCGGCACCGGCGGCGGCCCGGCCGACGCCATGACGCCGGTGCCCCGGGGCGCCACAGCCGCCGAGGGCTCCGAGGACGCCGACGGCGAGCACGGGGAGCAGGGGTACGGAGAGGTGCGGGTGCACCGTGTGCCCTCGGCCGGCCAGCACATCCGGGCGCGCGGCAGCGATGTGTGCGCCGGTTCCGTGGCCCTCACCGCCGGCACGGTGCTCGGCCCGCCGCAGATCGGGCTGCTCGCCGCGATCGGCCGGGGCACGGTCACGGTGCGGCCGCGCCCCCGCGTGGTGGTGCTCAGCACGGGCAGCGAACTCGTCCAGCCCGGCGAGCAGTTGGGCCCCGGCCAGATCCACGACTCCAACAGCTTCGTGCTGGCCGCCGCCGCCCGCGCGGCCGGAGCCATCGGCTATCGCGTGGGAGCCGTCTCCGACGACCCCGACACCCTCCGCTCCACGCTGGAGGACCAGTTGATCAGGGCGGACATCGTGGTCACCAGCGGCGGCGTCAGCGTCGGTGCGTATGACGTCGTCAAGGAGGCCCTCTCGCAGATCGACGCGGCGGACGGGAGCGTGGAGTTCAGGAAGCTGGCCATGCAGCCCGGCAAGCCCCAGGGCTTCGGCCTGATCGGCTCCGAGCGCACCCCGATCCTCACCCTCCCCGGGAATCCGGTGAGTTCGTATGTCTCCTTCGAGCTCTTCGTGCGCCCCGCCATCCGCGCCCTGATGGGCCGCGACCCGGTGCGCAGACGGCCAGTGCGCGCGCGTCTCGCGGGGGAGGAGAAGCTGACCTCGCCGGACGGCAAGCGCCAGTTCCTGCGCGGCACTTACACCCCGGCCGAGGACGGCGGCACGGGCACCGTCGAGGCCGTGGGCGGCGCCGGCTCGCACCTCGTCGCGGCCCTGGCACACGCCGACGCGCTCCTCGACGTCCCCGAGAAGACCACCGAGCTCACCCCGGGCCAGGAGATCGACGTCCTGCTGCTGCACGACTGAGACGTACGACGACGCCTGGGCGCGGGGCGTACGGGGAGGGGCCGCGGCCACGGCGGCGGCTCCGTCCCGCCGCCGCGCGCGTGACCGGTACCGTAGCGGGCACGGATCGGACCGGGAGAACGATGAGCAGCAGCGAAGGACAGCAGCACCTCACGCACGTCGACGAGACCGGCGCGGCCCGCATGGTCGACGTCTCCGCGAAGGACGTCACGGCCCGCACCGCCACGGCCACGGGCCGGGTCCTGGTCTCCGCGCGCGTGATCGACCTGCTCAGGGGCGAGGGCGTGCCCAAGGGCGACGCGCTGGCCACGGCCCGCATCGCGGGCATCATGGGCGCCAAACGCACCCCCGAGCTCATCCCGCTCTGCCACCCCCTCGCACTCTCCGGCGTGAAGGTCGAACTCGCCCTCGCCGACGACGCGGTGGAGATCACCGCGCGGGTGCGCACCACCGACCGCACCGGCGTCGAGATGGAGGCCATGACGGCCGTGACCGTCGCCGCGCTGACCGTCGTCGACATGGTGAAGGCCGTCGACAAGGGCGCCGTGATCGCCGACGTACGCGTCGAGGAGAAGACCGGCGGCAAGTCCGGCGACTGGCACCGCACAGCCGAAGGAGCCGGCGCCGCGGAGGCCGCCCGCGCCGAAGGAGCCGCCCGATGACCGCCGCACCGCGCACCTACCGCGCCCTCGCCGTCACCGCCTCCAACCGCGCCGCCGCCGGTGTGTACGAGGACAAGGGCGGCCCCCTCCTGATCGAGGGCCTGACCGCGATGGGCTTCGCCGCCGAGGGGCCGCGGGTGGTCCAGGACGGCGAACCGGTCGAGGAGGCACTGCGCGCCGCCGTCGATGAGAGGTACGAGGTCGTGCTCACCACCGGCGGCACCGGCATCAGCCCCACCGACCGCACCCCGGAGATGACCCGCAGGGTGCTGGACTACGAGGTCCCCGGCATCCCCGAGGCCATCCGCGCCGAGGGCATGGCCAAGGTGCCCACGGCCGCGCTCTCCCGCGGCACCGCGGGCGTCGCGGGCCGCACCCTGATCGTCAACCTCCCCGGCTCCTCGGGCGGCGTGCGCGACGGTCTGGCCGTGCTGGAGCGCCTGCTGATGCACGCCGTCGACCAGGTGCACGGCGGTGACCACCCCAGAGGGGCCCCCAACTGAACGCCGCCCCCTGGCCCGTCGAGCTGTCCGACGGCAAGACGGCCCTGCGCCCGATAAGGCTGCGCGACCAGCGCGCCTGGCGCGAGGTGAACCAGCGCAACCGCGACTGGCTGCGCCCCTGGGAGGCCACCATCCCGCCGGCCCCCGCGGGCCAGCTTCCGCCGCGCCGCCCGACGTACCGTCAGATGGTGCGGCACCTGCGCTCCGAGGCGCACGCGGGCCGGATGCTCCCCTTCGTGGTCGAGTACGAGGGCCGGCTCGCCGGCCAGCTCACGGTCGCGGGGATCACCTGGGGCTCGATGTGCAGCGGCCACATCGGGTACTGGATCGACCGCGGCGTCGCGGGCCGCGGCGTGATGCCGACCGCCGTCGCGCTCGCCGTCGACCACTGCTTCCGCACCGTCGGATTGCACCGCATCGAGATCTGCATCCGCCCGGAGAACGCCCCCAGCAGACGCGTGGTGGAGAAACTCGGCTTCCGCGAGGAGGGCCTGAGACCCCGTTATCTGCATATCGACGGCGCCTGGCGCGACCATCTGGTGTACGCGCTGCTCGTGGACGAGGTCCAGGAGGGCCTGTTGAACCGCTGGCGCCGTTCGAACACGGACACCGCGCAAAAATAAAATATGCGTTCGATATGCCGCGTTGAACACCCTGGATCCGTCCGGGAGTTGGACACAAAGGCGCCATCGCGGGCATTCATCACAAGAAAAGTTCGAGAGATCAGCCAGATCGTGCGACACACCGCGCTATTTGGCAGATGGGCCCTCGCAATCCCCTCTACCGTGTGAGGGTGAGCAGTAGTGGCCTCCTCTATGCAGTCATCGTCGGGGCCTGGGCGGCCTATCTGGTGCCGATGTGGCTCCGTAGGCAGGACGAGCTGAACGAAGCCCGTCCCACGGAACGCTTCAGTACCGCCATCCGTCTGCTGTCCGGCAAGGCGGCGATGGAGCGCAAGTACGCGAAGGAAGCCGAGCGGCGCGCCGCCGGCGGTTCCGGTGCCGACGGGCCGACCGGTGACGGCGGTTCGGAGGATTCCGGCGGCGGGCCCGAGGGGCACGCCGAAGGGTCCGCCCGTTCCGGCGATGACGAAGCGGGCGAGAGCACCCCGGACACCGCGGGGGACGCGGTCGACGTCCGGGCCTTCGCCGACCCCAAAACCATGGTGGGCGGCGCCGCTTCGGAGGCGGCGACCGAGATACTGCCCCCCTCCGAGCCTCCCTCCGGCGAGGAGGAGGACCCCCGGGCGCGCGAGCGGCGCAACCGGCAGGAGGCGCGGGCCCGCCGCGACCAGCGGCAGCGCAAGCGCGCCCAGGTGCTCGCCAGACGCCGCCGCACCACGATGCTGCTCTTCCTCGCCTTCACCGTCGGCTCGGTCGTCGCCGCCGTCGGCGGGATGGCGCTGCTGTGGGTGCCCGCCGTCCCGGCCGCGCTGCTGACCGCGTACATCGTGCATCTGCGCACCCAGGAGCGGCGGCGCTTCCTCGCCACCATGGACCGCAGGCAGGCCGAGGCGGCCGCGCAGCGGCTGCGCGAGCGGCGCGGCGTGGGGCGGCGCACGGAGGAGGAGTACACCGAGCGGCACGAGCGGGCCGATCAGTACGCCGCGGACGACCGGCCCACCCAGGAGCACGAGGCGCCGCCGCAGCGGCCCAATCCGCGCTCCGGCGGCCGCCCTTCGGAGCGCGGCTCCGGCGCGCAGGGTGCGGGGCGCCCCGCCGAGCACGCTCCCGCGCCGCGCGAGACGGGCGCGGCCGACCGGCGGGCGCTGGTGGAGCAGACCGACCACGCCGAGTGGGTCGACCAGCAGCGCGGGCGCGATCGCGACCAGTCCGAGGGCGAGGGCTGGGAGCCGGTTCCCGTGCCGCTGCCCACGTATGTGAGCGCGCCCGTGGCGCCGCGCAATCCGCGCGGCGTGGACCTGGAGGCCCCCGACACCTGGAGCTCGGCGCGGTCCAGCGCGGCGGGCGCCCAGCCGCCGGCCACCGGCAAGCCCGCGTCCGGGCAGGGCGGGCAGAGCGTGCAGGGCCCGGCGAAGCCGGCGCCGGAGGGGGAGTCCGCCTCCCGCTCGCGCCGTCCGCGCGAGCGCGGCCGCACCCCGCTCTTCGATCAGTACGAGGACGAGGACCGCCCCCGCGCCGCCAACGAGTGAGCGGCGCGGGACCCGCCGTGGAGGCCGCGAGGGAGCGGATTTCCATGTCAGCGGATGAGGGTGCTAATGTTTCACACGTCGCAAGGGCGGCAGGGGCCTGTGGCGCAGTCCGGTAGCGCATCTCGTTCGCAACGAGAGGGTCAGGGGTTCAAATCCCCTCAGGTCCACCGCAGTCGACAGGGCGGTCAGTGAATTCACTGACCGCCCTTCGTGCGTCCGGCGCCGGTGTGCGGCGCGGCGCGGCAGGGATCAGGAGCGCACCGTGGACCGTAGCCCGCTGAGCGAGGCAGCCGGGGTGCTGCTGTGCCCGGTGTGCGGCGAGGATCTGGAGCCGGAGCCCGGCGGCGGGGCGCTGCGCTGCGGCGCGCGGCACTCCTTCGACATCGCGAAGCAGGGGTACGCGGGCCTGCTGGCGGGCGGGGGCGGGTCCTCGGCGAACGCGGACACCGCCGCCATGGTCCAGGCGCGGTCCGACTTCCTCGGGGCCGGGCACTACGCGCCGCTGGCGCGGGAGTTGGGCGCGGTCGCGGAGCGGTGCGTCCCCGGCGCGGAGACCGTGCTGGACGCGGGCGCGGGGACCGGCTACTACCTCGCCGCCGTGCTGGACGCGCTGCCCGGGGCGCGGGGGCTGGGGCTCGACGTCTCCAAGTTCGCCGCCAGGCGGCTGGCCAAGGCGCATCCCCGCGCGGCGGCCGCGACCTGGGACGTGTGGCGGCCGCTGCCGGTGCGCGACGGCTCGGCCGATGTGCTGCTGAACGTGTTCGCCCCGCGCAACGGCGCCGAGTTCCGCAGGGTGCTGCGGCCCGGGGGAGCGCTGCTGGTGGTGACGCCGACCGCGCGGCACCTCGGCGAACTGCGCGAGCACGCCGGGCTGCTGCAGATCGACGCGGCCAAGGAGGAGCGCCTGCACCGCACGCTCTCCGGGCACTTCGCGGAGGAGAGCGCGGAGACGCTGGAGTACGCGGTGACGCTGGCGGCCGCCGATGTGGAGCGGCTGGTGGGCATGGGGCCCGCGGCGCACCACCTGGCGCCCGGCGAGATCGCGGAGCGCGCAGCGGGGCTGGCCGCGCCGGTCGAGGTCACCGCCTCCTTCCGGGTGGGGGCGTACCGGCCGCGCTGAGCGCCGTGCCGCGCTGAGCACGACCGGTACGGAGTCCGCGTACGGCTTACGGCGTACGGGCCGCGGCGTACGGGCTACGGGTTTGCGGGCTACGGCTTGCGGGCGAGGGCCGCGAACTGGGGGACCGGCGGCGGGAGTTCCCCCGCCGGAGCCGCGGGGCGCCAGTGGGTGCAGGAGACGATGCCGGGCTCCAGGATCTCCAGCCCCTCAAGGAAGCCCGCGATCTCGCGCTCGTCCCTGGCCACGATGGGCGGGGTGGCGTTCTCGTTCCAGAAGCGCATGGCCTCGGCGTTGGAGGCGCCGCCCAGCTCCAGGGTGGGGTGGGTGAGCGCGAGGTGGCTGCCGGAGGGCACGGCGTCCAGGAGGCGGCGTACGACCTCGGCGGCGCGGCCGGTGTCGGGGACGAAGTTCAGGATGCCCAGCAGCATGATCGCGACGGGCCGGGACAGGTCCAGGGTGCCGGCCGCGCCGGCCAGCACGGCGTCCGGGTCGTGCGCGTCCGCGTCCAGGTAGGCGGTCGCGCCCTGCGGGGACCCGGAGAGCAGGGCGCGGGCGTGGGTGAGGACGATCGGGTCGTTGTCCACGTACACCACCCGGGACTCGGGGGCGATGCGCTGGGCGACCTCGTGGGTGTTGTCCACGGTGGGCAGCCCGGTGCCCACGTCCAGGAACTGGCGGACGCCCGCCTCGCCCGCCAGGTGCGCGACGGCGCGGCCCAGGAAGGCGCGGTCGGCGCGTGCCACGTCGCGGATGCCCGGGTGCATGGCGGCCACGCGGTCGCCGACCTGCGCGTCGACGTCGTAGTAGTCCTTGCCGCCGAGCCAGTAGTTCCAGACGCGGGCGTTGTGCGCGACGGCCTGGCCCTCCCAGACGCCGCCCGGCTCGCCCGCCGTTTCCGTGGTTCCGCTGTCGCTCACGTGCCGCTCCCTGGATGCTCGCGCCGGTCCGCGGGGGCATCGCGTGGGGAACGCGGTGTTCCGCGGGTGCGGACATCATGCCGAAGGGCGGGCGCGCGGCACAGAGGTACGGGGAGGCGCGGGGCAGGTGCCGGGTGCGGAGAGCGCGCGGCTGGGAACAATAGCGGTATGTCGCATTTCTCCCCTCCTGGAAACTCCGGCAACGGCCACCACGGACCCGGCGGCCACGGCCCCGGCGGTGCGGACGGCCCCGGCGGTTCCGGTGCCGACGGCGGCCCCGGTTCCCCGGCGGCCGACGGCGCTCCCGGGCGGCACGGGCCCGCCGGGGTGAACAAGTGGCCCGACTCCCCGCTGGTGCGGCTGGCCGCCCGGCGTACGTGGCAGGCGCTGCTCGCCGCGGGCGCGGCCGCCGTGCTGCTGGGCCTGGTCGTGCTGCTGTGGCCCGATGCGACGGTGCTGGTCGCGGGGGTCGCGTTCGGCGTGTATCTGCTGGTCAGCGGCATGGTGCAGGTCATCGCCGCGTTCGGCACCCGCGCCGCGACGGCGACCAGGGTGGTCGGGGTGCTCAGCGGGGCCGTGTCGTTCCTGCTCGGGCTGTTCTGCTTCCGCGGCGAGCTCAGGTCGGTGGTGCTGCTCGCGCTGTGGATCGGGGTCGGCTGGGTGCTGCGCGGCATCACGCAGATCGCCGGCGCCGGGGGCGATCCGATGGCGCCCGCGCGGGGCTGGCAGATCGCGCTCGGCGTGGTGAGCGTGCTCGGCGGGATCGTGCTCGTGGTCTCGCCGCTCTCCTCGGTGCTGGTGCTCGCGGTGCTGGGCGGCTGCTGGCTGGCGGCGCTCGGTGTGGTGGAGATCGCCACGGCGGTACGGCTGCGGCACGCGGTGAAGGAGAGCGGGGGCGCCTGAGGCGGGGCGGCTTTGGCGGGGCCACTGGCGGTGTGCTCCGCGCTGTCTACGATGCCGGGATGCAGATACGCCGCACCCGTTTCGACCACCCCGACGCGATACGGCTGGACGCCCTCGTACAGCAGGTCTACGCGGAGCGCTACGGCGGCCCCGGCGACGTGACCCCGCTGGACCCGGCCATGTTCGAGCCGCCGCGCGGCGTCTACCTGTTGGCGTACGACGACGACGGCCGTCCGGTGGCCACCGGCGGCTGGCGCGCCAGGGAGGCGGACGAGGAGGGGTACGCGGACGGGGACGCCGAGATCAAGCGGATGTTCGTGGTGCCCGAGGCCCAGGGCCGCGGCCTGGCCCGCAAGATCCTCGCGGAGCTGGAGGCGGACGCGCGGGCGACGGGACGCGTCCGGATGGTGCTGGAGACCGGCACCAAGCAGCCCGAGGCGATCGGCCTCTACACCTCCTCCGGCTACGAGCCGGCGGAGAAGTTCGGGGTCTACCGGTTCGAGCCGGAGAGCCGCTGCTTCGCCAAGCGGCTCCGCTGAAGGACCGCCCGGTTGGCGCCGCCCAGCCGGCACCGTCTCGCCCGTCGGCACCGGCTCGTCGGCACCCGCGCGCCCGTCGGCACCGGCCTGTCAGTGGGCCGTCGTAGGCTGATCCGGATGCTGAAAGTGACGACGGTGAATGTGAACGGGCTGCGGGCCGCGGCCAAGAAGGGCTACGTGGAGTGGCTGGCCGCCACCGAGGCCGACGTGGTCTGCCTCCAGGAGGTGCGGGCCGAGGAGCACCAGCTCGCCGACGCGGTGCGCGAGCCCGAGGGCTGGCACACGGTGTATGCCCCGGCGGCCGCCAAGGGCCGGGCCGGTGTGGCGCTGCTGACCCGGCGGGAGCCGGACGCGGTGCGGATCGGCTTCGGCGAGGCCGAGTTCGAGGACTCGGGGCGCTATGTGGAGGCCGACCTGCCCGGGGTCACGGTCGCCAGCCTCTATCTGCCCTCGGGCGAGGTGGGCACCGAGCGGCAGGACGAGAAGGAGCGCTTCATGGCGGCCTTCCTGCCGTATCTCAAGGACCTGCGGGCGCGCGCGGCCGCCGAGGGCCGCGAGGTCCTGGTCTGCGGCGACTGGAACATCGCCCACCAGGAGTCCGACCTCAAGAACTGGCGGGCCAACCGGAAGAACTCCGGCTTCCTCCCCGAGGAGCGCGCGTGGCTGACCCGCGTCTTCGACCCCGAGGACGGGGGATACGAGGACGTGGTCAGGAAGCTGCACCCCGAGGTCGACGGCCCGTATTCGTGGTGGTCCTACCGCGGCCGCGCCTTCGACAACGACTCCGGCTGGCGCATCGACTACGCGGTGGCCAGCCCCGGTCTCGCGGAGCGCGCCGTGAAGGCCGTCGTCGAGCGGGCGCCGAGCCACCCGGAGCGGTGGAGCGACCACGCGCCGGTGACCGTGGACTTCACGACGCAGGGCTGAGCGGGAGCCTGATCCCCCAGGGGGTCCGGCCTTGCCCCGTCACACCGCGCCGTCACACCGCCCCGTCACGCCGCCTCGGCCGGCGGGGCCGGGGTGTCGCGCGGTGAGGCCGGGCGCAGCGGGATGGCCGGCGCCTGGTCGGGGGACTCGGGGCGCACGGCGATCGCGAGGTTGTTCACCGTCGTGAAGTAGGGCCGCACCCTGGCGCGCTCGGCGCCGTCCAGCTCCCGTTCGGCCGCGGGGAAGACGTCGGTGCGCTTGCGGTCCACGATGTCGCCGCCCAGCCTGCCGACCCGTACGGGTGCGTCCTCCGGGTTCCCGGTGAGCAGCCACAGGTCCCACAGCTCGCGCTCCCCGGCGAGGTGCTCGGCGAAGTCGTCGTGCGGCAGCGTGAAGGAGAAGCCGGTGCCCAGGGCCTGGTCCCCGCCGGGGGCGCGGTCCACCGGCAGCCGCAGCGAGGCGGTCGGCACGTCCTCGTCGGCGCGGCGGCGCAGCTCCACCTCGGGCAGCCGCCCCTCGCCCCCGGAGTCCCCGCCCGCGAACGTGGCGCCCAGCAGCTCGCCCTCCACGGTCGTCCCGTAGGTGCCGACCCGGACGCCGTGCACCTCGGCGTGCGCGGGCCGCAGCCAGGCGCGCACCGCCAGCCGCCCGTCCGAGGTGGCGTACGGGATCCAGGCGGACACCCCGGCCTCGTCGGCGCGCGGCGGGAGGCCCATCAGGGGCGCCTGCTCGACGAGTTCGGCGCGCACACGGCGGCGCGCGCCGTCGGCGGGGCGCTCCACGTAGAAATCCCAGCGGCCCTCGGCGAGCCGGTGCGCGTCGCGCGCGAGGGTCACCGCGAGCCGCCCGTCCACGGCCTCGCGGCGCGGGGGCAGCGGCAGCCGGATCTCGTCCTCGGGCCCTGTGCCCTTGCGGCGGCGCAGCACCAGGTCGAGGCGCCTGCCGGGGACGCCGTCCACGGGCAGCTCGACGCGCAGGCCGCCGTCCTCGGTGGCCCGGCAGAAGGCGCTCGGGCGCAGCCGCGCGTACTTGCGTGCCGCCGGATTGTCCGGCGCCACGGCCAGCAGCAGCGGGCGCAGTGCGGCGGCCGTGCGGGAGCGGAGGCCGCCGGGGCGGCGGGACCCGGCGCGCGGCGTGGAGACGGCGCGGGCGCCGAGCGGGAGGCCGCGCGCGGCGGCCAGTTCGCCGATCAGCTCCTCGTAGCGCCGGGCGATGCGCTCGGGGTCGTAGTCGGGGGCCTTGGCACGGGCCGCCTCGCCCATGGCGCGGCGGCGCTCCGCGTCGTCGATCAGCGAGATGAGGGCCTCGGCGAAGGCGTGCGGGTCGCCGGGCGGGGTGAGCACGCCGTCCCGGCCGTCCTCGATGATCTCGCCGGGCCCGTAGGGGCAGTCCGTGGCGACGACCGGGAGCCCGGCGTGCATGGCCTCCACGATGGTCAGCCCGAACGCCTCGGAGTGCGAGGTCACCGCCGCGATGGCGCCCTTGGACCACTCGGTCTCGATGGGCGAGTGCGCCCCCATCAGGGTCGCCCGGTCGGCCAGGCCCAGCTCCTCGATGCGGCGGCGCAGCCCGGGTTCCTCGCGGCCGCGCCCGTACAGCCGCAGCGACCAGTCCGGGCGTACGGCGGCGACCTCGGCGAAGGCGTCCAGCAGCATCCCGTAGTTCTTGACCTTGGCCAGCCGCCCGGCGGCCACGATCGTCCTGCTGCTCCCGTCCGAGGGCAGGGCGCGGGGCGGCGGGCAGGCGTTGGGGATGCAGCGGATGTACGGGAGCGAGGCGCCGTCCCGGTCGGCGGGCAGCGCGAGGGAGTCGCGGTAGTCGAGGGCGTCGGCCTCGGAGACGGTCACGAACGCGTCCAGCCGCGGGACCACCGCGTCCTGGGCCTCCCTCACGGGGGCGCGGTGCGCGGCGTGGGTGAGGTGCTCCTGGCCGATGCGCAGCGTCGAGGCGGGCGCGTACTCGGCGAGGTAGACGTTGATGCCGGGGCGGGTGCCGATCAGCACGTCGGCGTCGGTCGCGGAGAGCCACTCGGCGGCCCGCTCGTCGACCAGGGCGCTGGCCCGCTTGTAGGGGCCGTCCCCCTGGGGGAAGACCCTGGCGGGGTTCGCCTCGGGGTCGTGTGCGGGGTCGAATCCGGGTGCGCCCTTACGGGCCTCGACGAGGGAGCGCACCGTGACGCGGGGGTCCACGGCGAGGGCCGGGGCGTCGGCCGTGCGGAGCAGCGAGACGATCTCGACCTCGTGGCGCGCGGCGAGGGCGCCGGCGAGGTTGACCGTGGAGCGGATGGTGCCGCCGATGCCGTGGACGTCGAATATGAGGAAGCTGATCTTCATGACAGTGCGGCGGTCCCCCCGCCACGGCCCACCCTTCGCGTTCCGGCTGCCTTCACACGAAGAGAGTCTAAACCGGACATGTTGGTTCCAAGTGGGCGGAAACTGTGGCCCGCTTCACGCGGGCGGGGGCTGGGCCTCGCGGTCCTGCGGGGTCACTCCGAGTACCTGCTCCAGTTCGCTGCGTACGCGGCGGTCCAGGGCGAGGCCCAGCTCGGCCTCCACGATCTGCTTGGCCACCGGCTGGATGCGCTCCAGCAGCTCGTTGATCGCCTGCGCGTCCGCGGCGTCCACGGTGGTCGAGTCGGAGAGCTTCTTCGGCAGCAGGTGGGTGCGGAAGATCTCCGCGAAGACCTCGGCGATGCTGTCGGTCTGGCGGCGCAGCTCGCGGCCGGCGGCGAGGACGGCGGAGAGCGGTACGCCGCTGCGTACGAGCTCGGCCGAGGCCTCCAGGAGGCGGCGGCTGGTGTGCACGAACTCGTCGCCGTCCACGGCCACGTAGCCGATGTCCACGGCGCCGGCCAGGTTTTCCGGGGTGACCTCGCCCTGGAAGTAGTCGGCGAGCTCCTCCGGGGTGAGGCGTACGGCGGTCTCCTCGGAGAACGGGGTGCGCAGGGTGGCTTCCAGGCCCAGGAGTTCGGCGGCGTCGCGGGTGTCGCGGGCCGTCTCGAAGGCGCCGAGCAGGTCGGCGATGCCGCCGAGGGTGTGGCCGCGGGCGAGCAGCGCGGAGATGGTGTGGAGGCGGGCGAGGTGGTGCTCGTCGTACCAGGCGATGCGGCCCTCGCGGCGTGGGGGTGGGAGGAGTTTGCGTTCGCGGTAGAAGCGGAGGGTGCGGGTGGTGATGCCGGCGGCTTCCGCGAGTTCTGTCGCGCGGAACTCCCTTTGCGCTTCCGGGGTTTGCGCCTCTTGCCGCTCCTGGTCTTGGTGCGTGTGCTGCGTTTCCTCGTTGCTCGCCACGGGTTCAGCGTAGGCGCTGCTCTGCGGGTGCGGGGTGCCCCCTTGGGTGCGGGGCCGGGTGGGGCGCGGGGGCTGCGGTCCGGTGTGCCCGCCCGTTCCGCCCCTCGGCGGACCGATCGCCCACACCTTGTGTGACGACGTACCGCCAGTAACTTTCCACGCGCGACCCCTACCGCTCGGTATGTGTGTGGCCTAGTCTCCCAATCGTGCCAGTGATTGCTGGCACGGTGTGGACACAGCGTGGTGAACCGACCCCCGGGAGGCGGCAGATGGCGGCCGAGCGCGAGCACGAGCATGTACGAGTGGCGGTGATCGGATCGGGCTTCGGCGGCCTCGGCGCCGCCGTGCGGCTGCGCCGGGCAGGCGTCACCGACTTCGTCGTACTGGAACGGCGGGAGGCCGTCGGCGGGACCTGGCACGACAACACGTACCCGGGCTGCGCCTGCGACGTCCCCTCGCACCTGTACTCCTTCTCCTTCGCTCCCAACCCGGAGTGGCCGCGCAACTTCTCCGGGCAGGAGCACATCAGGCGCTACCTGGAGCGGACCGCCGACACCTTCGGGCTGCGGCAGCACCTCCGCTTCAACTCCGAGGTCCAGATGATGAGCTGGGACCCCGAGGAGCTGCGCTGGAACATCGAGACCTCGCAGGGCAACCGGCTCACCGCCGAGTTCGTGGTCTCCGCGACGGGGCCGCTGTCCGACCCGAAGCTGCCGGACATCCCGGGCCTGGACGGCTTCGAGGGCAAGGTCTTCCACACGGCGCAGTGGGACCACGACTACGACCTCAAGGGCAAGCGGGTCGCCGTGATCGGCACCGGCGCCTCCGCGATCCAGGTCGTACCGGCGATCCAGCCCGAGGTCGCGAAGCTGACGCTCTTCCAGCGCACCCCGGCCTGGGTGATGCCGCGCCTCGACCGGAAGATCACCGGTCTGGAGCGGTGGCTGCACACCAAGCTCCCCGCGACCCGCGCGATCCGCCGCCAGGCGCTGTGGACCATCCGCGAGCTGCAGGTCAGCGCGTTCACCAAGCGGCCGAACGAGCTCGGCATGGTGGAGAAGCTGGCCGGCGCGCACATGAAGCGCGCGGTGAAGGACCCGGAGCTGCGCGCCAAGCTGAGCCCCGACTACCGGATCGGCTGCAAGCGCATCCTGCTGTCCAACAGCTACTACCCGGCGCTCGCGCAGCCCAACGTGGACGTGGTCGCCGCCGGGCTCTCCGAGGTCCGCGGGAACACCCTGGTCGGGTCCGACGGTACGGAGGCCGAGGTCGACGCGATCGTCTTCGGCACCGGCTTCCATGTGACGGACATGCCGATCTCGCACCGGATCAAGGGCGCCAACGGCACCACGCTCGCCGAGGAGTGGCGGGACGGCATGAAGGGTCTGCGCGGCTGCACCGCCAACGGCTTCCCCAACTTCATGACGATCATCGGGCCCAACACCGGGCTGGGGAACAGCTCGATGATCCTCATCATCGAGGCGCAGCTCAACTACATGATCGACTACCTGTCCAAGCTGGACGTGCTGGGCGGCGGCGGGGAGAAGGTCGCGCTCAACGCCCGTACCGAGTCGGTCGAGTCCTGGAACGCGCACATGCAGGACCGCATGAAGCGCACGGTGTGGAACACCGGCTGCGACAGCTGGTACCTGGACGCCAACGGGCGCAACACCACCGTGTGGCCGGGCACCACCGCCGAGTTCCGCAAGGTGACGCAGGAAGTCAGGCTGGAGGAGTACGACGTGATCCGCGGGCCGCGCGGCGGTGCGGCGCCCGCCGTGACCGTCGCTGCCGGGCGCGGCGCGTCCACCTCCGCCTTCCACGCAGGGGAGGACCAGTGATGGGCCGCATCACGCAGACAGAGAGCGCCAATGCCCGTGGCCTGACCGGCCGTTACGCGCCGCCCGCCGCCGCGCGCGAGCTGACCGCGACCTCGGCCGACGGCTCCCGGCTGCACATCGAGGTGCACGGCAGGGACGGCGATCCCGCGGTGGTCCTCGCGCACGGGTGGACGTGTTCCACGCTGTTCTGGGCCGCGGTCATCCGCGAGCTCACCGCCGACGGGCACCGCGTGATCGTCTACGACCAGCGGGGGCACGGGCGTTCGCCGGCCGCCGTTCCGCACGCGTACACCCCGGCGACCCTCGCCGACGACCTGTGCGCGGTGCTGGACGCCGTACTGGAACCCGGCGAGAAGGCCGTGCTCGGCGGGCACTCCATGGGCGGCATGACGCTGATGGCCGCGGCCCGCACCCGCCAGCTCAACGAGCGCGCGGCGGCGCTCATGCTGTGCAGCACGGGCTCGCACCGGCTGCTGGCCGAGTCCCGCGTGATCCCGCTGCGCTCGGCGCGTGCCAGGACCGCGGCGCACCGGCTGGTGCTGGGCGCCCGCGCGCCGCTGGGTCCCGTGACGCCGGTCAGCAGGGCGGCGCTCAAGTACGGGACGCTCGGCCCCGGGGCCACCCGCGAGCAGACCGAGGTGGTGGCGCGCATCGTGCACGCCTGCCCGACCGGGGTGCGCGCCGCCTGGGGCGGGGTGCTGGCCGACCTCGACCTGCACGCCCGCGTACGGGACTTGAGGCTGCCGACCGCGGTGATCTCGGGGACGGCCGACAGGCTCACCCCGTACCCGCACGCGCGCGGGCTCGCCGAGGCGCTGCCCGACTGCGTGGGCCTGCACGAACTCGCCGGGCTCGGCCACATGACGCCCATCGAGGCGCCGGAGGCGGTGGCCGGGGTGCTGCGGGGGCTGGTGCGCGAGCACCTGGTGCCGGAGCCGGTGGGCGCGGGATCCGACTCCGGGGCGGCGAAGCGCTCGTCAGGCAAGAGCGCCGCGAAGAACGCCAAGGGCACGAAGCAGCAGCGGAAGGCAACCGGAGGAGGGGCAGCGTCGTGAGCCGCAGGAGCCTTGAGGGTCAGGTCGTCGTCGTCACCGGCGCCGCGCGCGGAGTGGGCGAACTCCTCGCGCGCAAGCTGGCGGCGCGCGGCGCGAAGCTGGCGCTGGTCGGCCTGGAGCCGGACGAGCTGAAGCAGGTCAGCGAGCGGCTGGCCACCGAGTCCGACTACTGGCACGCGGACGTCACCGACCACGAGGCGATGGCCCGGGTCGCGGCGGAGGTCAGGGAGCGGTTCGGCAAGGTCGACGTGGCGGTGGCCAACGCCGGTGTCGCGGCGGGCGGTCCGTTCATGGACTCCGACCCGGTGGCCTGGCGGCGCGTGATCGAGGTCAACCTGATCGGCGGCGCGGTGACGGGGCGCGCGTTCCTGCCGGTGCTGTGCGAGTCGCGCGGGTACTTCCTGCAGATCGCCTCGCTGGCGGCGATCACGCCGGCGCCGATGATGTCGGCGTACTGCGCGTCCAAGTCGGGCGTCGAGGCGTTCGCGCACAGCCTGCGCGCGGAGGTCGGGTACAAGGGCGTACGGGTCGGGGTGGGCTACCTGTCCTGGACGGACACCGACATGGTGCGCGGCGCGGACCAGGACGACGTGATGCGCGAGTTGCGGCAGCAGCTTCCGTGGCCGGCCAACAAGACGTACCCGCTGGGTCCCGCCGTTGACCGGATCGTCGACGGCATCGAGCGGCGCTCCGCGCACGTGTACGGGCAGTGGTGGCTCCGCGGCATGCAGGGCATCCGCGGCTACCTGCCCGCGCTGATCGGCACGGTGGGGCAGCGCGAGATGAAGCGGTTCGCTCCGCGGCTGGCCGAGAACGGCGTGCCGACGGGGCTGGTCGGCGCGGGTGGCGAAGCGGACGAGAAGTCCCGGGTGTCCGGCTGAGTACCGCGCTGCCGCGCGGGGCCCTGCGCGCACGGGGTTGAGCAACCCCGCGCTGCCTTGCCCGCAAAGGGGTGCCCAGCCCCCTTGATCCGCCGCGGCGGTGGGTGACCACAGCGGACGCGGTCGGCGGTCGTGAGCGCGGATTGCGCTCCGACCGCCGACCGCTGCCGCCGGGCTGCTTCCGCTGCGGCGGGAGGGGTGCTATTCGCTGCGGGGTTTTCCGCCTCGCGGTGGCAACAGCGGCCGTCGGCGGTCCGGGGGCGTTGCCCTCTCGCTCTCCGGCGGGGTCGCCGCCGGGTGCTCGGCGAGCAAAGAGAGCGCCTCGCGTACCGCTGTCTCCAGAGGGGGGTGGTGGCCCTCCGCCCAGTCCAAGGGGGCCCTCACGGCCTCGATGTCGGGCTCGACGCCGTGGTTCTCGACCGACCAGCCCCAGCCCTCCGCGTCGAACCACGCGGCGTTCATCGGCACCGTGATCGCCGTGCCGTCCACGAGGCGGTGCCGCCCGGTCATGCCGACCACGCCGCCCCAGGTGCGGGCCCCCACCACGGGGCCGATCCCGAGCAGCCGGAACGCGGCGGTGATCATGTCGCCGTCGGAGGCGGTCATCTCGTCGGTGACCGCGACCACGGGCCCGCGCGGCGCGCTGCTCGCGTAACTCACCGGCTGCGCGTGCCGGGTCAGGTCCCAGCCGAGGATCGCGCGGGTCAGCTTCTCGATCACCAGCTCGCTGATGTGCCCGCCCGCGTTGCCCCGCACGTCCACGATCAGCGCGGGCCGCGAGACCTCCCGCCGCAGGTCGCGGTTGAACTGGGCCCACCCCGAGCCGCCCATGTCCGGGATGTGCAGATAGCCGCACCGCCCGCCGCTCAGCTCCCGTACGACCTCACGGCGCCGTACCACCCAGTCCTGGTACCGCAGTTGGCGGTCGTCGACGAGCGGTACGACGGCGACGCGGTGCGGCGCGGAGGCGGCGGCCGCACCGCCCGTCTCGATATCGGCCGCGCCCTCCGAGCCCGAGCCGCCCTCCGAGCCCGAGCCGGACTCCGAACCCGAGCCGGAACCCGAGCCCGGCCCCGACTCCGACCCGGATCCCGGCCCCGACACCGCCCCGGATCCCGGCTCCAACCCCGGCTCCGGCTCCGGTTCGCTGAAGGTCAGCTCGACCGTCGTGCCGCCGGCGCCGGCCAGCAGCGGCGTGGGACCCTCCACCGGGTCCACGGGCCGTCCGTCGACATGGGTCAGCACCGCACCCTCCCGTACTCCCGAACCGGCCAGCGGGGAGCGGGCCTTGGAGTCGGAGGAGTCGCCCGGCAGGATGCGGGAGACCAGCCAGCGGCCGTCGGGCGTGCGCGCGAAGTCGGTGCCCAGCAGGCCGATGGCGCGCTGGTAGTGCGCGGGACCCTCGTCGCGCCGCGCGGCGCTCACGTACGCGTGCGAGGTGCCCAGTTCGCCCAGCACCTCGCGCAGCAGGTCGGCGAAGTCGTCGGGGGAGGCGACCCGTTCGACCAGCGGGCGGTACCGCTCCAGCACCTCGTCCCAGTCGATCCCGCACATCCCCGGGTCCCAGAAGTGCTGCCTGATCAGCCGCCCCGCCTCCTCGAAGCCCTGCCGCCACTCGGCGGCCGGGTCCACGGTGTGCAGGATGCGGCGCAGGTCGATGTGCGTGGTGGTGCTGGACTCGGCGGGCTCGTCCGAGGGCACGGCGCGCAGGTCGCCCTCGTCGTTGAGCACGAGCCGCGCGCCGTCGCCGCTGAGCTCGAACCAGTCGATGTCGTCGGTGAGTTCCGTACGCCGCGCCTTCCGGAGGTCGAAGTGCTCCAGCGCGGGCTGCCCCGAGGTGTCGTCGGGGTCGGCGAAGGTCTCGCCCAGCGCGCCCGCGATGGGGAAGCGCAGCCAGATCAGCCCGCCGCCCGCCACCGGCTGCAGCGCGCTGTACTTGGACGCCGTCACCGGGAACGGGGTCACCCTGCTGGGCAGCCCCTCCGGCTCGACCCGCACCGAGCCGTCGCCGCCGGCCTCGTCCACCGGGTCCAGGCCGCCCGCCGCCGTCCTGCCGTCCGGGTCCAGCGCGAACGGCGAGGGCGTGGAGGCCGACAGCGGCACCAGATAGGGGCGGCAGCCCACCGGGAACGACAGGTCCCCGGTGTGCACGTCGTACACCGGGTCGAAGCCGCGCCAGGACAGGAACGCCAGATAGCGGCCGTCCCGCGTGAACACCGGCTGCTCGTCCTCGAAGCGGCCGTCGGTCACGTCGATGACCAGGCGTTCCTCGCCCGCGATCCGGGCGATCTTGATCTGGCTGAGCGAGCGCCCGATGCCGGGGTGCGCCCAGGTGATCCAACGCGAGTCGGGCGCGAACGCGAGGTCGCCGACCGGCCCGTTCAGCGAGCGGATCAGCTCCGAGATCACGATCTCGGTGTCCTTGATCCGCACCAGCAGCAGCCGCCCGTCGTGCGCCGCGACGGCCATCGTCGCGCCGTCCGGCGAGGACACCAGCTCCCGTACGCGGCCGAGCTGACCTGCGCCGATGCGCAGCGGCGGGCGGTTCAGCGGCATCTGCGGGAGGTCCAGGATCTCGATCGCGTCCTCGCCCTCCGCGTCGGTGACGTACGCGATCCGCCCCGTGTTCCCCAGCATCTCCGGCAGCCGCACCCGCACCCCGGGCGTATCGGTGAGCGCGCGGGCCGGCCCGTCCCGGTGCGTGAGCCAGTACAGGGAGCCGCGTACGCAGACGGCGCTGGCCCGTCCCGTGGCGTCCACGGCGAGCCCGTCCAGATGCGAGGCGGCGGGCACCTGGTAGCGGCGGCGCCCGGTGCGCGGGCCTCCGGTGCGCACGTCCAGCGGCCGGGGCTCGCCGGCGTACGAGAAGTCGTCGACCAGCCACAACTGCCCGGCGCACTCGTACACGACCCGGCGCCCGTCGGTCGCGGCGTGCCGTGCGTAGAAGCCGTCGTGGTCGGTGTGGCGGCGCAGGTCGGAGCCGTCCTGGAGGCAGGAGTAGAGGTTGCCCGTGCCCTCGTGGTCGGAGAGGAACGCGATCCGCTCGCCCACGAACATCGCCGACTCCAGATGGCCCGCGACCCCCTCGCCGCCGCCCGGCGCGAGGCGTTCACCGTGCAGCCACAGCCGTCCGGTGGCCCCGCCCCTGTAGCGCTTCCAGGACGCCGGCTCGTGCGGAGGCTTGCCGGTCAGCAGGAGGGTGCGCCGCTCGCCCTCCTGCTCGGCGACCGCGATGTCGGCGACCGGGCCCCAGGGCAGCCGCACCCCGGGCCCGCCCTCGCAGGGCAGCCGGTAGGACCAGGTCAGGTGGGAGAACGGCATGCTGTGCGCGGACACCGCGAGCACATCGCCCTCGGGCGTCCAGCCGCACACCCGCGTGTAGGGGGAGCCCCAGTGGGTGAGCTGGCGCGCGGGGGCGCCGCCCTCGACGGGGCACAGGTGCACCTCGGAGTCCAGGCTGCGCCAGGAGGTGAAGGCGACGCGGGTGCCGTCGGGGGAGAAGCGGGGCGGGCCGACGCGGGTGCGGTCGACGGTCAGCCGGGTGGCCCGGCCGCCGTCCAGGGGAGCGAGCCACAGATCGTCCTCGGCGACGAAGCAGACGGTGTCGCCGTGCAGGTGGGGGAAGCGGAGATAGCCGTGTGCCGCGCCATTGCCTTGCCGGTCCATGATTGCCATGGTTCGCGGGCCCCGTACCTCCGGCAACCGATACGGGGGTGTTCCCCACCGCAGTGCGACGGGGCGTACGCCCTTCCGCCGGACGGACCCGCGATCTCCTCCCCGCCGCAGCGGGACGCCCTGAGCGAGACTCCGCCCTGCAGAACGGCGGCGGTCACGCCACGCGAACCCTCACACGCCGCGCAGCAAAGCCTCCAGGCCCGCGTCCACGTCGAGCTGGGAGACCGCCTGGTCGGCGGGGACCTCCCCGTACGAGCAGCGCAGGAACTCCCGCAGGTCCGAGCCCTGGAACTCCAGGACGGCCACACCCTCCGAGGAGTGCAGCTCGACGACGGACTTGCCCAGGCCGGCCGGCCATATCCGTACGTCGCCGTGCCCTGCCGGGCCGCGCAGCCCGGCGTCCAGCAATTCCCGCGCGAAGGTCCAGGTGACCTCGGTCCCGTCCAGCGAGGCGTCGGACGGGAAGACGATACGGACGGCGAAGGGATCGCCGGCGTCGTAGCGGAGCGCTGCGGTGAGCTCCCGCGCTTCCGGGGACTGGACGATCAGGCGGGCCTGGACGGCGTGATCGATGACTGTGGGCATCGTCTGCTCCTCTGTGGTCGGGGGCGCGCGCCGGAGCCGCACAGCTCCGTGTTGCCCCTTCGCACTGTCAGACGCCTCGGCGGGGCCGGTAGTCACCCGGAAACCGGGGTGAGGTCCGCCACAGGTGCCAGCGATGTGACACAAGGCACAGATAAAACGGACATGTGGCTCTTAGGGTGTGAATCCGTCGTTCAGGGGAGTTCGTCATGAGCACCGCACCGAGCACCGCGCCCAGCAACTCGTCCGTCGAGGAGACGCAGAAGACCGCCCGCACCGTTCCGCGCGCCGCCGAGGACGCGCGGGACGCGCGCAAGTCCTCCCAAGTCGTGCTCGGCCCGCTGCGGTTCGGCCGCCCGCACGGCGAATCCCGCCGCCGCTGAAGCCACTTCGGCCGCCCGGCGCCGGCGTGCCCCGCGCACCGCGAGTGTGCTGATGGTCACGCCCCGCCCGCCGCGCGTCCGCCGCCGCACCCCTCCGGGGCCCGCCACGCCGCGCGCGCCGACGGCTCACAAGGGGCCGTGCGCTACGGAGTTGACCCCTGCCGTGCCGCTCGTGCCGGGCTCCCGCCGCCCCCGCCCGACCCCGTACGGGCATACCCCGAGCCGCATCCCGTGGACGGCCGTGCCTGTGAGCCGTTGCACCATAGATGGGGCACGGCAGAAGGAAACGGCGGGAGAGAAGGCAGGCGTGGTCGACGTCCAGGGCACGGTGGCGGACGGTTTCGAACCGGTCCGGGACGCATTCGTACGGAACTTCGCTGAGCGCGGCGACACCGGCGCCGCGGTGTGTGTGCACCGCGACGGGCGCCCCGTCGTCGACCTGTGGGCCGGCGACACCGGCGACGCGCACGGCACCCCGTGGTCCGAGGGCACCGCCGTGCTGGTCCGCTCGGCCGGGAAAGGCCCCGCGGCCGCCGTGCTGCACCTGCTCCACCAGCGCGGCCAGCTCGACCTGGACGCGCCGGTCGGCACCTACTGGCCGGAGTTCAAGGCCAGGGGCAAGGAACGCGTGCTGGTCAGGCACCTGCTGACGCACCGCGCCGGACTCCCCGCCATCGACACCCCGCTCAGCCCCGCCGAGGCCGTCGACGGCGTCAGCGGGCCGCGCGCGCTCGCCGCGCAGGCGCCCGCGTGGGAGCCCGGCACCGCGCACGGCTATCACGCGCAGACCTATAGCTGGCTGCTCTCCGAGCTCGTCGCGCGCGCGACCGGGCGCGGGCTCGGGCGCTGGTTCGACGAGGAGGTCGCCGGGCCGCTCGGGCTCGACCTGCGGTTCGGCATATCGGGCCGGGCGGCGGCAGCGCCGGGGCGCCTCGCACGGCTGGAGCCTGTGGCCCCTCCCGAGCAGGGCGGTTCCGGCAGTGGTTCCGCGCGGGGGCTGCGTACCCGGCCCAAGAAGGCCGTGGCCGAGGCGTACGCGGATCCGCGCTCGCTCACCCGGCGTGCCTTCGGCGCGATCGACCCCGCCCCCGACGAGAACGATCCGGCCTTTCTGGCGGCCGGGCTGCCGGGGCAGGCGGGGGTCGCCACCGCGCGTTCGCTGTCCCGCTTCTACGCCTCGCTGACGGGACCGCTGCCGGACGCGCGGCGGCTGTTCGCGCCGGCCACGATGACCCAGGCGCGCTCCGAGGAGTCGGCCGGCCCCGACCGCGTGCTGGTGGTCGACACCCGCTTCGGGCTCGGCTTCATGCTGCACGGCGGCGCGTCCCCGATGCTCGGCCCGGGCTCCTTCGGGCATCCGGGCCGCGGCGGCTCGCTGGCCTTCGCCGACCCGGAGAACGGCGTCGCCTTCGGCTACGCGACCCGCCGCGTGCAGACCTCGGTCACCTCGGACCCCCGGCCCCAGGCGCTGATCCGCGCACTGCGCGGCTGCCTCTGAGCCGGGGGACGGGTCCGAGGGTGGGGCGCCGGTTTCCGCTCAGGCGCTCAGCTTCGCCGTCAGCTCGTCCGCCGTACGGTCGTCGAGGCCGACGCCGAAGGTGTCCTCCAGCACCTTGACCGCCTCGTGCGGCTCCACGGCGCGCTCCTGCGCACTCCCGTCGCCGGGGCGGTAGGTGCGCAGCGTGAGCCCGTCCAGCACGTGCAGCCGGTCGTCGTGCACGCGCTGGATGTAGGGGCGCGCCACGAACGGCGAGCGCTCGTGCGAGGCCACGAAGTGGCTGCCCACGACGTAGTCCACGGGGTGCTGCGGGACCGTGACGAAGGCGTGCCGGTCGAACCAGCGCCCGCCGGCCGGGTCCCACTCGTACAGGATCCAGCCGTCGGCGCCCGGCTCCGGCGGGACCGTGTGCCGCTCCAGGCGGTAGCGCCAGTCGCCCGCGCTCTCCTCGGCGCCGTCCTCCAGCGGCAGCGGCGTCAGCGGGCTCGACCCGAAGCCCACGTCGCACAGCCACGGACGCTCCGAGTCCGCCGTCTCCACCCGCAGCATCGCGTGGGTGGTGGGCAGCACCTTGTCCTGGCCCATCCGTACGCGGCCGTGCAGCCCGGTGAGCCCGAAGCCGAACCGCTCGAGGGCGGCGGCGAACAGGGTCACGTGCTCGTAGCAGTAGCCGCCGCGCGTGCCGGTCACCATCTTGGCCTGGAGCGAGGGGAGGTCGAGCGGCACGGCGCGGCTCAGCACCGGGTTCAGGTTCTCGAACGGGAGGGAGAGCACGTGCGCGCGGTGCAGGGCGCGCAGTGCCGCGAGGGTGGGGCGGTGCTCGCCCTCGTACCCGATGCGGGCCAGATAGGTGCCGAGGTCGAGCTCTTCGCCGCTCCAGAGATGCTGCATGTACGGGACAGCGTCGGCCGCCCGGCCGCGCATTCCCGCCCGCGTGCTCAGGGGCGGGGGTCACATCCCGGCCGCCACCTGCGTGGTTCCGGTGCCGGGGGCGGCCGCCTATCCTCGCCCGATGCGGAGATTCGAGGGGTACGCGGCACTGGTCACCGGCGCGGGGCGCGGCATCGGCGAGGCGGTGGCCCGGCGCCTGGCGGACGAGGGCGCGCGGGTGCTGGTCACCGACCGGGACGGGGAACGTGCCGCGGAGGCGGCGCGGCGGGTGCGCGAGGCCGGGGGCACGGCGGAGCCGCTGGCGTGCGACGTGGCGGACAACGGGTCGGTGAAGGCGGCGGTCGCGCACGCCGTGGAGCGGTTCGGCGGCCTGGACGTGCTGGTGAACAACGCGTTCGCCTGCACGCCCGACGCCCCGCTCTTCGAGGAGGAGCGGGACGAGGACTGGCTGCTGGACCTCGACGTGACGCTCACCGGCGCCTACCGCTGCGCCCGCGCCGCGCTGCCGCACCTCGCGGCCGCTCCCGGGGCGCGCGGCGCGATCGTGAGCATCGGCTCGGTCAACGGCCTCCAGGACTTCGGCAACCACGGCTACAGCGCCGCCAAGGCCGGGCTCGGCTCGCTCACCCGCACCCTCGCGGGGCACGCGGCCGAGCGCGGCGTGCGGGTCAACCTGGTGGCGCCCGGCACGGTGCACACGCCCGGCTGGGACGGGAGGGAGGACGCGCTGGAGCGGGCCGCGCGGCACTATCCGCTCGGCCGCGTGGGCCGCCCCGACGACATCGCCTCCGCCGTCGCCTTCCTCGCCTCGGCCGACGCGTCGTGGATCACCGGCCTGACCCTGCCCGTCGACGGCGGCCTCGGCTCGGCCAACCTGGGGCTGCGCCGGGCGCTGCGCGGCGAGGACTGAACCGGGGCAGCGCGCACCACTGCCCTGCGTCGCCCCGTACCGCTTACTCCCCGGCGTCCACCCGTACCGCACCTTCCGCGGGACCCGTCGCGATCCGCGTGGCGCGGCAGGTGCCCGAGGCGAGCAGCGCGCCGGCGATCTCCGTGGCCGCCTCCGGGTCGTTGGCCAGGAACGCGCAGGTCGGGCCGGAACCCGACACCAGCGAGGCCAGCGCGCCCGCGGCGAGGCCGGCGCGGAGCGTGTCGTTCAGCGCGGGGCGCAGCGAGAGCGCCGCGTCCTGGAGGTCGTTGGAGAGCGCGCCCGCGAGGGCCACGGCGTCGCCGGTGGCCAGCGCGTCCAACAGGGCCTCGGTGGGCTCGGGTTCGGGGACGTCGGCCTCGCCGGACCCTGTGCCCGCCGCGTCCCTGAGGCGGTCGCACTCGGCGTACACCTCGGGCGTGGACAGGCCGCCCTCGGCGACCGCGAACACCCAGTGGAAGCTGCCGCCGGTCTCCAGCGGGGTCAGCAGATCGCCGCGGCCGCGGCCCAGCGCGGCGCCGCCCAGCAGGCTGAACGGCACGTCGGAGCCCAGCTCGGCGCAGATGTCCATGAGGTCGGCGCTGGACGCGCCGGTGCCCCACAGCTCGTCGCAGGCGACCAGGGCACCCGCGGCGTCCGCGCTGCCGCCCGCCATGCCACCGGCGACGGGGATGTCCTTATCGATGCGCAGCCGCACGCGCGGCTCGATGCCGTGCCGCGCGGCCAGCAGCTCGGCGGCCTTCCAGGCGAGGTTGCTCGCGTCGGCCGGGACCGCGTCGGCGTCGGCGCCGGCGACCTCCAGCTCCAGCTTCTCCGCGGGGAAGGCGGTCACGTGGTCGTAGAGGCCCACGGCGAGGAAGACGTTGGCCAGGCCGTGGAAGCCGTCGGCGCGCCTGCCGCCCACCGCGAGCTGGACGTTGACCTTCGCCGGCACGCGCACGGTGACGCCCGCCGGGTCGTCCGACGCCGCCCCGTCCACCGCTGCCGCCGCTGCCGCCGCCGCGCGGGGGGTGCCCGCCGCCTCCGTGAACCCGTTCATGCAGCCTTCCCTTTCTGTTCCGCTACGGCCGCGAACTCCTCGACCGTCAGCGCCTCTCCGCGCGCCGACGGGTCGACCCCGGCGGCACGCAGCGCCGCCTCGGCCGCCGGCGCCGAGCCCGCCCAGCCGGCGAGCGCGGCGCGCAGCGTCTTGCGGCGCTGTGCGAACGCGGCGTCCACGACCGCGAACACCTCGTCCCTGCTCGCCGTGGTGCTGGGCGGGTCCCTGCGCACCAGGGACACCAGGCCGGAGTCGACGTTGGGCGCGGGCCAGAACACGTTCCGCCCGATCGCGCCGGCCCGCCGCACCTCGCAGTACCAGGCGGCCTTCACCGAGGGCACTCCGTACACCTTCGACCCGGGCCCGGCCGCCAGCCTGTCGGCGACCTCGGACTGCACCATGACCAGCGTGCGCTCGATGCTGGGGAACGTGGCCAGCAGGTGCAGCAGCACCGGAACGGCCACGTTGTACGGCAGGTTGGCGACCAGCGCCGTCGGCGCGCCGCCCGGCAGCTCGGTCACCTGCATCGCGTCCGCGTGCACCAGCTCGAAGCGCCCGGCCCGCTCCGGCAGCCTGGTCCGCACGGTCGCGGGCAGCCCGCCGGCGAGCTGGTCGTCGATCTCCACGGCCGTGACCCGCTCCGCGGTCTCCAGCAGCGCCAGGGTCAGCGAGCCCAGGCCCGGGCCGACCTCCAGCACGGTGTCGTCCGGGCGCACGCCGGCGGTGCGCACGATGCGGCGCACGGTGTTGGCGTCGATGACGAAGTTCTGCCCGCGCTGCTTGGTGGGCCGGACACCGAGGGCCGCGGCCAGCTCGCGCACGTCGGCGGCGCCGAGCAGCGCGTCATCGGTGATCCCGCCGTCCGTGTCCCGGGCGTTCTGGTCGTCCTGGGCGTCCCGGTCGTCCTGGGCGTTCCGGCCGTCCCGGTCGTCCGGGTCGTCCCGGTGGTTCGCAGCGCTCACTGCGACAGTTTACGGCCGCACACCGGCCACGGACTCGACCCCCTGTCCACATACAGCTTCTTCGCCCGGAACGTCTGCTCCTCCGCCGGCGCCTCCTGCGCGCTGCCGCTGCCGCCCAGCGCGTGCCAGGTCTGGGTGTCGAACTGGTACAGCCCGCCATAGGTGCCGGAGGGGTCCGTCTTGCCCGGATCGCCGCCCGACTCGCAGTCCGCCAGCCCGTCCCAGTTCAGCCCGTCGGCGCCCTGCACCGAGTCGGGCAGCTCCTTGGTGCCGACCTTCACGACCCGGGTCTGCGGCTTGCTGACCAGCTCCTGGCCGATCTTCCTGGGCTTCCGCTTCACCCCGTTCACGGTGCGAAGCTGGTACGTGACCCGCTTCACGCCCTGCTTGCCCTCGTGCACCACCACCTCGGTGCCCTTGGCCAGGTCCGGGTCCTCGCGGCGCACCGTGTCGAAGCGGACCGGCTCCTCCTGCACCTTCTGGCTGCCGGTGATCCGCATGACGTTGATGGTCTGCCCGTCGCGCGGGAAGCTCTCGGGCGGCACCGAGGTGGTGTCGTACCCGCGCAGCTCGATGCCCGCCTGCTCCACGGCCTCGGCCACGGTGGCCGCGTTGGTGCGCACCGTGTGCTCCCGCCCGTCGGCGACGAAGGTCACGCTGCGCTCGGTGCGCACCTCCAGCTCCCTGCCCTGCCGGCCGATCTCCGCGGAGCGCGGCGCGGACAGGTGCGCGCCCTCCGCGCGCACCCCGAGCTGCCGCAGAGCCTCGTCCACGGTGCGGGCCGTCGTCCACACCCTGCGCCGCTGCCCGTCCAGGGTGAGGGTGAGCGGGCGGCCGTAACGGAGCGCGATCTCCTCGCCGTTGGCGAGCCGGTGGCCCGGTGAGGGGTCGACGGCGTCGTGGTGGCCGGCGCGCAGCGCCTCGTTGTCCAGCAGTTCGCCGACGTTGTCCGCGTAGGTGTGCACGGTGCGGGTGTGGCCGTCGACGTTGAGCTCGATCTGCTTGTCGTGCGCGACGAACGCCGAGGTGCCGCCCGCGAGGCAGGCAACCACCAGCGCCTGGGGCACCAGCCCCTTCCCCGACTCGGGCCGGGCGGCCGAGCGCCGCTGCCGCTCGGCCTTGCGCGCGGCGGCCCGCCCGCCGGGCCCGGCGGAGGGGGCGGCGACCGCGGCCTCCGGGGGCGCCTGGGCGCCGGGCTCCTCCGCGTGCGGGCCGGGCTCCTCCGCGTACGGGGAGTCCGCGCCGTATCCGTACGGGGAGACCGGCCCGTACCCGTAGGGGGAGTCCGGGGCGCTCTCGGGGGCGTCGGGGGCGTACGGGGTGTGAGGGGAGTGCGCGGCGTACTCGTAGCCCGGCGCGTAGGTGTCGGCGCCGTACGGGAGGGAGGCGTACGCGACCGGGTCGTAGGGGGCCGGGTCGTACGGGAGCGGCTCGTACGGGGCGGCGAACGCCGGTGCCCCCTGCGGCCGTTGGGACGGAAGGCCCCCGGGCTCCCCCTCGGCGTTCGCGTCCCCGTCCCCGTAGGGGAACGCGTACAGCGGCTGCTCGTGCAGACCCTGCGACTGGCTCACTGGCGCACTCCAAGCGTGCTGCGGTCCTGTGGTCCCGGTCCTGCTGTGCGGGCCGAAGGACTGTAGCCGCCGCGCCGCTCACCCTCCAAAGCGACTTGACCACTCAGCGTGCCCGGGGTATCCCGCGAGGGAATCCCGCGGCGTCGCGCCCCGGTGCCTCCCGGCGTCTCCCCGGTGCTTCCCCGGTATCTCCCGGTGCCTCAGTAGCCGAAGGCGCGGGCCGTGTTGGCCGCCACGTGCGCGGCCAGCGCGTCCTCCGGGATGCCCTTCGCCTCGGCCATCGCGCGCAGGGTGACCGGAATCAGATAGGGCGCGTTGGGCCGTCCGCGGTACGGCGCCGGGGTGAGGAACGGGGCGTCGGTCTCGACCAGCAGCAGCTCGGGCGGCGCGACGGCGACCGCGTCGCGGAGCTGCTGGGCGTTCTTGAAGGTGACGTTCCCGGCGAAGGACATGAAGTAGCCCTTCTCCGCGCAGACTTCGGCCATCGCCGCGTCGCCCGAGTAGCAGTGGAAGACGGTGCGCTCGGGGGCGCCCTCCTCGTCCAGGATGCGCAGCACGTCCTCGTGCGCCTCCCGGTCGTGAATCACCAGGGCCTTGCCGAGCCGCTTGGCGAGCGCGATGTGCTCGCGGAACGAGCGCTGCTGCGCGGCCACGCCGTCCTCGCCGGTGCGGAAGTAGTCGAGCCCGGTCTCGCCGACCGCGAGCACCTGCGGCAGCGCCGCCAGCTCCGCGATCTCGGCCAGCGCCGCGTCCAGCCCGCCGGCCTCCGCCAGCCGCGGCGCCTCGTTGGGGTGCAGCGCCACGGCGGCGTGCACCGAGGGGTGCTCGGCGGCGACCTCCGCTGCCCACCGCGAGCGCTCCACGTCGCAGCCGACCTGGATCACCGTGGTCACGCCCACCGAGGCGGCGGCGGAGAGCGCCTCGGCGACGGCGGGCTCCTGCATGTCCAGGTGGGTGTGCGAGTCGGCGACCGCCACCCGGAGGGGCGTGGGCAGCGGCGGCGCGGAGCGCGCGTTGCGTTCTGCGGAGGCGGAATCAGCGGGGGACGACATGCCCGCGATGATAAATCGGCGGGTATGCCGTCCCCTCGCTCAGGTCCCCCCTGTCACGGTCCCCCGCTCACCTGCGCACCGGTCACATGGGCATCGGCGGCATGTGCATATGCGCGGCCTCCGCCTCGGAAACGCGGCCGGCCCGCATGATGCGTATGACGTTGTTCTCGCAATTGAGGCAGCTGGGGTGCTTGAGCGGCGAGGGAACGCGTTTTCCTTCCGCGTAATACACCACCATCGGCCGGCCGTCGGTGTATTCGAGATGCACGATCTCGTACTCCTGCTCCCAGCCGTGTCCGCAGCGCATGCAGGCGAAGGAATACGCCTCGTGCACCGCGTCCCCGCGGCTGCCGCCGGGTGCCCCGGCGGGTGTACCGGCGGCGTCCGTGCCAGTGCTGGTGTCCCGCATGGCAGCTCCTCTCCGAGCGGTTGTCCACATTCCAGTGGACTCCTCGGGGGAGAGTTGCGCAGCAGTCTTTCGCAGTATTGGGACAGATTTGGGCCCGGCGGGATCCGCGCGCCCGCGGGGCGCCCGCGTTTTGCCGTTTACCGGGGAAGCTTTGCGGAGTGTTTCGGTCGGGTCGCGTTTATCGGTCCGCCTGCGACGCCTTTTTCGCCGCCACCACCGCGTCGAAGACCTCGCGCTTGGGAATGCCCGCCTCCTGCGCGACGGCGGCGATGGCCTCCTTGCGCCGCTCGCCCGCCTCCTCGCGCGCCGTGACCCGGCCGACCAGCTCGGCGGCGTCCAGCTCGCCTGGACCGGTCTCCGGCGCGCCCTCGACCACCACCGTGATCTCGCCGCGCACGCCATCCGCCGCCCACTCCGCGAGCGAGCCCAGGGAGCCGCGCTTGACCTCCTCGTACGTCTTGGTCAGCTCCCGGCACACCGCGGCCCTGCGCTCGGCGCCGAAGACCTCGGCCATCGCGGAGAGCGTGGCCGCCAGGCGGTGCGGCGACTCGAAGTACACCAGGGTGCGGCGCTCCTTCTCCGACTCGCGCAGCCGCGAGAGCCGCTCGCCCTGCTTGCGCGGCGGGAAGCCCTCGAAGCAGAACCGGTCGACGGGCAGCCCGGACAGCGCCAGCGCGGTCAGCACGGCCGAGGGCCCCGGCACGGCGGTGACCCGCACGTCCCTCTCCACGGCCGCGGCGACCAGCCGGTACCCGGGGTCGGAGACCGAGGGCATCCCCGCGTCGGTGACCAGCAGCACCCGGGAGCCTGCGGCCAGCGCCTCGGCGAGCTCGGGGGTGCGCGCGGCCTCGTTGCCCTCGAAGTAGGAGACGATCCGGCCGCCCGGCACCGCGTCCAGCTCCTGGGCCAGCCGCCGCAGCCGCCTGGTGTCCTCGGCGGCGACGATGTCGGCTTCCCGCAGCTCCGCTGCCAGCCGCGGCGGTGCGTCCGCCACGTCGCCGATGGGGGTGCCTGCGAGTACGAGGGTGCCTGTCACGGGCCCCATCCTCGCATCGGCGCCGCGCCCGTCCGGCACCGGCGGCGTCCGCTGCACGGTGCCGGGAGGGGTTCCCTACGATGGCCCGGTGACGACCAGTGACACCGCCGCAGACGTCAGGCGCGAGGAGCCTCCGGGCGGGGGTCTGTCCAACTGGCGGGACAGAATGCGCCGGTTCGGATACCCGGGACGCCACGGCGGCGGCCCGCGGCCGGGCACCAGGGAGCGCCTGGTGCCGCCGTGGCCGGAGCCCGATGTGCGCATCGGGGCGCTGTTCGGCTTCTCGCCGGTCGTCGCGGCCCGGCTGGCGCGCTGGTCGGCCTGGGGAGGACCGCTGCTGATCGCGCTCGTCGCGGGACTGCTGCGGTTCTGGCAGCTCGGCTCGCCGCACGCGGTGATATTCGACGAGACGTACTACGCCAAGGACGCCTGGGCGCTGCTGCACTTCGGGTACGAGGGCACCTGGCCGGACAAGGCCAACGACCAGATCCTCGCCAACCCGCAGCACATCCCGCTCTCCCCCGAGGGCTCGTACGTCGTCCACCCCCCGATGGGGAAGTGGATCATCGCGGTCGGCGAATGGCTCTTCGGGCTCGACCCCTTCGGCTGGCGCTTCATGACCGCGCTGCTCGGCACGCTCTCGGTGCTGATGCTCTGCCGGATCGGGCGCCGCCTGTTCCGCTCCACCGCGCTGGGCTGCCTCGCCGGCGCGCTGATGGCGGTCGACGGCCTGCACTTCGTGATGAGCCGCACCGCGCTGCTCGACCTGATGGTCATGTTCTGGGTGCTCGCCGCGTTCGGCTGCCTGCTGGTGGACCGGGACAGAACGCGGGAACGGCTGGTCAGAGCACTGCCCGAGGACGGCGAGGGCGGAGTGCGCCCCGACCCCGGGGTCGGCGACGGGCTCCGCTTCGGCTGGCGCCCCTGGCGCCTGGCGGCCGGCCTGTGCCTGGGCCTGGCCTGCGCGAGCAAGTGGAACGGCGCCTATGTGCTGGCCGCCTTCGGCGTGCTGGCGGTGCTGTGGGACGTGGGCGCACGCCGCACCGCGGGCGCCGCGCACCCCGTGAAGGCGATGCTCCGCAAGGACGCGGTCCCCGCGTTCCTCAGCACCGTGGTGCTCTCGGTCGCCACGTACATCGCGTCCTGGTCCGGCTGGTTCGCCACCTCCGGCGGCTACTTCCGGGACTGGGCGAACGGGCAGGGCGCCGCGGGCCCCTGGGGCTGGCTCCCCGACCCGCTGCGCAGCCTGTGGCACTACGAGGCCGAGGTGTACGACTTCCACGTCGGCCTCACCTCGGGGCACACCTACCAGTCCAACCCGTGGAGCTGGCTCGTGCTGGGCCGCCCCGTCTCGTACTTCTACGAGTCGCCGAAGGCGGGCCACGACGGCTGCACGGACACCGCCGAGGGCTGCGCGCGCGAAGTCCTCGCACTCGGTACGCCGTTGCTGTGGTGGGCCGCGTGCCTGGCCCTGCTGTATGTGCTCTACCGCTGGCTCTTCCGCCGCGACTGGCGCGCGGGCGCGGTGCTGTGCGGGGTGGCGGCGGGATATCTGCCCTGGTTCCTGTATCAGGAGCGGACCATCTTCCTGTTCTACGCGGTGGTGTTCGTGCCCTTCCTCTGCCTCGCGCTGGCGATGACGGCGGGGGCGCTCGCGGGGCCGCCGGGCGTGCGCATCCAGCGGCGCACCGTGGGGATTGTCACCGTCGGCGTTCTCTGCCTCTTGATCGTCTGGAACTTCATCTATTTCTGGCCCCTTTACACGGGGCAGACCATTCCGCTGGAGGCCTGGCGGCACCGCATGTGGCTGGACACCTGGATCTGAAGCCGTCAGGGTGTGCCGGGCCGGACGTGCCAGGGGTGTAACCGTGAACGGGCCGGTGTGCGGCGGGAGTTGAACACCGCACCGGGACGCGTTGTCGGTGCGTTGTCGGAATGCGACCGCGGCGTTATCCAGAGTTCATCTGTGATCACGGGATGTCCTGGAACTGAGCGCTCCGCACATCGCGTCTGCGACTTCGGTTCCACTCCGGGCCCGAAACCCCCGGATCCGGTGAATCCTCGAATCCACATCCCCGCTATATGCCGCCGAACGGGCATACCGGGGCACGGGCGGTTACGCGAGTGCTCTAGGGTGCGTCGGACAGTCCTCGGTCGAGTTGGCTGAGGCGGGGTGGAGGGGCAGATTCTCAGATGCGTGACAGTCAGAAGATGGCGGTCATCGGCGGCGTCGCCGCCGCGATCGTCGGCGCCACCGGCTTCGGTGTGTATGCACTGGTCGGCGGCGGAGACAAGAACGGCGAGGGCTCCGGCGGAAGCGTGTCCACCGCCGCCGAGGGCAAGACCGGAGAGGAGGTTCCGAGCGGCCCGCCGAGCGCTGCCGAAGTGCGGAGCACCGCACAGCAGTTCCTCTCGTCGTGGGCCTCGGGGAACACCGCCAAGGCCGCGGGTCTGACCGACGACCGCGCCGCCGCGGCGAAGGCGCTCACCGGGTTCCGGCAGAGCGGCCACATCGCGAAGGTGAACCTCAAGCCGGGCACCGCGTCCGGCACGAAGGTCCCGTTCAGCGTGGCCGCCAACATCAGCTACCAGCAGGAGCGCGCCGGGCTGCAGTACGCCTCCGCGCTGAACGTGGTGCGCGACAAGCAGAGCGGCAAGCCGGTGGTGCACTGGAAGCCCTCCGTGCTGCACCCCAAGCTCCAGGCGGGTCAGTCGATCAAGACCGACGAGGCGGGCACCCCGCCCATCAAGGCGGTCGACCGCAACGGCTCGGAGATCGACAAGAAGAGCCACCCCACGCTCGGCCCGGTCCTCGACGACCTGCGCAGGCGGTACGGCGACAAGACCGACGGCAAGCCCGGCGTGGAGACCCGCATCGTGAACGCCAAGGGCAAGGACGCGGGCACCACCCTGCGCACGCTCTCGGAGGGCACGCCCGGCACCCTCAAGACGACCCTGGACCTCAAGACCCAGACCGCGGCGGAGAAGGCGGTCAAGGCCAAGGGCAAGGGCTCGGCCGTGGCGGTCAAGCCCAGCACCGGCGAGATCCTCGCCGCGGTCGACCAGCCCGCCGGCGGGTACAGCACCGCGCTGCGCGGCTCCCTGGCGCCCGGCTCGACGATGAAGATCGTCACCGCCGAGATGCTGATGGACAAGGGCATGACCGCGCCCAACAAGCAGCACCCGTGCCCCAAGTACGTGACCGTTGGCGGCTGGAAGTTCCAGAACCTCAACAAGTCCGAGATCAAGCACGGCACCTTCGCGCAGAGCTTCGCGGCCTCCTGCAACAACGCCTTCATCTCGCAGGCGAAGAAGCTGAAGGACGACGACCTGACGAAGGAGGCCAAGGAGGTCTTCGGCCTCGGCGCGAACTGGAACGTGGGCACCGGCACCTTCGACGGCGCCGTCCCGGTCCAGTCCGACGCGCAGATGGCCGCCTCGCTGATCGGTCAGGGCGGCGTCCGCGCCAACCCGCTGACCATGGCCTCGGTCGCCGCCACGGTGCAGAACGGCGGCTTCAAGCAGCCGGTCGTGGTCTCGCCCAAGCTGGACGACCGCGCCATCGCGAAGCAGGCCCGGCAGATGAAGCCCGGCGTCGCCAAGAACCTCAAGTCGCTGATGAAGCTCACCGCGCAGAGCGGCACGGGCGCCAAGGCGATGGCGGGTCTGAGCGGCGACATCGGCGCGAAGACCGGTTCCGCCGAGGTGGACGGCCAGAAGAAGCCGAACGCCTGGTTCACGGCCTACCGCAACGACATCGCGTCGGCCGCCATCGTGCCCGCCTCCGGGCACGGCGGTGACAACGCGGGTCCGGTGGTCCGCGCGATCCTGCAGTCCGGCGGCGGCAGCTGAGCCACGCGCACCGCTGATCCACGCGATCCGCCTGGGGCGGGACGGGGAGCTTCCCCGTCCCGCCCTTTCGCGTGTGCGGGGCCGCGTACGCGGTCCGGTGCGCGTGCCGGTACGGGATCCCGTACTGGCCCCGTACGGAAACCCTTCGCGTGGTCGATACACGCGGCGATAGCGTCGGCCGCATGACGCAGCCGAGTTCAGCGCACCCGCGCTTCGCAGAGGCCCTGGCAGCACGGGGAGTCCGGGATCTGGAGGTGCGCTCCTTCCCGGAGGCCACCCGCACCGCCGAGGAGGCGGCAGCGGCCATCGGGTGCGAACTCGCCCAGATCGTCAAGTCCTTGGTCTTCGCCGTGGACGGCGACCCCGTGCTGGTCCTGATGGACGGGGCGTCGCGGGTGGACACCGACCGGGTACGCGACGAGCTCGGCGCGCGGAAGGTGAAGCGGGCCGACGCCGACCTCGTACGCAAGGCCACCGGCTACGCGATCGGCGGGGTGCCGCCCTTCGGGCACGTCACCGAGCTGCGGGTGCTGGCCGACCGGGGGCTGCTGGAGCACGAGACGGTGTGGGCGGCGGCGGGCACCCCGTACACCGTCTTCCCGATGCGGCCCGAGGAGCTCGTCGGGCACGCGCGCGGCGCGTTCGCCGACGTCAAATGACCCCGGTGGTCGTCGCGGCGGTGCTGGCCGCCGCCCTCGCGCACGCGAGCTGGAACGCCCTCGCGCACGGCATACGCGACCAGTTGACCGCCTTCAGCCTGGTCGGCGGGGGCGGCGCGGTGTGCGGGGCCGTGCTGGTCTGCTTCGCGCCCGTGCCCGCCGCCGGGGCGTGGCCCGCGCTGCTGGTCTCCGTGGTGCTGCACGTGATCTACCAGATCCTGCTGATGCGGTCCTTCGGGCTGGGCGACTTCGGGCAGATGTACCCCATCGCGCGCGGCACGGCCCCGCTGGTGGTCACCGTGCTCGCCGCGGTCTTCCTGCACGAACTCCCGGACGCCTGGCAGCTCGCCGGTGTCGCGCTGGCCTCCGCTGGGCTGCTCGGCGTCGCGTTGTGGGGGATACGCGGCAAGAGCGGGCAGCGGCCGCAGTGGCCCGCGCTCACCGCGGCCGTCGCGACGGGGCTCGCCATCGCCTCGTACACCACCGTGGACGGCGTCGGGGTGCGCGCGTCCGGCAGCCCGCTCGGCTACATCGCCTGGCTGATGGTGCTGCAGGGCGCGCTGATCCCGGCGTACGCCTTCGCCGTGCGCGGCCGCGCGCTCGCCGGGCTGCTGCGGCCGGTGGCGGTGCGCGGGCTCGTCGGGGGCGCGCTCTCGGTCGCCGCGTACGGGCTGGTGCTGTGGGCGCAGACGAAGGCACCGCTCGCCCCGGTGGCCGCCCTGAGGGAGTCCTCGATCATCGCCGGCGCGGCCTTCGGCGCCCTCTTCTTCAAGGAGCGCTTCGGGGCACCCAGAGTGATCGCCTCGGCACTGATGGTGGGCGGCATAGCCCTGATGCTGCACAGCAGTTGAGGGGGCCCGCCTCGTTCCGCCGGGGGCCACGGGTCCGGCAGGGGTGCTCCGTCCGGCGACTACCCTGGAGGGCTGGCCCCTTTGCGTACAGGAGTGAGATGGCTGTCAATCTCGTCAATCTGGAGTCCGTCGGCAAGGTGTACGGCACCCGTGCGCTGCTCGACGGCGTCTCGCTGGGGGTCAGCGAGGGCGACCGGATCGGGGTCGTGGGCCGGAACGGGGACGGCAAGACCACCCTGATCCGGATGCTCGCCAAGCTGGAGCCGGCCGACGACGGGCGCGTCACCCACAACACCGGGCTGCGCCTCGGCGTGCTCACCCAGCACGACTCCCTCGACCCCGCGGCGACCGTGCGGCACGAGGTCCTCGGCGACATGGAGGACCACGAGTGGGCCGGCGACGCCAAGGTCCGCGACGTGCTGACCGGGCTCTTCGGAGGGCTCGACCTGCCCGGGTTCCCGCAGGGTCTGGACACCGTGATCGGGCCGCTGTCGGGCGGCGAGCGGCGCAGGATCGCGCTGGCCCAACTGCTCATCTCCGAGCAGGACATGATCGTGCTCGACGAGCCCACCAACCACCTCGACGTGGAGGGCATCTCCTGGCTGGCCCGCCACCTGCGGGCCCGGCGCTCGGCGCTCGTGGTCGTCACCCACGACAGGTGGTTCCTGGACCAGGTGTGCACCCGCATGTGGGACGTACAGCGCGGCGCGGTGCACGAGTACGAGGGCGGGTACTCCGACTACGTGTTCGCGCGGGCCGAGCGCGAGCGGATCGCGGCGCAGGAGGAGGCCAAGCGGCAGAACCTCATGCGCAAGGAGCTGGCCTGGCTGCGCCGCGGGCCCCAGGCGCGCACGAGCAAGCCCCGCTTCCGCGTCGAGGCCGCCAACGCGCTGATCGCCGACGAGCCGCCGGCCCGGGACACCGCCGAGCTGATGAAGTTCGCCAACTCCCGCCTGGGCAAGACCGTCTTCGAGCTGGAGGACGTCTCCATCCAGGCCGGCCCGAAGGTGCTGCTCAAGCACCTGACCTGGCAGCTCGGCCCGGGCGACCGCGTCGGCCTGGTCGGCGTCAACGGCGCGGGCAAGACCTCCCTGCTGCGTGCCCTCGCGGACACCGCGCGCACCATGGGCGAGGAGCCCTCGCCGCTGGTCACCGGCGGGCACATCAAGGTCGGCAAGACCGTGAAGCTGGCGTACCTCTCGCAGGAGGTGGCCGAACTCGACCCCACCTGGCGTGTCCTGGAGGCCGTCGAGCAGGTGCGCGGCCGGGTGGACCTCGGCAAGGGGCGCGAGATGACCGCCTCCCAGCTCTGCGAGCGCTTCGGCTTCGGCAAGGAGAAGCAGTGGACGCCGGTCGGCGACCTCTCCGGCGGCGAGCGGCGGCGGCTCCAGATCCTGCGGCTGCTGATGGACGAGCCCAACGTGCTCTTCCTCGACGAGCCCACCAACGACCTGGACATCGAGACCCTGACCCAGCTCGAGGACCTGCTCGACGGCTGGCCAGGATCGCTGATCGTGATCTCCCACGACCGGTACTTCGTCGAGCGCACCACCGACCGCGTGCAGGCCCTGATGGGCGACGGCACCATGCGGATGCTGCCGCGCGGCATCGACGAGTACCTGGAGCGCCGCGAGCGGCAGCGGGAGAACGCGACGGCCGGCGCGCCCGCCTCGGGCGGCGCCTCCGCTTCCGGTGCGCCGTCCGCCGCTGCCGCGGAGCCGAAGGCCAAGCCGGCGGCGGCCTCGCGGGCCGCGCAGAAGGAGATGCAGCGCATCGAGCGGCAGCTCGACAAGGTCGAGAAGGAGGAGCGCGCGCTGCACGCCGAGATGGCCGAGCACGCCACCGACTTCGAGCGCGTCGCGGGCCTGGACACCCGGGCGCGCGAACTCGCCGAGCAGCGCGAGGAGTTGGAGATGCGCTGGCTGGAGCTCGCCGAGGGGGAGTGAGCACGGCGGCGCGAACGGCCCCGTGAAGGGCCGGAGGAGACGTATAACGGCCCGGTTCCAGGGACGGGAACCGGGCCGTTCGGTGTCGGTGGCCGGTGATAGAAAGTACGTCGCTCAGGGGGCCGCGGCGGGCGGGGAAGATGCCCGGTTCGGGGGCTCTTGAGGGGACTCGGGGGCCGGACGGACCGGTCCGTCCGTTAACGAGGGAATGTTCCATGTCGCAGCCGCCTCCGCCTCCACCGCCGAACCAGCCACCGCCGCCGGGACAGCCCCCGCAGGGCGGCGGATACGGGTACCCGCAGGGTGAGGGCGGCGGGTACGGCTACCCCCAGCAGCCCCAGCAACAGCCGCAGCAGCCCCAACAGCCGCCGCAGGGTGGCGGATTCGGGAGCCCCGCGCCGCCGCCGGGACCGACGGGTCAGCCGGGGCCGACAGGTCAGCCCGGCCAGCCCGGTCCCTATGCGCCGCAGCAGCCCGGCCCGTACGCGCCGCAGCAGCCGGGTCCGTACGGACCGGGGCAGCCGGGACCGTACGGACCCGGACCCGGCCAGTATCCGACCGTGCCGCCGAACGGCCCCGGCTTCGGCGGCGGTCCGGGCGGCGGCAGCGGTGGCGGCGGCAATCGCACGCTGGTCGCGATCATCGCCGCCGTGGTCGCCGTGGTGCTGGTCGCCGGCGTCGGCGGCTACTTCCTGCTGAACGGCGGGAGCGAGGACACCACGGCCAACGGCGGCTCGCAGGGCGGCGGCGACAAGCCCGCCAGCACCAAGGGCCGGCAGATCCTCAAGCTCAAGACGCCCGACCTGGGCGGCGAGTCCACGCTGCGGCTGCCCGGCGGCTGGGCCACCGACAAGGTGTTCGCCAAGTCCGACATCCGCAGCATCAAGGGGTACGACGCGGCCGGCGGCGGCGAGAAGTGGTCCATCCCGCTGGACGGCAATGTGTGCGGCGCCTCCAGGGAGCAGACGAAGGACCACAAGGCGGCGATCGTGTTCGCCCAGACCCGGTCCTCCGACGCGCCCTGCTCCCAGTTCGGCATCGTCGATCTGGACAAGGGCAAGCTGCTGTGGGACGCCCCGATCCCGGGCACCGACACGTCCATCAGCCACGACTTCGACGTGGCGATCGGCAAGGGGGTGGCGGCCGTCCAGTGGACCGGCGGCTCGGCCGCGTACCCGGTCCAGGACGCCAAGCCAGCCAAGCCGCTGTGGAAGAGCAAGACCGACTTCGTCTCCTCGGGGTGCAGCGACGACGGCTTCGCCGGCGGCGAGGAGCTGGTCGCGGTCGTGAAGTGCGGCGGCGAGACCGGCACCGAGCGGTACAAGGTGCAGAAGCTGGAGCCGCGTTCGGGCAAGGAGAAGTGGGAGTTCGAGCTCCCGCGCGGCCTGAAGAACATCAAGGTCGTCTCGACCGACCCGATGGTGCTGGCGGTCGGCGCGGGCAGCGCCTCCGTCACCGACGTGATGACCGTCGGTGAGGACGCCAAGCTGAAGGGCAAGATCTCGCTGGGCGAGGGCGCGGGCCAGAAGTACAACCCGGGCTGCGACGGCGACGGCACCGAGGGCTGCACCAAGATCGTCGCGGACGACGACACGGTCTACATGCCCAGCAGGCCGCACCAGGGCGACTCCGGGTACAGCACGAGCAACGAGGTCATGGCGTTCTCCTTCGAGGGCGGGACCCCGCGCTGGAAGGCCGGCGCCAAGGACGGGCGGGAAATCAGCCCGATGCGCATGGAGGGCGACAAGCTCCTCGCGTACCGGCAGCCGACCTACGGATCGCAGGGCGGCGAGGTCGTGGCGATCGACCCTTCGAGCAAAAAGGAAGAGCTCTATCTGAAGAACCCGGTCTCCAGCGCGCGCTCCGAAGCTCCCTTCGCGCGCGGCTCGTTCGGTGACCCGCCGCTCTTCGAGAACGGCCGCCTCTTCCTGTACAACTCGCTGCTCTCCAAGCCGATGGGCGGCGACGACTACGGCAAGTACATGGCGATCGGTTTCGGCAACGGCTGAACTCCCGCCGCGCGTGCGGCCCTCGGCGCCTCCGGCGCCGCACGGCCCCCGCGCCGCAGCATCGCAGCGCACCACCACGACGGCCCGCCGGCGCATCCGGCGGGCCGTCGCCGTCTGTTGCCGCGCCATTCTGCGCGGTAAGGGGGGCGGAAAGCCGGACAACCGTGTAGCTTCCGGGAACAAGAAAGAGGCAAAGAGGCGGGGCCTGGGGGTGGGACCGCCGCGAAATGTCAGGTGGGGGAAACGGAAGCGAGGGATTCCGCGATTGTGGGGGGTAGAGCTCGATGAGCGTTCGGCTGATGGTGGTTGATGACCACCGGCTGCTCGCCGAGGCACTGGCCTCGGCATTGAAATTGCGCGGCCACCGTGTGCTGGCCGCGGCCGCGCCGAGCAGCGGCGCGGCGGATCTCGTGGTGAGCCGCGCGCCCGAGGTGTGCCTGCTGGGCACCGCGACGCCGGCTGAGCCGGGGGTGTTCGACCCCGTGGTGCGCATCAAGAGAGAGAAACCGCAGATCGCGGTGGTGGTGCTCGGCCCCGTTCCCAGCCCGCGCGGAATCGCCTCCGCCTTCGCGGCGGGGGCGTCCGGCTATGTGCGGCACGATGAGCGCATCGAGGGGGTGGAGCGGGCCATGATGAAGGCCAGGGCGGGGGAGTCGGCGGTGGCGCCGCAGCTTCTCCAGGACTCCTTCGCCGAGCTGCTGAACCCCGCGGCCGAGCCCGACGACGAGGGGGCGCGGCTGCTGAGGCTGCTCACCCCGCGGGAGGTGGAGGTGCTGGTGCGGGTCGCCGAGGGCGAGGACACCCGCCTGATCGCGGTCGGCATGGGCATCGCGCCCAGCACCGCGCGCACCCATGTGCAGCGGGTCCTGATGAAGCTGGGGGTGGGCTCGCGCCTGGAGGCGGCGGCCCTGGCGGCGCGTACGGGGCTGCTGGACCGCGCCGCGCGCCCGGTCAACCGCGGCGAGCAGGAGGAGGGGGCGGCGCCCGCCGAGCCTTAGCGGCAGAGGCGTCCCGAGGGAGGAGGGGGCCTCCCTCGGGACGTGGGGGAGTGCTCCCTCAGGAGGACGGGGTCCCCTCCTCGGCCTCCTCCGTCGCCGCCGGCGGCGGGATCGTCGGGCTGACCCGGAGCCATACGAGGAAGGCCAGGCCCAGGACGAGCATCGCGAGGCCCGTCCACAGGTTGATGTTGACGTTCTCGGCCTTCTTGATGTCCGCCTCGGTGGCGAAGATCCCGGCGACCGTGATGATCACGCCGTAGACCACGAACAGGCCGCCGATGATGCGGCGCACGTCGAAGAGCCGCGCGGCGGTCTGCGACCTGCGCTCCAGCTCCTCGACCTCCTGGGCCACGGCGCCGGGGTCCTGTGAAGTGCCCGGATTCTGCGGGGTGTTGCCGTTGCTGTCGCTCATGATGGATCGGTCCTCGGTTCAGCGGGGCGGCTCAGAAGGAGAAGGGGATGTAGCAGAGCGCGGCCAGCACGACGGCGCCCCAGCCCAGCAGCGCGGGCTTGCGGTACCAGGCGTCGTCGCCCTCGGCCGGGGGCTCCTCGGCGCCGGGCGAGACCGTCCCGTACACCAGGCCCTGGAGCTGCTCCACCGGCTTCGGCTTCGTGAAGAGCGTGACGGCGAGCATCACCACGGCGCCGACCACGAAGGCGACGATCGAGGACACGAAGTTGGCGCCCTGCTCGCTGGGGATGGCGATGACGCCCTGCTTGTAGAGCCAGAAGTAGTTGACCATCGCCGCGAGGGTGCCGCTCAGCAGGCCCCAGAACCCGGCGGCCGCCGTGGTCCGCTTCCAGAACATGCCGATGATGAAGACCACGAAGAGCGGCACGTTGAAGAAGGAGAACAGCGTCTGCAGGTAGTTCATGATGTTCTCGAAGGAGGCCGCGATGAACGCGGTGCCCATCCCGATCAGCACGCCGATCACGGTGACCCAGCGTGCCGTCTTCACGTAGTACGCGTCGGGCTTGTCCTTCTTCAGGTACGCGGCCCAGATGTCGTTCGTGAAGACGGTGTTGAAGGACGAGATGTTCGCCGCCATGCCGGCCATGAACGCCGCGAGCAGACCGGTCACCGCGATGCCCAGCACGCCGTTCGGCAGCAGGTCCCGCATGAGCACGGGGATCGCGTCGTTGTAGGTCAGGTCGCTGCCGGGCTTGCCCAGGTTCGGCTCCATGACCAGCGCGATCAGGCCGGGGATCACGACGACCGCGGGGATCAGGATCTTCGGGAAGGCGCCGATCAGCGGGGTGCGCCGGGCCGCGGAGAGGTTCTTGGCGGAGAGCGCGCGCTGCACCTCGGCGAAGTTGGTGGTCCAGTAGCCGAAGCTCATCACGAAGCCGAGGCCGAGCACGATGGTGAGCCAGTTGGCGCCCAGCGGGTTGGCCTGGCCGATCCCGGTGCCCTCCCACGCGGTCATGAAGGAGCCGCCGTGCGAGCTGGTCAGCTTGTCGCTGAGTCCGTCCCAGCCGCCGACCTTCTTCAGGCCGAGCACTGTCAGCGGGATCAGCGCCGCGAGGATCACGAAGAACTGCAGCACCTCGGTGTAGATCGCCGAGGAGAGCCCGCCCAGCGTGATGTAGGCCAGCACGAAGAACCCGGCGACCACGATCGCCACCCAGGTCTCCCACCCGAGCAGCGCCTCCAGCACGATCGCCAGCGCGTAGAGGTTCACGCCCGCGATCAGCACCGCGGAGACCGCGAAGATGACCGAGCTCAGCAGGTGCGAGGACGGGCCGAAGCGGTGCAGCAGGAACTCCGGTACGGAGCGCACCTTCGAGCCGTAGTAGAAGGGCATCATCACCAGGCCGAGGAAGACCATGGCGGGGATGGCGCCGACCCAGTACCAGTGCACGGTGTAGACGCCGTACTGCGCGCCGTTGGCGGCCATGCCGAGGATCTCGGTGGCGCCCAGGTTGGCGGCGACGAAGGCGAGGCCGGTGATCCACGCGGGGAGCGACCGGCCGGAGAGGAAGAAGTCGAGGCTGGTCTTCACACTGCGGCGGGCGGCGAAGCCGATGCCGAGGATCACGGCGAAGTAGATGCCCAGCAGTGTGTAGTCGAGCCCGTTGATGGGGAGCCGTAGCCCCTCGGCGAGGTAGTGCATCGTCACTCTTTTCCGGTGGGCCCCGGAGGGCCCCTGGCCCCCGGGACACGCTTCTTCGCGCGAATCGGAACGGACGCGAACCTACTCGCCAGACTTCGTTTCTTGAAGACTTTGGTTGCTGAGGTTTGTTTGATTGTGATGATTCGGGGGCGGGTGCGGGGTGGTACGGAGGGCTCCGGGGCATCGCGCCGCGGCCGTCGGCGACACCGCTCGGGACATTGACGGGTCTGTTCGGATGCGATGTATTGTGTTGGAAAGTGTTTAGGACAGTCGGTCGAGGAGCCTGCACGGTGCTGCGATCAACCCCGGACCGGGACCCGTACCCGCACGTCAAGAAGACCTCCCAGCGGCTCGCCGACGGGCGCGAGATCGTCTACTACGACGCACGCGACGACGCCGTGCGCGGCGCGGCCGACCAGCGGCCGCTCCCGGTCACCAGCACCTCGTCCGAGATCCGCTACGACCCGCTGCTCGCGGAGTGGACCGCGGTCACCGCGCACCGCCAGGCGCGTACGTACCACCCGCCGGCCGACCAGTGCCCGCTGTGCCCGTCCCGCGAGGGCAACCACAGCGAGATCCCCGAACCCGACTACGACGTGGTCGTCTTCGAGAACCGCTTCCCCTCCTTCGCGGGCGAGCCGGGCCCGGTCGCCGCCGACGGGCCGCACGGGCTGTTCGCGCACGGGACCGGCGCGGGGCGCTGCGAGGTGGTCTGCTTCACCTCGGACCACGAATCCTCGTTCGCGGACCTCAGCGAGGACCAGGCGCGGCTGGTGCTGGAGGCGTGGACCGACCGCACGGCCGAGCTGTCCCAGCACCCCGGCATCGAGCAGGTCTTCTGCTTCGAGAACAGGGGGCGGGAGATCGGCGTGACCCTCCAGCACCCGCACGGCCAGATCTACGGCTACCCCTTCGTGACCCCGCGCACCGAGCGGATGCTGGCCTCGGTGGCCCGGCACAAGGAGGAGACCGGGCGCAACCTCTTCGACGACGTGGTCGCGGCCGAACTCGCCGACGGGCGGCGCGTGGTGGCCGAGACCGAGCACTGGGTGGCGTTCGTGCCGCACGCCGCGCACTGGCCGTACGAGGTGCACCTCTACCCGCGGCGGCGGGTGCGCGACCTCACCGAGCTGGACGAGGCGCAGCGCACAGAGTTCCCACAGCTCTACCTGCGAGTGTTGCGGGCGTTCGACAGGATCTTCGGCCCCGACGAGCCGCCGACCCCGTACATCTCCGCCTGGCACCAGGCCCCGGTGCGCGGCCTGCGGGGTGGCGAGCGCGGTGGCGTGCGCGATGAATACGCGCTTCACCTCGAGCTTTTCACCATCCGCCGTACTTCCGGCAAGCTGAAGTTCCTCGCGGGTTCCGAGTCCGGCATGAACGTGTTCATCAACGATGTGCCGCCGGAGGCCGCGGCCCAGCGACTGCGAGAGGTAGCGAGCACGTGAGTAAGTACCTGGTGACGGGCGGAGCAGGCTACGTGGGCAGCGTGGTCGCGGCCCACCTTCTGGAGGCGGGGCACACGGTCACGGTCCTGGACGATCTGTCCACGGGCTTCCGCGAGGCGGTCCCCGAGGGCGCGGAGTTCATCGAGGGCCGCATCCAGGAGGCGTCCCGCTGGCTCGACGCCTCGTACGACGGCGTGCTGCACTTCGCCGCGCACTCCCAGGTCGGCGAGTCGGTCGTCGACCCGGACAAGTACTGGCGCAACAACGTCGGCGGCACCACCGAGCTGCTCGGCGCCATGCGCGAGGCGGGCGTGCGCCGCCTGGTGTTCTCCTCCACGGCGGCCACCTACGGCGAGCCGGAGAACACCCCCATCAAGGAGACCGAGGCCGCGGCGCCGACCAACCCCTACGGGGCCTCCAAGCTCGCCGTGGACCACATGATCACCGGCGAGTGCGCGGCGCACGGGCTGGCCGCGGCCTCGCTGCGGTACTTCAACGTGGCGGGCGCGTACGGGAATTACGGCGAGCGGCACGACCCCGAGTCGCACCTCATCCCGCTCGTGCTCCAGGTCGCGCAGGGCCGCCGCGAGCACATCTCGGTGTTCGGCGACGACTACCCGACCGAGGACGGCACCTGCGTACGCGACTACATCCACGTCGCGGACCTCGCCGAGGCGCACCTCCTCGCCATGGACCAGGCGGTCACCGGCGAGCACCTGATCTGCAACCTCGGCAACGGCAACGGCTTCTCCGTACGCGAGGTCATCGAGACCGTCCGCAAGGTCACCGGGCACCCGATCCCCGAGGTGGTGGCCCCGCGCCGCGGCGGCGACCCGGCCGTGCTGGTGGCCTCGGCCGAGCGGGCGAAGGAGCGGCTCGGCTGGAAGCCCTCGCGCGCAGACCTGGCCGGAATCGTCGAGGACGCATGGCAGTTCGCGAAGAAGGTGGCATCGGAATGAGCACGGGCGGCAGCGCGGCGGAGGACGTCACCCCGGTCGCGGGCGGCTTCGCCGAGGTGTACGGGCACGCACCCGAGGGCGCCTGGGAGGCGCCGGGGCGGGTCAACCTCATCGGCGAACACACCGACTACAACGACGGGTTCGTGATGCCGCTCGCGCTGCCGCACGCCTGCCGGGCCGAGGCGGCCCGGCGGGACGACGGGGTGCTGCGGCTGCACTCGGCCGAGGCCCCGGGCGGCGTGGTCGAGCTGCGGGTGGACGAGCTGGCGGCGCAGGGCGCCGTCGGCGACCGCGGCGGCTGGGCCGCCTACCCCGCGGGCGTGGTCTGGGCGCTGCGCGAGGCGGGCCTCGAAGTGGGCGGCGCCGACCTGCACTTCACCAGCACCGTGCCGACCGGCGCCGGGCTCTCCTCCTCCGCGGCCCTGGAGGTCTCCACCGCGGTGGCGCTCGACGGGCTGTACGGGCTGGGTCTGGACGCCGAGCGCGCGGCCCGGCTCTGCCAGCGCGCGGAGAACGCCTTCGTCGGCGTGCCCTGCGGGATCATGGACCAGATGGCCGCGGCCTGCTGTACGGAGGGCCACGCGCTGTACCTCGACACCCGCGACCTCGCCCAGCGCCAGGTCCCCTTCGACCTCGCGGCGCAGGGGCTCCGGCTGCTGGTCGTGGACACCCGGGTCAAGCACGCCCTGGGCGACGGCGAGTACGCCAAGCGCCGCGCGGGCTGCGAGGCGGCAGCGGCGGCGCTGGGGGTGGCCGCGCTGCGCGACGTACCGCACGGCGAGCTGGAGACGGCGCTCAAGCAGCTCGCCGACCCCGAACTGGTGCCGCTGGTCCGGCACATCGTCACCGAGAACGAGCGGGTGCGCGAGGCGATCAGGCTGCTGGACGCGGGGGAGACCCGCGCGATGGGGCCCGTGCTCACCGCGGGGCACGCCTCGCTGCGCGACGATTTCGCCATTTCCTGCGCCGAGCTGGACCTCGTGGTGGACACCGCGCTGGAGGCCGGGGCGCTGGGCGCGCGCATGACCGGCGGCGGCTTCGGCGGCTCGGCGATCGTGCTGGCCGAGGAGCCGGCGGCGGAATCCGTCGCGGACGCGGTGCGCGCCGCCTTCGCCGCCGCGGGCCACGCGGCGCCCCGCGTCTTCGGCGCCACCCCTGCCCAGGGGGCACGCCGGATGGCGTGAAACCGCGCCACGGCACCGGTCCTGAACGAAACGGAACAGTCCCATCGGCTTGGCCCGGTGGCGCAAGGAGTTGTGTCAACCTCCTTCCGTTGTGCGCAGTCGCCCGTACTCTTAGTGCATGCGCACCGGTGGGGGCCGGTGCTGATCAGGGGGCGAGACAGCCGGGTACGGCACCCGGGGTGGGGCAGTGTCAGCGCAGCAGCACGGCGGCGGCCGTGCCGCCTTCGCGTCTCTGCCCGCGACGGGTGTCGTGCCCGCACTGCCAGGGGGTGTCATGCAACGGATTCGTGTGCTGGTGGTCGACGACCATCGCATATTCGCCGAGTCCCTGGCCGCCGCGCTCGCGGCGGAACAGGACGTCGAGGTCGCGGCGGCGGGCAGCGGTCCCGCCGCGCTGCGCTCCATAGAGCGCGGAAACGCGGAAGGGCGCCGCTTCGATGTGGTGCTGGTGGACGCCGACCTGGGCTCCCCGGCCCAGCCGCAGTCCGCGCACGCCGCACAGCAGCACGCGGCGCAGCCGCAGCACGCGCGGGTGCAGCCCGCGCAACTGCCGCAGGTGCCCCAGGCGCACGCGGCGCACCCGCACGAGCGGATGCCGGGGCCCGCGCCCGCTCCGGCACCGGTGAGCCGGGGCAACGGCGACATGACGGCCGGGCTGGCCGTCGCCGACGGCTCCTCGGCCGAACACCCGGCGGTGGGCGGCATCGCGCTGGTCAGCCGGGTGCGCCAGGAGCACCCGCAGCTTCGCACGGTGGTGCTCGCCGAGCGGGACGATCCGCGGCACGCGGCCGCGGCGCTCCAGGCGGGCGCGGGCGGCTGGGTGGCCAAGGACTGCTCGCTCTCCCGGCTGCTCCAGGTGATCCGGGGCGTGCTGAAGGACGAGACGCACCTCTCGCCCTCGCTGCTCACCGGCGTCCTGCGCGAGCTGACGGCTTCGCGCAAGCACCGTACGGAGAGCGAGCGGCTGGTGGAGTCGCTGACCCCGCGCGAGCGCGAGGTGCTGCGCTGCATGGTAGCGGGCCTCGGCCGCAAGGCGGTCGCCGAGCGGCTGTATCTGTCCCCGCACACGGTCCGCACCCACATGCAGAACGTGCTGGGGAAGCTGGGCGTGCACTCCACGTTGGCCGCGGTTGCGCTGGCCCGTCGCGCAGGGGTCGGCCCCGTGGAGCTGGAGCCTTCCACCGCGGTGGCGCAGGCCCGCTGACTCCCTGCGGTCCTGCGGCCGTGTGCCGGCGGTCTGAGTGCGAGCTGCGCTCAGACCGCCGACGGCTGCCGCCGTGCGCGCTGTCCGCCGCGGCGGACAGGAGCAACCGCTAGCGGAGTACGGCCACCCCGCGCGGCTCCAGGCGTACGCGGGCCGAATCTCCCGTGTGCTCGCCCGTCAGCATGTCGCGGGCCGGCGTGGGGAGTTGGACCTCGCGCTCGGCCGTGCCGTGGTTGAGCAGGAACAGGTAGGAGTCGCCGTCGGCCGACTCCCGCACGCTCGCCTGCACGCCCTCGGGCAGCCCGGGGAGCACCGGCAGGGCGCCCGCGTCCTCCCGTACGGAGTCCAGCAGGGCGCGCATCGCGGCGGGGCGCAGCCGGGTGCCCGCGTACCAGGCGACCCCGGCCCCGAACTCGTGCCGCGTCACGGCGGGCAGGCCCTCCAGCTCGCCGCCGCCGAAGGCCGCCACCGTCTCGGCGCCCTCCAGGTGGATGACCTCGGACCACAGGTCGCCCTCGGCCTCCCCCGACGGGCCGCCCCGTACGGGGATCGTGGTGCGCGGCGCCAGCGGCCAGAACTCCTCGATCCGCAGCCCCAGCACCTCGCGCAGCGGCGCCGGATAGCCGCCCAGGTGCACGCGGTCGGACTCGTCCACGATCCCGGTGAAGAAGGACACCAGCAGGTGTCCGCCGCCTCGCACGTAAGCGGTCAGCCGCTGTGCCGTCTCCTCCGACATCAGATAGAGGTTCGGCACCACGACCAGCTTGTACGGGGAGAGGTCGCGGTCCGGGGGCACCACGTCGGTGGGCACGCCCGCCTCCCACAGCGGTGTGTGGTGCGCCTGCATCAGGTCGGGCTGCGGCAGGTCGGCGACCGGGCGCGCGCCCTGCTCCAGGGCCCAGCGGCTGTTCCAGTCCTGGAGCAGCGCCACCTCGGGCTGCTTCACGCGGCTGCCCGCGATCTCGGAGACCGAGCCCAGCTCGCGGCCCAGTTCGCACACCTCGCGGAAGGTACGGGTGTCGGTGCCGCCGTGCGGGACCATCGCGGAGTGGAACTTCTCGGCGCCGCCGCGGGACTGCCGCCACTGGAAGTAGATGACCGAGTCCGAGCCCTGCGCGACGGCCTGCCAGGACCACAGCCGCATCGCGCCGGGCGGCTTCGGCGCGTTCCGCTGCCGCCAGTTGACCGCGCTCGGCGCCTGCTCCAGCAGCATCCAGGGTTCGCCGCCCTTGGCCGAGCGCATCAGGTCGAAGGTGAGCGCGGCGCTGAGGTGGGTCGTCGGGTCGTGCGGGTCCTGGTAGAAGTCCAGCGACACGACGTCCTCGTGGCGTGCCCACTCGAACTGGTCCACCGGCTTGTGGTGCGCCATGAAGTTGGTGGTGATCGGGATCCCCGGGGTGACCTCGTTGACCACCTCCTTCTCCATCAGGTGGCAGCCGAGCAGCGCGTCGCTGCTGAACCTCCAGTAGTCGAGCTGCTGCGCGGGGTTGGGGATGGTGGGCGAGGAGCGCGGGGGCAGCACCTCGTCGAAGGTGGAGTACGCCTGCGCCCAGAAGGCCGTGGACCAGGCGTCGTTGAGCGCCTCCACCGCGCCGTACCGGTCCTTCAGCCAGCGCCGGAAGTCGGCGGCCGAGACCTCGCAGAAGCACTGCCGGGTGTGGCAGCCGTACTCGTTGCCGATGTGCCACATCGCGAGGGCCGGATGGTCCGCGTACCGGGTGGCCAGCTTCTCCACCAGGCGGCGCGCGTACTTGCGGTAGACGGGGCTGGAGGGGCAGTAGTGCTGCCGTGAGCCCGGGTGCATCAGCCGGCCCTCGGCGGTGACCGGCAGGATCTCCGGGTGCCGGTGCGAGAGCCAGGGCGGCGGCGAGGCCGTCATGGTGGCCAGGCAGACGTCGATGCCGGCGTCCGCCATGTTGCCCATGACGCGGTCGAACCAGCCGAAGTCCCACTCGTCCGGGCGCGGTTCGACCTTCGCCCAGGAGAAGATCCCGGCCGTGATCATGGTGACCCCGGCCTCCTTCATGAGCTGGAGGTCCTCGGTCCACACCTCCTCGGGCCACTGCTCGGGGTTGTAGTCGCCGCCGAAGTTGATGCGCCGCGCGCCCTGGGGGCGTACGGGGTCGGGCTGTGCGGAGTCGGGCTGTGCGGGGTCGGACATGGTCAACCGCCTCTCCCAGTAAGGGTCTTCCCTGTCAGGTCCGGGTCGGGGCGCGGCCCGTCCCGGCTGCCGGTACGGAGACGCCCGTCCCAGCGTGCTACCGGATCACCATTCGGCGAAGGACCCGTCGGCGTGCCGCCACACGGGGTTGTGCCAGCCGTCGGCGCCGTCCGCAGCGCGCACGGCCTTCTCGTCGATCTCCACGCCGAGCCCTGGCCCCTCCGGCCTGCGCAGATGACCGTCGTGGAAGCGGAACGGCTCCCGGTCGGCGACGTAGTCGAGCAGCTCGGCGCCGGTGTTGTAGTGGATGCCGATGCTCTGCTCCTGGATCAGGAAGTTCGGGGTGCAGCAGGCCACCTGGAGGCTGGCGGCCAGGGTGACCGGGCCCAGCGGGCAGTGCGGCGCGATCTGTACACCGAAGGTCTCGGCGAGCGCCGCGATCCGCCGCACCTCCGAGATCCCCCCGGCGTGCGAGAGGTCCGGCTGGAGCACCCCGATGCCCGCCTGGAGCGCGGGCAGCACGTCGGTGCGCGAGTACAGCCGCTCGCCCGTCGCCACCGGCAGCGTGGTGGAGGAGGTCACCCGCTCCAGCAGTGCGGTGTGCTCGGGCAGCACGGGCTCCTCCACGAACATCGGCCCGTACGGCTCCAGCACCTCAGCCGCGCGGCGCGCCCCCGCCACGGTGAACCGCCCGTGGAAGTCCACCCCGAAGTCCCGCTCCTCGCCGAGCACTTCGCGGGCGACCGCGGCGCGCTCGGCCACCCCGCGCAGCTCGGCCACGGTGGGCAGCGGGCTCACGCGGCCGCTCGCGTTCATCTTCACCGCCGTGAACCCGGCCTCCACCTGCGCCGCGACCGCGTCCCGCAGCTCCGACGGCTCGTCACCGCCGACCCAGCAGTAAGCCCGCACCCAGTCCCTCACGGGGCCGCCCAGCAGCCGGTGCACCGGCGCCCCGTAGTGCTTGCCGGCGATGTCCCAGAGCGCCTGGTCGAGCCCGGCGACGGCGCTGGAGAGGACCGGGCCGCCCCGGTAGAAGGACCCCTTGGTCATGAGCTGCCAGTGGTCCTCGATCCGCAGGGGGTCGGCGCCCACCAGGAACTGTTCCGCCAGCTCCCGCACCGCGGCGCGCACCGTGGCGGCCCGGCCCTCGACGACCGGCTCACCCCAGCCCACGTGCCCCTCGTCGGTCTCGATGCGGCAGAGCAGCCAGCGCGGCGGCACGGCGAAGGTCTCGACGCGGGCGATGCGCAAGGGAGTTCCTCCTCGGGTGGGGGCTCAAGGGGGCTCGGGCGGCTCAGGGACCCGGTCTTACGCGGACGTCTTGTAGATGCTCCAGCCGCCGTCCACGAACAGGCTCTGCCCGGTGACGTACGAGGCGTCCTCGGAGAGCAGGAAGGCCACGGTCGCGGCCACCTCGTCCGGGCTCCCGTGCCGCCCCGCGACCGTCTGCTCCACGGTGCGCCGCCTGTCCTCCTCGCCGACCTTGTCCCAGGCGCGGGTCCAGATGGGGCCGGGCAGCACGCAGTTGACCCGCACCTCGGGCCCGTACTCCACGGCGAGCTGGCGGCCCAGGCCGGTGAGCCCGGCCTTGGTCGCGGCGTAGGCGGGCCGGCCCGGGAGCCCGAACTGCGCGTGCACCGAGGAGGTGAGCACCACGGAGCCGCGCCGCTCGCGCAGGTCGTCCAGGCAGGCGCGCACGCCGAGGAAGGCGCCGGTGAGGTTGACGCCGAGCTGGGCCTCCCAGTCGGCGAGCGAGAGTGTCTCGGCCGTGCCGGGGCGCATCAGCGCCGCGTTGCTGACCAGGCCGTCGACCGGCCGCTGGAAGCCCTCGTGCGCGGTGCCCACCGCCCGCTCCCACGCGGGCTCGTCGGTCACGTCGCCGAGCACGAAGGCGGCGCGGGCGCCGGAGGCGGTGATCTCGCGGGCCGTGCGGTGGCCGCCCTCCTCCTCGTTGTCGAGGATGACGACCGCGCCGCCCTCCTCGGCGATCCGGTGCGCCACGGCGGCGCCGATCCCGGCGCCTCCTCCGGTGACGATGACGGTCCGGTCCTCGAAGCGCCCAGCGCGTCCACCCATGCGCCGCATGCTAAGCGCCGGGCACAGCGCATGACCATGACTCGTCCGGGGTGTCCGCGATGTGCGCCGGAGCGCCGGTATGCGCCGGTCACGCCGGGCGGCCGCGGACCCGCCGCTCGCGACTCAGGTCGGGATGTTGTCGAACGGGGCCGTGAGCTGGCGCAGCAGCCCCGCGAGTTCGGCACGCTGCGCGGTGGAGAGCTCGGCGAGGATCGCGCGCTCCTGCGCGAGCAGTCCGGCCAGCGCGCTGTCGGCCCTGTCCCTGCCCTCGGCGGTCAGCCGCACCAGCACGCCGCGTCTGTCGCTGGGATCGGGCAGCCGCTCCACGAAGCCCTTCTTCGCCAGCCGGTCGATGCGGTTCGTCATCGTCCCCGAGGTCACCAGGGTCTGGGTGAGGAGCTGGCCGGGCGAGAGCTGGTACGGCGTACCGGCCCTGCGCAGCGCGGTCAGCACGTCGAACTCCCAGGGCTCCAGTTCGTGCTCGGAGAAGGCGATGCGGCGCGCACGGTCCAGATGGCGCGCGAGCCTGCTGACGCGGCTCAGGACCTCGAGCGGTTCCACGTCGAGGTCAGGGCGCTCCCGGCGCCAAGCCGCCACCAGTCGATCGACCTCGTCCTCCATGAGGAGCAGTGTAGTAGTTGTGTCGACGTGAAGTCTCTTGACGTCAAGGGAAATCGGGTATCAGGCTGGCTTCCATGACCACATCACGGGCCGGGTCCGGGCCCCCGTCCGGATCAGCCTCCGCGTCTTCGCCCGCTCCTGCACCCTCCGCCACCTGGGACCCGGAACAGTACCTGCGGCACGCGGCGCCGCGCGCCCGCCCCCTCCACGAGCTGCTCGCCCGCGTACCGGAGCTGCCCGGCGAGCCCGCTCCGCGCATCGCGGACCTGGGCTGCGGACCCGGAGGACCGAGCCTGCCGCTCGCGGAGCGCTGGCCGGGGGTGCGGCTGACCGGGTACGACAGCTCGCCCGCCATGCTCGCGGAGGCGGCGGAGCACGCGGGGCGCACGGCGGGCGGCGGCGAACTCGACTTCCGGCAGGCCGATTTGGCGGCCTGGAAGCCGGGCCCCGGCGAGCGCTTCGACCTGCTCTTCTCCAACGCCGCCTTCCAGTGGGTGCCGGGGCACACCGGCCTCTTCCCCGCGTGGGTGGACTCCCTCGCGCCGGGCGGCGTGCTCGCCTTCCAGGTGCCGGGCAACTTCGGTGCGCCGAGCCACACGCTGCTGGCCGGCCTGTGCACGAGCCCGCGCTGGCGCGACCGCCTGGGCGGCTGCGTACGCGGTGAGCCCGTGCTCGGCCCCGAGGGGTACTGCGCCGCGCTGGCCCCGCTCGGCTGCGAGGTGGACGCCTGGGAGACCACGTACCTGCACCTGCTGCCGGGCGAGGACGCGGTGCTCGACTGGGTGCGCGGCACGGCCCTGCGCCCGGTGTTCACGGCGCTGGAGGACGACCCGGAGGCGCGCGAGGAGTTCGTCGCCGAGTACGCGGAGCTGCTGCGCGAGGCCTATCCGCGCCGCCCGTACGGCACCCCGTTCCCGTTCCGCCGGATCTTCGTGGTGGCGGTACGGGGATGAGCGGTACGGGGATGAGCGGGGCCGACCGGGGCGGCTGGGCGCTGCTCGGCCTCGACCACGTGCAACTGGCGGCTCCCGAAGGCGCGGAGCCCCTGCTGCGGGCCTTCTACGCGGACGTGCTGGGCATGACCGAGCTGCCGAAGCCACCGGTGCTCGCGGCGCGCGGAGGCTGCTGGTTCGCGGCGGGCGACGTGGTGCTGCACCTGGGGGTGGAGGCGCCGTTCCGTCCCGCGCGCAAGGCGCACCCGGGCATCAGGGCCGCGGGCCTGGACGCGCTGGCCGGGTGCCTGGCGGCCGCCGGTGTGCCGGTCACCTGGGACGACGCGCTCCCGGGGCAGCGCCGCTTCTACGCGGAGGACCCGGTGGGCAACCGGCTGGAGTTCCTGGAGCCTCTGGCGGGACCGGCGCCCGGGCGCCCGTAATTCGGTTGCCCCGGCCCTGTGCGCCGGGCTTTCATCGAGGCAGCCGTACGGGCGTCCCGTACGGCATCCCGACTGCAGGACGAGGTGGAGTTGTATGCCCAGGGCCCCGCGGACCCGTTCCCGTATCCGAGGAAGGCGCTCCGCGACGGTGCCGCGCAGCACCCGCTGACGGCACCCGCCGGCACGAACTCCTCGGTGCGGGATGGCACTCACCGCCATGGCCCTCCACATCCACCAGGAGTCGTACTCCGATGACCACCCGCAACACCTCGCGCGCTTCCGCGCGCAACACCTCGCGGCGCGCACGCGGCGAGGCGCGCGCCACCAGTTTCCGGTGCCTCAACTGCGGCCTGGACGTCCCGATGTCCGCGCCCGGCACGAGCCACCGCAACCACTGCCCGACCTGCCTGTGGAGCCGGCACGTCGACTCCACGCCGGGCGACAGGGCGGCGGACTGCGACGCCCGCATGGAGCCGCTGGCCATCTCCGTACGCGGCGACGGCGAGTGGGTCCTCGTGCACCGCTGCACCCACTGCGGCGTCCTGCACGCCAACCGCACGGCGGCGGACGACAACGCCCTGCCCCTGACGAGACTGGCGGTCCGGCCCTTGGCCCAGCCGCCGTTCCCCTTGGAGAGGCTGGGCAGCCTGTAGGCCTCACGCGCATGAAGAACGCCCCGGTGCCATCGGCGCCGGGGCGTTCGCGGTCGTTCTGCGGAGGAGCGCTCAGCTCTTCCTGTGGCCTATCAGGCGCGGTTTCTGCTCCAGGCCGTCGAGGCCGTGCCAGGCCAGGTTGACCAGATGCGCGGCCACCTCGGCCTTCTTCGGCTTGCGGGCGTTCAGCCACCACTGGCCGGTGAGCGCGACCATGCCCACCAGCGCCTGCGCGTACAGCGGCGAGAGCTTCGGGTCGAAGCCGCGGGACTTGAACTCGCGGCCGAGGATGTCCTCGACCTGCGTGGCGATGTCCGAGATGAGCGAGGCGAAGTTGCCCGTGGACTGGGCCACGGGGGAGTCGCGGACCAGGATGCGGAAGCCGTCGGTGTCCTGCTCGATGTAGTCGAGGAGGGCGAACGCCGCCTGTTCCAGCAGCTCACGCGGATGACCCCCGGTGAGCGCCCCCGTCACCATGTCCAGGAGGGCCCGCATCTCGCGGTCGACGACGACCGCGTACAGGCCCTCCTTGCCTCCGAAGTGCTCGTAGACCACCGGCTTGGAGACCCCGGCCTTGGCCGCGATCTCCTCCACCGAGGTCCCCTCGAACCCGCGCTCGGCGAAGAGCTTCCGGCCGATGTCCAGCAACTGCTCGCGGCGCTCCTTGCCGGTCATGCGTCGGCGGGTGCGCTTCTTCGGTGCGGGGGTGCTGGTCTCGTCGGTCGGCACGGGTTCCATCATGCCGCTTCGGCCGTCGTCTCCTTGCGGCGGGAGTCGATACGGTTCGCCTTCGGCCAGCGCACGTCGTACGCCCAGCCCGCCTGCTCGGCCCAGCGGATCAGCCGGGCGCTGGAGTCGATCTGGCCGCGCATCACGCCGTGCCGCGCGCAGGTCGGGTCCGCGTGGTGCAGGTTGTGCCAGGACTCGCCGCAGGACAGGACCGCGAGCCACCACACGTTGCCGGACTTGTCGCGGGACTTGAAGGGCCGCTTGCCGACCGCGTGGCAGATGGAGTTGATCGACCAGGTCACGTGGTGCAGCAGCGCGACGCGTACCAGGGAGCCCCAGAAGAACGCGGTCAGCGCGCCCCACCAGGACATCGTGACCAGGCCGCCGACCAGCGGCGGGATCAGCAGCGAGACGACCGTCCACAGCACGAACTGGCGGGAGACGCGGCGGATCGCCGGGTCCTTGATCAGGTCGGGCGCGTACTTGTGCTGCGGGGTCTGCTCCTCGTCGAACATCCAGCCCACGTGCGCCCACCACAGGCCCTTCATCAGGGCCGGGATGTCCTCGCCGTAGCGCCACGGCGAGTGCGGGTCGCCCTCGGCGTCGGAGAACTTGTGGTGCTTGCGGTGGTCGGCCACCCAGCGCACCAGCGGGCCCTCGACCGCCATCGAGCCCATGATCGCCAGCGCGATCCGCAGCGGCCGCTTCGCCTTGAAGGAGCCGTGCGTGAAGTACCGGTGGAAGCCGATGGTGATGCCGTGGCAGCCCAGGTAGTACATGAAGACGAGCAGACCGAGATCGAGCCAGCTCACCCCCCAGCCCCAGGCCAGCGGCACCGCCGCGAGCAGGGCGACGAACGGGACGGTGATGAACAGCAGCAGGGTGATCTGTTCGACGGAGCGGCGCTTCTCGCCGCCCAGGGTCGCGGACGGCATCGCGCCGTCCGGGGCGCCGGGCGACGCCGCACCGGGCGCTCCCTTCGCGTCAGCGGTGTCGGAGTTCGGGGCGCTGTCGAGCAGCTCCGGACTAGTGGCCATAGGTGTCCCTCTTCAGACCGGGGCAGGCTACGGTGCCGTAACCTACGGAGTCGTAAGTATGGCAGCCCTTACAGGCGTATCAAGGGGTGCGGTGGGGATGCGTACCCGCGGAGCACCTGGGGAGGTGCGCGGCGGGTACCCGCCTCACCCGCATGACCACACGGCGCCGTGCGGTCCAGCGGCGCCGCACGGCCGCGGCGGCGTACCCGTGACCACACAGCGGACGCCCGGCGGCGCGCTGAAGCCCGCCGCATATCCTGGGTGCGCGCCGGACAGCGCGGTCCGCGACCTGTCAGAAGCGAAGCCGCAAGGAAAAGCTGCAAGGAGCCGCACCTGTGAGCAGTGCCGACAGCCCTCAGCGCCAGAACGGACCGGGCGCGCAGTCCGGGGGGAACGGCGTCGCCGACGCCGCCCGCGAGGAAGGAAACACCGCCGACGGGACGACCGCGCTGCGAGCCGACATCCGACGGCTCGGCGACCTGCTCGGCGAGACCCTGGTGCGCCAGGAGGGCCCCGAGCTCCTCGACCTGGTGGAGCGCGTGCGCGCGTTGACCCGCAGCGACGGAGAGGCGGCGGCTGCCCTTCTCGGGCAGACCGACCTGCCCACAGCCACCAAGCTGGTGCGCGCCTTCTCCACGTACTTCCACCTGGCGAACGTGACCGAGCAGGTGCACCGCGGGCACGAGCTGCGGCAGCGCCGGGCCGAGGACGGCGGGAACCTCTCGCGCACCGCGGACATGCTCAAGGACGCCGACCCCGAGCACCTGAAGGAGACGGTGCGCAACCTCGGGGTGCGGCCCGTCTTCACCGCGCACCCCACCGAGGCCGCGCGCCGCTCGGTGCTCACCAAGCTCCGCAAGATCGCAGAGCTGCTGGAGAGCACCGACCCGGCGGAGCGCCGCCGCACGGATCTGCGGCTCGCGGAGAACATCGACCTCGTATGGCAGACCGACGAGCTGCGCGTGGCCCGTCCCGAGCCGGCGGACGAGGCGCGTAACGCGGTCTACTACCTGGACGAGCTCTACAGCGGCGCCGTCGGCGACGTGCTGGAGGACCTGGCCGCCGAGCTGGAGCGCGCGGGCGCGCCCCTCCCGCAGGGCACCCGCCCGCTCACCTTCGGGAGCTGGATCGGCGGCGACCGGGACGGCAACCCCAATGTGACCCCGGCCGTGACCTGGGACGTCCTGCTGCTCCAGCACGAGCACGGCATCACCGAGGCGCTCAAGCAGGTCGACGAGCTGCGCGGCGCGCTCTCCAACTCCATCCGCAACAGCGGCGCCTCGCAGGAGCTGCTCGACTCGCTGGAGCGCGACCTGGAGCGGCTCCCCGAGATCAGCCCGCGCTACAAGCGGCTGAACTCCGAGGAGCCCTACCGCCTCAAGGCCACCTGCGTACGGCAGAAGCTGCTCAACACCCGCGAGCGCCTGGCCGAGGGCATCCCGCACGCGCCGGGCCGCGACTACCTGGGCACGGGCGAGCTGGTCGAGGACCTGACCCTGCTCCAGGAGTCGCTGCGCGCGCACCGCGGCGAGCTGGTCGCCGACGGGCGCCTGGAGCGGGTGCTGCGGACCCTCGCGGCGTTCGGGCTCCAGCTCGCCACGATGGACGTGCGCGAGCACGCCGACGCGCACCACCACGCGCTGGGCCAGCTCTTCGACCGGCTCGGCGAGGAGTCCTGGCGGTACGTGGACATGCCCCGCGACTACCGGCAGCGGCTGCTCGCGAAGGAGCTGCGCTCGCGCCGCCCGCTCTCGCCTGCGCCCGCGCCGCTGGACGCGGCGGGCGCCAAGACGCTGGGCGTGTTCGAGACCGTGCGCAAGGCCCTGGACACCTTCGGGCCCGAGGTCGTCGAGTCCTACATCATCTCCATGTGCCAGGGCGCGGACGACGTGTTCGCCGCCGCCGTGCTGGCCCGCGAGGCCGGTCTCATCGACCTGCACGCGGGCTGGGCGAAGATCGGCATCGTGCCGCTGCTGGAGACCACCGACGAGCTGAAGATCGCGGACGAGCTGCTCGACGCGATGCTCTCCGACCCCTCCTACCGGCGCCTGGTCTCGCTCCGCGGCGACCTCCAGGAGGTCATGCTCGGGTACTCCGACTCCTCCAAGTTCGGCGGCATCACGACGAGTCAGTGGGAGATCCACCGCGCCCAGCGCCGCCTCCGCGACGTGGCCCACCGGCACGGCGTGCGGCTCCGGCTCTTCCACGGCCGGGGCGGCACCGTCGGCCGGGGCGGCGGCCCCACGCACGACGCGATCCTCGCCCAGCCCTGGGGCACCCTGGAGGGCGAGATCAAGGTGACCGAGCAGGGCGAGGTCATCTCCGACAAGTACCTGGTGCCGTCACTGGCCAGGGAAAACCTGGAGCTCACCGTCGCCGCCACCCTCCAGGCGTCCGCGCTGCACACCGCGCCCCGCCAGTCCGACGAGGCGCTGGCCCGCTGGGACGCCGCGATGGACACCGTCTCGGACGCGGCGCACGGCGCCTACCGGCGCTTCGTCGAGGACCCCGACGTGCCCGCGTACTTCTTCGCCTCCACGCCCGTCGACCAGCTCGCCGAGCTGCACCTGGGCTCGCGCCCCTCGCGCCGCCCGGACAGCGGCAAGGGCCTGGACGGGCTGCGGGCGATCCCGTGGGTGTTCGGCTGGACCCAGTCCCGCCAGATCGTCCCGGGCTGGTTCGGCGTGGGTACGGGGCTGAAGGCGGCCCGCGAGGCCGGGCTCGACCCGGTGCTCGCCGAGGCGCACGAGCACTGGCACTTCTTCCGCAACTTCCTCTCCAACGTCGAGATGACGCTGGCCAAGACGGATCTGCGGATCGCCCAGCACTACGTGGACACGCTGGTCCCCGACGAGCTCAAGCACGTCTTCGAGACCATCAAGGAGGAGCACGCGCTGACCGTGCGCGAGGTGCTGCGGGTGACCGGGGAGAGCGAACTGCTCGAATCCAACCCGGTGCTGAAGCAGACCCTCAAGATCCGGGACGCCTATCTGGACCCGATCTCCTACCTCCAGGTCGCGCTGCTCGACCGCCAGCGCACCGCGGCCGAGAAGGGCGAGGAGCCGGACGAGACGCTGGGCCGCGCGCTGCTGCTCACGGTCAACGGCGTCGCGGCGGGGCTGCGCAACACGGGCTGACGCCCAGGTGGTTCTACGGGGGCGTGGGTGCTCACGCGAAATGCAGGAGCGCCCACGCCCCCGCCATCATGAGGGCGCCCACCGCGCCGAGCCCCCAGGCCGTACGCCGCATCCGCAGGCCCCCGGCGACCACCAGCGCCGACAACAGCAGCGACCCTGCCAACGGCACCCAGGCGTACAGGATCCCGGCCGGCCCGGTGCGCACGGCACGGGTCTTGCCGTCCTCGTCCTTGCGCACCGCCACGTTCAGGGTCTCGCCGGGCTTGCCGGAGACCGTGCCGGAGATGACGATCTTCTCGCGGGGCTCGCCCTTGCCGGGCTCGGGGGAGAAGCGGCCCCAGCAGTCGTCCTCGCCGCACTTGGAGACCTGGAGCGTGCCGCGCTCCTCGCCGTTCATCGCGGCCATCGCCGTCCCCCAGGACGACCAGACGCCCGTGCCTATCAACAGCAGCGCGACCAGCGCCATGAAGAGCTGCTTGAGCAGCAGCAACAGCCCCCACGCGCTCTCCCCGGCACGGCGGGTCCTGCTGCGCTTGGCTGTTTTGGTCCTTGGCATGCACGGGATCATTCGTGAAGGACGTGTGGACGGTCAACCTCCGGATCCCGCTTGGCCCGCAATACCCGGGCTTACGGGACTTACCCCTGCTTAGGCGCTATGTGCCCCGCGCCTCGGGCACCGTCCGCGCCCGCCTCACGTGTTGTACGTGGTCTGCGCGCGCTCCAGGCCGTCCACGATCAGGGCCTCCACCGCGTCGGCCGCGCGGTCCACGAAGTAGTCGAGCTCCTTGCGCTCGGCGCCGGAGAAGTCCTTGAGCACGTAGTCGGCCACCTGCATGCGGCCGGGCGGCCTGCCCACGCCGAAGCGCACGCGGTGGTAGTCGCGGCCCAGCGACTTGGTGATCGACTTCAGCCCGTTGTGCCCGTTGTCGCCGCCGCCCAGCTTGAGCCGCAGCACCCCGTAGTCGATGTCCAGCTCGTCGTGCACCGCGATCAGCCGCTCGGTCGGGAGCTTGTAGAAGTCGCGGAGCGCCGTGGCCGGACCGCCGGAGAGGTTCATGTACGTCATCGGCTTGGCCACCACGACGCGGTGGCTGGACACCCCGGGCGTCCCGAGCCGGCCCTCGACGACCTGGGCCCGCGACTTGTGCGACTTGAACTTCCCGCCCATCCGCCGCGCGAGGAGGTCGGCGACCATGAAGCCCACGTTGTGCCGGTTGCCCGCGTAGCCGGGCCCCGGATTGCCGAGGCCGAGCACCAGCCAGGGGTCGGACGGTGAAGGGGCGGTCGCGTTGCTCGTCATCTCCGGTCCTCTGACGGTCTCTGTCGGATGGTCTCTGCGGGTTTCCGTACACACATACACGACTGCCGCCGCGCGGCAGCGGCGCGCGGCGGCAGTCGTCGGATGCTGCGAAGAGCGGGCGCCGTTACTCGGCGGTCTCGCCCTCGCCCTCCTCGCTCTCGTCGGCCTTGGCGGCGAGCACGTGGATGACCGGCTCCTCGCCGTCGATGGCCAGCGAGGTGCCCTTCGGCAGCTTCACGTCCTTGGCCAGGACGCTGTCGCCGGCGACGAGGCCCTCGATGGAGACGGCGATCGACTCGGGGATGTGGGTGGCCTCGGCCTCGACCGGGAGGGCCACGTACACGTTCTCCAGCAGGTTCTGGCCCGGGCCGAGGTCGCCCTCGGTGTGGATCGGGACCTCGACCGAGACCTGCTCGCCCTTCTTCACGGTGAGCAGGTCGACGTGGATCAGGAACTGGCGGATGGCCTCGCGCTGGACGGCCTTGGGGATGACCAGCTCCTTCTTGCCCTCGATGTCCAGGTTGATCAGGACGTTCGGGGTCTTGAGGGCCATCATCATGTCGTAGCTGGGCAGCTCGACGTGGACCGGCTCCTGGCCGTGGCCGTAGATGACCGCGGGGATCTTCTCCTCGCGGCGCAGACGGCGGGCGGCGCCCTTGCCGAACTCGGTGCGGACCTGGGCGGTGAGGTTGACGTCAGCCATGTCCCGCTCCTTCGTAGTCGTGGTGTCAACGTGCGGTGTCACTCGGTCCGTTCACGGACCAGCGGCTACGAGGAGCGCGCGTCGATAACGGATGAGCCCTTCCGTACCCCTGCGGAACATGTCCGCCGACACGGAAACGGCCTCCCTCGCCGAGCGACTCGGAGAGTCTACGCGGCGAAGGAGGCCGTCCGGAAATCGATCTCGGGTGCGGGACCCGGTGCGGCGGGGGTCAGGCCTGCTCGTCGAAGAGGCTGGTGACCGAGCCGTCCTCGAAGACCTCCTGCACGGCGCGCGCGATCGTCGGCGCCATCGACAGCACGGTGATCTTGTCGAGCTCCAGCTCGCCCGGGGTCGGCAGCGTGTTGGTGAACACGAACTCGCTGACCTTGGAGTTCTTGAGCCGGTCGGCCGCGGGGCCGGAGAGCACGCCGTGCGTGGCGGTGACGATGACGTCCTCCGCGCCGTTCGCGAACAGCGCGTCGGCGGCGGCGCAGATCGTGCCGCCGGTGTCGATCATGTCGTCCACCAGCACGCAGATCCGGCCCTCCACGTCGCCGACGACCTCGTGCACGGTGACCTGGTTCGCCACGTCGGGGTCGCGGCGCTTGTGCACGATCGCCAGCGGGGCGCCGAGGCGGTCCGCCCAGCGGTCGGCGACGCGCACGCGGCCCGCGTCCGGCGAGACGATGGTGAGCTTGTCCTGGTCGACCTTGGCGCCCACGTAGTCCGCGAGCAGCGGCAGCGCGAAGAGGTGGTCCACCGGGCCGTCGAAGAAGCCCTGGATCTGGTCGGTGTGCAGATCCACGGTGAGGATGCGGTCGGCGCCCGCGGTCTTGAGTAGGTCGGCCATCAGGCGGGCCGAGATGGGCTCGCGGCCGCGGTGCTTCTTGTCCTGGCGCGCGTACCCGTAGAACGGAACGATCACCGTGATGCTCCGCGCCGAAGCCCGCTTCAGCGCGTCGATCATGATGATCTGCTCCATGATCCACTTGTTGATGGGAGCCGTGTGGCTCTGCATCAGGAAGCAGTCGGCGCCGCGCGCGGACTCCTGGAAGCGGACATAGATCTCGCCGTTCGCGAAGTCGAAGGCCTTGGTCGGGACCACACCGATACCCAGCTGCTTCGCGACCTCCTCCGCGAGCTCAGGGTGGGCGCGGCCGGAGAAGAGCATCAGCTTCTTCTCGCCGGTCGTCTTGATCCCGGTCACTGCACTGTCTCCTTGAGTTCCGCTGCGCGTGCCTGCCACTTAACCGTACGCCCCGCTCCACACGGAGGCGTACCCGGTCCGCTGTGATGCAGTCGGCTCAGGCGCCGCTCTGATCCTGCCGCCCGTCCGCCGCGTCCGCCGCCTCGGCGGCCTCGGCCGCCTGCGCCGCGGCGCTGCCGGGGCGCTTGCGTGCCACCCAGCCTGCGATGTTGCGCTGCTGGCCGCGGGCGACGGCCAGCGATCCGGCCGGCACGTCCTTGGTGATGACCGAGCCGGCGGCGGTGTAGGCGCCGTCCCCCACCGTGACGGGCGCCACGAACATGTTGTCCGCGCCGGTCCGGCAGTGCGAACCGATCGACGTGCGGTGCTTGTTGACCCCGTCGTAGTTGACGAACACGGAGGCCGCGCCGATGTTGCTCTGCTCGCCGATCGTGGCGTCCCCCACATACGAGAGATGCGGCACCTTCGTGCCCTCGCCGAGCTCGGCGTTCTTGATCTCCACATAGCTGCCGGCCTTGGTGCGCGAGCCCAGCCGGGTGCCGGGGCGCAGGTAGGTGTACGGACCGACCTTGGCGCCCGGGCCGATCTCCGCGTGGTCGGCGACGGTGTTGCTCACCATGGCGCCCGCGCCCACGGCGGTGCCGGTGAGCCGGGTGTTGGGGCCGACCTCGCTGCCCTCGCCGAGGTGGGTCTCGCCGAGGAGCTGGGTGCCGGGGTGCACGACGGCGTCCGGCTCGTACGTCACCGAGACGTCCAGCCATACGGCGGCGGGGTCCACCACCGTGACGCCGGCCAGCATGGCGTCCTCCAGCAGCCGCTCGTTCAGCGCGCGGCGCGCCTCGGCGAGCTGCACGCGGTTGTTGATCCCGGCGATCTCGCGGTGGTCCCCGGCGACCGAGGCGCCGACCCTGTGGCCGTCGCCGCGCAGGATGCCGAGCACGTCGGTGAGGTACTCCTCGCCCTGGCTGTTGTCCGTGCGCACCTTGCCCAGCGCCTCGTCCAGCAGCCGCGCGTCGAAGGCGAAGACGCCGGAGTTGATCTCCCGGATGGCGTGCCGCTGCGCCTCGGTGGCGTCCTTGTGCTCGACGATCTCGGTGACCTCGCCGGTCTCGGGGTCCCGCACGATGCGGCCGTACCCGGTGGCGTCCGGCACCTCGGCGGAGAGCACCGTGACCGCGTTGCCGTCGGCCGCGTGCGTGTCGGCCAGCGCCTGGAGGGTCTCGGCGCGCAGCAGCGGCGCGTCGCCGACGGTCACCAGCACGGTGCCGTCCAGCGTGATCCCCTCCTCCGTCAGCGACTCCAGCGCGGTGCGCACGGCGTGCCCGGTGCCGTTCTGCTCGTGCTGCACGGCGGTGCGCACACCGGAGTCGGCGTCGGCGAGGTGCTCGGCCACCTGCTCGCGCGCGTGCCCGACGACCACCACCAGGTGCTCGGGGCGCAGGGCGCGGGAGGCGGCGACGACATGGCCGACCAGGGAACGGCCGCAGATCTCGTGCAGGACCTTGGGGGTCGCCGACTTCATGCGGGTGCCCTCACCCGCTGCGAGGACGACGACGGCTGCCGGGCGATTGGCGCTCACGGGGGTGCCCTTCGGCTACTGGGGTTCCGGGGGATGACACCCGCAGGATACCGGGGGGTATGGGGGGAGTTGGGGGCGGCGCCGTCGAAGGGGCCGCCGGCGCGCCGGGAAGGTGCCGGTCAGGGGCTCTGTGTGAAAGCGGCCCCGGTGCGCGCGGAGCGCGGGAGAAGGGGAATCGAAGGCTCCCCGCCAGGAAGGGCTCCCCCGCCAGGACTCGAACCTGGAATGACGGTACCAAAAACCGCAGTGTTGCCAATTACACCACAGGGGATAGCAAGCAACCCCAAACCGGACAAGACGCCCGCCGGTCCGAGGTGGCTCCCCATACTATGCCGCACCACCTGCCCCCGATGCGACGGTAATGATCAGCTTCCGCCGGCGGGCCGCCGACGGGCCGCCCGCAGGGCAACCTCCGTGACGCGCGCCCGCGTTCCCGCAGGGGGTGGGCTCCCGTTCCCGTACGGGGTGCGGAGCGGTGCGCGGGCCGGACCGTACGGGGGCCGAAGCGCGCGTAGCGGCGGTATCGGACCTTCCGGAGCTCTCCCGGATAAGCGGTCGACAGCGGTCGTACGCTGGGCCCTATGACCGTGACGGGGGACAAGCCTGCCGCGTCGGGGCCGTGGTGGTGGGAACGGCCGCGGGGCATGGTGCTGGACGTGACGCTGGCGGTGCTCTCGGCCGCCGAGTGCGCGGCGCAGGGGGTCGGCTTCGCGCGGCAGGCCGGGGTGCCGGTGGCCTTCGGGATCGCGCTGGGCGTGCTCGCCGGCGCGACGCTGGTGCTGCGGCGGCGCTGGCCGATCGCCGTCGTGCTGGTGTCGATCGCGGTGACGCCGACCGAGATGGGCATGCTGCTGGGCCTCGTGGGGCTGTATTCGCTGGCGGTCTCCGACGTGCCGCGCCGCATCATCGCGCTGCTCACCGGGATGCAGGCGCTGGGCGCTCTGATCATCGTGCTGGTGCGGGTGCACCAGAGCATCGGGCAGGACCCGGACTTCAACCCGCCCACGTGGTTCATCCCGCTGGTCTCGGTGTCGATGGCGCTGGGCATGACGGCCCCGCCGACGCTGCTCGGGCTGTACGTGGGCGCCCGGCGCAGGCTCGTGGTGTCGCTGCGCGAGCGCGCCGACGGCCTGGAGCGCGAGCTGGCGCTGCTCGCCGACCGCGCGGAGGAGCGCGCCGAGTGGGCGCGCAACGAGGAGCGGACCCGCATCGCGCGGGAGATGCACGACGTGGTGGCGCACCGGGTGAGCCTCATGGTGGTGCACGCGGCCGCGCTCCAGGCGGTGACCTCCAAGGCGGAGACCCGCGAGGACATCTCCAAGGCGGCGAAGAACGCCGGGCTCGTCGGCGACATGGGCCGGCAGGCGCTCACGGAGCTGCGCACGATGCTGGGGGTGCTGCGCTCGGAGCCCGCCGCCGCGTCCGACGGACACGCGCAGACGCCGCAGCGCGACGCCTCGCCGTCCCCCTCTTCCGACGGGGCGCGCCCCGTCTCCGACTCCGACGGGGCAGCCCCGGGCGATGCCGCGTACGAAGAGGAGAGCGCGGGCGACGGGGCCTCGCTCGGCGAACTCGACGGGCTGGTCGAGCAGTCCAGGGCCGCGGGCATGACCGTCGAGCTGTCCGTCGAGGGGGAGCGGCGGGGGTATGCGCCGCAGGTGGAGCGCGCCGCGTTCCGGGTGGTGCAGGAGGCGCTGACCAACGTGCACAAGCACGCGGCGGGCTCGCGTACGCGGGTGCGGCTGGCCCTGCGCGAGGAGGAGGTCGCGGTGCGGGTGGAGAACGAGCCGCCGGCCGACAGCGCCGCGGCCGACGCGGGGCTGCCCAGCGGCGGCAACGGGCTCCTCGGCATGCGGGAGCGGATCTCGGCGCTGGGCGGCGGCTTCGTCTCGGGCCCCACGGAGGACGGCGGCTTCCGGGTGTCGGCCGTGATCCCGGACGGCAAGGCGGCGGAGACGCACTGAGCGGATCGACCGGACACCTGTCGCGCACGAGCGGGCGCCTGTCCCGTACGGAGCGGGCGCAGGTCCCTTACGGAGCGGGCGTCTGTCCCGTACGGAGGGGGCGCAGGTCCCGTACGGAGGGGTGCCGCGCTCAGTCCTCGTACGGGGTCGCGCTCAGTCCTCGTACGGGGTGAGGCGCTGGGGTCTGGTGCCGGTGATCAGGGCGGAGAGCGCGCTGTCGAAGTCCGGGCCGAGGTACCAGTCGCCGGTGTGGTCGAGGCCGTAGACGCGGCCGTCGCGGTCCACGGCGAGCAGCGCGGCGTCCGAGCCGTCCTCGGCGGCGAGTTCGGTGCCCAGCGGGCAGACCTCGGTGTCCAGGGCGCGGCCCAGGTCGGTGAGGGTGCGCGCGCTGTGCAGCCCCGAGAGCGGGTCGATGCGCAGCGCGGTGGGCGCGATGTGCCGCCCGGGGCCCGTGGGTTCGATGGTGAGCGCGCCGAACTCGGCCCATACCTCGACGGCCGAGGGCAGCACGGTGTGCAGGTGCCCGGCGGCGGTGGTGTGCCCGCGCAGGGTGTCGGCCCAGTGCTCGGCCTGCCGCATGTCCCAGCGGCCCGGCTGCCATCCGGCGGCGTGCAGCGCGTCGTCGACGGCGACGGGGAAGCGGGTGGTGGTCGCGGCGCTGCGGTCGCGCGGCACGCTCAACGGGACTCCTCCTGCGTGGGAACGACGGCCCGCACGCCGAAGTGGGTGAGGAGCGCGGTGCAGCTACGGCAGGGCGGGGAGTAGCCGCCGTGCAGCGGATCGCCGTCCTCGCGGATGTGCCGGGCGGTGAGTTTGGCGTGTTTCAGCGCCTTCTTCGCCTCCGTATGGGTGAGCGGCTTGGGCGCCTTGCCCTGCTTGCGCCCCGAGCGCTTCCCGGCGCGCGCCGCCTCGGCCGCGGTCAGGTGGCGGGAGAGCAGCACGGTCTCCGGGCACCGCCCGGTCCAGCGCTCGCGGTGCTCGGTGGTGAGGGTGTCCAGGAAGTCCTGCACCAGGGGATGCAGTTCGGGCGGCCGGTCGCTCTTGCTGCCGGTGCAGGTCAGGGTCTCGCCGCGCACCGAGAGCGCGGCCGCGACGGCGGGGAGAATGCCGTCCCTGCGGTGCCGCGGCACCGGCGCCGTGTCGGCGGGCGCGCTGAACCACGCCGCGCGCGGGTCCGAGGCGCCGGCCGGGGAACCGGTCGGGGCACCGGCTTCCGCGCCGTCGTCCGGCCCCGTGCCGGCCCCGGCGGCGTGCGTGCCCGCGCTCCCCTCGGGGGCGGCGGCTTCCGTGTCTGGTGGTGGTGCGGTGTGCTGCATGTGCGTGTTTCCTCCCCGGGCGGCCCCTGTGCGGTGCGTTGTTCCCGTCCTGCTGGTCTGTCCTGCTTGCCGTGTGTGCCGTCGGGGGGGCCGCGCCAAGTATGCAGTGTGCCCGGAGAGTCGATCATGCCGACCGTCGTGTCACGGGTGGGTGAGGGAATTCCACGCACCGTGCTACGGGGGTGGTGGACGGATGTGGTACGGAACGAGCTCCGGGGCGTCCACGTCCCAGTGGGCGTCGGCGTCCTCGTGAGACGGGAGTTGCGCAATGCGAAGGACCTCCTTCCGGTTCCGCCGGGCGGTCACCGCCGCCGTGGCGGTGCCGTTCCTGGCGATGTCGGCCGCGGCCTGCGGGGGCGGCGGGGACGGCGCCGGTAGCCAAGGTGGCGGCGACGGCGGTGGCGCGGGCACCGCCACCGGAGGGAAGAACGGCGGGCAGCAGGGCGGCGGCGGGGCCTCCGTACGCCCGCTGGCCAAGGGGCAGTTGGCCGCCGCGCTCCTCAAGGACGGGGACGTGCGGGGGTACCGGGCGCAGCGCAACCAGCAGGACGCGCTGCCCGAGCGCAACACGATCTCCGCCGACAAGCCGGAGTGCGCTCCCGTGACGGACACCGTGGACTCGCGCCCCGAGCGCGCCCGCTCCGCGTATGTGAGCGGCACCGTGCTGAAGGGCGACCTGGGGACCGGGAGCACCGTGCAGCAGGTGCTGCTCGCCTCGTACAAGCAGGGTGAGGCGAAGAAGTGGCTGGCCGACCTGAAGCGCGCGGTCGAGAGCTGCGGCCGGTTCACGGGGACCACGGGGAAGGCGGCCTCGGGGAAGTCGGGGGAGAAGGCCCGTCTTTCCGTCGAGCCCAACACCTCGCCGCGGGTGGGGGACGAGGCGGTGCGTTTCACGATGAAGGACGTGAAGGGGAAGGATTCGCCGACCGTGTTCACGGTGGTGCGGGCCGGGGAGTCCACCGCGACCTTCATGTCCGTGGGCGTCTCGGGCAAGCCGGAGCCGCTGCCCGACAAGGTGCTGGAGAAGCAGTACCGCAAGTTGGCGGACGCGGCGCGCGGTTGAGCCCGGCGGGCGCCGGGCGGCGGTGGGCGGCGCGGAACGTCCGCCGCCGGTTGTGCGGTCCTGCGGGTCGGCGGGCCGCAGAGGGCCGGTGACTGGCCCGGACCGGTGCGCATAGGCTGTCGTCTGTCAGCCAGACGCAGCAGGGGGCAACCGCCATGACGACAGGTGGGAGCGGGACCACCGCCGCACCGCCGAACCGGGCCTACGCGGGACAGGTCGTGCACTTCCCGGACCCGGTGAGGGCCGCGCGGCACCCGCAGGGTGTGCGGGTGGACGAGCACGGCTTCCCGGTCTTCACTCCGTACGCGCGCGCCGCCGCCGAAATCGCCGAGCCCCCCGAGGGGTTCGGCGGCGACGAGCTGCGGCTGACCGACTTCGTCTCGGCCAACGCGGCGCTGCACGCCGCGGGCCACGAGCTGTGGTCCGACCTGCCGCCGTCCGCGACGCCGCACGGCTGGACCTGGCACCACGTGGCGCACAGCCGCCGCATGGAGCTGGTCCCCGTCGAGGTCAAGGGGCTGCTGCGGCACCACGGCGGGCTGGCGACGGCCTCCGTCGACCACGCCAAGAACGGCACCAGGCCGCTCCAGGAGACCAAGCCCGCGCACTTCGAGGTGCCGCACGAGCCGCCGGTGAGCGAGGGCCAGCTCGCCGAGGTCGAGGAGAAGCTGGGGTACCGGCTGCCCGGCGCCTACCGCGCCTTCCTCAAGGCGGCCGGCGGCTGCGCGCCGCGCGGCGTCGCGCTCGACCCGGAGCTGGGACTGCTGGTGGACCAGCCGTTCTTCACCGTGCGCGAGGACGCGGCGGTCAACGACCTCGTCTACATCAACAAGTGCCTGCGCGACCACCTCACCAAGGACTACCTCGGCGTCGCCTTCGTGCAGGGCGGCCTGGTCGCGGTGAAGGTGCGCGGCGAGGGCACGGGTTCGGTGTGGTTCTGCGCGTACGACGACGTACGGGACCAGGACGGGCTCGGCGTGCAGGAGCGGGTGCAGCGGTTCCTGCGGCCCTGCGGCGCCGACTTCGACGACTTTCTGCTGCGGCTCGCGGGCAGCCCGCCCGAGCTGGAGACCGTGGCGAACCTGATGGTGGACGGCGGCTTCGCACGCGCCGTCCGGGTTTGAGGGGGCTGAGGCCGCGATGGTGACCTTCGCACAGGCGCAGGAGCGCGCGGAGCGCTGGGTGAACGCGGACGTTCCCGGATACCAGCAGCGCGAGGTGCGGGTGCGGGAGTTCGACCTGGGCTTCGTCGCCTGGGCCGAGGACCGCGAGGACGGGCCGACCTCGGACGGCGGCCGTGCACGCCTGGTCATCGCGCGGGACAGCGGCGATGTGACGCTGTGGCCCGGCCTCCCGGTGGGCGAGGTGATCCGGCGCTACGAGGAGGAGTACGGGCGCCCGGCGCCGGCTCCCGGAGCGCCCGCCGCACCCCCGCAGCGCGTCGACCTGGAGGCCACCTCCTTCCTGCTGACCCCGCCCGAATGGCTCCAGGAGGCGGCCGACAAGGCCGGCGTGCCGGACCGTACGGGCGTCTCGGGCGCCTCCGACTCCTCCGCCGCCGACACACCCGCGCCTCCGGCGGCCCCGCCGACCGCTCCTCCGGCGGCCCCGCCCGCGGCAGCGCCCGCCGCCGACGCCGGCTGGGACGCGGTCTCCAGTGGTCCGGGCACCGGCGGCGGCAGCCCCTGGGACGCGGCCGACACCAGCGACTCCGGGCGCGGTGAGGCGCAGGCGCCGCCCGCGACCGTGTTCGCGCCGCCGATCTCCGGCAGCGACGACGAGGAGCCCCCGGCGGCGGACGCCGAGGCGCGTACGACGGTGATGCCGGACAGCGGCGGCGCGCTGCCGCGCACGGCCGTGTCCCCCGTGGTGGGGGAGGGCCCCGGCGCGGGCCCGGATGCGCACGCGAACGCCGAGGACACCGGGGCATCCGGTGAGCCTGCCGAGCCTGCTGCTCCCGGCTCGCCCGGAGCTCCCGGAGCTCCCGGCGGTGGCCCCTCCGGCGGGGGCAACGACGTGCATCACGCCGCGACGATGCTGGCCAGCCCCGGTCCTGACGTACCCGGCGCCCCCAACGCACCCGGCGCGCCCGGCGCTTCGGGTGACATCGCGGACGCCGAGACGGGCCGCGCGGCCCCCGGTCTCGCGCCCTCGGGGCAGCCGCGGCGCGGGAGCGGTCCGTCCGTGCCCCCGCCGCCCGGCGCACCCGGCACGCCCGGCGCCCGGCCGAACAGCGGCGCGCCCTCCGGGAGTTCCGGCGGACCGTCCTCGGGCGGTCCCGGCGGACCGGCCGGCGGCTATGTGCCGACCCAGATGGTGTCGGCCGAGGACGTGGCCAACAGCGGCCCGCAGTCCGGCACTTCGCAGTCGGGCAGTCCGCAGACCGGCAGCCCGCAGTCGGGCCAGGGGCAGGACACACCGCCGCCGCCGGGACCCCCTGGCGCGCCCGGCGGCGGCAACGACGTGCACCACGCCGCGACGATGCTGTCCAGCCCCGCCGCGCCGGAGCCGGGCCAGGGGCAGGGCCCCGGCGGCCGTCCCGGCGGCGCGCCGCCTCCGCCGAGCGCACCGCCGCCGGCCCCCGGCGCCCCGGGCAAGCCCCCGGCGCCCCCGTCCCCGCCCGGCGCCCCCGGCGGCGGCCCCTCCGGCGGCGGCAACGACGTGCACCACGCGGCGACCATGCTCTCCGGCCCCGCGCAGGGCCCGGGCCAGGGTCCCGGCGCCCCGCCGCCCCCGCCGAGCACGCCGCCCCCGGCCCCCGGCGCGCCCCCCGCGCCCGGGACTCCCGCGCACGGTGCCCCCGCCCAGGGCGCACCGGCGCAGGGCGGTCCCGCGTACGGCTATCCGCAGCAGCCCTCGGGGCAGCCGACGGTGGGCCCGGGCTACATGGCGGTCGCGCGGTACCGGGCGCCGGACGGCTCCGAGCAGCAGCTCATCCGGCGCAGCGCGCCGGGTGTCCCGCACCCGGAGTGGCAGATCCTGCACGAGCTGATGGGCATGAACGTGCCGCCCCAGCAAGTCATCGAGCTGCACACCGAGTTGGAGTCCTGCGACCTGCCGGGCGGCTACTGCTCGCGCATGATCCGGGAGACCTGGCCGCAGGTGCGGATCACCAGCACGGCCCCGTACGGCCGCGACCACGCCTCGCGGCAGCAGGGCATGCGCCATCTGCTGGAGCACCAGGGCGAGTTGCACCAGGTCGCGGACGGCCCGGCCCGCCCGGCGCCGAACCGCGTGCCGCTGCCCCCGCCGGGACAGCTCCAGCAGGCGCCGCCGATCCCGCCTGACGCCATCGGGCAGGAGCTCCAGCAGGCCTTCGGGCCGCAGGGCGTGTTCCGCTTCGACCAGCACGCGGTCTCCCGCCAGGGCGTTCCCGACATCGTCGGGCAGCTCCTGGTGTGGGCCGGGATCCCGCTGGACATGGGCCCGTTCTTCTGGGGCCAGGCCCAGCCGGGGCGCCCGGTGCCGACGCTGGCCGAGCTGGCGCAGGAGCGCGGCGTGCAGCCGGGCCCGGACGCCGGTTCGTACCTCGTCATGGGCAACGACTTCGGCCGCCAGCTCTGCGTGCAGTACGGCACGGCGCACATCGTGGCCGTGCCGATGGAGGCGCAGCCCGGCGGACAGCCCGCGCAGCCGCAGTTCGTGAACACCGGGCTGCCCGAGTTCGTCCGCTGCATGGCGCTGCTCGGCCGCATGTGGCGGCTGCGGTACGGGCTGACCCAGGAGCAGGCGGGCCGCTGGACCGTGGACTTCCAGAACCAGCTCGCCGCGCTCGACCCGCCGGCCCTCTCCTCCCCGGAGAACTGGTGGTCCGTGCTCCTGGAGCAGATGTGGGACGGCCTCTTCTAGAGGTTCCGCTTCCGGAGGCTCCGCCGGAGGCTGCGCCCGATCGCCGTAACCGGCGCACGCGCTGACGGGCAGGGCGCGGCCCGGCGTGCCAGGTTCGGGGGATGAGCGACCAGCAGCTCCCGCCCGCCAGCTCCACGACGCTCTACCGCTCCGCGTCCCGCCGCCGCGGCGACGGGCGCGGGCGCGGGGGCGGCGGCCGGACGCTGCGGCGGGCGCTGGCGGCGTTCCTGGCGCTGGTGGTGCTGGTGGCCGTCGGTACGTACGTGTGGGCCGAGCAGCGGCTGCGCGAGACGCCCGCGCTGTCCGACTACGCGGGCAGGCCCGAGCCGGGCGAGGGCACCAACTGGCTGGTCATCGGCACCGATTCGCGCTCCGACCTCAGCAAGGAGCAGCGGCAGCAGCTCCATGTCGGGGGCGCGGACGAGCGGAACACCGACACCATGATGGTGCTGCACTACGGGTCGTCGGGGCCCTATCTGGTGAGTCTGCCCCGGGACTCGTACGTGTCCATCCCGGGGCACGGCAAGAACAAGATCAACTCCGCCTATGCGCAGGGCGGCGCGAAGCTGCTGACCCGCACCGTCGAGCAGGCCACCGGGCTGCGCCTGGACCACTACGCGGAGGTCGACTTCCTCGGTTTCACCGGCATCGTCGACGCGCTCGGCGGCGTACGGGTCTGCCTGGACGCGGCGCTGCACGACGAGAAGGCGGGCGCCGACCTGGAGAAGGGCTGCCAGACGCTGGACGGGAAGCAGGCGCTGGCCTTCGCGCGCGCCCGGTACAGCGATCCGCAGGGCGACCTCGGGCGGGTCAAGCGGCAGCAGAAGCTCCTCGGCGCGATCGCGTCGCAGGCCACCTCTCCCGGCACGCTGCTGAATCCGTTCCGCTTCTACCCCTTCACCGGTGCGGCGCTGGATGCCACGACCGTGGACGACGGGAGCGGTGTTCCCTCACTCACATGGATGGCGTGGAAGGTCAGAGGACTGACGGCGGGTCACGGGGGTACGACGACCGTCCCGGTCGCGAACGGCGGGCTCAGCCTGCCCGGGATCGGGGATGTCGTGGTCTGGGACGACGCCGGGGCGAGGGAGCTTTTTGATCAGTTGCGCCGGGATGTGCCGATTACGGCGACGCGGGCCTCGTAGCGCATCCTTGGGGGCGGTGCACGGGCGGAGTGTCGCGGTATGGGCGCTTCGACCTGATGAAGAAGGATATGCAGGCGCTGTGACCGTCGGGTGCGTCGCAGGTTCGCTTTCCGAGCTGGTTCCGCTGAAGGCTGCTGAGGGTTAGGGGCTCGATATGAGTGCGTCGTCGCCGCACGGCTTCGTTGTCGTACGGGGTCGCGGCTACCGTCCCGAACAGGTCGACGCCAAGGCGTCCGATCTGCGCGAGGAGTGCGAGGCGGCCGGGGAGCGCGCCGCGAAGCTGACCGAGCTCGCGAAGGAGCTGGCCGAGGAGAGCGAGCGGCTCCAGGCCGTGGTCGCCGCGCTGCCCCCGCAGAACTTCGAGTCCCTGGGCGAGCGCGCGCAGCGGCTCCTCGCGATGGCCGAGACGGAGGCCGAGGAGGTGCGCTCGGCCGCGCAGGCCGAGGCGCAGGAGATCAGCGAGTCCGCCGAGGAGGCCGCGCGCGAGCTGCGCGAGGCCGCGCGCGAGACGGCGTCGCGGGTACGGGCCGAGGCGGAGGCCGCGGCGGCGAACTCCCTGGACACCGCGCAGGAGGCGGCGGACGAGCTGCGGACCACGGCGCGCGACGAGGCGGAGGAGACCCGCAGGGCGGCGGCCGAGACGCTCAAGGACACCTCGCGCAGGTGCCAGGCGCTGCTGGCCGAGCAGGAGAAGGAGCAGGCGGCCGAGTCGGACGCGCTGGACCGCGAACTCGACGAGCGGGAGAGCTCGGTCGAGGCCAGGATCGCGGACCTGGAGGACCGCGGCGAGCACCTGATCGCGGAGGCGAAGCGCGCCAAGGCGGAGGCGGCCGAGGCGGCGCGGCACCGCCAGGAGGACGCGGAGGCCCAGGGCGAGGAGCTGCTGACCAAGGCGCGCATGCGGCAGGAGGGCATCGAGCGGGAGACCGACCGGGTCCTGCGCGAACACGAGGAGCGCGCCGAGGAGTTGCGCCAGCACATGGCCCACGTACGCAGCAGCCTCTCCTCCCTCACCGGCAAGGCCCCGGACGCGGGGGTGGCCCTGCCCGAGCAGGCGCGGGGCGGGGTGGACTGAGTCCGGCGCGGGCGCGTCCGCGTGGGCGGTCACGGCCCGTGCGGGCTCCCGGGGCCGGGGCGGCTTCGCTTCTCCGGGCGGCTACGTGTCTCCGGGCGCCTGCGATCTGACGCTGCTGATCTGAAGCTGCTGATCTGAAGCTGCTGATCTGAAGCTGCGCTTCGTGCTCGCGGCGGTGGGCTTCGCGGTGCGGCCGCCGGGCCACCGCCGCTTCTGGTCGCGCGCCGCGGCGGGTTCCCGGCGGTGGGCGCGTGCCCCTCTCGCCTTGCGGCGCCGCCTCCGGCGCCGCGCGCCTGCGGCCGCCTGCGGGTGGGCGCGCCCGCGGTCGTCATCCCGCCGCGGCCTTCCTCCGCGGCGGGATGACGCCCTCCCCGGGGACGCCCTAGGGGGACGGTTCCTGGAAGCGGGCGTTCAGGATGAGGTGGGGTCGTTCTGGGGCAGGACGGGGGTTCGTTCCGTCGCATGACGAATCGGGCGTGGATGCTCCCTAGCCTGCTGTGCGTCAGGGGGCCGTACCGGCCGTGGTGGGGGTAGCCACAGGCCGAAGACGCGGAACAGCACCATCGCGGGGGCCTCGTCATCCGGGAATGCTCGGCACCGTGCCGAACGGTGCGCATCAGGGCTTCCCATGACGTGAGGGGACAGGCAGTGACCACGGCGGCAACGGAGTTCAGGAGCGGGGGCGCGGGCGCGGGGACGTCCGTGGCCGCCGCGGCACGGCAGGTCGTCAAGGCGTACGGCACCGGCGAGACGCGGGTGCTGGCGCTGGACCGGGTGGACGTCGACATCGAACGCGGCGCCTTCACGGCGATCATGGGGCCCTCGGGCTCCGGCAAGTCCACGCTGATGCACTGCCTCGCCGGGCTCGACACGGTGACCGAGGGGCGGATCTGGCTCGGCGAGCAGGAGGTCACCGGGCTGCGGGACAAGCGCCTGACCCGGCTGCGGCGTGACCGCGTGGGGTTCGTCTTCCAGGCGTTCAACCTGCTGCCCACGCTGAACGCGGGGGAGAACATCACGCTGCCCATGGACATCGCGGGCCGCAAGCCCGACAAGGAGTGGCTGCGGCACGTCATCGACACCGTGGGGCTGGGGGACCGGCTCGGGCACCGGCCGGGGCAGCTCTCGGGCGGGCAGCAGCAACGGGTCGCCGTGGCGCGCGCGTTGGCGGGCAAGCCGGAGATCATCTTCGGGGACGAGCCGACGGGGAACCTGGACTCCCGCTCCGGTACCGAGGTGCTGGGCTTCCTGCGCAGGTCGGTGGACGAGCTCGGTCAGACGATCGTGATCGTCACCCATGACCCGGTGGCCGCCTCGTACGCGGACCGCGTCGTCTTCCTCGCCGACGGGCGGATCGTGGACGGGATGCGGCAGCCCACGGCGGAGGCGGTGCTGGACCGGCTGAAGCGGATGGACACGGTGGCCGCCGCGGGGACGGGCGCGGGCGCTGGGAGTGCGGCGGGTGCCGCCGGCGCGGCCGGCGCTGTGGGTGCCGCGGGCGTCGCCGGTGGTGGCGGCCGGGCGCCGGGCGGGGGCCCGCGATGACCGTACTCAAGACCTCGTTACGCGGATTCGTCGCGCACAAGGGGCGGATGGCGCTCAGCGCGGTCGCCGTCGTGCTCTCGGTGGCCTTCGTCTGCGGGACGCTGGTCTTCTCCGACACGATGACCGCGACCTTCGACCGGCTGTTCGCGGCCACCTCGGCCGATGTGACCGTGACGCCCAAGGGCGCGGCGGCCGACGACGAGCAGCCCGCCAACGGCAAGCCGAAGACGCTGCCCGCGTCCGCGGTGCGGCGCGCGGGTCAGGCGCAGGGCGCGGCGGCTGCCGAGGGCGCGGTCTCCAGCACGGCCGTGACCGTGGTGAACGCCCACGGCGACAACGTCGGCTCCACCACCGGAGCGCCCACCATCGCGGGCAACTGGACGACCATGGACCGCAAGACCATGGACATCACCTCGGGCCACAGGCCGCGCGGCGCGGGCCAGGTGATGGTCGACGCCGACACCGCGAAGAAGAAGCACCTGAAGCTCGGCGACGAGCTGCGCACCGTCGCGGCCACCGGCGACCACACGGCGCGGATCAGCGGCATCGCCACGTTCCGCGTGACCAACCCGGGCGCCGCGATCGTCTACTTCGACACCGCGACGGCCCAGCGCCAACTGCTGGGCAGGGCCGGCGTGTTCACCCACGTCGCGGTGACCGGCGACAAGGGCGTGCCGGACGCGGAGCTCAAGCGGAACGTGGCCGCCGAGCTGGGCGCAGGGACGCAGAGCGGCTACACGTACCGCACCCAGGCCGAGACGTCCGAGCAGGGGCAGAAGGACGTCGCGGGGTTCATGGACGTGATCAAGTACGCGATGCTCGGCTTCGCCGGGATCGCCGTGCTGGTCGGCGTCTTCCTGATCGTCAACACCTTCTCGATGCTGGTCGCGCAGCGCACCCGCGAGATCGGGCTGATGCGGGCCATCGGGTCGAGCCGCAGCCAGATCAACCGCTCGGTGCTCACCGAGGCGCTGCTGCTCGGCCTCGTGGGCTCGGTGTTCGGCGCGGGCGCCGGGGTCGGCCTGGCGGTCGGGCTGATGAAGGTCATGAGCTCCTTCGGCATGAACCTCAGCACCTCCGAGCTGACCGTGAAGTGGACGACCCCGGTGGCCGGACTGCTGCTCGGCGTCGTGGTCACGGTGCTCGCGGCCTGGCTGCCCGCGCGCCGCGCCGCACGCGTCTCGCCGATGGCGGCGCTGCGCGACGCGGGCAGTGCGGGCCTCTCCGGCGGCGGCCGCGCGGGCGTGCTGCGCATCACGGCCGGCGTGCTCCTGACCGGCGGCGGCGCGTTCTGCCTGTACGCGGCGACCCAGGCGTCCAAGGCCGGCGCGGGCTCGCTGTGGATGGGCGTCGGCGTGGTGCTCACGCTGCTCGGCTTCATCGTGGTCGGTCCCGTGCTGGCGGCGGTGTTCGTGCGCGGGCTGTCCGCGGCCGTGCTGCGCCCCTTCGGCAGGGTCGGCAGGCTGGCCGAGCGCAACGCGCTGCGCAACCCGCGGCGCACGGGGGCCACGGCCGCCGCCCTGATGATCGGGCTCGCGCTGGTCGCCTCGCTGTCGGTGGTCGGCTCCTCGATGGTCGCCTCGGCCTCCGACCAGCTCGACAAGTCGGTGGGCGCGGACTTCATCGTGCAGTCGGACAACGGCCAGCTCATCACTCCGGCCGCGCAGCGGAAGATGGAGCGCTCGCCCGATCTGGCCTCGGTCACCTCGTACAAGAGCGTCGAGGCGCGGATCACCCCGCCCGGGGGCGGGAAGGCGGAGAAGACCGACCTGTCGGCCACCGAGCCCTCGTATGTGAACGACCTCCAGCGGAAGGTCACCTCGGGCAGCCTGGCGGCGGCGTACGGCGGGAACGCGATGTCGGTGGGCAGCGACTACGCCAAGAAGCACCACGTCGCGGTGGGGGACCGGATGAGGGTCGCCTTCACGGACGGGCGCACGGCCTCGCTGCGGGTGGCCGCGGTGACCTCGGACGACACGACGTTCGACAAGGGCGCGATGTACGTGAGCATCGACACCGTGCGGCGCTATGTGCCGGCCGCCGAGATGCCGCTGAACTCGATCATGTTCGGCAGCGCGAAGGACGGCCGGGAGAAGGCGGCGTACGGAGAGCTGAAGGACGCGCTCAAGCCGTACCCGCAGTACCAGGTGCGGGACCAGGCCGACTTCAAGAAGACGCTGGAGGACCAGATCGGCCAGCTCCTGAACATCGTGTACGGGCTGCTGGCGCTGGCGATCATCGTGGCCGTGCTGGGCGTGGTGAACACCCTGGCCCTGTCCGTCGTCGAGCGGACCCGCGAGATCGGCCTGATGCGGGCCATCGGGCTCTCCCGCCGCCAGCTCCGGCGGATGGTCCGGCTCGAGTCGGTGGTCATCGCCCTCTTCGGCGCGCTGCTCGGCCTGGGCCTCGGCCTCGGCTGGGGCGCCACGGCCCAGAAGCTGCTGGCCCTGGAGGGCCTGGGCGTCCTGGCCGTCCCGTGGACCACGATCCTCGCGGTCTTCGCGGGCTCGGCCCTGGTCGGCCTGATCGCCGCCCTGGTCCCCGCCTTCCGCGCCGGCCGCCTGAACGTCCTGAACGCGATCGCGACGGAGTAGCGGGAGGGGGTACGGGGGCTCCGCGAGGGGACACCGCGAGGGGGCTCCGCGAGGGGTGGGCGCGCACGGGGGCGCCCACCCCTCAGGTGTGTGCGGGCCACCCCGCGGCGGTCCCGCTCGGCGGCGTACACCGCATGTCGCCTCGCGGGGCCGTCGTACTCTGGAGGGCGTCCCGGCCCGCCTCGCGTGCCGGGCCCGACGCGCTGCCCGGTCCCGGGCGGCCGCCTCCATCGCCTGCTCACACGAGACGGAACGCGCCACATGAGTCTCACCGGACTGCTCGACGCCGTCGTGCGCGATCCCGCGCTGGACGAGGCCGTCAAGGCCGCGGCCGCGGGGAACCGGCAGCACGTCGACCTCGTCGGCCCCGCGGCCGCCCGCCCCTTCGCCGTCGCCGCGCTGGCGAGGACGGCGGAGCGTCCCGTACTGGCCGTGACCGCCACCGGCCGCGAGGCCGAGGACCTGGCGTCCGCGCTGCGCTCGCTGCTGCCGGAGGACGGGGTGGTGGAGTACCCCTCCTGGGAGACCCTGCCGCACGAGCGGCTCTCGCCCCGCTCCGACACCGTCGGCCGCCGCCTCGCCGTGCTGCGCCGCCTCGCGCACCCCGACCCCTCCGACCCGGCCACGGGCCCGGTGCAGGTGGTCGTCGCGCCGGTGCGCTCGGTGCTCCAGCCGCAGGTGAAGGGGCTCGGCGAGCTGGAGCCCGTGGCGCTGCACCAGGGCGAGGAGCACGATCTGGAGGAGGCCGTCGACGCCCTCGCGGCGGCGGCGTACAACCGGGTCGAACTGGTCGAGAAGCGCGGCGAGTTCGCGGTGCGCGGCGGCATCCTCGACGTCTTCCCGCCCACCGAGGAGCACCCGCTCCGGGTGGAGTTCTGGGGCGACGAGGTCGAGGAGATCCGGTATTTCAAGGTCGCCGACCAGCGGTCCCTGGAAGTCGCCGAGCACGGCCTGTGGGCGCCGCCGTGCCGCGAGCTGCTCCTGACCGAGGACGTGCGGCGGCGCGCCGCCGAGCTCGCCGAGCGGCACCCGGAGCTGGACGAGCTGCTCGGCAAGATCGCCGAGGGCATCGCGGTGGAGGGCATGGAGTCCCTCGCGCCCGTCCTCGTGGACGACATGGAGCTGCTGCTCGACGTCATGCCGAAGGGCAGCATGGCGATGGTCTGCGACCCGGAGCGTGTACGGACCAGGGCGGCCGACCTCGTGGCGACCTCGCAGGAGTTCCTGCAGGCGTCGTGGGCCGCGACCGCCGGGGGCGGGGACGCCCCCATCGACGTGGGCGCGGCCTCGCTGCGCGGCATCGCGGACATCCGCGAGCACGCGCAGGAGATCGGGATGATGTGGTGGTCGGTGAGTCCGTTCGCCGCCACCGACGACGCGGACGAGGGCGAGGAAGCGCTCACCCTCGGCATGCGCGCCCCCGAGACGTACCGGGGCGACACCGCGCGCGCCATCGCCGACACCAAGGGCCGCCTCTCGGACGGCTGGCGCTGTGTGTACGTCACCGAGGGGCACGGCCCCGCCTCCCGTACGGTCGAGGTGCTGAGCGGCGAGGGCGTCGCGGCCCGGCTCGACTCCGATCTCGGCGAGATCAGCCCGTCCGTCGTGCACGTCGCGTGCGGCTCCATCGAGCACGGCTTCCTGGACGAGGGCCTGAAGCTCGCGGTGCTCACCGAGACCGACCTGTCGGGGCAGCGCACCGCCAGCAAGGACGGCGCGAAGATGCCGGCCAGGCGGCGCAAGCAGATCGACCCGCTCACCCTGGAGTCCGGCGACTACATCGTGCACGAGCAGCACGGCGTCGGCCGCTACATCGAGATGGTGCAGCGCACGGTGCAGGGCGCCACCCGCGAGTACCTGCTGGTGGAGTACGCGCCGGCGAAGAAGGGCCAGCCCGGGGACCGGCTCTACATCCCGACCGACCAGCTCGAGCAGATCACCAAGTACGTGGGCGGCGAGGCGCCCTCGCTGCACCGGCTCGGCGGCGCGGACTGGACGAAGACCAAGCAGAAGGCGAAGAAGGCGGTCAAGGAGATCGCCGCGGATCTGATCAAGCTCTACAGCGCGCGGATGGCCGCCCCCGGCCACGCCTTCGGCGCGGACACCCCGTGGCAGCGCGAGCTGGAGGACGCCTTCCCGTACGCGGAGACCCCGGACCAGCTCACCACCATCGGCGAGGTCAAGGAGGACATGGAGAAGACGGTCCCGATGGACCGTCTGATCTGCGGCGACGTCGGCTACGGCAAGACCGAGATCGCGGTGCGCGCGGCCTTCAAGGCGGTACAGGACGGCAAGCAGGTGGCGGTCCTCGTCCCCACCACCCTCCTTGTCCAGCAGCACTTCGGGACGTTCACCGAGCGGTACGGGCAGTTCCCGGTCAACGTGAAGGCGCTCTCCCGCTTCCAGACCGAGACCGAGTCCAAGGCCGTACTGGAGGGGTTGCAGGACGGCACGGTCGACATCGTCATCGGCACTCACCGCCTTTTCTCTTCCGAGACCAAGTTCAAGGAGCTGGGCCTCGTCATCGTGGACGAGGAGCAGCGCTTCGGCGTCGAGCACAAGGAGCAGCTCAAGAAGCTGCGCGCGAACGTGGACGTGCTGACCATGTCCGCGACGCCGATCCCCAGGACGCTGGAGATGGCGGTCACCGGCATCCGCGAGATGTCCACGATCACCACGCCGCCGGAGGAGCGGCACCCCGTGCTGACCTTCGTCGGGCCGTACGAGGAGAAGCAGATCGGCGCCGCGATCCGGCGTGAGCTGCTGCGCGAGGGCCAGGTCTTCTACATCCACAACCGTGTGGACTCGATCGACAAGGCGGCGGCGCGGCTCCGCCAGGTGGTCCCGGAGGCGCGCATCGCGACCGCCCACGGGCAGATGTCCGAACAGGCCCTGGAGCAGGTCGTGGTGGACTTCTGGGAGAAGAAGTTCGACGTGCTGGTCTCCACGACGATCGTGGAGTCCGGGATCGACATCTCCAACGCCAACACGCTGATCGTGGAGCGCGGCGACAACTTCGGCCTCTCGCAGCTCCACCAGCTGCGGGGGCGGGTCGGCCGTGGGCGCGAGAGGGGCTACTCGTACTTCCTCTACCCCCCGGAGAAGCCGCTCACCGAGACCGCCCACGAGCGGCTGGCCACGATCGCCCAGCACACCGAGATGGGCGCGGGCATGTACGTCGCGATGAAGGACCTGGAGATCCGCGGTGCGGGCAATCTGCTGGGCGGCGAGCAGTCCGGGCACATCGCGGGGGTGGGCTTCGACCTCTACGTACGGATGGTGGGCGAGGCCGTCGCCGACTACCGCAAGTCTCTGGAAGAGGGCGGCGCGGAGGAGGAAGAGGCCCCGCTCGAGGTCAAGATCGAGCTGCCGGTCGACGCGCACGTCCCGCACGACTACGCGCCCGGCGAGCGGCTGCGCCTCCAGGCGTACCGCGCGATCGCCTCCGCGAACTCGGAGGAGGACATCGCGGCCGTACGCGAGGAACTGGCCGACCGCTACGGCCCGTTGCCCGAGCCCGTGGAGAACCTGCTCCTGGTCGCGGGCCTCCGCATGCTGGCCCGCACCTGCGGCGTCACCGACATCACCCTCCAGGGCAACAACGTCCGCTTCTCGCCCGTGGAACTCCGCGAGTCCCAGGAACTCCGCCTCAACCGCGTCTACCCGCGCTCGGTGATCAAGTCCGCCTCCTCCCAGGTCCTGGTCCCCCGCCCCAAGGCGGGCGGAATCGGCGGCAAGCCCCTGACGGGCCGCGAGCTGTTGGCGTGGGTGGGGGAGTTCCTGACGACGATTCTGGGGGGATAGCGGCGCTGACCGCCGGCCGGCCCCGTGTGTGGTCGCTTTCCGCTGCGGCGGGATGCGGGTGGGTGGTTGCGCCCGTCTCGCGCGAGCCGAGCCACCGAGACGGGCGTGTGGTTCCGCCCCTCTCTCCCCCACGAGCTGTGGGCAATCGTTCCGCAGGGGCGGAACGGGTGGGCACAGCGGACGCAAGCCCCGCACCCGCCCCGCCCCGCCCTCAACGGGGCCGTCACCAGCGCCCCGGGTCGGGTTCCCGTCCAGCTCGAGCCCCGCGACTGGCCGCGTAGACCGCCGACCGGCCGCGCTTGTGGTTGCTTCCCGCTGCGGCGGGATTTGGGTGGGTGGTTGCGCCCGACCTGTGCGTTGCGGCCCGCCCGGAAACGCTCCGCGCCCCCGACCGGGCCTCCGCTTGGTCTGCGGCGTCCGCGGGTTGCGTACGAGCCGTCGCGACGGGCTACGGCCCGTGGGCCGCGGCCGCCTCGCGTTCGGCCAGTGCTGCGGCCAGGCGGTCGCGGGCCGCCTGTTGGGCCGCTATGCGGGCGTCCATCACGGCGAGGCGGTCGCGCGCGATACGCAGGCCCCCGGGCGACGGGGCGCTCGCCGCGACGTCGCCGTCCAGGCACACGGCGAAGGCCCGCACATCGTCGAGGGTCAGGCCCACGTCCAGCAGATGCCGGATGTTCCGCACCCGTACGACGGCCGAACCCTCGTAGTCCCGGTACCCGTTGGCGGAGCGGGACGAGACGAGCAGCCCCTCCTGCTCGTAATGGCGCAGCGCCCGCGGCGTGACTCCGGTGGCCGCGGCGAGTTCGCCGATCCGCATCGGCCCCACCTCCCCGCGTAGAGGGTAGGCGGCGGCCCGGGCCGGGGTCTCAGGCGACGACCGCGCCGCCGTCCACCGCCAGCACCGTCCCCGTCACGAAGGACGCCTCGGGAGACGCCAGCTGCCGGACCGCCCAGGCCACTTCCTCCGGGCTCCCGCGCCGTCGCTGCGGCGTGTGGGCGATCTGCCAGTCGCGTACGGCAGCCGACTGCTCCGGTGTGAGGCCGTTGTGTTCGCCGATGGGCGTCTCGATCGCGCCGGGCGCCACGGCCACCACGCGGATGCCCCGTGGCGCGAGGTCCACGGCCCAGCTGCGGGTGAGGAGTTCGAGGGCGGTCTTGGTGGCGGCGTAGAGGGAGTTGCCGGGCCAGGCGCGCTGGCCGACTGAGGTCGTGATGTTCACGATCGTGCCCCGCGCCGCCTCCAGCGCGGGCAGCGCGGCCTGGGTGAGCAGTACCGGCGCGACGAGGTTGGTGTCCAGGAGCGGCGCGACGCCCGCGCGCGTGATCGAACCGAGGGCGTGCGCGCCCACGATCCCGGCGTTGTTGACGAGGACGTCCAGCCGGCCGCAGAGGTCCAGCGCTGTCCGTACGAGGTGTTCCGGCGCGCCCTCGGCGGTGATGTCGGCGGGGAGGGGCGTATGCCGGGGCGGCCCTCGGCGGTCTCCTTCAGCGGGGCCTCGCGCCGGCTGACAGCCAGTACGCGGGCTCCCTCCGCGGCGAAGGCGCGCGCGGTGGCCCGGCCGATCCCCGTACCGGCGCCGGTGACGAGGACGGTGCGTGCGGGGCCTTGCGGTGCGCTGTTCTGCTCCATGGCCCGGAGCTTGCGACCTTGACGCCTGCGGCAAGGTCAAGCCCCGCCCCGGAGATGGAGATGGGGGCGGGGCGGTGGCGGGCTGTCAGGACCGGCGGGGGTCGGGGATCTTGGGGAACTCCTTGGCGCAGAGGTAGCCGTTGCGGTCGGTGTCGGCCTTCTGGAACGCCTCGGCCGCCTCCCGCGGATCACCGCCCCGCGCGAGCCACGCCTTGGTGAACTCCTGCGGCGAGAGCAGCCTGTCGCCGGTCTTGTCGATGGATTCGAGGGTCCACGCGGGGGCCGGCGCGGGCGCGGCGGCCGAGGCGACGGCAGGGAGGCCGGCGAGGCAGCAGCCCGCGGTGGCCGCTGCGGTGGCGAGGAGGACGGTACGGAGCCGGGGCATGGTGAGGTCGGTCCCTTCAGGACGGGTGCGGGTGGGCGGTGCACGTTCGCGGTCCGCCCTAGCAGACGGACGCCCCGAGCCTCCCGGCAACGGCCCCGCCGCACACGCCGCGTCACCCGTCCGGCGGCCCTAATTCATTCGACGGCGCCCACCTCGTACGGCAGCCTCCCGCCATGGAAGCCGAGCAGGAGACGGACGCCGGGAAGAAGACGGATGCCGGGCAGGAGACCGGGGGCGGTTATGGGGTCGAGGCCGGGTACGGGGCCGACGCCGGGCATCGCAATGAGGCCGAGCGCCGGAGCCCCGTCGCGCACTGGCCCCTGTACGCACTCCGCTTGAGGACCCCGCGCCTCGAACTGCGGGTCCCCGGCCTCCCGTTGCTGGACCGGCTCGCCGAGGTCGCCGCCGCGGGGCTGCACCCGGCGGGGGAGATGCCGTTCACGGTGCCCTGGTCCGAGGAGGCGGACGGGCGCGGGCAACGGGTCTTCCAGCACGTGCTGGGCACCATCGCGCAGTGGACCCCGCAGAACTGGTCGCTCAGCCTCGCGGTGCTCCACGAGGGCGACGTGGTGGGCCGGCAGGACCTGACGGCCTCGGACTTCGCGGTCGTACGGGAGGCCGAGACCGGTTCCTGGCTGGGCCTCCCGTACCAGGGGCGCGGCATCGGCACGGAGATGCGGGCCGCCGCGCTGCACCTGGCCTTCGAGGGGCTCGGCGCCGAGCGCATGACCTCGGCGGCGATGACGGACAACGCCCGCTCGCTGGCCGTCTCCGAGAAGCTGGGCTACGCGCCGGACGGCGTGCGGACGGTGGCCGTACGGGGCGAACGCCGCACCCTACAGCGGCTCCTGCTCACCCGCGACAGATGGAAGCGGCACCGCACGGTTCCGGTGGAGATGGCGGGGCTGGAGGAGTGCAGGGAGATGTTCGGGGTGAGCCCCTAGGGGCCCACCCCTTACGGACCCGGCCCTTACGGGTTGTGGAACCGCACCTCCGGATTCCCCTTCGTCGGCCCCTCCAGCAGCGGCTGCGGCGTGATGCCGCGCAGGTGCTGGTCGAAGAAGGCGCCCACGTAGGAGCGGGTGATCCGCGCGGAGCGGTCGCCGGACAGCGGCGCCTCCGGGTTCTCGATGCCCAACTGGTCGCTCAGCACCGGCATGTCGGTGAAGGTCATGTGGTCGCCGCCGGACACCGTGAGCCACCGCTTCCAGCCGTCGAGCCGCTTCCAGGCGCTGCTCCAGGTGCCGTCCTCGCCGCCCGGCATGTGGCCGGCGCCCGCGCCGAGCATCAGGAACGGCCGCCCGTCCAGGCCCTCGCGGGGCACCGAGGAGAAGAAGGTGCCGTCCAGGTTGACCCCGGCCCGCACCCGCGGGTCGTCCCGCATGGTCCGCGCCGCCGCGCTCCCGCCGATGGAGTGCCCGGCCATGCCGATCCGGCGCGCGTCGACCACCTGCGGGTACCGCCTCAGCAGTTCGTCCAGCAGGAACGAGACGTCCCGCGAACGCCCCTTCGTCACCCGCGACATGAAGCGCGGGACGTCCTTGTCCTTCACCTTCTCCAACTGCTGGCACGCCGCGCAGTCGGTGAACCGCCCGTCGGTGAACTCCGTACCGACGCTCTCGTACGCGTGGTCGACCGCCGCCACCGCGTAGCCCCGCGAGGCCAGTTCCTCGGCGGTCACCGACATCGTGGCGCGCGGCATGCCGAAGCCCGGCGAGAGCACCACCAGCGGGTGCTTGCCGCCGGCCGGCAGCGCGCCGGTGCGCGCGTGCGTCCGCGTACCGGCCAGCTCGGCGGGCGAGAGCTGCGCCTCGCGGTGCCAGCTCTTGATCATCGCCCGCGCCTCGCGCTCGGTCATGTACGAGGCCGCGCGCGGCGATCCGGTGCCGCGCGCCGCCGGGTAGTACAGCGTCGTCATGAGCCGCCGCGGACCGGACTCCGGCTTCCACGGGTCCTTGCGCGCGGTGTCGGTGAGCTGGAGCGTGCGCTGCCCGACCGCGTACGTGCCGCTGGGAACGGGCAGTTGGAGACGGGAGGAGGACTTCGGGCCCTCCTCGGCTGCGGGACCGGCGCCCGCGGTGGCTGCGGTGACGGGCCGGTGCCCGTCGGCCATCGCCTGCGGGGCGCCGGCGAGCGGAAGGGCGAGAGCGCATGCGAGAACGGCGGCGACGAGGCCGCGGCGGGGGGTGGTCATGTACCCGACTCTAGAGCTTCGCCACCGGTGGAGGTCACCCGGGGTGGGTGCTCCAACACGCTTGGTGGAAAACGGAGTTGGAGGTCACCAGGGGCCCGCGCGAGCCCCGTACGAGCAGTTCATCGACCGCGTACGGGACCCCGCCCCGCAGCGCTCCCGCACCCCGGCCGCCACCCCCGCAGCCCCGGCTCGTTGGCCGGAACGGCACGCCGTACGTGGCCTGATCGCCGCCCATCCGCGTCCATCGGTGGCAAACACCGTCGAATCAGTGGTCACGGGACCATCCACTGCCTAACATCAGCAACCGCCAGGTCATGCACCGTCGCACGACCCTCGCCGCAGCCGGGAGGCCCCATGCGCCCTATGCACAGCCGTCGCCGCAGGTCCGCGCTCACCGTGTGCTCGGCGGCCGCGCTCGCCGCAGCCGCACCGCTGCTCACCGGGTGCGGGAGCGACGCGCATCCAGGGGCGGCCGCGGTCGTGCAGCAGCAGCGGATCAGCATGGGCGACCTCCAGTCGCGGGTCGGCGCCGTGCGCGACGCGCAGGACGCGGCGCCGCAGGGCGAGCAGATGGTCAAGGGCAGCGGGCAGCTCACCCGGGCCACCCTGGACGGCATGATCCGCGACAGGATCGTGCACAAGGCGGCGAAGGACGCCGGGGTCACGGTGTCCCGCCGCGAGGTGGAGAGCATGCGCGGGATGCTGGAGCAACAGGCGGGCGGCGCGCGGCAGATGGAGGCCACGCTGCTCCAGCAGCAGGCCATCGCGCCCCGCGAGATCGACGAGCGGATCAGGATGCAGCTCGCCGTCGAGAAGATCGCCAAGGCGAAGAAGATCAACCCCCAGTCGCCGGCGGGCAATCAGCAGCTCAACGCGCTGTTCGCCGACACCTCCAAGACGATGGGCATCGATGTGAACCCGCGCTACGGGAAGTGGGACACCTCGAAGGCCACGCTCGGCAACGGCAAGGAGCCGTGGCTGCGCGACCTCAGCGGCCTCAAGGCGGACCGGCAGCAGGCGGCGCAGCAGCCGATGTAGCGGGGGCCGGCGCAGGGGCCGATGCGGCGGGGGCCGGAGTCCCAGGGGATCGCGCGGGGCGGTCACGCGGCTGGGTTACGTTCGAGGCGTGAACGACACCAGCACCGCGGCGCCCGCGCCCGCGACCCCCGGCCGCCTCGTCCTGCTCACCACCACGCACCGCGTGGCCCCCGGGCTGCTGTCCTGGCCCGCCTGGCAGGCGCTGCGCGGCGCGCACCGCGTGCTGTGCTCCGACCCCGCGCACCCGCAGCTCCCCTACGTACGGGAGGCGGACGTCGAGGTGGCCACGGGCGAACTCCCCTCGGCGCGCGAACTCGTCGACCTCTGCGTCGCGGGCGAGGACGTCGTCGTGCTGGCCGGCGCCGAGGGCGAACCGCGGCTGACCGACGGGCTGGCCCGCATCGCGGGTTCAGGACGCGAGCCCGCGATGCCCGATCTGGAGCTGCTGCCCGGCTCGTACGACCTGCCCGGCGCGCGGCTGCTCGACCTCGTGCAGGTCATGGACCGCATCCGGGCGCAGTGCCCGTGGAGCGGCGTACGGACGCACCGCGACCTGGCGAAGTACGGGGTCGAGGAGATGTACGAGCTGGTCGAGGCCATCGAGGAGGACGACCGCGGCGCGCTCTGCGAGGAGCTGGGCGACGTGCTGCTCCAGGTCGTCTTCCACGCGCGGATCGCCGCCGACGACCCCGAGGAGCCCTTCGCCATCGACGACGTGGCGGGGACGATCGTCGAGAAGCTGATCAACCGGCATCCGCACGTCTTCGGCGAGGAGGACGCCGAGACGCCGGAGGAGGTGCGCGCGCACTGGCTGCGTACCAAGGCGGAGGAGAAGGGGCGCAGCTCCGTGACGGAGGGCGTCCCGCTGGGCCAGCCCGCGCTGGCGCTGGCCGCGAAGCTGTCCTCGCGGGCGCGGGGGGCCGGCCTCGACGCGCGCGTACGGGGCGAGGGCGTCGGCTACGAGCTGCTGGAGCTCGCCCGCCGGGCCGAGGCGGAGGGCACCGACCCGGAGACGGCGCTGCGGGCCGCGGCCCGCGCCTACCGCGACGCGATCCGCGCGGCTGAGGGCCACTGAGGCGGCTTCGCGCCCCTTGGCATGGTTTGCGCTGTGCGGGTACACGTCCGTTATGTACACGTACGCAGCGAACATCGCGCTTGGTGGGCAAACGCACCAGCTACTCGTGGGCATCGCGCCGTTCGTCGTGGGCCTGGTCGTCGTGGCCGCGCTGATTCTCGCGGTCGTGTACGGCATGCGGCTCCGCGACCGCGGCGACATGCGCAGCTCCGAGCCGGGCGGCCCCGCCCCCGAGGAGCCGGTCGGTGACCAGCAGGAACGCTGGGACTCCGAGGAGGTCCCGCGGGACGGCGTACGCCGCTACCCCTCGGAGCTCGGCAGCGTCGGCCACCGCAAGGACACCGACGAGCCCCCGCGCTGGAACGAGGGCTCCAGCGGCGGCTTCGGCAGCGGCGGTCCCGGCCACACGTAAGCGCTGCCTCTCCCACAGGCGCGCAGACCACCGCCTCGCCGTCCCCCTCCACCGAGGTGCGGGCAGCCGTTCCGCAGGGTGCCCCAGCCTGTACGGGACGGCCCGAACGCCCCGGCGGCTCCCGGCAGTTGGGGTGAGCCCTTGTCGTGGTGTCGTACGCGGGTGAGACTGCACCGCATGGCGACGATCAAGGCGAGGCGCAGGGGCAAGGACGCGATACGGGCGCTGCGGGACGCCGCGCCGCGGGTGCTGCGCGCCGACGGGCACGGGCGCGGCGCGCTCGTCGCCTTCGGTGCGCTCGGCGCGCTGGACCTGCTCGCCACCTCCCGCGCGCACACCGCGCGCGGTGCGGCCCGCGCCGCCAAGCCGCTGCTGATGCCCGCGCTCGCGGCGCACGCCGCACGGCGCGGCGCGCCTCGCACCCTCGTGGCGGGCCTCGGGTGCGCGGCGGCCGGGGACACCGCGCTGCTCTTCGACCGGAGGGAGCCCGCGTTCCTGGCCGGCATGGCGGCGTTCCTCGGTACGCAGCTCAGCTACACCGCCGGCATGGCCCGCGAGCTGGGCGCCGTGCGCGGCCTGCGCGCACGTCCCCGCGCGGCGCTCGGCTGCCTCGCCGCATGGGGCGCGGCCAACGCGGTGCTCGCACCCGGGCTCGAGCGGAAGATGCGGCTCCCGGTCGCGGGCTACAGCCTGGCGCTGGCCGCGATGGGCGCGGCCGCCTTCGGCACGGGCGGCAAGGTGGGCGCGGGGGCCGCCGCGTTCCTCGGCTCGGACGCGCTGATCGGCATCCAGGCCGTCGGCCGCCGCTTCCCGGGACAGGAGACCCTGATCATGGCCGGCTACCTGGCGGGCCAGTACCTGATCACGACGGGGTGGCTGGAGCGCCGCGAGCCGGAGCAGGAGCGGGCGGGGGAGGGCCGGGCCGCCTAGGGCGCGCGGGCCTTCGCCGTCCGCGCGGCGATACCGTCGAGGGGTGCACGACCAGACCTCCCCCTCCGCCTGCCCGGCAGCGCACGAGCCCGCGCCTGACCCCGTACCGGACCCCGTACCGCCCCGCCCGCAGCTCTTCGGCTGGGAGTTCGCGGCCGACCCGTACCCCGCGTACGCGTGGCTGCGGGAGCACGCTCCGGTGCACAAGGCCACGCTGCCCAGCGGAGTCGAGGCGTGGCTGGTCACGCGGTACGCGGACGCCCGGCAGGCCCTCGCCGACCAGCGGCTCAGCAAGAACCCGCACCACCACAGCGAGCAGGGCGCGCACGGCAAGGGCAAGGTCGGCATCCCCGGCGAGCGCAGCGCGAACCTGATGACGCACCTGCTCAACATCGACCCGCCGGACCACACCCGGCTGCGCCGCCTGGTCTCCAAGGCGTTCACGCCGCGCAGGGTGAGCGCCTTCGCGCCGCGCGTGCAGGAGCTGACGGACCGGCTTCTGGACAGCTTCGCCGAACGCGGCGAGGCGGATCTGATCCACGAGTTCGCGTTCCCGCTGCCGATCTACGCGATCTGCGACCTGCTCGGCGTGCCGGCCGAGGACCAGGACGACTTCCGCGACTGGGCCGCGATGATGCTCCGGCACGGGAACGCTCCGCGCGGCGGCGTGGGGCGCGCCGTGAAGAAGATGCGCCGCTATCTCGCCGAGCTGATCCACCGCAAGCGCGCCGAACTCGGGGAGTCCGGGGGGCAGGGCGACGACCTGATCTCCGGCCTGATCCGCGCCAGCGACCACGGCGAGCACCTGACGGAGAACGAGGCCGCGGCAATGGCCTTCATCCTTCTCTTCGCCGGTTTCGAGACCACGGTCAACCTGATCGGCAACGGCACGCTCGCCCTCCTCCGCAACCCCGGCGAGCGCGCCCGCCTCCAACGGGCCCTGGACGAGGGCGACTCGGAGCTTCTGGAGACGGCGGTCGAGGAACTGCTGCGCTACGACGGCCCCGTGGAGCTCGCCACCTGGCGCTTCGCCACCGAGCCGCTGGAGCTGTGCGGGCAGCGGATCGGCGAGGGCGACCCGGTGCTGGTGGTGCTCGCGGCGGCCGACCGCGACCCTACGAGGTTCGACCGGCCCGATGTGCTGGACCTCGCGCGCCGCGACAACCAGCACCTCGGCTACGGCCACGGCATCCACTACTGCCTCGGCGCCCCGCTGGCACGCCTGGAGGGCCAGGCCGCGATAGCCACCCTGCTGCGCCGGCTCCCCGACGTACAACTGGCGGCCGAGGACGAGGACTTGCGGTGGCGCGGGGGGCTCATCATGCGCGGTCTGCGTACTTTGCCCGTCCGGTTCACGCCGGAGGGCGAGGACGCCGTGAGCCCCCAGGACACGGACGCGAATCCCCGGGAATCGGACGCGAAGGACACCGGAGAGTCCGGTTTCTGACCGTACGTCACCGACGTGACCCTCACGTGATCTGCACGACATTGCCTTGTGACGCTCATGGTTCGACGCTACGTTCGAGCGCCTGTCTGTGTCCCTGTTGTCCCACGAGAGGTCCTCGGTATGCGTTCCGGGAACGGTCGACATCGTCGCCCCCGCCAGGCTCCTGCGGCGTTCGTCGCGGCGGGCGTGACGGGCGCCGGCCTCGCGCTTCCGCTGCTCGGCGCGGGAGGCGCGCAGGCAGCCGACGGAGCGACCTGGGACAAGGTCGCCCAGTGCGAGAGCGGCGGCATGTGGAGCGCGAACGAGGGCAACGGCTATTACGGCGGGCTCCAGCTCACCCAGGAGACCTGGGAGCAGTACGGCGGCTCGGACTACGCCGAGCGCCCCGACTACGCCAGCCGCAGCCAGCAGATCGCCGTGGCGGAGAAGATCCTCGCGAAGGAGGGGCCGAGCGCGTTCCCCAACTGCGCGCTGGACGCGGGCCTCACGGAGGACTCCACCCAGGCACCCGATGTGGACCCGGGCGACTCCCCGGGATCCGGCACCCCGAGCGGCGAGCCCACGCAGCAGCCCTCGGACGACGCCTCCGACGGCACGTCGGGCGGCTCCTCCGACGGCGCCTCGGGCGACGCCACGGGCGGTACGTCGGACGAGCCGGCCCATCCGGCGCCGGAGCCCGGCACCTCGGACACCGCCCAGCCGACGCCCTCGCCGAGCACGCCGGACGACACGTCCGACCCGGGCACGCCCGGTACGCCTGACGACTCCGCGAGCCCGACCTCGCCGAGCACTCCGGACGACTCCGCGAGCCCGAGCACGCCGCCGACCAGCCCGGCACCGGACGACGGCGCCGACGGCAAAAGCGGCGACGGCAAGAGGGGCGACGACGCGCGCCAAGGCGGCACCGGCGACCAGGACCGCCCCGGCGACCCGCACCCCGGCGGCACCGGCAAGCACCGCGGCAGCCCCGACCCCGGCGAGCGCGCGGGCGAGGGCCACCCCTCCCGGGGCGGCTCCCACGGCCGCGGCGAGGACCGCGAAGCGGGCGGCAAGCACCGTGTGCGCGGCGGCGAATCGCTGTCCTCCATCGCGGCCGAGCACGGCGTGAAGGGCGGCTGGCCCGAGCTGTACAAGAAGAACAAGGGCAAGGTCGGCGACGACCCCGACCTCATCCTCCCTGGTCAGAAGCTCACGCTCTGACGGGCGGCGGGGTCGAGGGGCGGCGGCGGCAGCCCGGTGCGTGGCCCTGTGACATGACTCTCGGCGGTACGTCCGGTTCGGTCCCCGATGACCGGACCGGGCGACCCGTCCCACCTGCGACGAAGACCGCGTGACCCTGTCAAGCGCAGGCGATAAGTCCGATTTGCCCTGTGATCTATACCTCTTGAGCCCTATGGGGTCTATCCCTACGGTCGACCGAGTTCGCCAGCAGAGCGGACCGATCCTGACCCCGGCTCCATGAGGTACCTGAATGTCGGCCAACCGCCCGATAGGCCCCCGTACGCACCGCATCGCCCGCATCACCGGCGGCGTCGCCCTCGCCGCGGTCGTCCCGCTGGCCGGCGCCGCCACCGCGCACGCCGCCACGCTCTCCGACGGCTCAGGTGCCGCGGCGTCCTCGGTGCGTACCCAGGCCGACGCGGCGCAGCAGCGGTCCCTCGACGCCAAGGTGGAAGCCGCGCAGTCGAAGAGCCGCGCCGAGGCCCGTACCGAGGCCGCGCACGTGAAGCACGCGGCCGAGGCCGAGAAGCAGGCGGCCGAGAAGCAGGCGGCGGCCAAGCGCGCCGCGGCGAAGCAGGCCGCCGAGAAGAAGGCGGAGGCCAAGAAGGCCGAGGCGAAGAAGGCCTCCGACAACCGCGCCAAGGGCTCGGCGGCGAGCCGCGGCAGCGACCGCTCCTCGCTGGGCGCCGGCAGCGCCAACGCCGCCAAGTGGGAGCGCATCGCGCAGTGCGAGTCCAGCGGCGACTGGAGCGCCAACACCGGCAACGGCTACTACGGCGGCCTGCAGTTCGACGTGCAGAGCTGGAAGGCGGCCGGCGGCGACAAGTACGCGCCGCGCGCCGACATGGCCTCCAAGAACGAGCAGATGGCGGTCGCCGACAAGCTCGCCGCCATGCAGGGCATGAGTTCGTGGGGCTGCGCCTGAGTCTGCGGGTAAGCCCCCGGGTCCCGGCCTGGTGACAGCGCCGGTTCCCCTCTCGGTCACGCCGGGTGTCCCCTGAGGACACCCGGCGTACCGGTATCCGGGCACCCCTCGGGCGCACGGGCGCCCGGGGCTGTGCCTGACGCCGGGAACGGCGGCGCGGGCGGTTAGGCTCTGGTGCAGAACGCCTGACTCTCTGCACTAAGGAGAACCTCGTGCCGTCCATCGACGTCGTCGTAGCCCGCGAGATCCTCGACTCGCGAGGCAACCCCACGGTCGAGGTCGAGGTCGGCCTCGACGACGGCAGCACGGGCCGTGCTGCCGTTCCGTCCGGCGCCTCGACCGGTGCCTTCGAGGCCCTTGAGCTCCGCGACGGCGACACCGCCCGCTACGGCGGCAAGGGTGTCGAGAAGGCCGTTCTCGCCGTGATCGAGCAGATCGGCCCGGAGCTGGTCGGCTATGACGCCACCGAGCAGCGCCTCATCGACCAGGCGATGTTCGACCTGGACGCCACGGCCGACAAGTCCTCGCTCGGCGCCAACGCCATCCTCGGCGTCTCGCTCGCCGTCGCGCACGCCGCCTCGGAGGCCAGCGACCTCCCGCTGTTCCGCTACCTCGGCGGCCCGAACGCGCACATGCTCCCGGTCCCGATGATGAACATCCTGAACGGCGGGTCCCACGCGGACTCGAACGTGGACATCCAGGAGTTCATGATCGCCCCGATCGGCGCCGAGTCCTTCTCCGAGGCGCTGCGCTGGGGCGCCGAGACCTACCAGGCGCTCAAGAGCGTCCTGAAGGAGCGCGGCCTGGCCACCGGGCTCGGCGACGAGGGCGGCTTCGCGCCGAACCTCGGCTCCAACCGCGAGGCCCTCGACCTGATCATCGAGGCCATCCAGAAGGCCGGCTACACCCCCGGCCAGGACATCGCCCTCGCCCTCGACGTCGCCGCCTCGGAGTTCTACAAGGACGGCTCGTACGTCTTCGAGGGCAAGAACCGCTCGGCCGCCGAGATGACCGAGTACTACGAGGAGCTGGTCGACGCCTACCCGCTGGTCTCCCTCGAGGACCCGCTGTTCGAGGACGACTGGGCCGGCTGGACCGTCATCACCAGCAAGATCGGTGAGAAGGTGCAGCTCGTCGGCGACGACCTGTTCGTCACCAACCCCGAGCGCCTGTCCCGCGGCATCGAGGAGGGCGCGGCCAACAGCCTCCTCGTCAAGGTCAACCAGATCGGCTCGCTGACCGAGACCCTGGACGCCGTCGAGCTGGCCCAGCGCAACGGCTTCAAGTGCATGATGTCCCACCGCTCCGGCGAGACCGAGGACGTCACCATCGCCGACCTGGCCGTCGCCACCAACTGCGGCCAGATCAAGTCCGGCGCCCCGGCCCGCTCCGAGCGCGTCGCCAAGTACAACCAGCTCCTGCGCATCGAGGAGATCCTCGACGACGCCGCGGTGTACGCGGGCCGCAGCGCCTTCCCGCGCTACAAGGGCTGACCGGGTCCGCCCACGGCTGACACAGCCTCGGTTACGTACGTCCCCGCCGCCGTTCGCCTACGGTGACGGGGACGTACGTACACGCCGCTCTCAGCGGCCGTGCAGACCGCACCCGTGCAGACCGCACAAGGGGAGGAACGTGCCCGCGGATCGGTTCTCCACCGCGACCCGGCTGAAGGCCCTCGGCAACCAGGCGGCCGAGCGCGTCTACCGCGCGCAGAACCGCCGGGTCCGCGGACCCCGCCGCACCCGGCTCACCGGCCGCGCGGCCCTGCTGGCCCTGGTGGTCTGCACGCTGGTGGTGGCGCTCGCCTATCCGATGCGCCAGTACGTGTCCCAGCGCTCGGAGATCTCCAGCCAGCAGCAGCAGGCCGAGCGGGCCAGGGAGCGCGTGAAGGAGCTGCGCGAGCAGCGCGCGCGCTGGCAGGACCCCGCGTACGTGGAGCAGCAGGCCCGGCGCAATCTGCACTTCGTGCGGCCCGGCGAGGTCGGCTACACGGTCGTGGACGGCACGGGCCTGGCGAAGGAGCCCACCGACCGCAGGCCCTCCGACCGGCCCTGGTACCAGAACCTCTGGGACGGCGTGGACACCGCCGACCGCGGGCACTGACACACCGCCACCGCGGGCACCGCGGGCACTGACGCGCCGGCCGACGGGGCTGCGCCCCGGCCCCTCCCCGCTTCCGACCTTCCGTACGTACGAAAGACACCGATGGACACGCCCCCGCCGCTCACCGACCCCACGCCGCCGACCGAGGCGGACGTCGCCGCCTTCAAGGAGCAGCTCGGCCGCCCGCCGCGCGGGCTGCGCGCGATCGCGCACCGCTGCCCCTGCGGGCTGCCCGACGTCGTGGAGACGGCGCCGCGGCTGGAGGACGGCACGCCGTTCCCCACGACGTACTACCTGACCTGTCCGCGCGCCGCGTCCGCCATCGGCACGCTGGAGGCGGACGGCGTGATGAAGGAGATGACCGAGCGGCTGGGCAGCGACCCGGAGCTGGCCGCCGCGTACCGCGCCGCGCACGAGGACTACATCGCCCGCCGCGACGCCATCGAGGAGCTGGTCGGCTTCCCCAGCGCGGGCGGCATGCCCGACCGCGTGAAGTGCCTGCACGTGCTGGTCGCGCACTCGCTGGTGGCGGGTCCCGGGGTGAACCCGCTGGGCGACGAGGCGCTGGCCATGCTGCCCGAGTGGTGGCGCAAGGGGCCCTGCGCCGACGTGGGCTGCCCCGTACAGGGCCCCGTACAGGACGAAGAAGGGGAGGGCGCGTGAGCACCCGAGTCGCCGCCATCGACTGCGGCACCAACTCCATCCGCCTGCTGATCGCGGATCTCGACCCGGCCACGGGCGAGCTCAAGGACCTGGACCGCCGGATGGAGATCGTCCGGCTCGGCCAGGACGTCGACCGCACCGGACGCCTGGCCCCCGAGGCCCTGGAGCGCACCTTCGCGGCCTGCCGTACGTACGCCGAGGCCATCCGCGAGCACGGCGTGCCCGAGAGCAACGTGAAGTTCGCCGCGACCTCGGCGTCCCGCGACGCGGAGAACCGCGACGACTTCGTGCAGGGCGTCCGGGACATCCTCGGCGTCGACCCCGAGGTGATCACCGGCGACCAGGAGGCGGAGTTCTCCTTCACCGGCGCGACCAAGGAGCTGACCGGCCGCACCGACCTGGACAAGCCCTACCTCGTGGTGGACATCGGCGGCGGCTCCACGGAGTTCGTGGTCGGCGAGGACGCCGTGCGCGCCGCGCGCAGCGTGGACGTGGGCTGCGTGCGGATGACCGAGCGGCACCTGACCGCGAACGGCGAGATCACCGAGACGCCCGACGCGGCGCAGATCCAGGCGATCAAGGACGACGTCTCGGCCGCGCTGGACGAGGCCGAGAAGACCGTGCCGCTCCGCGAGGCCCGCACGCTGGTCGGCCTGGCCGGCACCATCACCACCCTCGGCGGCATCGCCCTGGGCCTGGACCACTACGACTCCGCCGCGATCCACCACTCCCGGCTCTCCTTCGCCCAGGTCTCGGAGATCACCGGCAGGCTCCTCTCGGCCACCCACGACGAGCGCGCCGCGATCCCGGTCATGCACCCGGGCCGGGTCGACGTGATCAACGCGGGCGCCCTGGTCCTCCTGACCCTGATGGAGCGCACAGGGGCCCAGGAGGTCGTGGTGAGCGAACACGACATCCTCGACGGGATCGCCTGGAGCCTCGCCTGAGCCCTGCTTGAGCCCCGCCTGAGCCTCGTACGGCATGGACTTTCCAGAGTGGAAAGTCCATGCCAGGGTGGCAAGCCGTGGCCGGTGCCCGCCGTCCGCGACCCCGGCGGAAGGTGTGTGGAAGCAGATGGGCCAGCAGGGCGGCGGTGCCTCACAGGCTGTGGACGGCGCGGACGCCGCGACCGCGCTCCGGGGCGCGGAGGAGGCGGAGCGGCGGGCCCGGCTCCAGGCGCGGCTGGTGCCTGAGTGGTACGGACCTGTTGCGGCCGTACTCCTGGCTGTGTACAGCATAGGAACGGCCCTGATCAGGGACGCCGGCATCGGCCTCCTGTGGCCGGTCACGGGCCCGCTCGTGATACTGCTCGCGCTCGGTCTCGGCCGGGCGGCCCGGCGCCGCACCGGCGTGGTGGCGAGGCCGACCCCCGCGAGGCAGTGGGCCGTCTTCGGCGTCACCGCCGCGGTCTTCGCCGCCGTGTATGCGGTGTGCTGGCTCGCCGGACTCGGCACGTCGGCCTCCCTCGCCGTGACCGGTACGGCGCTCGGGCTGGCCGCCTGGGCCTACTTCGCCCGGCGCAACGCCACCATCCGCCGGGAACTGCGGGGCGCCGCGTGAGCCCCGAGCACACAGGGCCGCCGGGAACCGAGGGGCCCGAGCTCGACCCCGTACTCCACCACCCCACCCGCCTCGCCGTCGCCGCGTTCCTCTCGGCCTGTGAGGAGGCCGAGTTCCGTACGGTGCGCGAGCACTGCCGGGTCTCCGACTCGGTGCTCAGCAAGACGGCCTCCGCGCTGGAGAGCGCCGGCTACCTCGACGTACGCAAGGGCGCCGTGGGCCGCCGTCACCGCACCTGGCTCTCCCTCACCGACGAGGGGCACGACGTACTCGACGCGCATCTGACCGCGCTCCAGAACATCGCCGCGGCCGCGCGCGAGGCGGGCTCACGGGCCGGCGGGGGAACGTGACCGCGAAGGCCCCGACTCCCGTTCCGGGGGCGGCCGTTGGGGCCGTCGATAGAACTCACTTGAGCGGCCGTGGACTCTCTTGGTAGACATGCCCGGCGCTTCCGGGGGCCCGCCGCGCGGCCTCCGCGAATCTCTTCGTGAATTTCTTCACATGGAAAAGGGGTCTGTTGGGCCCGTCTTTTTACCGTAAGACCCGGATAAGGACCCGCTGTGCGGTCCACCGTGACCGCAGTGTGTACGGCGCGACGGGGCGGCAACTGCCGTACGGGGCGACTGGTTTAGCCGACACGGCGTCGATAAGTGCAGCTCACAGGGGCCTTCAACGGTTCGTGAGGTCCACTGGTTCCCCTCCGGCGCTGTGGGCTCGGTCACGGGGGCGGCGCAGTGTAGCAGAGGGGGCCCCTGTGCTTGTGAAGACCCTCACGAAGTAGTGCCCGGAAGGGGGTGGATACTCGATTCCATGAGCACCACGGAGCGTCCCCGAATCCTCGTCGTAGGTGGCGGGTACGTCGGCCTGTATGCAGCACGGCGCATCCTCAAGAAGATGCGGTACGGCGAGGCGACCGTCACCGTCGTCGACCCGCGCTCGTACATGACGTACCAGCCCTTCCTTCCCGAAACCGCCGCGGGCAGCATCTCGCCGCGCCATGTCGTCGTCCCGCTGCGCCGCGTGCTGCCCAAGGCCGAGGTCCTGACCGGCCGGGTCACCAACATCGACCAGGACAGCAAGGTCGCCAGCATCACGCCGCTCGTCGGCGAGGCGTACGAGCTGCCCTTCGACTACTTGGTCGTGGCCATGGGCGCGGTCTCCCGCACCTTCCCGATCCCCGGTCTCGCCGAGAACGGCATCGGCATGAAGGGCGTCGAGGAGGCCATCGGCCTGCGCAACCACGTACTGGAGCAGCTCGACAAGGCCGACTCGACCACCGACGAGGAGATCCGCCGCAAGGCGCTGACCTTCGTGTTCGTCGGCGGTGGCTTCGCTGGAGCGGAGACCATCGGCGAGGTCGAGGACATGGCCCGCGACGCCGCGAAGTACTACCCGAACATCAAGCGCGAGGACATGCGCTTCGTGCTCGTGGACGCGGCGCCGTTCATCCTCCCCGAGGTCGGCCCGAAGCTCGGCCAGTACGGCCTGGAGCACCTCAAGGGCCGCGGCGTCGAGGTCTACCTGGAGACCTCGATGGAGTCCTGCGTGGACGGCCACGTGGTGCTCAAGAACGGCCTCGAGGTCGACACCAACACCCTCGTGTGGACCGCCGGCGTGAAGCCGAACCCGGTGCTGTCCCGCTTCGGGCTCCCGCTCGGGCCGAAGGGGCACGTCGACGTCGACGCGACCATGCAGGTCAAGGGCCTGGACTACGCCTGGGCCGCGGGTGACAACGCGCAGGTTCCTGACCTGGCCTCGGACAAGGACGTCGCCTTCTGCCCGCCCAACGCCCAGCACGCGCTGCGTCAGGCGAAGGTGCTCGGCGACAACGTGATCTCCGGGATGCGCGGCTTCCCGCAGCACGACTACAAGCACCACAACAAGGGCGCCGTGGCCGGTCTCGGCCTGCACAAGGGCGTCGCGATGATCGTCCTCGGCAAGAAGAAGATCAAGCTCAAGGGCCGTCTCGCCTGGTACTTCCACCGCGCGTACCACGGCATGGCGGTGCCCACCTGGAACCGCAAGATCCGGGTCTTCGCCGACTGGACGCTGGGGATGTTCCTCAAGCGCGAGGTCGTCTCGCTCGGCGCGATGGAGCACCCGCAGCAGGAGTTCTACGAGGCGGCAGCGCCGGTGACGGCCGCGGCCTCCGCGAAGAAGTCCGGCGCCGAGGGCGCCGGTGCCGCCGTCGAGGCGGAGAAGAAGGAACAGAAGGCGAAGGCCGGCTGACGACGCCGGACCCGTCCGACTGCGCCGAAGGGGCGTGAGCCATCCGTGGGGCTCACGCCCCTTCGCCGTGTCACGGCACTCGTACGGACGTCCGGAAGTTGACCATCGTTTTGCCCCACAACGGGCATGCGTGCCGTGGGGGTTGGTGTTTACGTAAGGACGACAACACCACACACACCCTCACGGAGGTGCGCGCCATGGCCGATGCCGCATCGCGGCTGACCGCTCTCGCCGGGAAGTTTCTGGGGGCGCCGCTCCCGGTCCGCATCCGTGCCTGGGACGGCAGCGAGGCGGGTCCGCCGGGCGCGCCGACGCTCGTGATCCGCAGCCGGCGCGCGTTGCGCAGACTCCTGTGGCGGCCGGGCGAACTGGGCCTGGCCCGCGCGTGGGTGGCCGGCGAGATCGACGTGGACGGCGACCTCTACGAGGCGCTGGACGTGCTCGCCGAGCTCATCTGGGAGAAGGGCGAGGACCGGCCGGAGAACGGCAGCGTACGCGGTGCGCTGGCCCTGGCCCGCGACCCCGGGATGCGCGCCGCCGTACGCGAACTGCTCGCCCTCGCCGGCCCGTTGCCGCCCCCGCAGCCGCCAGCCGAGGAGGCGCCCAAGCAGCACGGGCTGCGGCACACGCTGCGCCGCGACCGTGAGGCGATCAGCCACCACTACGACGTCGGCAACGACTTCTACTCCCTCGTCCTCGGCCCGAGCATGGTCTACTCCTGCGCCTACTGGGACGAGGGCGGCACGCTGGAGGAGGCCCAGCGCGACAAGCTCGACCTGATCTGCCGCAAGCTGGATCTGCGGCCCGACCAGCGGCTTCTGGACGTGGGCTGCGGCTGGGGCGGGATGGTGCTGCACGCGGCACGCGAGTACGGGGTGCGCGCCGTGGGCGTCACGCTCTCGCAGGAGCAGGCCGCGTGGGCGCGGAAGCGGATCGCCGAGGAGGGTCTCACCGAGCGGGTGGAGATCCGGGTGCAGGACTACCGGGAGATCCCGGACGGCCCGTACGACGCGATCTCCTCCATCGGCATGGCCGAGCACGTGGGCGCCGCGCGCTACCGGGAGTACGCGGACGACCTGTACGCGCTGCTGAAGCCCGCCGGCCGGCTGCTGAACCACCAGATCGCGCGCCGCCCGCTGGCCGACGAATCCTCGTACACGGTGGACGAGTTCATCGACCGATACGTTTTCCCCGACGGCGAGCTGGCCCCCGTGGGGCGGACCGCGGGGATCCTGGAGGACGCCGGATTCGAGGTCCGCGACCTGGAGTCCATCCGGGAGCACTACGCGCGCACGCTGCGCGCGTGGGTCGCCAACCTGGAGGCGGACTTCTCTCGAGCGGCACTGCTGACCTCGCCGGGGCGGGCCCGTGTGTGGCGGCTCTACATGGCGGCCTCAGCCCTGGCCTTCGAGCGCAACCGCATCGGGGTCAACCAGATCCTCGCGGTGAAGACGCCGGAGAGCGGGGCTTCGGGGCTGCCGCTCAGGGCGCGGACCTGGAACTAGGGGCCGGGCCCGAACCCGAGCCCGCCGGAAAGCGCCGAGGCCCGGTCACCCCGGGCGGGGTGACCGGGCCTCTTGGCAGAAAGCCCGTGCGGGCTACTCCGACTTGATGGCGGAGAGCATGTTCAACCGGGCCGCGCGGCGGGCCGGCCACAGGGCGGCCAGGACGCCGACGACCGCGGCGAGGGCGATGAAGACGCCCATCCGGGCCCAGGGCAGCACCAGCTCGTAGGTCGGCATCGAGGAGCCGATCAGCTCACCGGCCGCCCAGCCGAAGAACACGCCGAGCCCGATCCCCAGCACCCCGCCGAACAGCGAGATCACCAGGGACTCCAGCCGCACCATCCGCTTGATGCGGCGCCGGTCCAGGCCGATCGCGCGCAGCATGCCGATCTCCTGGGAGCGCTCGAAGACCGACATGGCCAGGGTGTTGACCACGCCCAGCACGGCCACGATCACGGCCATGGCGAGCAGTCCGTACAGCATGTTGAGCATCAGCGTGAAGATCTGCGCGACGCTGTTGGAGATGTCCTGCTTGTCCTGGACCTTGATCGCCGGGTTGCTGCCCAGCGTCTTCTCCAGCGCGGTCTGCGCCGTGTCGCTCGCGCCGTCCTTCGTCTTGACCATGACCTGCATGTCGACGGGCTGCGACAGGTGCGGGGTCAGGGTCGCGGTGTCGAGCATGATCCCGCGGATCATCTCGTTGCCCTCGTACACCCCGGTGAGGGTCAGTGAGCCCTTCTTGCCGTCCTCATAGGTGACCGGGATCGTCGAGCCGGCCTTCCAGCCGTGCTCCTTGGCCGTGCTGTCGTCCACCACGACCTTGTCGCCGCTCAGGCCCTGCCAGCCGCCCTGGGTGAACTCCAGGTTGGTGAGCTCTCCTATGTCCTTGCCGGAGACGCCGGTGAGGGTCTCGGGCGCGCCGTCCACCTTGGCGGTGGCGTTGCGCAGCGGGCTGACCGCGGTGACCTGGTCGTCCTGCGCGAGCTTCTTCTCCACCTCCGGGGAGAGGGGCGACATGTTGGCCATGCTCACGGTGTAGTCGGCCTTGAGCGCCTGGGTGGCCATCTTGTCGATGCCCTGCTGCACGCTGCCCGCGATCACGGTCATGCCGGTGATCAGGGTCAGCCCGATCATCAGCGCCGAGGCGGTGGCGGCTGTGCGCCGCGGGTTGCGCACGGCGTTCTGCCGGGCCAGCTTGCCGGAGACGCCGAAGGCGCGGAGCACCGGCGCGGCGGCCGCGATCAGCGGCCTGGACAGCAGCGGGGTGAGCACGAAGACGCCGATCACCAGCAGCGCGCCGCCCAGCCCCATGGGGAGCTTGCCCTGGTCGGGACTGTCCAGCTTGGAGGCGTACAGCACCAGCGCCGCGCCGGCCGCGGACAGCAGCGCGCCTATCGTGTTGCGCACGACCAGGGACTTGGTGCTGGCGGGCGCGTGCATGCTGCCCATCGCCGCGACCGGCGGGACCTTGGCAGCGCGGCGGGCCGGCAGCCAGGCGGCCAGCACCGTGATCACGATGCCGGTCAGCAGCGACCCCACGACCGTGGCCGGGGTGATCACCAGCGGTCCGTCGGGCATCTGGGTGCCGAAGCTGCCCATCAGGGCCCGCATGCCCGCGGCGATGCCGACGCCCGCCGCGAGTCCGGCGACCGAGGCGACCGTGCCGACGGCCAGCGCCTCGAAGCGGATCGAACGGGTCACCTGCCGGCGGCTGGCGCCGACCGCGCGCAGCAGCGCGAGCTCCTTGGTGCGCTGCGCGACCAGCATGGTGAAGGTGTTGGCGATGATGAAGATGCCGACGAACAGCGCGATCCCGGCGAAGACCAGCAGCGCGGTCTGCATGCCGCTCATGCCCTGCTCGATCGTCTTGGCCTCTTCGTCGGCGAGCTTCTTGCCGGTGACGGCCTCGGTGCCGCTGGGCAGCACCTTCTGCGCCTCGGACTTGAGCTGCGCCTGCGAGGTGCCGTGCGCGGCCTTCAGCGTGATCTGGTCGTACGCGCCCGGCATGGCGAAGAGCCGCTGGGCCGTCTTGGTGTCGAAGAGCACCAGCGTGCCGCCGGCCGAGACCTGGCCGTCGTCGGTGGAGAAGACGCCGGTGATCTTCTCCTTGCTGACCGGGCCGTTGACCGAGAGGCGGGCGGTGTCGCCGACCTTGTACCCGGTGCGCTCGGCGGTCTTCGCGTCGATGGCGATCTCGCCCTTGTGGCCCGGCGCCCTGCCGGAGGTCAGCTTGCCGCTGTCGGCGGTGTAGTTGGCGCCGGAGGAGGAGAAGCCCTCGCCGACGAGCTTGCCGTGCTTGTCGGCGAGCGCCGCGAAGCCCTTCACGGAGCCGGTCGCCGAGGCGGTGCCGGGCAGGTCGCGGAGCTTCGCCAGGGTCCGCTCGGTCAGCGCGGGCCGCTCCTCGGGCTTGCCCGGGGCGCCGGCGCCGGGGCCGGCCTGCGGCGAGGAGCCGCCCGTGGTGCGGATCGCGAGGTCGGTGTTGTCGTAGCCCTTGGCCGAGGCGTTCTGCTGGGCGTTGGAGATGGTCGAGGTGAAGACCAGGGTGCCGGCGACGAAGGCCACGCCGAGAAGGACGGCGAGCATCGTCATCAGCAGCCGGGCCTTGTGCGCGAGGACGTTGCGCAAGGCGGTACGGAGCATGGTCAGTCAGTTCCTGTGAAGGGCGGGTCCGGCGCGGGGCTCGGAGCGCGGTCGGTCACCGGGCCGCCGGCTCTCCCGCGCGGGAGCGGGCCGGACGGGGGCGTGTGCTGTGCGGGCGTCGCGGGGTGCGGCGCGCTCAGCTGGTGCGCCCCTTGGCGTCGAAGCCCTTCATGCGCTCCAGCACCGAGTCGGCGGTCGGCGCGACGAGGTTGTCCACGATCCGGCCGTCGGCCAGGAAGATCACGCGGTCCGCGTATGCGGCGGCCACCGGGTCGTGGGTCACCATGACCACGGTCTGGCCCAGCTCGCGCACCGAATTCCGCAGGAAGCCCAGGACCTCGGCGCCGGAGCGGGAGTCCAGGTTTCCGGTCGGCTCGTCGCCGAAGATGATCTCCGGCTTGGAGGCCAGCGCGCGGGCGACGGCCACGCGCTGCTGCTGGCCTCCCGAGAGCTGGTTGGGGCGGTGCTTGAGCCGTCCGGCCAGACCGACGGTCTCGATGACCCGGTCCACCCACTCCTTGTCGGGCTTGCGGCCCGCGATGTCCATGGGGAGCGTGATGTTCTCTATCGCGTTGAGCGTGGGCAGCAGGTTGAACGCCTGGAAGATGAAGCCCACGCGGTCCCGCCGGAGCTGGGTCAGCTTCTTGTCCTTGAGCCCGGTCAGCTCGGTGTCCCCGATCACCGCGCTGCCGCTGGAGATGCTGTCGAGGCCGGCCATGCAGTGCATCAGCGTGGACTTGCCGGAGCCCGACGGGCCCATGATCGCGGTGAACTGGGCCTGCCGGAACTCGACGGAGACCTTGTCCAGGGCGACCACCTGGGTCTCGCCCTGTCCGTAGACCTTGGAGAGATCCGTGGCGCGTGCCGCGGCGACGCCCCGTCGGGCCGATTCGGCGGTCGCGCCGCTCTGGAGGGTGGTGGTCACTGGAGGGTGCTCCTGTCGGTACGGGTTCTTTCTGCCACTCCCATACTCCCGGGCAACGGCGCTTATCGGATCAACCCCCACTCCGGTTTCCGGCACAGCCTCCGGAGGTACGCCGGGTTGAGGCGCTCATACCTGGGGATGACCGCGACCCTGAGGCCGGACCCCGAGGCGACCCTGAGACGGGGATCGCCGGGCGAACTCCTGGTAACCGCGAAATGGCCCCTCACCTGCGGCGCCGTGCCCGGTCGGTGGAAGGGCAGTGGAAGGGCGACTTTCCGTCATTCTTCGCACCACGGACACCCGGGCGTGGCGCCTCCGAGGAGGGAGTGGCCTGCTGACGCATCCTCAGTTGCCCATAAAATAAGACAACATCGCGCTGTGGCCCCGCAGTTCGAGGCGGCGACGCTGGATAGGCTCGTCCTCGCGCCCAGGGGTAGGGCCGTGCGCGCGCCGGGGGCGCGCGGAGCGGCCATGGAGCCGGTGCCCGGATGGTGGAATGCAGACACGACGAGCTTAAACCTCGTTGGCCTTCACGGCCGTGCCGGTTCAAGTCCGGCTCCGGGCACATCCCCCATGGGACCTGACCAGTGAAAACGGCCTCGACGCGCTGCGTCGGGGCCGTTTTCCTTCGGGGAGGGCGGCCCGGTTTCCTGTGGGGAGGGCGGCCCGGCGGTGCGCGTCGGGCTCATGAGGCAAGGAAGCGCAATGTTCAAGACACGGTGGGCGGTACGCGGCGCGGCGGGGGCGGTGCTGATCACGGCGGCGTTCACGGTCGTGGGGCTGCTGTGGCTGATGTTCACCTCGGGCGAGGACTTCGATTCCGGTGCGAGCAGTGTGCGGGGCACCCACTTCTTCGGCTCCCTCGTGTTCGAGGCGGAGCAGAAGGCCGACGGCGCCCTCGACGCCACCGCTGGGGTCGGTGATCCCGCGCCGCTGGTCGCCCTGTTCCTGGTCCTCGCCGCTGTTCTCACCCTCGTACAGGGGCTATATGTGGCTGCGCGGGGGCGCCGTGACCCTCTGGCGTGAATGCCGCGCAGGGGGCGGGGCTTCGTCACGGTGAGTTGAAAACTTAGGTGTGCCTAACCTAAGTTGAGGGGCCGTGAACGAGGGCGGGGCGCCGTGGGCGGTGTCCCGTGCGTACTCCGAAGGGCCCTGCCATGCCGACGCCCTCCGTGGCTCTGATCGACCAGCTCCTCGGCCGTCAGGCGCGGCGCGAATCCGCGGCGCGCACCTGCGCGAGGAGCCTGCCCGTGGCCCCGGTGCGCGCGGAGGGCTGCTGGGTGACCGGGGCCGACGGGCGGTCCTACCTCGACTTCGTATCCGGGTCCGGGACGCTCGCGCTCGGGCACCGGCACCCCGCCGTGCTCGAAGCGCTCGGCGAGGACCTCGCGTCCGGCGCACCGTTGCAGGCGCTGGACATGATCACGCCGCAGAAGGACGCGTTCTGCGGGGAGTTGCTGGGCGCGCTGCCGGGGGAGCTGCGGGACGCGGCGCGGCTGCACTTCTGCGGACCGGGACGCAGCGACGCGGTGCGGGCAGCGATGCGGCTCGCACGGGAGGCGACCGGGCGGCGCGGGGTCGTCGCGTTCGCCGGGGCGCACCGGGACGCCGCCCCGGAGAGGGGCGAGGTGACGCGGCTCCCCTTCCCGTACGCCTACCGCTGCCCGTTCGGAGGGGGAACCCGGGCGGGCGACGGAGCGGGAGGCCGCACGGGGAGGGGACGGGGGTCAGGCGGGCGCGGGTCCGAAGGAGCGGAGCTCTCGGCCCGGCTGCTGGAGGGGCTGCTCGACGACCCCGGCAGCGGCGTGGACGCGCCTGCCGCCGTGCTGCTGGAGGCCGTTCAAGGGGAGGGCGGCGTGATCGCGGCGCCCCGCGCGTGGCTGCGCGAGGTGCGGCGGATCACCGAGGAGCGCGGCATCGTGCTGATCGTCGACGAGGCGCTGACCGGTGTGGGCCGCACCGGGCGCACCTGGGCGTGCGAGCGCGCGGGGATCACCCCTGACGTGCTGGTCGCGGGCGGTGCGCTCGGCGGCGGGCTGCCGCTGGCCGTGCTCGCGTACCGGCCGGAACTCGACGTGTGGCGGCCCGGCGCGCACACCGGCGACTTCCGCGGCACCACCCTTGCGATGAGCGCGGGCCGGGCCACCCTGCGCACCGTCGCCGGGGAGCGGCTGGACGAGCGCGCGGGGGAGCTGGGCGAGCGGCTGCGCCGGGGGCTGCGCGAACTGGCGGCGTGGTTCCCGCGGTTCGGCGACGTACGGGGAGAGGGGCTGCTCATCGGGGTGGAGATCGTCGATCCGGGCGGTGAGACCGATGCGCAGGGGGCGCCGCCGCGCGACCCCACGTACGCCGCCGCGCTGCAGGCGGCCTGTCTGGAGGAGGGGCTGATGCTCGAAAGCGCCGGCCGCGAGGGAGCGGTGCTGCGGCTCCTGCCGCCGCTCGTGCTCACGGGGCGGGAGGCGGACTCGGCGCTGGAGCGGATCGCCGCGGCGGTGCGTGCCGGGGAGGGGGCGGCATGACGCGGCGGGATCTCGGTACGGCGCTGGCCGGCGGCATCGAAGGGGCCCAGGCCCTGCGCTACCTCACCGGCGTGGTGCTGGACGCGCTCGCCGCCGGGGCCACCGAGCGCGGCGGCCCGCTGCCCCCGGGCGGTCACGGGGCGGTCGAGTCGCGGGTGCGCGCGGCGTGTTCGCCCGCGCTGCCCGAGCGGGGGAGCGGCGCCGACTACGCGCTGCGCACCCTCGTACGGGCCGCTGCGCACGGTGCGGCCGACCCCTCGGACCCGCGCTGCGCCGCGCATCTGCACTGCCCGCCGCTGGCCGTGGCCGCGGCGGCCGACCTGGCGGCGTCGGCGCTCAACCCCTCGCTGGACTCCTGGGACCGGGGGCCGGCGGCCGGTGTAGTGGAGCGCGAGGTCACCGACGCCGTCGCGGCGCTGGTCTATCCCCTGCTGCCCCAGGCGGACGCCCTCGTGACCAGCGGCGGGACCGAATCGAACCTGGTGGCGCTGCTGTTGGCGAGGGAGCGCGCACGCGCGGCCGGGCGGCGCACGGTGCAGGTGGTGTGCGGCGCGAACGCGCACCACAGCGTGCACCGCGCCGCGTGGATGCTGGGCCTGCCCACCCCGCTGCTCGTCGAGTGCGCGGGCGGGCGCATGATCCCCGCGGCGCTGGACAGGACGCTCGCGGAGTGCGGGAGCAGGGTTCCCGCGCTGGTGGTGGCCACGGCCGGCACCACCGACGAGGGGATGGTCGACCCGCTGCCGGAGCTGGGCCAGGTCGCCGCGACGCATGGCGCGGAGCTGCACGTGGACGCGGCGTACGGCGGTCCGCTGCTGTTCAGCGGGCGTCTCGCGGGGCGGCTCGAAGGGATCGACGGCGCGGTCTCCGTCGCCCTCGACCTGCACAAGCTGGGCTGGCAGCCGGTGGCGGCCGGACTCCTGGCGGTCGCCGACGCGGGCCAGTTGGAGCACCTGTCGCTGCGCGCCGACTACCTCGACGCCGAGGACGACACCGACGCCGGGATGCCGGACGTGCTGGGCCGCTCCGTGCGCACCTCCCGACGCGCCGACGCGCTCAAGATCGCGGTCACGCTGCGCGCCCTGGGCCGCGCGGGCCTCGCCGAGCTGGTGGAGCGCTGCGTGGACGCCGCGGGGGAGCTGGCCGGCGCCGTACGGGAACACCCCGCGCTGCGGCTGCGGCCCGGCGAAGTCGGCATCAGCACCGTGCTGTTCCGGCCCACCGACGCCGACGCGCTGCCGGAGGAGCGGGGCGACGCGCTGGTCGCCGGGGTGCGCCGCAGGCTGCTGGCCGAGGGGCGCGCGGTGCTCGGGCGGGGCGTGGCCGAGGACGCGGACGGCCGCGACCGCCTGTGGCTCAAGGCGACCCTGCTGCACCCGCACGCCGAACGGGGCGATCTGGAGGGGCTGTTGCAGCAGGTGGCGGACGCGGCGGAGGCGGTACGGGAGGCGGAGACCGTGGGGGCGGCGGACGCCGTGGACGACGTGCCGGCGAACGCCGTGGCCGGCGGAGAGGAGAGGGGAGAGGTGCGATGAGGACGCAGGTGGAGCGCGGGGCCGGTACGCGGAGCAGGCCCGGCGGTGGCGGCGCGGTCGCGGTGGCCGAGCTGGCGGGCGGTGCCGCCTTCTCGCTCCGCTCCGTCGACCCCTCGGCCGACGTGCTGCGGGTGCACTCCTGGACCAACGACCCGGAGGTGGCGGCCTTCTGCGGACTGGCGCGGCCCGCCGAGCAGGTCGAGGCGTATCTGCACCAGCAGGTCGCGAGCGCGCACTCCACGCCCTACCTCGGCTGCCTGGACGGCGAACCGGTCAGCTACTGGGAGCTGTACCGCGCCGACCTCGACCCGCTGGCCAGCCATTACGCGGCCAGGGCGCGGGATGCGGGGATACGGCTGCTGCTCGGGCCCGCCGCTGCGCGCGGCCGCGGCCTGGGCGCCCAGCTCCTGCGGGCCGTCTCCTCCTGGCAGCTCTCGGTCGAGCCGTACGCCTCGCGGGTGGTGGCCGAGCCGGACGTGCGCGACGTGCGCTCGGTGCGGGCCTTCGAGCGGGCCGGTTTCCGCAGGCTGCGGGACCTGACCCTGCCCGGGAAGCGCGCGGCCTTCATGATCCGGGAACGGCCCGGCTGAGAGGGCCTGCCGGCGCGTACGAGGCTCGGCCGGACCCCCGTACGCACGAGCCGTCTCAGGCCGTCGCGCCCAGCACCCCCTCCAGGCTCGCCGCCGCCAGCCCGAACGAGAGCGTCATCCCGATCCCGGACGTGACCGAGAGCGCGCGCACACCGGGCGCGAAGTCCCGTACCAGCAGCGGTCCCTGAGCGCTGCTCGCGTACACGCCCTGCCAGCGCTCCAGCACCTCGAAGCCGCGCACGCCCAGCATCTCGGCGAGCGCGTCGAGCAGCCGCTCGCTCACCCGCTCGTCCAGGAACGGCGGCGCCGTCCTCCCGTAGTGGTGCGAGTCGCCGGTGAGGAGGGTGCCGTCGGGGAGGCGGGTGCACATCACGTTCGCGCCGATCTCCACGAGGCCGGGGCTGTGCGCGCCGGTCTCCTCGCGCAGCCGGGCGGCGGAGGGCTGGGCCGTGAAGCCGTCGTAGCGCAGCATCGAGGTGTTGCTGAGCACCGCCGCGTTCGTGCGCAGCCCCTCGGGCGCCCGCACCCGCGCCATGCTGAGGCGGCAGCGCAGCACCCCGTGCTCCTCGGCGGCTTCGGGGAACAGCCGGTCCAGGTCGTGCCCGACGCAGACCAGGATCTGCTCCCCGTGCACCGGGCCGCGCGGCGTGTGCACGGTGCCGCTCTCGACGCCGTTCACCGAAGTGCCCCACAGGACGCGCGCGTTGGGCTGCCGCGACAGCCACTCCGCCAGGCGCCCGGCCGCCTCGCGCGGGTCCACCCGCAGGTCGTCCCGCAGGAACGCGCCGCCGACCAGGCCCGCGCCGCCGTCCTCGCGGCCCAGCACTTCGGCGGTGCGCGCGGCCGAGCGCAACTGCACGGCGTCGGCGCCGCGTTCGGCCGCCAGCTCCTCCAGCACGGCCATCTCGGTCGCGGTGCGCGCCACCACGTACGCGCCCGCCTCCTCGGCCCACAGCCCTGAGCTCTCCGCGGCGCGCAGCCAGCCCTCCCTGGAACGGCGCGCCAGACCGAGGAGTTCGCCGTGCTGCGCGGTGATACAGCAATGGCCGAAGTTGCGTACCGAGGCGCCGACCGGCTCGTGATCGCGCTCCACGACGGTCACCGACATGCCGCGCCGCACGGCCTCGTACGCGTGCGAGAGGCCCACGATCCCGGCGCCGACGATCACCAGATCGCTGCGTCCGTGCGCGGAGCCGCCCCGTCCCTCCGCTGCCTGCGTGCCCTGACCGGTCGCTGTGGCTGTGCTGCTCATGGGAGCAGCATGCGCGATCGGGCGCCGGTGCGGCAATGGCTGTCTATACAAGTTTTCCGTTCGTTCACCGACGCCCTCGTGTGGCCGTTTTCCCTTCGCTGAGCGTTTCCCGAGGGGTCATCCCGTACGGCTTGGTGGCGCGGGTGCCGGGGTGCCATAGTCGAGTTGTGCAGACAAGAAGGCAGGCGGACGACGCGAACCCCGAGGACCGCGGACTGCCCCTCCACCAGCAGCTCGGCGCCGAGTTCCTGCGCCGCATCGAGGCGGGCGAGTGGCCCGAGGGCGAGCCGGTGCCCAGCGAGGCGCGGCTGTGCCGCGAGTTCGGCACCTCGCGAGGACCGGTGCGCCAGGCGCTCGCCATCCTGCGCCGCGAGGGCAACCTCGTGGGCGGCCGCGGCAGACCGCCGGTGGCCCGCAGGACCACGCCGTCCCAGCCCTTCGCCTCGCTGATCTCCTTCACCGAGTGGGCGCGGTCCATCGGCAGGGAGCCGGGGCAGCTCACCGTGGAGACCGCCTGGCGCAGGGCCCCGGCCGCCACCGCGGCGCGGCTCGGCCTGGAGGAGGGCGACCCGGTGGTGGAGATCGTCCGGCTGCGGCTGCTGGACGGGGTGCCGGCGATGGTCGAGCGCTCCTCCTTCGTGCACGAAGTGGGGCGCCACCTCTTCGACTTCGACCCGGACGCCGGGTCGATCTACCAGTCGCTGTGCGACCTGGACGTGGACCTGCACCACGCGCGGCACACCATCGACGCGGTCGGCGCCGACGCCCAGGACGCCGAGCTGCTGGGCGTGGGCGAGGGGCATCCGCTGCTGCGGGTGCGGCGCACCACCTTCTCCGCGCGCGACGAGCCGCTGGAGAGCGCCGATGACCGCTATCTGCCGAGCATGGCCAACTTCACCGTAGAGAACACCGTCGCGGGCCGGACCGTGGTCGGGCGGTACCGCACCGATGAGGAGCAGCCCCATGACTGATCCCCGTACGACCGCACCCCGTACGACCGCACCCCGTACGACCGCCATCGAGCTCGCCGTCTTCGACATGGCCGGCACCACCATCGACGAGCACGGCGCGGTGTACGCCGCGCTGCGGCAGGCCGTCGAGCGCACCGGCGCCACCGTCGACCCGGGCGACCTGCAGACCTGGATGGGCACCGACAAGCGCGAGGCGATCGACGCGCTGATCGGCCTGGGCGGCGGCACGTCCACGCCGGAGCTGGTGGAGGAGGCGTACGAGGCGTTCCGCGGGATCCTGCGGCAGTCCTACCGCGACACCCCGCCGGTCCCGCTGGCCGGCGCCGAGAAGGCGCTCGCCGAACTCCGCTCCCGCGGCGTGAAGGTGGCGCTGACCACCGGGTTCAGCGAGGACGTTGCCGCGCCGCTGCTGGACTCGCTGGGCTGGTCGGCCGGGGACGGCGGGAACCTGGACGCCGTGGTCACCTCCGACGAGGTGCCGCGCGGCCGGCCCGCGCCCTACATGATCCACCGCGCCATGGAGAAGACCGGCGTGCTCGACGTGCGCCGGGTGCTCGCCGCCGGGGACACCGCCGTCGACCTGGAGGCCGGGACCAACGCGGGCGCCGGCGAGGTCGTCGGCGTCCTCACCGGCGAACTCGGCCGCGAGGCCATGGAGCGCAACCCGCACACCCACGTACTGGACAGCGTCGCCGAGGTGCCGCGGCTGGACTCCGTACGCCTGGACTGATCTCCGTACGCGCGGACTGACCTGCCCTTACGCGCCCGGATCCGCGAGCGCGGACGCCCGCCGACCCCGCTCCCGTGACCGCTCGTGACCGGGTCGCCAGGCTCCCTTGCCGGACGGCCACGGCCCGGGTACGGATGGTCACCGGTACGGATTCACCGGTACGGATTCACCGGCACGGATTCGTCGGTACGGATTCACCGGCCGGGTGACACGGGGAGCGGAACGGGAGTGGGACCGGACATGAGCAGCGCGCAGCCTTCACGAGCACTCCCCTCGCACGTGCCGGACACCATGGGGGCCGCGGTGCTCCGCGCGCCGGGCGACCTGGCGGTCGAGGAGCGCCCGGTCCCGCGCCCGGGCCCCGGACAGGTGCTGGTGCGGGTCGAGGCCGTCGGGATCTGCGGCTCCGACGTGCACTACTACGAGCACGGCGCGCTCGGCGAGTTCGTGGTGCGCGCCCCGATGGTGCTGGGCCACGAGCCGGGCGGCACGGTCGTCGCGCTCGGCGAGGGGGTGCGCGAGCGGCACGAGGGCCAGCGGGTCTCCGTCGAGCCGGGCCACCCCTGCGGCCGCTGCGCCCAGTGCCGCGCGGGCCGCTACAACCTCTGCCCCGACGTCTCCTTCTACGCGACCCCGCCGGTGGACGGCGCGCTGTGCGGGTACGTCGCCGTGGACGCCGACTTCGCGCACCCGGTGCCCGAGGCGCTGAGCACCGAGGACGCCGCGCTGCTCGAACCGCTCTCGGTCGGCGTGTGGGCCTGCCGCAAGGCGCGGATCGCGCCCGGCGCGCGGGTGCTGGTCACCGGCGCGGGACCGATCGGCCTGGTCGCCCTCCAGGCGGCGCGGGCCTTCGGCGCGAGCGAGGTGGTGGTCACCGATGTGGCGCCGCAGCGCCTCGACCTGGCCCGCGAGCTGGGCGCGACCGCCGTCGCCGACGTACGGGAACGGCCCCTGGGCGACCTGGGCTACGAGCCCGACGTGCTGCTGGAGTGCTCAGGGGCGCCCTCCGCCGTCGACCAGGGGATCCGCGCCGTGGGCCGGGCGGGGCGCGTGGTGCTCGTGGGGATGGGCGGGGAGTCGCTGCCCGTGCCGGTGGGCCATGTGCAGACCCGGGAGATCGAGCTGACCGGGACCTTCCGCTACGCCAACACCTGGCCGACGGCCATCGCCCTCGCGGCGTCCGGCGAAGTGGATCTCGCGCGCCTCGTCTCGCACCGCTTCGGGCTGGGCGGGGCGGCCCGCGCGATGACCGTGGCCTCCGAGGACCCGGACACCGTGAAGCCGCTGGTCAGGCCGCAGGAGTGAGGGCGCGGGGCCGGGCCGTGCGCGGTGTGCGGGAGGGCGCGGGCCGGGCGGGGTCCCGGCCCGGCCCGCGCTCGCCGCGGGGGAGCGCTCAGCCCTTGGCGGCCTTCTCGACCGTGCCGCCGGCCGAGCAGTGCAGGGTGAGCCGGTCCGGCATGTACTCCTGGGTGAGCACCTGGCCGGGCTTCACCACGCGGACGTTCTTGTACCCGTCCGACTCCGCCTGGGTCTTGGCCTCGGGGCAGGACTTGCCCACGTAGCGCGCGGGGTCGGGCTTGGCCTGGTGCCCGGCCTCGGGCGAGGGCTCGCCGGGCGCGATCCGGTCGGGGCCCGCGCCGCCCAGCGGAATGGGCGCGGCCTGCGCGGCGGGCGCCGCCGCCGAGGCCGGGGCGGCGGAGGCGGTGCCGGCCGCCGCCGGGGAGAGCAGCAGCCCGCCGGCCACCAGGGCGGCGGCGGTCAGGGCGGTGCGGGTCGACGAGCGCACGGGAGGGCTCCCTTCACGAAGGTGTGCAGAAGCCAGCAGTACATAGGGAACACGGCTCTCCGCGCGCCCCAATCACCCGTACGAGGGCATGCCGTACGAACAACGGTGAAGGAGGGCGAACGGCGAAGGAGCCGGGGCACGGGGAACAACGGGGACGGGCCCGGAACAAGAAGGGCCCTTCCCTTCGTTCTTCCGTCGGCACTAGCGTGCGGGTTTTGCTTAGCCATTACCCTGGAGGCAAGGCCGTGCCGTGCGGCCATGGAGGAGTGAGATGAGGAGCAGCAACCCGGTCTTCTCGCGACGGGGGTTCAGCCGCGACACCGGCTATGCCGGCTTCAACACCGGCCAGACGGCGCAGGCCGGGAACCCGTACGCGGCGAACGCCCACGCAGCCCCCGACGCCGGCCCCGCCGGCGCCAATCCGTACGCCCAGGCACCGCAGGCTGCGGGCCAGACCTATCAGGCGCCCGCCCCGCCGCGCGGCGCCGTGATGACCATCGACGACGTGGTGACCCGCACCGGGATCACCGTCGGCCTGGTCGTCGTCATGGCGATCGCCTCGTGGATCGCGCAGGTCCCGCTGGGCATCGCCGTCGGCGCCGCGCTGGTCGCGATGGTGCTGGGCTTCGTCCAGTCCTTCAAGCGCAAGGCCGCGCCCGCGCTGATCCTGGCGTATGCCGCGTTCGAGGGCGTCTTCCTCGGGGCGTTCAGCCGCTTCGTGGACCAGCAGTGGGCCAACGGCGCCGCCATGCAGGCCGTGATCGGCACCATGTGCGTGTTCGCCGCGGTGCTGGTGCTCTACAAGACCCGGATCATCCGCGTCACCCAGCGGTTCTACCGGTTCGTGATGGCAGCCGCCATCGGCTTCATCCTGCTGATGGGCATCAACCTGCTCTGCGCCGTGCTCGGCATCGGCGGCGCTGACGGCCTCGGCTTCCGCAGCGGCACGCTGGGCATCGTGCTCGGCATCGCCGGTGTGCTGCTCGGCGCCTGCTTCCTGGCGCTGGACTTCAAGCAGGTCGAGGACGGCATCGCGTACGGCGCGCCGCGCGAGGAGTCCTGGCTGGCCGCCTTCGGCCTGACCCTGACCCTGGTCTGGATCTACCTGGAGTTCCTGCGGCTGATCGCCATCCTGAACGACAACTAGCGAGCGCCCGCACCGCGTTGGACGCGCGGTGCGGCGCCACGCCACGCGGCATGCGATAAGGGCCCGTGCGACGGATGACCGTCGTACGGGCCCTTCGGCTGTATCGAGGAGTGCTGTATCGAGGAGTGGTGCGCTGAGGAGAAGCAGCGCTGTGCGGACGTGCCGTCGGTGCCGACAGCTAGAGATTGCGCGCGGCGCGCCTGAGGTCGTATTCGTGGACGATCGCCTTGGCGTGGCCGTACGCGAGATTGTGCTCGCCCCGCAGCCAGCTGACCTTTTCCTCGAAGCGGACGAGTGCGGGGCCCTCGTCGACCGTACGAATCCAGTCGGACACTTCACGACCGGTGCAGTGGGGGATTCGGGAGAGCAGGTTCCGGTGGGTCTCCGCGGAGAAGACTTGGGACATCGGCGCCTCCGGACGCGTCCTTTTGGAGTCCTTCACGTCACCGTGCCTGAGCGTTGGGGCGTTGGCAACAGTCGGAAGGCGGCGCGTAGGGTTGCGGGGTGCCCGACACGACACCTCTGACCGACGCCGTGGAGCGCCTCGCGGACCGTCTGCGGGCACTCCCGCAGAGCGCGCTGCGGCGCGGAGCCGCTGCTGAAGGGCTCGCGCTGGCACAGGAGTTGGCCCTGCGCGCACAGCGGCTGGAGTTTCCCGATGAGGATCGGAAGCGGCTGATTCCCGACGCCGGCGAGTTCGCCGTGGGCGACCAACTCGCGGTGGCGGGACACGATCTGGCGGCCGCGCTGCACGGGGTTGACGAGGACGCCGCGCGCGGCGAACTCGACGGGGCGCTGCGCCTCGTGCGCGAGTCGCCGCTCTCCTAGCGAGGGGCCGGGCCGGCCCGAGGGGCCGCGGTGACGCTCAGAGCGAGGCGATGACGCGGTCGGCCAGCAGATAGGCCGTCTCGCCCGTGCCGTAGGCGAAGGTCAGCGCGTAGCCGCCGGAGAGGGCGGAACCGCCCATCAGCACCGGGTTCTCACCGCGCCGCAGCGCCTCGGTCAGCGCCTCGGCGGTCTCCCGGTGGCCGGGGGAGAGGCACACGGTGGTGCCGTCCTCGAAGACGTACACGTCCAGCGTGCCCAGCGGTCCGGGCCGTACGTCGGCGAGCGGGGTGCCCTCCTCGGCGAGCTCGGTGAGCCGCCCCAGGGTGCGTTCGCCGTCGGTCGTACGGGCGGTGGCGGGGCCGGCGGGCGCGGGCACGACCGGGTCGCCGTTGAGCGTGTAGTCGGGCTGCGAGGGGTGGCGGCGGCGCGCGGCCGCCAGCTCGGGCGACTCCTCGGCGGGCTCGTGGCCGGCGTCGGGGCGGCCGCCGGAGTCCGGGCGGTCGGCGGGCTCCACGACCTCGGGGCCCTGGTCGAAGCCGGGCTCGGGGAAGCCGGGCTCCACGTCGTCGCGGCCCGGCTGGCGCGGGATGAACGCGCTGCCCTCGCCGGGCAGCCTGCCGAGCGAGTCCAGCGTGCTGTCCTCCAGGCGGCCCTCCAGCAGGGCGTCCAGCAGCGCCGCTTCGAGGCCCGCGGGACCGACCGGGTCGACGGGTCCTTCGGCCTCGGCGTCGTACTCGTACGCGGTGCTCTCGCCGGCGAGCATCGGGCCCGCCTCCTGCTCCGCGTCGCGCGCCTCCTGCTCGGCCCAGAAGGCCCGGGCCTCGGCCAGCTCGCGCTCCCGCTCCTCGGCGAGCGCGTCGGCGACCGCGGCGCGGATCTCCTCGGCGTCGGTACGGCCCGTCGAGACCGCGACGGCGCCGCCCTCTTCCCGGCCCGCGGCGTGCCGCGCGTGCTCCATGACCGGCGCGTGCTCCGCGTCGGCGGCGTACGCGGTGGAGGCGTACGCGGCGGAGGCGGCGGAACGTGCCGCGGGGACCGTGCTGCCGCCCGCCAGCTCGGCGCGCAGCGCGGTCAGCTCACCGCGCAGGCCGCGGACGGTGTGCAGGGCCGCGGCGCCGAGGGCCACGGCACAGACCGCGGCCACGAGCAGGATGAGGGATATGGCGCTCACTGTCGTTCTCCCGGTTCCGAATCGTTCCCCCGAATTCCTACCGCAGCTTTGCTGGGAAGGTCCTTTTGACCGTAGAGCAGAAACCGGCGAAAGGGACAGGCGAAATGAACCCGGGCCGCGGGGCGCACGGCTGTGACCAGCGGTAATCCGGGGCCCCAAGGAGGTAAATCACATCTCGGGGGCTATTTGATCTCGCTTTTGCGGAGTACGGAGTGAGCTGGACAACAATTCCGTCACGGGGTGGCGGCGGGCCCTTGCGCGGCCCGCCGCAAACCGTTCGTCTTCCGCCCTCGAGGGGTCAGCTCAGGCGCTCCAGCACCATCGCCATGCCCTGGCCGCCGCCCACGCACATGGTCTCCAGGCCGAACTGCTTGTCGTGCCACTGGAGGGAGTTGATCAGCGTGGTGGTGATGCGCGCGCCGGTCATGCCGAAGGGGTGGCCGACGGCGATGGCGCCGCCGTTCACGTTCAGCTTGTCCAGGTCGATGCCCAGGTCCTGGTAGGAGGGGATGACCTGCGCGGCGAACGCCTCGTTGATCTCCGCCAGGTCGATGTCGCCGATGGTCATGCCGGCGCGGGCCAGCGCCTGCTTGCTGGCCTCCACGGGGCCGTACCCCATGATCTCGGGGGACAGTCCCGAGACCCCGGTGGAGACGACCCGGGCCAGCGGGGTCAGGCCCAGCTCGCGCGCCTTGGTGTCGGACATGACCACGAGCGCGGCGGCGCCGTCGTTGAGCGGACAGCAGTTGCCCGCGTTGACCAGGCCGTCCGGGCGGAACACCGGCTTGAGGCCCTCGACGGCCTCCAGGCTCACGCCCGCGCGGGGGCCGTCGTCCTTGCTGACCACGGTGCCGTCGGGGGTGGTGACCGGGGTGATCTCGCGCTCCCAGAAGCCGTCCGCGATGGCCTTCTCGGCGAGGTTCTGCGAGCGCACGCCGAACTCGTCCATCTCGCGGCGGGTCACGCCCTTGTGGCGTGCCAGGTTCTCGGCGGTCTGACCCATCGCCATGTAGACGTCCGGGACCTTCCCCTCCTCACGCGGGTCGGTCCAGCCCTCGCCGCCCTTCTCCGCGCGGGCCGCCGTACGGGCCTCGGCGTCGGCGAACAGCGGGTTGTGGGTGCCGGGCATGCCGTCCGACGAACCGTTCACCGAGCGGGAGACGGTCTCCACGCCGGCGGAGATGAACACGTCGCCCTCGCCCGCCTTGATCGCGTGCATCGCCATGCGGGTCGTCTGCAGCGAGGAGGAGCAGTACCGGGTGATGGTGCAGCCCGGCAGGTGGTCCATGCCCATCTGCACGGCGACGACGCGGCCCAGGTTGTGGCCCTGCTCCCCGCCGGGGAGGCCGCAGCCGAGCATCAGGTCGTCGATCTGGGCCGGGTCCAGCTCCGGGACCTTGGCGAGCGCGGCCTTGACGATCTCCGCGGTCAGGTCGTCGGGGCGTACGTCCTTGAGGGAGCCCTTGAAGGCGCGTCCGATGGGCGAGCGGGCGGCAGAGACGATCACTGCTTCGGGCATTACGGCTCCTCGTGGACGGACCGGCTGGTTGCTTCGCCCCGTGCGCGCGTGTGTGTTGCGGCACGTCGGGCTACGTAGCGGGAAGCTACCCGCACGTATTGCGCGGGTCACGGGCTGGGTGGTGTGACGCGGGCCTCTTTTCTAAGCGGTTGCTTTGTTCGCGGGGCGTGGGTGTGTGCGCGTGCTTCGGGTGGGTGGGGGCGCTGCGCTGGCGGGTTCCGGTTCCGGGTGTGCCCACCCTCCCCCAAGCTCTCCGGCTCCGCTCCGAGCAGGGAGGTACCCCCCTCGCCCCTGCGGAACGACTGCCCACATCCTCAGCGGGAATCGCTGGCCGGGGAGTTGGGTGTTTCCTCGGTCACGTCCTCCGCAGGAGGCAGGCGCCTGCGGCGGCGGTGTTTCAGGAGGGCCCAGGGGCCCCGTACTCCTGCCACCTCCGTGCCGCCCTCGGCCGCCGCCTCCGCCGCGGCGCGGGCCACCGGCAGTATCCCCTCGCGGCGCGCGGCGTCGGGCCGCTCGTCCTCGGTGGGCCACAGGCCGAGCGCGGCGCAGAGGGTGGGGAGCAGGGCCATGGCGGCGGTCGCGTACCCCTCGGCCGAAGGGTGGTAGTTGTCGGGGCCGAACAGCTCGCGCGGGTTCGCGGCGAACTCGGGCCCCAGCAGGTCGCCCAGCGACACCGTGCGCGCGCCCTCCTCGACCGCCGCGATCGTCTGCGCCGCGGCGAGCTGGCGGCTCAGCCGCCTGGCCACCCAGCGCAGCGGCTGGCCGACCGGCTCGATGGTGCCGAGATCGGGGCAGGTGCCCACGATCACCTCGCAGCCGGCGGTGCGCAGCCGCGCCACCGCGTCGGACAGCAGCCGCACCGAGCGGGCCGGCGGCATGCGGTGGGTGACGTCGTTGGCGCCGACCATGATGATGCACACGTCGGGCGCCCGGTCGGCGGCCCGCTCCCCGAGCAGCAGCGTGACCTGGCGGTCCAGGTCGTCGGACTGCGCGCCGGGCAGCGCCACGTTCCGCAGTTCGACGGGCCGTTCGGCGACCGCGGCGAGCGCCGAGGCCAGCAGCGCGCCGGGCGTCTGGCGCGGCCGGTGCACGCCCTGTCCCGCCGCCGTCGAGTCGCCGAGCAGGGCGAGCCGTACGGGGGCGCCGGCGTGCAGCCGGGCGAAGGCGGCGCCGTACCTGCCGTCGGCCGGCGGCGGCTGGAGCGAGGAGCCGCCGACCTTGCGCTTGGCGAGCTGGACCTCGGTGAGCAGCAGGCCGATCGTGGCGCCGCCGAGCAGGCCGAGTCCGCCGCCGCCGTACGCGGCAGCGGTGGCGATCCGCCGTGCGACTCTCGCGGTCGCCGCCTTCGACATCGGCATGGTGCGTTTCCCGCCTCCCGGGTGTGGGTGTTCCGGACTCCGTACACAAGGAGCGGGCGCCCCGCGCGCCGTTACGACGCGCCGGTTCGCGCCCCTCAAGACTGTGTTGCCCCGTGCGGCCCGCCCTGCAACGCGTATGAGGAGTGCGCCTGTTGCCCAATAAGGTGGCGGTACGGGTACGCGAACGCGGAACCCCCAACGGATACGCGGAGACCACGGTGCAGTATCACGAGTCCATGATCGAGCTTGTCGGCAATACCCCGCTGCTCAAGCTGAACAGTGTGACCGAAGGAGTCCAGGCGACCGTCCTGGCGAAGGTCGAGTACTTCAATCCCGGCGGTTCGGTGAAGGACCGGATCGCGCTGCGGATGATCGAGGCGGCCGAGGAGTCGGGGGCCCTGCAGCCCGGCGGCGTCATCGTCGAGCCGACCTCGGGCAATACGGGAGTCGGCCTGGCGATCGTCGCCCAGCGCAAGGGCTACCGCTGCATCTTCGTGTGCCCCGACAAGGTGTCAACGGACAAGATCAACGTGCTGCGCGCTTACGGTGCCGAGGTGGTGGTCTGCCCGACCGCGGTGGACCCCGCGCACCCCGACTCCTACTACAACGTCTCCGACCGGATGGTGCGCGAGACGCCCGGCGCCTGGAAGCCCGACCAGTACAGCAACCCGGACAATCCGCGCTCGCACTACGAGACCACGGGCCCCGAGCTGTGGGAGCAGACCGAGGGGCGGATCACGCACTTCGTCGCGGGCGTCGGCACCGGCGGGACGATCTCCGGCACGGGCCGCTATCTGAAGGACGTCAGCGACGGGAAGGTGCAGGTCATCGGCGCCGACCCGGAGGGCTCGGTCTACTCGGGCGGCTCGGGCCGCCCCTACCTGGTCGAGGGCGTCGGCGAGGACTTCTGGCCGGACGCCTACGACAGGACCGTGGCCGACGAGATCGTCGGGGTCTCGGACAAGGACTCCTTCCAGATGACCCGGCGACTGGCCAAGGAGGAGGGGCTGCTGGTCGGCGGCTCCTGCGGGATGGCGGTCGTGGGCGCTCTGGAGGTCGCGAAGCGGCTCGGCCCGGACGACGTGGTCGTGGTGCTGCTGCCCGACAGCGGCCGCGGCTACCTCAGCAAGATCTTCAACGACGACTGGATGAACGACTACGGCTTCCTGGACGAGGGCGAGCCGGCGATGGTGCGGGTCGGCGACGTCCTGCGCTACAAGGAGGGCCCCATCCCCTCGCTGGTGCACATGCACCCCGAGGAGACGGTCGGCGAGGCCATCGAGGTGCTGCGCGAATACGGCGTCTCCCAGATGCCGGTCGTGAAGCCGGGCGCCGGGCACCCGGACGTCATGGCGGCCGAGGTCGTCGGCTCGGTGGTCGAACGGGAGCTGCTGGACGCGCTGTTCGCGCAGCGCGCCTCGCTGGCCGACCCGCTGGAGAAGCACATGAGCGACCCGCTGCCGCACGTCGGCTCCGGCGAGGCCGTCGCCGACCTGATGCCGGTGCTGGAGGGCGCCGACGCGGCCGTCGTCCTCGCCGAGGGCAAGCCGGTCGGCGTGGTGAGCCGGCAGGACCTGCTCGCCTACCTGGCACGCGAGGCGCGCTGAGCGGGTACGGAGGGTACGGAACCGGAGTGCTCTGAGGGGGGCGAGGGGGCTCGGGGGCCGACGGGACGGGGACCGGGTCCGGGGCCGACCCCGCTTGTGGCCCCGGGGGTTCCGAAGTGTCACGGCACGGAAAAGCCCGGTTAACACCCGCCCTGCACAGTGGAGGGTGTCGGCGTCACGGACCTCCGGAGCGGCTCCCGGACCTCCACTCGACGCCCCGGACGCCGCCCGGCCTGACGGGCGGGCGTCCCGGCGGGGACCGCCGTCGTCCCGCCCCTGGTCTCGCACCGGGGTGCGGCGGTCCCCGCCCGCTACTCCTTCCCCCGGCCCTCCCCCTCGTGCTTGCCTCCCAGCAGCCCGAACCAACTGCGGCCTCCCGCCGCCGCGTTGACGCCCACGATGCCCGCCCAGCAGATCAGCAGGCCCGGCAGGCCCGCGTTGACCACGGCTATCGCGGAGAGCGGTATCGCGAGCACCAGTGAGGCGATGGCCATGCCCAGCCGGGCGCCCAGCCCCTCCGCATACCCGCGGGGGCGCGGCGCGGGGTGGGCGCCGCCGCGCGCCACCACCATCTGCTGCTCGGCGAGCTGGCGCCGCACCCGCTTGTCGACGATGCCGTCGACGCGCTCCTCGACCTTGCCGAGGAAGGAGTCGACGAGCTCCCGCTCGTATTCAGGGCCGAGTTCCTTGCGCGTCTGCAGGGACGCGTCGAGATCGCGCTTCAGCTCAGGGTCGCGTGCTTCCATGCGAGAACGCTAAGGCCGTTCCGCACCCGCCACAGTGGGGCTATCCCCCGATTTCTCCCGGACTTCCGCGCCCGGCGACCCCTCCGGGTTCTGTTCGACCGGACCGTTCCCCACGGGGAGGTCCTCGATGTGCCCGGTGTCCTTGCGGGCCAGCAGCCAGTACAGCAGGGCCGGTACGGCGAGGCCCACCAGCCACGAGATGTCCGCTCCGCCCAGCGGTGCGACCAGCGGTCCCGTGTAGAAGTGCGTGGCCAGGAAGGGGAGTTGGGCGAGCAGGCCGACGAAGTACACCGTGAGCGCCCGCCACCTCCAGGCGCCGTAGCGGCCCGACGGGTCGCTGAGCGCCGGCAGGTCGTACCGCTCCTTGGCGATCAGGTAGTAGTCCACCAGGTTGATCGCCGACCAGGGCGTGAAGAAGGTCAGCAGGAACAGCAGGAAGTCCTTGAACGAGGCGAGGAAGGTGTCCTTGCCCAGCAGCGCCACCGCGGTGCCCGCGACCATGATCCCGCCGATGTAGACGGCGCGGGTCCTGGGCGAGATCTCCTTCTGGCCGCGGAAGCCGCTCACGCTGGTGACCAGCGACATGAAGCCGCCGTAGGTGTTCAGCACGTTGATGGTGAGCTTGCCGAGCGCGATCACGAAGTAGAGGACCGCCGCGGCAAGACCCGTACCGCCGAGCCCGACCACGTACCCGACCTCGTGCCCCACGAAGGCGTCGCCCGCGGCGGCAGCGGCCAGCGCGCCGAAGGTCATCGACCACTGCGAGCCCAGCGCGCTGCCGCCGAGCGTCCACCAGAAGGTGGCCCGCGCCGAGGTGGAGCGGGGCAGATAGCGCGAGTAGTCGGCGACGTACGGGCCGAAGGCGAGCTGCCAGGAGGCCGACAGCGATATCGCCAGCAGGAAGAGCGGGAAGTCGAAGGAGCGGTCGGAGAGCAGGGCGCCCAGGTCGGCGCGCTCCAGCAGCCGGAAGCCGAGGTAGACGAAGGCCAGCGCGCAGACCACCGAGGCGATCCGGCCGATCGCGTGGATGAGCCGGTAGCCGACGGCGGCCGTGACGGCGGTGATCGCGCCGAACAGCACGATGCCGCCGGTGTCGCCGAGGTGGGTGAGTTCGCCGGTGGCCTGCCCCGCCAGCACCGTTCCGCTGGCGAAGAAGCCCACGTACATCACGATCACCAACAGCAGCGGCACGATGGCGCCGCGCACCCCGAACTGGGCCCGCGAGGAGATCATCTGCGGCAGCCCGAGGCGCGGGCCCTGCGCCGAGTGCAGGGCCATGACGGTGCCGCCGAGCAGGTTGCCGAGCGCGAGTCCGGCGACGGCCCACAGGACGTTCGAGCCGAAGACGACGGCGAGCGCGCCGGTGACCACGGCGGTGATCTGGAGGTTCGCGCCGAGCCACAGGGTGAACTGGCTGAAGGCGCGCCCGTGCCGCTCGCTGTCCGGCACGACGTCGATCGAGTGCCGTTCGACGAGGGCGGGGGTTTCGGCTGGTGATTTCTCGGGTGGTCCGCCCATGACGTGCCTGCCTTCCGTTCCGCTTGCCCATGGCCCGCCTGCGCGCGTGCCGCTTCCGCGCGGTCCGCTTGCTGCGGGTGCATACGGTCATGCAGAGTCATGTGTGAGTGAATAAGAGTCAAGGGGTGGGAGCGGAACGGCGGTTACGGTACGGGGCGGGAACCCCGGTCACGGGGCCGCTGACCGCAACGGGAACGGACGGAGATGAGGCGGGGATGAGCAGCGCCAGCGCGCGGTTGCTGAAGCTCTTCGAGGGGCACCGGCTGACGCCGACGCAGCGGCGCATCGCGCACTGCATGGTGCGGCGCGCCGAGGACGCGCCGTTCCTCTCCAGCGTCGAACTCGCCGAGCTCGCGGGGGTGAGCCAGCCCTCCGTCACCCGCTTCGCCGTCGCCCTCGGCTTCGACGGCTACCCCGGGCTGCGCAAGCATCTGCGCGAGGAGGCGCCGGGCGGCTCCGGTACGGGGTCCGGCGACGGCGACGTGGAGGGGAACGCGTACCAGCAGGCGGTGCAGGCCGAGATCGACAACCTGCAGCACCTCGCGACGCTGCTGGCCGATCCGGCGCCGGTCGAGCGCGCCGCCGAGGTGCTGGCCGGGTCCAGGCCGCTGCCGGTGCTGGGGCTGCGCGCCGCGTCCTCGCAGGCGCGGGGCTTCGCGTACTTCGCGGCGAAGGTGCATCCCGACGTGCGGCTGCTGGACGAGGGCGGCTCGATGCTGGAGGACCGGGTCGACGCGTGCGTACGGGCCGGGGCGAGCGCGCTGATGTGCTTCGCGCTGCCGCGGCATCCGCGGGAGACGGTCGCGGCGCTGGAGTGCGCGCGTGCGGCCGGGCTGCGGGTGGTGACGGTCGCGGACAGCGCCTTCGCGCCGGTCGCGCACCCCGACGACCTGCTGCTGCCCGCGGCCGTCGGCACGGGCCTCGCCTTCGACACCGCGTGCGCGCCGATGCTGCTGGGCCGGGTGCTGCTGGAGGCCATGTGCGACTTCCTGCCGGACGCGCAGGCGCGGTTGGAGGACTTCGATGTACGGGCCGCTGAGCGGGGGTTGTTCGCCGAGTAGGGTTGCGCGCCGTTTTGACCGCCGGTCGGGTGCGCTTCTGGTTGCTTTCCGCTGCGGCGGGATTCGGGTGAACCCCCTCGTACGAGCTGTGGGCATTCGTTCCGTCGGGGCGGAACGGGTGGGCACAGCGGACCGCAGCCCCCCCCCGCCCGCGTCACTACGCACCCGACGGGGCTACCCGACGCCCCAGTCGGGGTCCCTTCCCAGGAACGAGAGCAGCTGGGGCTCCGGGCCCGCGCCCGGAGGCGGGGTCAGGGGAGGGCCGAACAGCGGGGGGCGGTCCGCCGGTGACGGGACCAGGAGGTGGGCCAGCTCCAAGAGGGCCGTGGCCAGCGCGCGCGGCATCGCGCACGGTCTCCCCAGCGCGCGGGCCACGTCCCACCCGTGGACGGCGACCTCCAACGCACCCGCCCCCGCAAGGGCGGAGGACGTGATCGGCAGATCGGCGACCCGGACCTGGCGCGACGCGGACCCCACCGCCGCCCACGCACCGAGCAGCCGCCCCGCGCGCAGCCGGAACGCGGCGGCCGGATCCGCACCCGGGGCCGGCTCCTCACGCGGCCCCGGTATCCCGACGTACCCCGCGTCGATCCCCTCCCGCAGCGCTCCCAGCCCGTCGCACGCGTGCCGCAGCAGCGTGTCCAGGTCCCAGCCGGCGCACGGGGTCTCCTTGCCCGCGTCCCGCGCGCCGGCCGGGCCCACGGCGCCCAGGGCGTAGCCGACGGCCCGCTCCAGCAGCTCCGCGGCGTGCTCAGGCGAGCCGTACACGGCCGGCGCCCTAGTTCTCGTCCGGGCCCTGGACGAACTGCAGGTAGTTGCCGTCCGGATCCTCCACGGTCGAGATCCACCCCCACTCGGTGCGCTCGACGGGCCGGATCCAGCGCACCCCCAGCGTGTTGAGGTGGCGCTCGGCGGCGCGGATGTCCCGCACGCCGAAGTTGAGCAGCGTGCGCCCCGGCTCGGCCGTCTTGTCCGCCACGTCGTCGCGCCGGTCGAACCCGAGGTACATGCCGTCCGCGATCAGCAGCATGTGCTCCTCCCAGCGCGCGCCCAGCGGCTCCAGCACCGAGCGGTACCAGGCGGTCAGACGGTCCGGATCCGTGCTGCTCAGCAGCGGTCCGCTGAGGGTGAGGACGTCCTTGTGCTCGTGCGTGGCCATGCGGCCCTCCTCCGGTGGCTCCGGTCGATGTCACAGGGGCCGACCGCGTACCGCCCCCGAACTCATCGGTCCCGCCGGGGCCGTGTGCCGGGCGTGCCGCGTACCGATGAGTCCCGTGCCCGCGCCCGGTCCGTACGGGGCGAAGGCGGCCGCACGCGCGAAAGGCAGGGAAGGGCATGACCTCCGACGCTCCGCAGCCCGAACTCGACCCCCGTTACAGCGAGGAGGGCGCGGCCCCGCCCTCCTGGAAGGAGGCGCGCGACGAGCTGGCGTCCGCGGGCACCTACTGGCTCTCCACCGTGCGCGCCGACGGCCGCCCGCACGTCACGCCGCTGCTCGGGGTGTGGCTCGACGACCCGCTCGCGCTGTACTTCTGCACCGGCGAGGAGGAGCAGAAGCACCGCAACCTCGCGGCCGCCCCGCACTGCGCGCTGACCACCGGGCACAACCGCTACGCCGAGGGCCTGGACGTCGTGGTGGAGGGCGAGGCGGTACGCGTCACCGACCCCGTACTGCTGCGGCGGCTGGCGGGGGAGTGGGAGGCGAAGTACGGGCCGGACTGGCGCTACACGGTGCGGGACGGGGCCTTCCGGTACGGCGACGGCGACGGAGACGGTGGTGACGGCGGCGGCGTGGCGCACGTCTTCGCGGTGCGGCCGCGCAAGGCGCTCGGCTTCTCCAAGTTCCCCTTCGCGCAGACCCGTTGGCGGTTCCGGGGCGGTTCTTCTGTACGTACTCGTTAGTATGCCCGGCAAGGTGGTTGAGGATTGGAACACCTTCGCCGCAGGCTGGTCCCCCGGTACGAAAGGGGACGGTTATGACGGCAACACCGCAGGGCACGCCGCAGGGCACTCCGCCGGAGCCGGCGCAGGGCGACGGCCCGCCCTTCAGGGCCGACCACGTCGGGAGCCTGCTGCGGCCCGCCGCGCTCAAGCGGGCGCGGGACGCCCACGCGGCCGGCACGCTCTCCGCCGGCGAGCTGGCGGCCGCCGAGGACGAGGCGGTGCGCGCGGCCGTACGGATGCAGGCCGAGGCGGGGCTGCGGAGCGCCACGGACGGCGAGTTCCGGCGCTCCTCCTGGCACATGGACTTCATCTACGCGCTCGGCGGGGTCAGCAGGGTCGAGGACGACTCGCTGCGGATCAAGTTCCACAACGACGAGGGCGGCGTGGAGTTCGCGCCGCCGTCCGCGCAGGTGGACGGGCGGTTGCGGCTGGAGCGGACCATCTTCGGCGAGGACTTCGCCTTCCTGCGGGACGCGGTGGGGCCCGGCGTCACGCCGAAGCTGACCATCCCGTCGCCGAGCATGGTGCACTACCGGGGCGGCAGGGCGGCCATCGACGACGCGCTCTACCCCGACATGGACCGCTTCTGGACGGACCTCACGGACGCGTACGCGGAGCAGGTGCGGGCCGTGTACGACCTGGGGTGCCGGTATCTCCAGCTCGACGACACCTCGCTGGCCTACCTCAACGACCCCGAGCAGCGGCGGCACATCGCCTCGATCGGCGGGGATCCCGAGCACCAGCACGAGACGTACATCGCGAACATCAATCGCGCCATCGAGGCGCGGCCGGCGGGGATGCGGGTGACGACGCACATGTGCCGGGGCAACTTCGCCTCGTCGTGGGTCGCTTCGGGTGGGTACGACTTCGTGGCCGAGGCGCTCTTCAGCGATCTGGACGTGGACGGCTTCTTCCTCGAATTCGATGACGAGCGGTCGGGGACATTCGCTCCGTTGCGCTTCGTGCCGAAGGGGAAGCGGGTGGTGTTGGGGCTTGTCACCAGTAAGCGGCCGGAGTTGGAGTCGAAGGACGAGTTGAAGCGGCGGGTGGAGGAGGCGTCGCAGTACGTGGACGCGGATCAGCTCTGTCTGTCGCCGCAGTGTGGCTTCTCCTCGACGGTCGAGGGCAACAACCTGACCGAGGCGGATCAGTTGGCGAAGCTTCGACTGATCGTCGAGACGGCGGAGGAGTTGTGGGGTTCCGTGTAACCCCCATTGCGTTTCCGGGGCCGCGCCCCGGGCCCCCGTTCCGAGCGTGGTTGCGTGGGAGCGGGGGCCTGCGGTCCGCTGTGCCCACCCGTTCCGCCCCTGCGGAACGACTGCCCACAGCTCGTACGAGGGGTTCACCCGAATCCCGCCGCGGCGGGAAGTAAGCACGCAGCCAAGCCGTCGGCGGTGGAAGCGGTCAGCCGCCCGACTCGGCGACCAAATCCTCGACGCTCTGGGGGTGGCGGATCGTCGTAAAGCGGAGATCGCTGTCGTAGGCGTACACCCCCGGCCGCGGCAGCGAGTTGTAGCCGAACGGGTTGGACGCGTAATAGGCGCCCGTGTCGAGGAGGGCGGCGTAGTCGCCCTCCTCCAGCAGGGGAAGCGGGCGCTCCCGCGCCACCAAGTCGCCCGCGAAACAGCACGGCCCCGCCACGTCCTGCACCACCGCAGGCCCCTCCTTCGCCCGCCCCTTCGCGTCGTACGCCGCCACCCGCAGCGGCCACGCCTCGGGCGCGAAGACCGTGCGCGCGGCCACCTGCGCGCCCGCGTGGGTGACCGCGATCGCGCGGCCGCCCGCCGACTTCGCGTACTCGACGCGCGCGAGGACCGTCCCGGCCTTGGCGGTGAGCGACCGGCCGAACTCCGTGACCAGCCCGTACCGCCCGTCGAAGAGCCCCGGCACCGTGCGCGCCAGCAGCCGCGCGTACCCCTCGTACGAAGGACCGCCCTCGTCGGAGGCGAAGTCCACCGGCAGGCCGCCGCCGATGTCGAGCGTGTCGATCTGCTGCCGCCCGACGGCCGCGTTGACCTCCTCGGCCAGCGCGTACGCGGCCCGGACGCCCTCCGCCATCAGCTCGGGCGGGCAGCCCTGCGATCCGGTGTGGGTGTGCAGCCGGGTCAGCCACGGGCGCTCCAGATAAGCGCGTACGACCCACTCCCGCGCCCCCGGGTCGCGCAGCGCCACCCCGAACTTGGAGTGCTCGGTCGCCGTACTCATCGCGTCGATGGAACCGCCGCCGAGCTGCGGATTCACCCGCAGGCCCAGGGGAGCAGAAGAGGGGGAGGCGCCGACCAGCGCGTCCAGCCGCGAAAGTTCCTGCGGGTTGTCGGCGTTGAGCGCGACCCCCAGGTCCAGCGCCTCGCGCAGTTCGGCGCGGGTCTTGGCGGGCGAGTCGAGCACCGTGTGCGCCGACGACACCCCCGCGGCCCGCGCCAGCGCCAGCTCGCCGGGGCTGGCCACCTCGCACCCGACGTCCTCCTCGGCGAGCAGTCTCAGCACCGGGACCAGCGAGGCCGCCTTGACCGCGAAGGTGTGCAGCACCGGCTGCCCGGGCGCCGCGACCGCGCGGAACGCGGCGTGCAGCGCCCGCGCCGCGTCCCGTACGGCGGTCTCGTCCAGCAGCGCGGCGAGCGGCTGCCGGTCGTCGGTGACCAGGCCCTGTTCCACGGCGGCCCGCACGGCGAGATCGCGGCGCGCGGCGAGGCCGTTCTGTTCCAAGTGGTCCATACCTCCCAGCGAAGCACGGCGGGACTCCGCTTCCCAGAGGACCGTTTCCCGGAGGCCCTGTTGACTGGACTTATTCAGTGAGTAGTCTGAGTGAATAATTTGCTGCTCGGTCGAGGCCGCATCGACGGCTTCCGCACCACCAGGAAGGCAGGGCTCATGGCAGGCACACCCACGGGAACCTCGGGACCGCGCACCGTACGGGCGCCGCGCGGCACCGCGCTCAGCGCGCGCGGCTGGCAGCAGGAGGCCGCCCTGCGGATGCTGCAGAACAACCTCGACCCCGAGGTGGCCGAGCACCCCGAGAAGCTCGTCGTGTACGGCGGCACGGGCAAGGCCGCGCGGGACTGGAAGTCCTTCGACGCGATGGTCCGCACCCTCCAGGACCTGCGCGCCGACGAGACGATGCTCGTGCAGTCGGGCCGCCCGGTCGGCGTGATGCAGACCCACGAGTGGGCGCCGCGCGTGCTGCTGGCCAACTCCAACCTGGTGGGCGACTGGGCGAACTGGGAGGAGTTCCGGCGCCTGGAGCAGCTCGGGCTCACCATGTACGGCCAGATGACGGCCGGTTCGTGGATCTACATCGGCACGCAGGGGATTCTGCAGGGGACGTACGAGACCTTCGCCGCCGTTGCTGCCAAGCGCTTCAACGGCACGCTCGCCGGGACGATCACGCTGACCGCCGGGCTCGGCGGCATGGGCGGCGCCCAGCCGCTCGCGGTCACCATGAACGACGGCGTCGCCATCTGCGTCGAGTGCGACGCGACCCGCATCGACCGGCGCATCGAGCACCGGTACCTGGACGTGCGCGCCGACTCGGTCGCGCACGCGCTGCGGCTGGCCACCGAGGCGCGGGACGCGCGCCGTCCGCTCTCCATCGGCCTGCTGGGGAACGCCGCCGAGGTGCTGCCCGAGCTGCTGGCCGCGGGCGCGCCGATCGACATCGTCACCGACCAGACCTCGGCGCACGACCCGCTGTCGTACCTGCCGGTGGGCGTCGCGTTCGACGAGATGGCCTCGTACGCGGAGAAGGACCCGGCGGGCTTCACCGCACGCTCGCGCGAGTCGATGGCCAAGCACGTCGAGGCCATGGTCGGCTTCATGGACGCGGGCGCCGAGGTCTTCGACTACGGCAACTCCATCCGCGGCGAGGCCCAACTGCACGGGTACGCGCGTGCCTTCGACTTCCCCGGCTTCGTCCCCGCGTACATCAGGCCGCTGTTCTGCGAGGGCAAGGGCCCCTTCCGCTGGGCGGCGCTGAGCGGCGACCCCAAGGACATCGCGGCCACCGACCGCGCGCTGCTCGACCTCTTCCCCGAGAACGAGTCCCTCGCGCGCTGGATCAAGATGGCCGGCGAGCGGGTCAGCTACCAGGGCCTGCCCGCGCGCATCTGCTGGCTGGGCTACGGCGAGCGGGACCGCGCCGGCGAACGCTTCAACGAGATGGTCGCCGACGGCACGCTCTCCGCTCCGCTGGCGCTGGGCCGCGACCACCTGGACTGCGGCTCGGTGGCCTCGCCCTACCGCGAGACCGAGGCCATGGCCGACGGCTCCGACGCCATCGCCGACTGGCCGCTGCTGAACGCCATGGTCAACGTGGCCTCCGGCGCCTCCTGGGTGTCCCTGCACCACGGCGGCGGCGTCGGCATGGGCCGCTCGATCCACGCGGGCCAGGTCTCCGTCGCCGACGGCACCGCGCTCGCGGGCGAGAAGCTGCGCCGGGTGCTCACCAACGACCCGGGCATGGGCGTCATCCGCCACGTCGACGCGGGGTACGAGCGCGCCGACGAGGTCGCGGCCGAGCGGGACGTGCGGGTGCCGATGCGGGAGGGTGGCGACGCGTGACGGCGTCCGACAGCCCCGGCGCGAAGGCGCCCTCGTTCCACGAGATGTGGGCCGACCTCCTGCCGATCGGCAGGAACGCCGACACCGGCGGTTACCGCCGCTTCGCGTGGAACGGCCCCGACCTGGAGTGCCGCGCCTGGTTCCGCGCCCAGGCCGAGACCCGCGGGCTCGCGTACGAGGTGGACAGGAACGGCAACCAGTGGGCCTGGTACGGCGATCCCGCACGGGGCGACGCCGTGGTCACCGGGTCGCACCTGGACTCGGTGCCGGACGGCGGCGCCTTCGACGGTCCGCTCGGCGTGGTCTCCGCGTTCGCCGCGCTCGATGAACTGCGGGCGCGCGGCACGGAGTTCGCCCGCCCCCTGGGCCTGGTCAACTTCGCCGACGAGGAGGGCGCGCGCTTCGGCCTCGCCTGCGCCGGCTCCCGCCTCGTCGCCGGCACCCTCACCCCGGAGCACGCCCACACGCTCACCGACCGGGACGGGGTGACCCTGCCCCGGGCCATGGAGCAGGCGGGCATCGACCCCGAGGGCATCGGCGCTGACCCCGAACTGCTGGGCCGCATCGGCGCGTTCGTCGAGCTGCACGTGGAGCAGGGCAGGGACCTGGCGCTGCGCGAGGAGCACACGCCGGTCGGCGTGGCCTCCGCGATCTGGCCGCACGGCCGCTGGCGCTTCGACTTCCACGGGGAGGCCAACCACGCGGGCACCACCCGCCTGGAGGACCGCCGCGACCCGATGCTCACCTACGCGGCCACCGTCCTCGCGGCCCGCGAGCAGGCGGGCGAGGCGGGGGCCCGTGCGACCTTCGGCAAGGTCGAGGCCGCGCCGAACGGCGTGAACGCCGTGCCGTCCCTCGTACGCGGCTGGCTGGACTCCCGCGCGGCCGACGAGGAGACGCTCGCCGCCGTGGTGGGCGGGATCGAGCGGGCCGCCGACAAGCGGGCCGGGCTCGACGGCACCGAGGTGCGGGTGACCCGCGAATCCTTCACGCCGGTCGTGGAGTTCGCGCACCCGCTGCGCGACCGGCTCGCCGGACTGCTCGGCGGCGCCCCGGTGCTGCCCACGGGCGCGGGACACGACGCGGGTATTTTGTCCGCTTCGGTGCCGACCGCCATGCTGTTCGTCCGGAACCCCACCGGGATCTCCCACTCGCCGGCCGAGTTCGCCGAGGAGGACGACTGCGTGGCCGGAGTGACCGCACTCGCCGACGTACTGGAAGGGCTCGTGTGCCCGTGAGCGCAACGACGTACCAGAACGCGACCACGTACTGGTGTGAACACGCCTGGCTGAACGGCACCGTGGAGCCAGGCGTGCTGCTCGGCACCACGGCCGACGGCCGCATCGCGGAGGTCCGTACGGGGGCGGAGGCGCCCCCGCCCGGCGCGGTGCCGCTGCGCGGCCTGGTGCTGCCCGGCATGGCCAACGCGCACTCGCACGCGTTCCACCGCGCGCTGCGCGGCACCGTGCAGGTGGGCTCGGGCACTTTCTGGACCTGGCGCGAGGCGATGTACCGCATCGCCTCGCAGCTCACGCCCGACACCTACTTCGCGCTGGCCAGGGCCGTGTACGCGGAGATGGCGCTCGCCGGGATCACCTGCGTCGGCGAGTTCCACTACCTGCACCACGCGCCGGACGGCACCCCGTACGAGGATCCCAACGCGATGGGCGAGGCCCTGATCGCCGCGGCGTCCGAGGCGGGCATCCGGATCACGCTGCTGGACACCGCCTACCTCGCCTCCGGCTTCGGCACGAAGGGCCGCGGCGCGCCGCCCGAGCAGCACCAGCGGCGGTTCTCCGACGGCACGGCGGAGAAGTGGGCCGAGCGTGCCGCGGCCCTCAAGCCCTCCGAGCACGCCCGCATCGGCGCCGCGGTCCACTCCGTGCGGGCCGTTCCCGCGCGGGAGCTGGGCACCGTGGCGGGCTGGGCCGAGGAGCGCTCGGCGCCGCTGCACGTCCACCTCTCCGAGCAGACAGCGGAGAACGACGCGTGCCAGGAGGCACACGGCCGCACCCCCTCCGCCCTGCTGCACGAGCACGGCGTCTTCGGCCCGCGGACGACGGCCGTGCACGCCACCCACCTCACGGACGAGGACATCGCGCTGCTCGGCGGCGCGTCCACGGGCGTGTGCATGTGCCCCACCACGGAACGTGACCTGGCGGACGGCATCGGCCCGGCGCCCGCGCTCCAACGCGCCGGCTCGCCCCTGTCGTTGGGCAGCGACAGCCACGCGGTGATCGACCTCTTCGAGGAGGCGCGCGGCATGGAGCTGAACGAGCGGCTGCGCTCGCGCACCCGGGGCCACTGGACGGCGGCCCAGCTCCTGCGCGCCGCGACCGAGGACGGCCACGCCGCGCTGGGCTGGCCGGAGGCCGGCCGTCTGGAGACCGGCGCGCTCGCCGACTTCGCCGCTGTCTCGCTCTCCTCGGTGCGCACCGCGGGCCCGCTCCCGCGCTTCGCCGCCGAGACCGCCGTCTTCGCGGCCTCGGCCCCCGACGTGCGGGACGTGGTCGTGGGCGGCAGGCACCTGGTCCGCGACGGCGCTCACACCGCGGTCGGCGACGTGGCACAGGCGCTGAACGCCGCGATGGCGCAGCTCCGTTGAGTGCTCGCCGAGCATCCGCAGCACGTACGTACATCCCGTAGGGGAAGGAAGCGATGAGCACCCTCATCCACAACATCGGCTCGCTCGTCACCAACGACCCGGAGCTCGGCGAGGGGCCGCTCGGGATCGTCCGGGACGCCGCCGTCGTCCTGGACGGCGAGCGGATCGCCTGGGCCGGGCCCGCGCACCGGGCGCCCGAGGCCGACGGCGCGCAGGACGCCGGGGGCCGCGCCGTGCTCCCCGGCTTCGTCGACTCGCACTCGCACCTGCTCTACGCGGGCGACCGCACGGAGGAGTTCAACGCCCGCATGTCCGGGCGGCCCTACACCGCGGGCGGCATCCGTACGACGGTGTCCGCCACCCGCGAGGCCACCGACGAGGAGCTGTCGGCGACCCTCGCCCGGCACCTGCGCGAGGGAGCGCTCCAGGGCACCACCACGCAGGAGACCAAGTCGGGCTACGGCCTCACCGCGGACCAGGAGTCCCGCGCGCTGCGCATCGCGGCCGAGCACACCGACGAGGTCACGTATCTGGGGGCGCACATCGTGGCCCCCGAATACGCGGAGGACCCCGCGTCGTACGTGGAGCTGGTCACCGGCGAGATGCTGGACGCCTGCGCACCGCACGCCCGTTGGGTGGACGTGTTCTGCGAGAAGGGCGCCTTCGACGGTGACCAGGCGCGGGCCATCCTCGAAGCGGGCCGCGCGAAGGGGCTCGTGCCCCGCGTGCACGCCAACCAGCTCTCGTACGGGCCCGGCGTGCGGCTCGCCGTGGAGCTGGAGGCGGCCTCCGCCGACCACTGCACGCACCTCACGGACGAGGACGTGGACGCGCTGGCGCAGTCCGGCGGCCGGACCGTGGCCACCCTCCTCCCCGGCTGCGAGTTCTCGACCCGCGCCGTGTACCCGGACGCCCGCCGCCTGCTGGACGCGGGCGTCACGGTGGCGCTGTCCACGGACACCAACCCGGGCTCCTCGTACACGTCCTCCATCCCGTTCTGCATCGCCATCGCGGTGCGGGAGATGGGCATGACCCCCGACGAGGCGCTGTGGGCGGCGACGGCGGGCGGCGCGAGGGCGCTCCGCCGCGACGACGTGGGCCGCCTGAGCCCCGGCGCCCGCGCGGACCTGATGCTCCTGGACGCCCCCAGCCACGTGCACTTCGCCTACCGGCCGGGTGTGCCGCTGGTGGAGCGGGTGTGGCAGCGGGGCGAAGTGGTGCGGTAAGCGGAAGTCGTGCGGTGAGGGGCAGCCCCCGGCCGTGGCGGCGCAGAGTCGCCAACTCGCCTCCGCCTAGCTCCTCTTGGAGGCGAAGGCGTTGCGGTACTCCCGCGGCGAGGTCGCCAGCCTCGCCGCGAAGTGCTGCCGCATGGTGACCTCGCTGCCGAAGCCGGAGCGCCTGGCCACCTCGGGCATGGGGTGGTCGGTGTGCTCCAGCAGCCGCTGGGCGAGGGCGAGCCGCTGCTCCAGGAGCCAGGCCAGCGGGGTGCTGCCGGTGGTGGCGGCGAAGCGGCGGGCGAAGGTGCGCGGCGCCATCCCGGCCCAGCGGGCGAGCCGGGACACCGGCAGCGGCTCGTCGAGGCTGCGCAGCGCCCGCTCCCGCACGGCGGCCAGCGCGTCGGAGTCCCGGTCGGTGCGTGGGGTGGGCCGCTCGATGAACTGCGCCTGGGTGCCCGCCCTGAAGGGGGCGGTGACCATGTGGCGGGCCACGGCCGAGGCCGTCTCCGACCCCTGGAAGGTCCGCATCAGGTGCAGGCACAGGTCGATGCCCGCCGCGGTACCGGCCGAGGTCCAGATGCCGCCGTCCTCGACGTGCAGCGCCTCGGGATCGACCGTGGCCCGCGGGAAGCGCGCGGCCAGCCGCTCCGCGAGCCGCCAGTGGGTGACCGCGCGCCGCCCGTCCAGGAGCCCGGCCTGCGCGAGGGTGAAGGCCCCGCCGCACAGCGCCGCCACCGGGGTGCCGCGCGCGTGGGCGCGGCGGAGCGCGGCGAGCACCGGGGCTGGAGCGGGGGTGTCGTGATCGTCCAGACCCGGCACCACCACCAGATCGGCGCGCGGGAGCCAGGCCAGGGTGCGGTCCGGTGTGAGGGAGAGCCCGCCCCGTACCGGTACGGGCGCGGGCTCCGCGGCGCAGCGCCGCAGCAGGGAGGGCGGTACGCCGTGGTGCGAGCGGTCCACGCCCCACACCTCGGTGATCACGGAGACGTCGAAGGCGCGCACCCCGGGGAAGACCAGCATCGCCACCTGGAACGGGGCGGCAGCGGCGGCCGGAGGGGGAGCGGGGGAGGCGGCCGGCGAAGCGGAGTCGGTCAGCGAAGGTGAGGGCACGCCGCCAGTATGCGCCGCCGCGGCGCCTTCCCGAAGTGGCAGTAAGCCATCGATAGTGTGCGTTGCTGCCACTGTTTCCCGCGCTTACCCCGCCGGATGCTGAGGGCATGGACAACGACAGCGCTCAGCAGACCGCTCGGCTGGACCTCGAGATCTCCGGGAACGCGGCCCTCGTACTGGTCGACGTGCAGAAGGGGTTCGACGCCTACCCGCAGCCGCGGAACAACCCCGGCGCGGAGGCCAACATCGCCGCGCTGGCCGACGCCTGGCAGGACTCCGCGCGCCCCGTGGTCTTCGTGCGGCACGACTCGCGCGAGCCGGACTCGCCGCTGCGGCCGGGGCAACCGGGCAACGACCTCCAGGACTTCGTGGCGGAACGGCGCGGAAAGGGCTCCCCCGACCGGGAGTCGCTGATCACCAAGCACGTGAACTCGGCGTTCCTCGGCGATCCTGACCTGGCGCACTGGCTCACCGAGCGGGGCATCGGCCAGATCGTGCTGGCCGGCGTCCAGACCAACTTCTGCGCCGAGACCACCGCGCGGATGGGCGGCAATCTCGGCTTCGACGTGGTGTTCGCGCTGGATGCCACGTACACCTTCGACCTGGAGGGACCGCACGGCTGGTCGCTGACGGCCGACGAGCTGTACCGCGCGACCGCGGTGAACCTGCACGGCGGCGGCTTCGCCCGGGTCGTACGGACGGAGGAGATCCTCAAGGCGGCGTGAACGGCCCGGGACGAGGAGGGCCGACGCGAAGAGGGCCGGGCGGCACATGCCGCCCGGCCCTCACGCCGTATCCGGAATCCGGAGTCACGAGGTCTCAGACCCCCGCGGGCTCCGGGACCTTGCTGTCGGAGCCGCCCTGCGGGCCCTTGCCGTCGTCGTCCCCGTCATCGGCGGAGCCACCGCCGCCCGGGCCGCCCTCGGAACCGCCCTCGGAACCGCCCTCGGGGCCGTCCGAGGCGTCCTCGGACATCTCGCGCTCCACCTGCTCCAGCGTCGGGTTGCGCCAGGCGCTCTTGAGGCCCCAGACGTAGAAGAGCAGGCCGATGACCGCCACGACCACCAGGTCGAGGCCCTGCGGCAGCCAGCCCTTGCCGCCGAACTCCTTGCCGCCGGTGTACGACACGAAGGCCATGACCAGCAGGTACGCGACCATCCACGCACCGGACTTCAGGTGCGGCTTCAGCTCGGCCCAGGGCTTGCGCAGCTCGTACCAGGCCCACACCGGCAGGCCGATCGCCATGATCAGGATGACCTTGCCGGTGAGCGGCCAGCGGCCCCAGTAGAGGACCAGCGAGCCGAAGACCATCGCCAGCGGCGCGATGAACGGCATCGCCTTGAGCTTCACCGGACGCTTCAGGCCCGGCGACAGCTTGCGCAGCGACATCACGGCGACCGGGCCGGTGATGTACGAGATCACCGTGGCCACCGAGACGATCTCGGCGAGCGAGCCCCAGCCGCGGAAGACCGCGAGGAAGATGAAGGAGATCGCCAGGTTCAGCACCAGCGCGGGGCGCGGGATGCCGGTCTTCTTGTCCACCTTGCCGAAGACGCCCGGCAGGTGCCCGTTCTCCTGCACGCCGTGGATCATGCGCGAGGTGGTCGCCGCGTAGATCATGCCGGTGCCGGAGGGCGAGATGAAGGCGTCCGCGTACAGCAGCATGGCCAGCCAGTTCAGGCCCCAGGCCAGCGACAGGTCGGCCAGCGGGGAGTCGTACGCGAGCCCGCTCCAGCCGTCCTTCGCGAGGTCGGCGGAGGGGACGCCGCCGAGGAAGGCGACCTGCAGCGCCAGGTAGATCAGCAGCGCGATGACGATCGAGCCGATCACGGCCTTGGGCAGCGAGCGGCCGGGCGACTTGGCCTCGGCCGACATGTTGATCGGCGACTGGAAGCCGTTGTACGCCCACACGATCCCGGAGACGGCGACCGCGGTGAACACCGCGCTCCAGCCGTTCGGCGCGAAGCCGCCGTGCTCCTTGATGTTGCTCGTGTCGAAGTGCGCGGCGATCAGGGCGCCCGCGGTGAGGATCGGCACGACCACCTTGAACACGGTGATCGCGGTGTTGGTCTTCGCGAACAGGGTGATCGCGAACCAGTTCATGAAGAAGTAGAAGACCAGCAGCACGCTCGCGCAGGCGATGCCGCTGCCGGTGAGCTGCTTGCCGTCGAACAGCGCCTGCGCCCAGCCGAAGTCCCAGGACGCCATGTACTGCACCGAGGCGGTGGCCTCGCCGGGGATGACGGACACGATCGCGATCCAGTTGGCCCAGGCCGCGAGGTATCCGGCGAGCGAGCCGTGGCTGTACTGCCCGTAGCGGACCATGCCGCCGGCGCGCGGGAACATCGAGCCCAGCTCGGTGTAGGTCAGCGCGATGGTCAGGGCCACGACGGCGCCGATGACCCAGGCGAGGATCGCCGCGGGACCCGCGATGGCCGCGGCCTTCTCGGCGCCGAACAGCCAGCCGGAGCCGATGATCGAGCCGAGCCCGGTGGCCGTGAGGGCCACGGTGCCCAGGGAACGGCGATAGCCGCCGTTACCGCCCTGGGGGCTGTTGTCCCCCTGGGACGTGGATGTGGGCATGCTGCTCAAAGTTCCGGGTCTCCCTTCGCCTCCGTGACGGAGTTCGGACCGCGCCCCCCGGAGTCGGTTCAGGGAGAAGCCGGAGAAGTACCCATCAGGGCAAGGGGCTGGGTCCGCCGTTCAACAGCAAGGTCTTACTCATGTCACAACCTCGGCATGCTCTCATGATGTGAACGGTGATTAATACACCTTCTTTGCGGCGGCACAGGTGACAAACGCCACTCGGAGCGGACATGCGGAACCGCGGGCGCCGCCAATCGGCGCCCGCGGGAGCACAGTTGGCCCGGGCCCTCGCACGGGGCTCGGCGCGGGCCTCAGCCGCCGGTGCGCCGCAGCCGCACGACGGGGATGTCCCGGTCCGTCTTCGCCTGGTACTCGGCGTACGGCGCGAAGAGCTCGACCAACTCCGGCCACACGCGCCGCTTCTCCTCCGCGGAGAGCGTCTCGGCGCGCGCGGTGAAGCGCTCGGTGCCCACCCGCAGCCGCACCTCGGGGTTCTCCACCAGGTTCAGATACCAGGCGGGATGCCGGTCGGCCCCTCCGTACGAGGCCACGATCAGGTAGTCCTCGCCGTCCTGCCCGTAGATCAGGACGGTGCGCCGCCAGGTGCCGGTGCGGCGGCCCTCGTAGTCCAGCAGCAGGCAGGGCGCCCCGAAGATCTCGGTGCCCTCGGTGCCGCCCGACTCCTCGTAGAGCCGGGCCTGTTCGGCGACCCAGTCGGTCGGGGTGACGACGACGTCCCCCGCTGCTCCTCCGGTCCCCTCGGCCATGGACGGACTCCTCTCCGGTGCGTGTCCGGTGCGTGTACGTGAAGGCACCGTTACGGATCGTGCCGAGGGCAACACCCGCGCGAGGAGAGGAATTCCGGTGGCGCCAGGGCAAAGGAATAGCAAAGCGCAAAGAGGAGGCAAAGCGAGCGCGGGAGAAGGCTCCGCCATAGACCCCGTACACGCGCAGGACCCCCTACACACGCAGTGGGCCGCCCCGGTGCTCTCGTACCGGGACGGCCCACCCGCGGGCGTGTGGGGCGGGCAGCGGCGGCCGCCCGCATCGCACGCACTGTCACGCAGCGTGGCGCGACGTGAATGACGGGGTCACTCGTCGGCTGTCAGCCCCTTGCGGAGCTTGGCGAGGGTCCGCGACAGGAGCCGGGACACGTGCATCTGGGAGATCCCCAGTTCCTCGCCGATCTCGCTCTGCGTCATGCCGGCCACGAAGCGCAGCGAGAGGATCTTGCGGTCGCGCGGCGGCAGTTCGGCGATCAGCGGCTTGAGGGACTCGACGTACTCGATGCCCTCGATGCCGTGGTCCTCGTAGCCGATCCGGTCCGCGAGGGTGCCCTCGGCGTCGTCCTCCTCGGGCTGCGCGTCCAGCGAGCTCGCCGTGTAGGCGTTGCTCGCGGCCATGCCCTCCACGACCTCCTCGGCGGAGATGCTCAGGCGCTGGGCCAGCTCCTCCACCGTCGGGGCGCGGTCCAGCCGCTGGGCCAGCTCGTCGCCGGCCTTGGCGAGGTCCAGGCGCAGCTCCTGGAGGCGGCGCGGCACGCGCACGGACCAGGAGGTGTCGCGGAAGAAGCGCTTGATCTCGCCGACGATCGTCGGCATCGCGAAGGTGGGGAACTCGACGCCTCGGCTGAGCTCGAAGCGGTCGATCGCCTTGATCAGCCCGATCGTGCCGACCTGGACGATGTCCTCCATGGGCTCGCTGCGCGAGCGGAACCTGGAGGCGGCGAACTTGACGAGCGCGAGGTTGAGTTCGACCAGCGTGTTGCGCACATAGGCGAACTCGTGAGTGCCTTCTTCGAGGTTCTCCAGCCGCTCGAAGAGGGTCTTGGACAGGGCTCGCGCATCCAGCGGACCCACCTCGTCATAGGGTGGGATCTCAGGGAGCTGGAGCTGGTCGAAGAGCTCTTCGACCGTTTCCGGGCTCGTGGGTTCCGGGAGCTCTTCTGCCGGGAAGTGCTCGGGCACCTCGGGTGCTCCGGGCGTCTCCAGGGCGGCCTCCGGGTCGGTGGGTTCCGATATCCCGTGGTCGAGCCGGGGTGACATGGTGTCCTCCATAAGTCTCGGCATATGGCTGCCGGGGCCTGACGTGCACTGCGGTGTGCGGCGCCTCCAAAGCCGACGCGTTTGCGGATGTCTCTTCTACGCCTACCTGCTTTCACACGGGCATGGCAAGTCCTTTATGTCCGAATTTGCCCGGTTGTGTGGGTTGTTCGGCTACCGGACGGCGCGGGGAAGGCGTAGGGTTCGGGGCGCCTGACGGGGGCAGCAGAGAGCGGGCGCTTTCGCAAGCAGAAGGCAATCGAAGGGAACTGCATGGACCGCGGGATGCCCGGCAGCACGAGCCGGGGCCGGCTGACGGTCGAGGTACGCCACGAGGGCATCAGCGCTGTGGTGACGCCCACCGGTGAGCTCGATCACCACACCGCGGAACTGCTGAGCGAGCCGCTGGAGCAGTGCGTGGAGGAGGGCTACGGCCGGCTGGTCGTGGACTGCTCCCAACTGGAGTTCTGCGACTCGACGGGGCTGAACGTACTGCTCGGCGCCCGGCTGAAGGCCGAGGCGGCGGGCGGCGGGGTGCACCTGGCCGGAATGCTGCCCGTGGTGGCACGGGTCTTCGAGATCACCGGCGCCGAGGCGGTGTTCACGGTGCATGATGATCTTGATGCGGCGTTGGAGAATGTTCCGGGCGCGTGACCCCCGCAGGCCCGCACGCGCGGGCACGCGTTGCACGCGTCACACCGGCCCGCCCGAATCCGTGGGTGTTCCCGCGGTACGGAGGGGCAGGAGACCCCTGAATCTGTCAGACATTCGTCACCTCGCGGACCAGAGCGCGCGAGGGACTGAAACGGTAAATCGGTGATCGGTGAGGTGAATCACGGATGAGCACCACCCGGCCGCACCCGGCTGGCGACTGCGGGCCGGAGCCCGAGGGCGCCGCGGCCGCCGCCGCGCCGGAGGCCGGGGATGCCCCGGGCACCCCTTCGCACACCGAGCCGCGGACCGCCGATGAGGAGGACGCCGTGCCCGGGGCGACGCAGTCGGTACGGCAGGTGCGCAGGCTGCGCCTGACGGGTGCGAGCGGACCCGTGCCGCGCGCCCGTGACTTCACCCGGCAGGCGCTCCAGGACTGGGGCTGGCTCCCCGCGGCCACCGGCGACCAGCGCGCCGCGGCCGAGGACGTGCTGCTGGTCGTGTCCGAGCTGGTGACCAACGCCTGCCTGCACGCCGACGGACCCGAGGAGCTGCGCATCGGCGCCGGCTCCAAGGTGCTGCGGCTGGAGATCGTGGACCTGGGCACAGGCGCGCCCTCGCCGCGCACCCCGCACAGGGCGGGACGGCCCGGCGGGCACGGCATGTTCATCGTCCAGCGGCTGTGCCTGGACTGGGGCGTGGTGCGCAACCCCGAGGGCACCGGCAAGACGGTCTGGGCCGAGCTGGCCGCGCCGAGCTGATCCGGCCGCCCGCCGAGCGCCGCGCCGCAGCAACTCCCGCGCCCCGTACGGAGGTTCCGTACGGGGCGTTTTCGTATGCCTGCCCCGGCGCGGGCCCCGAACGGCCGGGAACCCCGTGAAATCGGGGTCTGTGCGCTCTCTTCCCTCGGCAAGGTCCCCGTCGTACTGTCCCCTTCCGGCCTTGGATCTGATGTGCCGTCAGTTTCGCGCCACACAGAGCCGGTCCGCACACGTCAGTCCGCACACAGCCAGTCCGCACAGAGCGAGCCAGGACGAAGGGGGTACCCCCGGTGTACCGGAGCAGCGAGCGTCGACCGAGCGGGCCGCGGGGCCGCGCAGCGGCGGCGCTGACCACGGCGGTGGCCGCGGGGGCAGCGGTGCTGCTGGCCGCACCCGCCGCACAGGCCAAGACCGTGGACGTCGACTACCAGTGCAAGACGCCCATCGGACAGAAGGGCGCGGTCTCGCCGATCGACATCAAGAGCACCAAGAGCGGCGACGGCTACAAGCTCACCATGTCCTTCCAGAAGGGCGTCTCCTCCAGCCCCGTCGAGCTGGGCAAGGGCGCGATGAAGCCCAGCGCGAAGATCGAGCTGGGCGGCGCCGACAGCGGCCAGGTCGATGTGAAGGGCCCGCCCAACGACAAGGCGATCCCGCCCAACACCCCGATCAAGGTCAGCACGCTGACCGGGGACTACTCGCCCAAGAAGAGCGGCAAGGTCGACTTCACGCCGGGCGTCCTCACCATCAAGGCGATGGGGACCACCACCACCTGCACCCCCAAGAACAAGCCGGATCCGGCGCTGAGCCTCGATGTGAAGAGCGCGGGCGGCGGTGGCGGCGGTGCGCCCGCCGGCGGTGGCGGCGAGTCGGCGCCGGGCGGCGGGGCGAGCGGCGGTTCGGGCGGCGGCTCCGAGCTGCCGCAGACCGGTCCAGCCGACTCGGCCGTCGCGCTGGGCACGCTGGGCGGCACGGTGCTGCTGTCCGGGGTCGCCGGCGCGCTGTGGCTGACCCGGCGCAACGCGACCGCTCGTACCCGCTGACGCATTGCGTTCGCGTACGACGGCGAGAGCTGTGAGAACCCGGGGCGCCGCGGCCGCGCTGCTGTGCGCGCTGCTGTGCGGGGCGTGGCTGCCGCAGGAGGCGGCGGCCGCGTCTCCGGACGGCGCGCGCGGCGGTTGGTCGGCGGCGCCTGTCACCTCGGACGGAGCGCTGAAGCAGGAGGGCGGGGCCCGGACCGGGTTCTACCTCGCGGGCGAGCCGGGCACGGTGCTCAAGGACGCCGTGGCGGTCGTCAACAAGAGCGCGCAGGCCCGCACTTACCGGGTGCGGGGCACCGGGAAGTGGTTCGCTTTCGCCAAGAAACAGGTACGGGTCCCGGCCAGGACCCGCGCCGAGATCCCGTTCACCGTGACCCTGCCGGGCGGCGCCGTACCGGGCGACCACCCCTCGGCCGTGGTGGTCGGTGACGGACAGCGGGAGCAGCGGGTCGGCGTGCGGCTGCGGGTGCTCGGCCCGGCGCTCTCCGCGCTCAGCGTGGAGGACGTACGGGTGCGGGACACCGGAAAGGGCCCGGCCGAGATCGCGTACGTCCTGGTGAACCGGGGCAACACCACGCTCTCGCCGCGCCTTTCGGTCCGTGCCGACGGGGTCTTCGGCGAGCTGCTGCGGCGCCCCGAGCGCGCGCTGGACGTGGAGCTGCCGCCGGGCGCGCGCAAACGGATGCGGGAGCCCTGGTCCTCGCCGCCCGCGCTGGACTCGGCGAAGGTCTCGCTGCGGGTCGCGGCGCAGGCGGGCGCGAAGGGCGAGGGCAGTGCCGGGTACACCGCGGTGCCGTGGGGCGTGTTCGGCGGCCTCGGCGCGGTGGCCGCAGCCGGAGCCGCCGTCGCCTGGCGGCTGCGCCGCCGCCCCCGTCGGGAGGGAGAGCAAGGATGACCGAGCAGCCAACATTGTCATGCCCGCATCCGATCGTCAGGGCCCGGCGCAGAGCCGTGCCGCTCGCCCTCGTCCTCGCCCTGTGCGGGCTGCTCGTCGCGGGGTTCCTCGCGCCGGGGCGGGCCGCCGCGGCTCCCCAGGGCAAGGAGCGCATCTCGCTCTCCGCCAAGGAGGCCGGCACCGGCGGCAAGGTCACCGTGACCGGCAAGGGCTTCCGCCCCGGCGCGCTGCTCACGCTCCTGATCTGCGGGCAGAACGCCATCGGCGGCACCAACTCCTGCGCCAACCAGCAGGGCCGCGCGGTCACCACGGACAAGCAGGGCGGCTTCAGCAAGAAGCTGCCCGTGGCGGAGCCCCCGGCCGCCTGCCCCTGCGTCGTACGGGCCGCGACGGTGACCGGCGCCTACGCGGACGCCGACGCGAAGTTCCAGGTGGCCGGGCACCCCGTGAAGCCGCTGCCGAGGGACGCGGGGGGCGGCAGGCTCACCGTGCTCGCGGCGCGGCTCGAAGGGGAGAGCGGGCTGCTCACGTGGTTCGGCGCTGCGCCGTCCCGCCAACTGGTGCTGACCGTGGGCAATGTGGGCTCCACCCCGGCCCGCGACCCGGTCTTCGACATCGGCACCTCGCACGGCGTCTACTCGCCCGACTGGGAGCAGCAGCAGTGGCGCGGCACCGTGGACCCGGGCCGCAAGGCGCAGGTCAAGCTCCCCGTCGAACTGTCGGCCGGGGCGCACGGCGACTACACGGTGGCCGCCAAGTACAGCGGCAAGGTCCTCACCGAGCAGCCCTGGGAGGTCGGCAGGCCCTGGGGCGTGACGCTCTTCTGGGTGCTGCTGTGCGTGGTCGTCCCCGCCGCCGTGTTCCGCGCCGGCATGGCCGTCGTGGACCGGCTCAGGCCGCGCCGCCCGGGCCAGATCGTCACCGGCGAGCCGCGCCCCGGCTCCGAGCGGCCCCGCGGCAGGGCCCGTACGGGGTTCGGGCGCGGCAAGTCGTCGGGGGCGCGCGAACACCCCGTACGCGGCGGGGAGTCCTCGCCGTCCGGGGGCGGCGCGCTGCCCTGGTTCACCCCGGACACCCTCGACGCGGCGCCCCGCACACGCCGCACCGGCGCCGGAGAGTCCGGCGAAGGCCGCACCACCATCTCCGCACCTTCCGATGACCGTCCCACATCGAAGGGAAACACGTGATGAGGCAACGACGGCGCGCGATCGGCGCCGCCCTGATGTTCGGCGGCGCGAGCGTCCTGATGGCCGCGGGACCCGTGTACGCGGACGACCCCGGACTGCCCCAGGCGCCCGGGGCGCCGCAGGCCCCCGACACATCGAAGATCCCCGGCGCCGACAAGCTCCCCAAGCCGTCGGACACCGACAAGATCCCGGGCGCGGACAAGCTGCCGAAGCCGCCCGCCGGAGTGCCGGGGCTGCCGGGCTCCGACAGCGGCGGCGGGAGTTCGGGCGGATCCTCCGGCGGGGGAGGGGAGAGCGGCGGGAGCTCCGGCGGGTCCTCGGCGAGCGGCGGCGGCAGCGGCGGGAGCGACGCGGGCGGCGGCTCGAAGACCGGCAAGGAGGTGCAGGTCCCCTACCAGTGCAAGACCCCGATCGGCGACAAGAGCGCCACCTCGCCCGTGCAGATCGACGCGGCGAAGAGCGGCGAGGGCTACCAACTCACCGTGAAATTCAGCAAGTCCGTGATGGACAGCCCGGCCCAGATCCAGAAGGGCCAGGTCAAGCCGTCCATGGCGGTCAAGGTGGGCGGTGACGACAAGGGCACCGCCCAGGTCGAGGGCCCCACCAACGAGAAGGCGATCAAGCAGGGCGACCCGATCGAGATCCCGGACCTCAAGGGCCCGTACAAGCCGGGCGCCAAGGGCAAGGCGACGCTCACCCCGGGCGTGCTGACCGTCAAGGCGATGGGCACCACCACGACCTGCACGCCCTCCAAGGACCCCGGCCCCTCGGTGACGGTGGAGACCAGTGACGAGGGCGGCACCAGCGGCGGCGGCAGCGCGGGCGGCGGCGGAGCCGCGGGCGGTTCCTCCGGCGGCGCGGCGGCCTCGGGCGGCGGCGGCTCGGCCCCGCAGAGCGCGGGCGGCAGCGGCGGACTGGCGGAGACCGGCGCCTCGGACAACGGCTCGCTGGAGGCACTGGGCCTGGTCGGCGGGACCGTGGTCCTGCTGGGCGGCGCGGTGTTCACCTTCACGCCGTGGCGGCGCCTCACCCGCTGAGGCGGGCCCGGGGCGCGAGTGAGCCGGGTACGAGTGAGGGGGCGGGCCCACGTGGGTCCGCCCCCTCGACTCTCCTGCGACGTCTAGCCGTCCAGATCCTCGATCGTCGCGATGGACGGCCCGCGGCGCGCCGAGATCCTCCGCGCGCTCTCCTCGGCAGCGCCCAGCACCCGTACCGCGTTCTGCCAGGTCAGCTTGGACAGGTCGGTCTCCGACCAGCCGCGGCGCAGCAGTTCGGCGATGAGGTTGGGGTAGCCCGACACGTCGTCGAGGCCCGAGGGCGTGAAGGCGGTGCCGTCGAAGTCGCCGCCGATGCCGATGTGGTCGATGCCCGCCACCTCGCGCATGTGGTCCAGGTGGTCGGCGACGGTGGCCTCGGTGGCCACGGGGCGCGGGTTCTCGGCCTCGTACGCGCGCTGGAGCTTGAGCGCCTCGGCGCTGCCGTCGAGCGGGTGCAGGCCGTGCCGGCGCATGTTCTCATCGGCGCCCTGCGTCCAGGAGATCGCCTCGGGCAGGATGAACTTCGGCACGAAGGTCGCCATCGCCACCCCGCCGTTGCCCGGCAGCGCCTCCAGCACGTCGTCCGGGATGTTGCGCGGGTGCTCGCACACCGCGCGGGCCGAGGAGTGCGAGAAGATCACCGGCGCCTCGGTGACCCGCAGCGCGTCCCGCATCGTGGTGGCCGCCACGTGCGAGAGGTCGACCAGCATGCCGAGCCGGTTCATCTCCCGTACGACCTCCTCGCCGAAGCGGGAGAGCCCGTCCGCGCGGGGCTCGTCGGTCGCCGAATCCGCCCACGCCAGCGAGTCGTTGTGGGTGAGCGTCATGTAGCGCACGCCGAGCCGGTGGAGCGCGCGCAGCGTCGCCAGCGACTCGTCGATGCTGTGCCCGCCCTCGGCGCCCATCAGCGAGGCGATGCGGCCCTCGGCGCGCGCCGTCTCCATGTCGGCAGCGGAGAAGGCCAGCCGCAGCTCCTCCGGATACCGCTCGGCCAGCCGGCGCACCACGTCGATCTGCTCCAGGCACGCGCTGACCGCGGAGTCCCCGGTGAGATCGGTGCGCACGTACACCGACCAGAACTGCGCGCCCACACCGCCCGACCGCATCCTGGCCAGGTCGGTGTGCAGGTGGGCCGACTGGTCCTCGGCGATGTCGCGCGCGTCCAGGTCGTAGCCGCACTGCTCGCGCAGCGCCCAGGGCAGGTCGTTGTGCCCGTCCACCACCGGGGTCCTGGCGAGCAGGGCGTGGGCGCGGCCCAGCAACTCCACGTCGGGGGCCGTCACTTGCCGCCCCCGAAGCCGAAGCCCGCGTCCCCGGCCGCCACCTTGGCGCGCAGCTTGCGGCCCTTCTCGGTGGCCTGCTCGTTGAGGTTCTCCTGGAAGCGCTCCATGCGTTCGCGCAGGTCCGCGTCGTGCGCGGCGAGCATCCGCACCGCCAGCAGGCCCGCGTTGCGCGCGCCGCCCACCGAGACGGTGGCGACCGGGACGCCGGCCGGCATCTGCACGATGGAGAGCAGCGAGTCCATGCCGTCCAGGTACTTGAGCGGCACCGGCACGCCGATCACCGGCAGCGGGGTCACCGAGGCGAGCATGCCGGGCAGGTGCGCTGCGCCGCCGGCGCCCGCGATGACGGCCTTGAGACCGCGGTCGGCCGCCTTCTCGCCGTACGCGACCATCTCGCGCGGCATCCGGTGCGCCGAGACCACGTCGACCTCGTACGGCACCTCGAACTCGTCGAGGGCCTTGGCCGCCGCCTCCATCACGGGCCAGTCGGAGTCCGAGCCCATGACGATGCCTACTGAGGGGTGCTCCGAGCTTGTCATTCGGTGATCGTGCCTCGCAGGTAGCCGGCGGCGTGGGCGGCGCGCTCGCGCACGTCCTCCAGGTCGTCGCCGTAGGTGTTGACGTGCCCGACCTTGCGGCCCGGCTTCACGTCCTTGCCGTACATGTGGATCTTGAGCTGCGGGTCGCGGGCCATGCAGTGCAGGTAGCCGGCGAACATGTCCGGGTAGTCGCCGCCCAGCACGTTCGCCATCACCGTCCACGGCGCGCGCGGCCGCGGATCGCCCAGCGGGAGGTCGAGCACCGCGCGCACGTGGTTGGCGAACTGCGAGGTGATCGCGCCGTCCTGGGTCCAGTGGCCGCTGTTGTGCGGGCGCATGGCGAGCTCGTTCACCAGGACGCGGCCGTCCTTGGTCTCGAACAGCTCCACCGCGAGGTGCCCCACGACCTCCAGCTCGTGCGCCACCTTCAGCGCGAGCTCCTGCGCCTGCACGGCGAGCTCGGGGTCGATGCCGGGCGCCGGGGCGATCACCGTGTCGCACACGCCGTCGACCTGGATGGACTCCACGACCGGGTACGCCACGGCCTGGCCGTGCGGGGAGCGGACCACGTTCGCGGCCAGCTCCCGCGCGAAGTCCACCTTCTCCTCGGCCAGCACGGGCACGCCCGCCTTGAAGGGCTCCGCCGCGTCCTCGGCGCTGCGCGCGATCCACACGCCCTTGCCGTCGTAGCCGCCGCGCACGGTCTTGAGGACGACGGGGAAGCCCTCGTCGGGGGAGCCCTCAGCCGCGAAGGCCGCCACGTCCTCGGGGTCCCGCACGATGCGGTGCCGCGGACACGGCACGCCGGCCGCGACAAGGCGCTGCCGCATCACGCCCTTGTCCTGCGCGTGCACGAGCGCGTCGGGCCCGGGGCGTACGGGGATGCCGTCCGCCTCCAGGGCGCGCAGGTGCTCGGTGGGGACGTGCTCGTGATCGAAGGTGATCACGTCGCAGCCGCGCGCGAAGGCGCGCAGGGTCTCCAGGTCGCGGTAGTCGCCGACGGTCACGTCGCCGACCACCTGCGCAGCCGAGTCCTGCGGGGTGTCCGAGAGGAGCTTGAATCTGATGCCGAGCGGGATGCCCGCCTCGTGGGTCATGCGGGCGAGCTGACCGCCGCCGACCATGCCGACTACCGGGAACGTCACGCCCCTCAGGGTATCGGCACACCTCATGCGCGCTGCGGCCACGTCCGCCGCAGACGTCACCGGAGGGGCGGTGCGGGAGCTGCGGGCGCGGCCGGGAGAGGCCCTACGGATGGCGGCTGCGCCTGGTTAGCATGAGGACGCTGCGGACAACGCCGACCATCGCCTACCGGAACGGGGCTTAGCGATCATTGGGAGCGGATGGCGCACTCTGCGCCCACGCCTGGCGGGAATCGCGCGTGAGCTGGGCAAATTCGGAGCCGTCGGAGCCATCGGCTTCCTGGTGAACGTCGTCGTCTTCAACCTCTGCATGCACACCCTGAAGCTGGCCCCCGTACGCTCCGGGGTGATCTCCCAGGTCGTCGCCATCGGCACGAACTACCTGGGGAACCGCTACTGGACGTACCGGCACTCCGACAAGCGGCGGGTGCGCAGGGAGACGGCCAGCTTCTTCTTCTTCAGCGGGATCGGCCTGGTCATCGAGAACGGCGTGCTGGCGATCTCGCACTACGGCCTGGGCCACACCTCGACGCTCGCCGACAACATCGCCAAGAACGTCGTCGGCCTCGGCATCGGCACCCTCTTCCGCTTCTGGGCCTACCGCACCTGGGTGTTCAAGAGCCCAGAGGACTCGGGCGGTCCCGGTGCGGGCGAGGGCCGGGACGGCCAGGGCTCCGGCGGCGGTGCGGCCTCGGGGCCGGAGGGCGGCGGCGAGGGTACGCGGCAGCGCACCCGGTCACTCCGCAGGCTCCTCGTCCGCCGCGTGGCCGGGCGAACCCGGCGTTTCCCTCCCGAGGAAGAGGGCGAAGACCGGCGGCTGCTGCTGAAGTAGTTCGAGCCGGCCGCCGTCCGCCTCCGCGAGGTCGCGGGCCACGGCGAGCCCGAGCCCCGTGGAGTTCCGCCCGCTGACGGTCCGCTCGAACACCCGCGAGCCCAGCTCGGGGTCGACGCCGGGGCCCTCGTCCGTGACCTCGACGACCGCCTGGTTGCCCGTGGTCCTGGTGCGCAGCGCGACCCGGCCCTGGCCGTGCATCAGGGAGTTCTCGATGAGCGTGGCCACCACCTGGGCCACCGCGCCCGGGGTGCCCACGGCGCGCAGCCCGGTCTTGCCGGAGCGCACCAGGGCACGGCCCGCGCTGCGGTAGGCGGGCTTCCACTCCTCGATCTGCTGCTTGACGATCTCGTCCAGGTCGAAGCCGACGGCCGAACCCGAGCGCGGGTCGCGGGAGTTGGTGAGCAGCCGCTGCACCACGTCGGTCAGCCGCTCCACCTGCGCCAGCGCGATCGTGGCCTCCTCCTTCACGATGGCCCGCTCCTCCGGGTCGTCGTGGTCGGCGGTGGCGATGATCTCCTCGAGCCGCATGGACAGCGCGGTCAGCGGCGTACGCAGCTGGTGCGAGGCGTCGGCCGCGAGCCGCCGCTCGGCCGTGAGCATCCGCCCGATCCGGTCGGCGCTGGCGTCCAGCACGTCCGCGACCCGGTCCAGCTCCGGCACCCCGTATCTGCGGTGCCGCGGCCTGGGGTCGCCCGAGCCGAGCCGCTCGGCGGTCTCGGCGAGGTCGGTCAGCGGGGCCGCGACCCGGTGCGACTGGCGCACCGCGAGGATCGCGGCGGCCGCGACCGCGAGCAGGGCCACCGCGGCGATGATCAGCAGGGTGCGGCCGACCTCGTCGCGGACGTTGGCGTGCGCCTCCTCGACGATGACCTTCTCGTCGTGCCCGCCGGTCTGGGAGGCCTCGATGACCTTGCCCTTGGGCTTGTGCCCCAGCTCGATGGGCTCCTTGCCGCGCACCTCGATGCGGACGTAGCGGTTGCCCGAGACGGTGGTGCCCATCGTCTCCGGGGTCACCTTCTCGCCCGCGACCAGACGGCTCTCCACCACCGACATGAGCCGTACGGCCTCGGACTGCACGCTCTCCTGCGCGCTGTTCTCGATGGTGCGGGACTCGACGATGACCAGCGAGACGCCGAACACGGCGACCACCACCAGCACCACCGCGAGGGTGGACTGGATCAGACGACGCCTCAAGTGCGGACCCTCAGCTCTTCTCGAAGCGGAACCCGACGCCGCGCACCGTGGCGATGTAGCGCGGGTTCGCCGCGTCGTCGCCGAGCTTCTTGCGCAGCCAGGAGATGTGCATGTCCAGGGTCTTGGTGGAGGACCACCAGGTGGTGTCCCACACCTCGCGCATGAGCTGGTCCCGGGTGACGACCCGTCCGGCGTCTCTCACCAGCACCCGCAGGAGGTCGAACTCCTTGGCGGTGAGCTGGAGCTCCTCCTCGCCCATCCACGCGCGGTGCGACTCCACGTCGATCCGCACGCCGTGGGTGGCGGGCTGCTGCGCGGGCTCGGCCGTGGCGCCGCGGCGGAGCAGCGCGCGCACCCGCGCGAGGAGTTCGGCCAGCCGGAAGGGTTTCGTCACGTAGTCGTCCGCACCGGCGTCCAGGCCGACGACGGTGTCCACCTCGTCGGCGCGCGCGGTGAGGACGAGCACGGGATAGGCATGGCCCTCGTTGCGGAGGCGGCGGCAGACCTCCAGGCCGTCCATGCCGGGAAGTCCGAGGTCCAGCACCACCAGATCGATGCCGTCCCGCAGTCCGGCTTCGAGAGAGGTGGGGCCGTCCTCCCGCACCTCGACCTCGTACCCCTCCCGGCGCAGTGCGCGGGCGAGCGGTTCCGAGATCGACGCGTCATCCTCGGCGAGCAGTACACGGGTCATGGCCCGATGGTAGTCCTCGTCGCCGAGCGCAAGGGCGGTCCCCGGGAAGCGCGGATGATCTTTGGTGACGCGTGCACGTCACCTTTGAAACCCCGGAAAGGTTTCGGGAAGGCGCTGTGATCTACGTCGCATCCTCTTCCGTCGCGCGTGCACGGGTGACTTATGGTGAGGAGGTTTTTGAAGTGACCCGTCCAGGTCCTCCGCTCGCGGTACCACCGCCGGGGGCCCTGAGCTGCGAAGGCCGTGGCTTCCGGCCGCGGCCCGACCACCTCCCGCCGGGCGTCGCTCCTGTTCCGTGCTCCGGGCGCGTACTCCGCGTACCTCGCGTATTCCGCATACCCGGATTCCGGGCATGCGCGCGTCCCGACCCCACAAGGAACCGCACATGACGTCCACCGAGACGAAGGGAGCCGTCGGCAATCCCGGCGGGAAGACCTTCTTCGGCCACCCACGAGGCCTGGCCCCTCTGTTCATGACCGAGATGTGGGAGCGCTTCAGCTTCTACGGGATGCGCGCCCTGCTGGTGCTGTATCTGACCGCCGCGGCGTCCGAAGGCGGCATGGGGATGGCGACGGCCACGGCCGTCGCGCTCTACTCCGTCTACAACGCGACGGTCTACCTGATGTCGATGCCCGGCGGCTGGCTCGGTGACCGGGTGTGGGGCCCGCGCAAGACCGTGGCCATCTCCGCCTCCGTCATCATGATCGGCCACGCGCTGCTGGCGGTGGGCGTCGACGCCCTCTTCTTCGTGGGCCTCGTCTTCATCGGTGTCGGCTCGGGCCTGCTGAAGTCCAACATCTCGACGATGGTCGGGCACCTCTACCAGGGGCCGAACGACCCGCGGCGCGACGGCGGCTTCACCGTCTTCTACATGGGCATCAACATCGGCGGCTTCACCGCGCCGCTGCTGATCGGCTGGGCCGGGCAGAGCGTCTCCTGGCACCTGGGCTTCGGCCTCGCCGCGGTCGGCATGGGCCTCGGCCTGATCCAGTTCCTGTACGGGACCCGGCACCTGTCCGCCGAGTCCTCGGTCGTGCCGAACCCGCTGTCGTCGCAGGAGAAGAAGAGCGCGCTCCGCAACCTGCTCGTCGCGGTGCTGATCCTGGCGGTCTTCTACGGGGTCGTCGTGTTCGCCGACGTCTTCACCATCGACTGGGTGCTGTGGCCCGTGAGCATCGCCGGGCTGGTGCTGCCCACGTACTACTTCACCAAGATGAAGCGGGACCGGGAGGTCACCGGGGACGAGCGGAAGAAGCTCACCGGCTACATCTGGTTCTTCATCACCGCGGCGATCTTCTGGATGATCTTCGACCAGGCCGGCTCCACGCTGAACCTGTTCGCCAAGGACAGCACCTCGACCGACCTGCTCGGGTTCACCTTCCCGACGAGCTGGTTCCAGTCCGTGAACTCGTTCTGGGTCATCCTCCTCGCGCCGGTGCTGGCCGCGCTCTGGGTCAAGCTGGGCCGCCGCAACCCGTCCACCACGGCGAAGTTCTCGATGGGCCTCATCGGCGTCGGCGCCTCGTTCGTGCTGATGATGCTCGCGATGCAGGCGGCCTCCGGCGGCGACAAGGTCACCCCGCTGTGGCTGATCGCCGTGTACCTCGTGCAGACCCTCGCCGAGCTGTGCCTCTCGCCGGTGGGCCTGTCGGTGACCACCAAGCTGGCGCCGGTGAAGTACGCGAGCCAGCTCATGGGCGTGTGGTTCCTCGCCGTGACCGCGGGCGACTGCGTCTTCGCCATCCTGCAGCTCGGCATCGGCGACGCGGCCAGCGGGAAGCTGGGCTTCGGCCTCCAGGGCGTCTTCGCCATCCTGGCCGGCTTCGCCTTCCTGATGGCCCGCGGCAAGATCCGCCCCCTGCTGGGCGACGTGAAGTAACCCTCCCGGGCCCCACGACGGCGTCCCTCCCTTTCCGGGGAGGGACGCCGTTTTGCTGCGTGCTGGGTGCGACCGCCGGGGCGAAGCCCCGGACACCCGGCCCGAAACGACCCTTGAACTTTCAGAGGTACGCTGGTCATCCAGGGCTTTCGTCGGAATGAACACGCCAAAAGACCCTTCTGGCGCCCATCCGGCGATCGTCACCCTGATCCCAGTGCATGATCTGCGCCCCCGCCCCGCCGCGCGACGACGCGCGCCCGGGGCCGGGGACGCGTGCGGCGGCTCCCCGCGCCGCCCCCACCCAGCAGCAAGGAACCACCATGGCGTCCACCGCGACCAAGGACGCGCCGCAGGACCTGCCCGCGGCGAACGGCGGCAGCGGAAAGTCCTTCTTCGGACACCCCCGCGGCCTGGCCACCCTCTTCATGACCGAGATGTGGGAGCGCTTCAGCTTCTACGGCATGCGCGCCCTGCTCGTGCTCTACCTGACGGCCGCGGTCGTGGACGGCGGCATGGGGATGGCGACGGCCACGGCCGTCGCGCTCTACTCCGTCTACAACGCGACGGTCTACCTCATGTCGATGCCGGGCGGCTGGCTCGGCGACCGCGTATGGGGCCCGCGCAAGACCGTCGCGGTCTCCGCCTTCGTCATCATGATCGGCCACGCGCTGCTGGCCACCACGGTCGAGGCCCTGTTCTTCGTGGGCCTCGCCCTCATCGGCGTCGGTTCAGGACTGCTCAAGTCCAACATCTCGACGATGGTCGGACAGCTCTACAAGGGCCCGGACGACCCGCGGCGCGACGGCGGGTTCACCGTCTTCTACATGGGCATCAACATCGGCAGCTTCACGGCCCCGCTGCTCATCGGCTGGGCCGGGCAGAGCGTCTCCTGGCACCTGGGCTTCGGCCTCGCCGCGCTCGGCATGCTGCTGGGCCTGGTGCAGTTCCTGTACGGGACCCGGAACATGCCGCCGGAGTCCGCCGTGGTGCCCAACCCCCTGGACGACGGCGAGCGCCGCAAGGCCCTGCGCAACACCCTGCTCGCCGTCCTGGTGCTGGCCGTGTTCTACGGCGCCGTGGTGCTGGCGGACGCCTTCACCATCGACTGGGTGCTGTGGCCGCTGAGCATCGCGGGGCTCGTGCTGCCCGCGTGCTACTTCGTGAAGATGAAGCGCGACCCCGAGGTGACCGCGGACGAGAAGCGGAAGCTGAGCGGCTACATCTGGTTCTTCGTGGCCGCCGCGATCTTCTTCATGATCTTCGACCAGTCCGGCTCCACGCTGAACCTGTTCGCCAAGGACAGCACCTCCACCGACCTGCTCGGGCTCACCTTCCCGACGAGCTGGTTCCAGTCGGTGAACCCGATGTGGGTGATGATCCTGGCGCCGGTGCTGGCCGCGGTGTGGGTCAAGCTCGGCCGCCGCAACCCCTCCACCACCGCGAAGTTCTCGGCGTCCCTCATCCTGGTCGGCGCCTCCTTCGGCCTGATGATGCTCGCCATGGCGGCGGCCTCCGGCGGCGAGAAGGTCAGCCCGCTGTGGCTGATCGGCGTCTACCTGATCCAGACCCTCGCCGAGCTGTGCCTCTCCCCTGTCGGCCTCTCGGTCACCACCAAGCTGGCCCCGGCCAAGTACGCGGGCCAGCTCATGGGAGTGTGGTTCCTCGCGGTGACCGCGGGCGACTGCGTCTTCGCGCTGGTCCAGCTCGTGGCGGGGGACGCCGCGACCGGCCGTACGGGATTCGCCGTGCAGGGCGTGATCGCGGTCGTGGCCGGCCTCGCGTTCCTGGCGAGCCGGAGCCGGATCAGGCCGCTCCTCGGCAGCGTGAAGTAACCCCCACGCGAAGCCGCCACTCGGGCCCCCGGACGGCGCACCGCCCCGTTCGGGGGCCCAAGCCGTGCGGCCCTGCGGCCGCTTCGTGAGCCTGTGGGGGTGCGTCGACTCCTCATCAGCCTCGCGGTCTGTGCGGTACTCGTCCTCTGCACGACGCCCGCACTGGAGACCGGCATAGCCCCCGCGGCACCGCCCGCGCCCGGCTCAGCGTCCGACACCGCCTCCGACTCCGGCCCGGCCTCCGATTCCGGCCCGGCCTCCGACTCCGGCACAGGCTCAGGCCCCGATTCCGCGTCCGATCCCGTCGCCGCGCGGGACCCCGCGCCGGCGCCCGCCGACAACCTGGGCAGCGCGGGCCGCACCGCGCCCAGGTCCGAGGCGGACTACGCGTACGGCCGGGACGCCCGCCAGAAGCTCACCGCCCACTGGCAGCGCGGCGCCCCCTCGCAGGGCGCGCGCCGCCCCGCCGTCGTGCTGCTGCACGGCGGCTTCTGGTATCAGGACCAGCACCCCGCATGGGACACCTGGGCCAAGAACCTCACCGACAAGGGCTTCGCCGCCTTCACCGTGCGCTACCGGCGCAACAGCGACGCCCACTGGCCCGCGCAGCGCGCCGACGTGCTCAGCGCGCTGGCCTGGATCAGGAAGCGGGCGGGCTCCTTCGGCGTGGACCCCGGCCGCATGGTGCTGGTCGGCTCCTCGGCCGGCGGCCATCTCGCGCTCAGCGCCGCCACGTACGGGGGCGGGAAGCGCGTGGCCGGCGTGGTCGGGCTCTCCGCCGTCGCCGACCCGCTGCGCTCCTGGCGCCAGGGCGGCGCGGCGAAGGGCGACGGCCCGGCCGACAGGAACGCGCGCCGGGTGCGCGGCGAGGCCCAGGTGCTGGCCGGCTGCGCGCCGCGCGCGGGGGAGCCGCGCTCGGCCTGCTCGCGGCGCTGGCAGGACATGCGCGTGCTGCGGCACGCCTCGGGCGCCGCCGACCCGCCGATGCTGCTCCTGCACTCGCGCGGCGACTTCGTGCCGGTCGCGCACGCCCGCGACCTGGTGCGCGCCGAGCGCCGCGCGGGCGCGCCCGAGGGCCGGATGCGGTACGAGGTCAAGGACGGCAGCGCGCACGGCGGCCCGATCCTGCGGCTGCCCGGCGTCAACCGCGAGGTCCTGAACTGGATCAGGGAGCACACACGACCGGCCGCCGGATGATCCGGCGGCCGGTCGGGGGGTCCGTGCTTCTCGTCGTGCCCGTTACGGCAGGTTGCGGGACATCACGACGCGCTGCACCTGGTTGGTGCCCTCGTAGATCTGCGTGATCTTCGCGTCCCGCATCATGCGCTCGACCGGGTAGTCCCGGGTGTAGCCGTAGCCGCCGAGGAGCTGCACCGCGTCGGTGGTGATCTCCATCGCGGCGTCCGAGGCGTAGCACTTGGCGGCCGCGCCGAAGAAGGTCAGGTCGGAGTCGACGCGCTCGGACTTGGCCGCGGCCGCGTAGGTGAGCTGCCGCGCGGCCTCCAGCTTCATCGCCATGTCGGCGAGCATGAACTGCACGCCCTGGAAGTCGCCGATCGGCTTGCCGAACTGCTTGCGCTCCTGGACGTAGCCCTTCGCGTAGTCCAGGGCGCCCTGCGCGATGCCCAGCGCCTGCGCGGCGATGGTGATGCGCGTGTGGTCCAGGGTCTTCATCGCGGTGGCGAAGCCCGTGCCCTCCTCGCCGATCATGCGGTCGGCGGGGATGCGCACGTTGTCGAGGTAGACCTCGCGGGTGGGGGAGCCCTTGATGCCGAGCTTCTTCTCCGGGGCGCCGAAGGAGACGCCCTCGTCGCCCTTCTCCACGACGAAGGCGCTGATGCCCTTGGTGCGCTTCTCGGGGTCGGTGACGGCCATGACCGTGTAGTAGTCCGAGACGCCCGCGTTGGTGATCCAGCGCTTCACGCCGTTCAGCACGTAGCTGTCGCCGTCGCGTACGGCCTTGGTCTTCATGCCGCCCGCGTCCGAGCCCGCGTCCGGCTCGGAGAGGCAGTAGGAGAACATCGCGTCGCCCTTGGCGAGCGGCGTCATGTACCGCTTCTTCAGGTCCTCGGAGCCGGAGAGGATCACCGGCAGCGAGCCCAGCTTGTTCACGGCCGGGATCAGCGAGGAGGAGGCGCACACCCGGGCGACCTCCTCGATCACGATGACGGTGGCCAGCGCGTCGGCGCCGGCGCCCCCGTACGCCTCGGGGACGTGCACCGCGTGCAGGTCGTTGGAGACGAGCGCGTCCAGCGCCTCCTGCGGGAAGCGGCCCTCCTCGTCGACCTCGGTCGCGAACGGAGCGATCTTCGCCTCGGCCAGTCCGCGCACCGAGTCGCGGAGCATGTCGTGCTCCTCGGCGGGCCGGTAGAGGTCGAAGTCGGCGGCGTTGCTGTTTCCGTTGGACGCCAAGTTGTCTCACTCCTCCTGAGCCGCCGTTCGCGGTGGCACGGCGCGGCATGGGCGGGCACTGCAAAGCAAATTACCGTTAAGTAACCCGAATTCTAGAGGGCATTCGGGGGCTCGCGATACGTGAGCTTCACGACAGCCTTCCCGGGCCCGGGCTCCACGGGAATGCCCGCGGGCGCGCCCCGTTATGCTCGCGGGCAGCGTTCGCCCAGCGTTTGCCGGCAGTTACAGGAGCACCGATGGCCCCCGCCCCCAGGATCACCGTGATCGGCACCGGATATCTCGGTGCCACCCACGCAGCCGCCATGGCCGAGCTGGGCTTCGAGGTGCTGGGCCTGGACGTCTCCGCCGAGAAGATCGCCGTGCTGGAGCGCGGCGAGGCCCCGATGTACGAGCCGGGCCTGGAGGACCTGCTGCGCAAGCACGTCGCCGGGCACGAGGGCGCGAGCGGAAGGCTCCGCTTCACCACCTCCTACGCGGAGGCCGGGGAATTCGGCGACATCCACTTCATCTGTGTGAACACCCCGCAGCGGCACGGCGAATACGCCTGCGACATGAGCTATGTGGACAGCGCGGTCGCCTCGCTCGCCCCGCACCTGAAGCGGCCCGCGCTCGTGGTCGGCAAGTCCACGGTCCCCGTCGGGAGCGCCGAGCGGCTGGCCGCCGAGCTCGCCGCGGCCGCCCCCGTCGGCGAGGACGCCGAGCTCGCCTGGAACCCGGAGTTCCTCCGCGAGGGCTTCGCGGTCAAGGACACCCTGCACCCGGACCGGCTGGTGGTCGGCGTGCGCAGCCAGCACGCCGAGGACCTGCTGCGCACGGTGTACGCGCAGCCGATCGCCGAGGGCTCGCCCTTCGTGGTCACCGACTTCCCGACCGCCGAGCTCGTGAAGACCTCGGCCAACTCCTTCCTGGCCACGAAGATCTCGTTCATCAACGCCATGGCCGAGGTGTGCGAGGCCGCAGACGGCGACGTCGTGAAGCTGGCCGAGGCGATCGGGCACGACGAGCGGATCGGAAGTAAGTTCCTGCGCGCCGGCATCGGCTTCGGCGGCGGCTGCCTGCCCAAGGACATCCGCGCCTTCATGGCCCGCGCCGGCGAGCTGGGCGCCTCCGAGGCGCTGACCTTCCTGCGCGAGGTCGACTCGATCAACATGCGGCGCCGCGCCCACATAGTCGAGCTGGCACGCGAGGCGCTCGGCGGCAGCCTGCTGGGCAAGCGGATCGCCGTGCTCGGCGCCACCTTCAAGCCCGACTCCGACGACGTACGGGACTCGCCCGCGCTGAACGTCGCAGGTCAGCTCCACCTCCAGGGCGCCCAGGTCACGGTGTACGACCCGAAGGGCAACGAGAACGCGCGCGCCCTCTTCCCGACGCTGGGCTACGCGCCGAGCGCGCTGGAGGCGGTGCGCGGCGCCGACGTGGTGCTGCACCTCACCGAGTGGCGCGAGTTCAAGGAGCTGGACCCGGCGGTGCTGGGCGAGGCGGTGGCCAGGCGGCACCTCCTGGACGGGCGCAACACCCTCGACCCTGAGCTGTGGCGCAAGGCGGGCTGGACCTTCCGCGCGCTGGGGCGGCCGCGCGCCTGAGGGCCCTCCGGGGTCAACTGCGCGTGTCGCGGGGCTTGTCGGCCTTGTTCGCCCTGTTCCTGTACGCGCGCATCTTCGCCCTGCTGCCGCAGACGGCCATGTCGCACCAGCGTCTGCGGCCCGCCGGGCTCCTGTCGTAGAACGCCCACAGGCAGTCGTGCGCCTCGCACACCTTGAGCCGCTGCCAGGCGCCGTCCGCCGAGGCCGCGGCGATGTCGGCGGCGATCCGCGCGGTGAGCGCGCGCATGCCGGAGAGCCCCTCCGCCGGGCGCAGCGCCGCCGCCCCCGTACGGTCCACGCCGAGCGCCAGCGGGGCGTGCCCCAGCCGCTCCCCGAGCACGGCCGCCTCGTGCGGCGGCATGTCCGTGCCCGCGTGGGCGAGGCAGGCGGCGCGCAGGCATTCGCGCAGCTCGCGCAGGTCGGCCCCGTGCCGGTCGCGGTCGAGCCCCATCGGGCCGAGCCCGTGCCGCCGTACGAAGTCCGCGAAGCCCGCTCCCTCGGCGAGCGCGTCCTCGCCGGTCTCCACGTCCCGGGTGTTCACCAACTCCCGCACCAGGACGAGGGAATCCGGCATGCCGTTGTCCGCCACGGTTGCCACGTTACCGGTACGGGGCCATCATGAGGTAACCGAAGGCGTTACCACCAAACCCAACCAAGGGGTAACCATGGCCATCGCGACAATGGGCGTCGTCGTCCTGGACTGTCCCGACCCGCAGCGGCTCGCCGAGTTCTACGCGGGCGTGCTGGGCTGGCGCATCGACCCCGCCGAGAGCGACTCCGAGTGGGTCGAGGTCGCGGGCCCCGAGGGCCGGCGCCTCGCCTTCCAGGAGTCCCCGGGCTTCATCCCGCCCCAGTGGCCGAGCCTGGAGCACGGCCAGCAGCTGCACCTGGACTTCGACGTACCGAAGGACCGCTGGGACGAGGCCGAGAACGAGGTGCTGGCGCTCGGCGCGAAGCTGGTCCAGTCCGAGACGGAGGAGGGCGACTGGCGCGTCTACCTGGACCCGGCGGGCCACCCCTTCTGCCTCTGCGCGAAGTAGCGGGGCGAGGGCGCGCGACCAAGCGAGGGGCGGGCCGGAAGGATCCGGCCCGCCCCTCGGAATTCAGTGGCGCGGTCTGGCGCGGTCAGTGCCTCTGGGCGACCTCTCAGCGGTCGGAGGTGACGGTCACCTTCTCGTCGTTCTTGAGCTGGTTCACCAGCTCGTGCACCTTCGGCTTGTCCCACAGGAGGGAGCCGGAGGGCCCGGACACCATCTGGACCGGCATGTTCATGGACTTGCCCTGGCCGCTGGTCACGTCCTTCATCGCGTAGAACATGGACGCCAGGTTCCACAGGCTCATGTCCTTGTCGACGGTCAGCGTGTCCAGGCCGGCGCCCATCGTGGGGTAGAGCCGGAACGGGTTCATGACCGTCGACGGGGTGGCCGTCTGGTTGGCCAGCGCCGAGAGGAACTTCTGCTGGTTCTTCGTACGGCCGAGGTCGCTGTCGCCGGTGCCCGCGTGCCGGTTGCGGACGAAGGAGAGGGCCTGCCTGCCGTTCAGGACCTGCTTGCCCTTCTTGAAGTCGGCGCCGGAGTTCTTGTCCTTGATGTCCTCGGGGATGTTCATCTCGACGCCGCCGACCGCGTCCACGATCTGCGCGAAGCCGCCGAAGCCGATCTCCGCGTAGTGGTCGATCTTCAGCCCGGTGTTGTGCTCGACGGTGCGGGTGAGCAGCGTCGGACCGTCCTGCGCGTACGCCGCGTTCAGCCGGGTGTGCTGGGTGTTGGTGTAGTGCTTGCCCGACTCCGCGCCGGTGAACGGCGGGATCTCCACCCACGAGTCGCGCGGCAGCGAGATCATCGTCGGCCCGTCCGAGCCCACGTGCAGGATCATCATCGAGTCGGTCCGCTTCCCCTCGGCCGACCCGGTGTGCAGGTCCTTCTTCTGCTGCGCTGTCATGCCCTCGCGGCTGTCCGAGCCCACGATCAGGTAGTTCGTGCCGCTGCCCGCGTCGGGGCGGTTCTCGACGATGCCGAGGTCGACCTTGCGCTGGAGCTTGGAGTCGGCCCAGAAGTAGGTGCCGATGGACCAGGCGAGGAACACCACGAGGACCGTGATGACGGTCACCTTGATGCGGCGGCCCCAGTTGGGACGCGGCCGCCGGTCGTAGGCGTAATCGTCGTCGTAGCCGCCGTGGCCGCCGCCACCGCCCCGGTAGACCTGGCCCGTGTTGTAGCCCGAGTCGTATCCGGGGCCCGGGTCGCCGGCGTAGCCCCCTCCGCCCTGGGCGGGTACGCCCTGGCGGGGTGACTGAGGCATGACACTTGTCGGGTCTGGTCGTCCGGGGCCTCCGCGACCTCGCCGGTCGCGGGAGCCCTCGGTCCATCCGTCGGGCCACTGATTCATGCCGGGCAGTGTGCACCTGGTACGGCGTGCGAACCCAGCCCGGTGTCCGCTTCGGTCGAATGCTGTAGCAGTTCTGATGCAAAGCCGTCGCACCGGTGTCCATCTTGTCCCCGCATATGGTGGAGGACATGACCGACCAGGCCCTTACCGCGGACGACACCCTTCCGGGCAAGCCGACCGCCGCGTCCCGCACCACCCTGTCCCACATCATGACGGGGAACGACACCAACCTCCTCGGCACCGTGCACGGCGGCGTGATCATGAAGCTGGTCGACGACGCGGCGGGTGCGGTCGCGGGGCGGCACTCCGAGGGCCCAGCGGTGACCGCCTCCATGGACGAGATGGTGTTCCTGGAGCCGGTGAGGGTGGGCGACCTGGTCCATGTGAAGGCCCAGGTGAACTGGACGGGCCGGTCCTCCATGGAGGTCGGCGTGCGGGTGCTGGCCGAGCGCTGGAACGAGTCGACGCCGGCCACCCAGGTCGGCAGCGCCTACCTGGTGTTCGCCGCGGTGGACACGGACGGCAAGCCGCGCGCCGTACCGCCGGTCGTCCCGGAAAGCGACCGGGACAAGCGGCGTTACCAGGAGGCGCAGATCCGCCGCACCCACCGGCTGGCCAGGCGCCGCGCGATCAGGGAGCTGCGGGAGCAGAAGCAGCACGCGGAGCCCGACCAGCACGCGTGAGCCGCCGCGAGCCGCGCACCCCGACCGCGCGCCCCTCACGAGCGGACGGCCTCGCGAGCAGCCGGCCTCATGAGCAGGGGCCTCACGAGCAGGCCACCTTGTCGCCCGTGACCGCCTTGCCGTCCGGCTCCGGCGCGCCGTCCGAGCCGCCGTCGGGCGAGCTCGCCCGCACCTTCCGTACGTCCTTGTAGTCCGAGCCCACGGTGACCCGCATCACCGGGCCGCGCCCCTTCTCCTCCTTGAGCTCGGCCCCCGGAACGGCCTTGGCCAGCGAGCGGGCCGAGGCGTCCCAGCGCGGGTCGTAGGAGATCACGGTGTGCTTGGCCTTCTTGTCCTCGGCGTTCCGCGGGATGCCCGTGGTGTCGAAGCCCGCGCCGCGCAGCGCCTGATCGGCCTTGTGGCCCAGCCCCGGCGTACCGGTGCCGTTCTCCACCTGCACCTTCACGTTGTCCGGCGCCACCTCGACCGGCACGCCCGAGCCCTCGCCCTGCTTGGCCTCCTCCTTGCCGTGCTCCTTCTTCTTGTGCGCCGCGAGCGGCTTGTCGGCGCGCAGCTTGCCGAACAGGTCGCGGGCCCGCGAGTCGTCCCACTGCACCGTCGAGCCGAGCCCCGGCACCCGGTTGTCGGTGTTCTTGATCGGCACCGAGACGAACTCGGACGAGGACGGCGAGAAGCCGCGCATGGCCTGCCCGAGCTGCATCATCTGCTCGGTGCCGAAGCCCGGGTCGGCGCGCACCGAGGAGAGCATGGCGGAGGAGACCTTCTGGAACTTCGCCGGGTTCAGCAGCACCCCGCTGTCGGTCGCCTTCGTCAGCACCGAGGCGAGGAAGCGCTGCTGGCGCTGCATCCGCCCGATGTCGGCCGCCGCGTCCAGGTGCCGGGCGCGTACGTACTGCAGGGCCTCGCCGCCGTTCAGGTTCGAGGTGCCGGCGGGCAGGTCCAGCCCCGAGTGGTCGTCCTTGAGCGGTTTGTCCGTGCACACCGGCACCCCGCCCAGGGTGTCGACGGTGCGCATGAAGCTGGTGAAGTCGACCTCCAGGTAGTGGTCCAGGTGCACCCCGGTCATCTTCTCCACCGTCTGCGCGGTGAGCTGGGGACCCCCGTGCGTGTAGGCCGAGTTGAGCTTCGCCGGCAGCGTGTCGGTCCACTTGCCGGAGATCTTGTCCTTGTGCGGCGGCAGTTCGGCGTACGAGTCGCGCGGCAGGCTCACCACGCTGGCCCGGTCGCCCTCGGCCGAGACGTGCACCAGCAGCAGGGTGTCGGTGCAGTCGCACGCCGAGCCGCCGAGGTTGTACTTCTTGCGCTGCGCGTCGCTGATCTTGTCCCGCTTGTCGGTGCCGACCACCAGGAAGTTCAGCCCGTCCGTGCTGCCCGGGCGCCCCTTCATGCCCTTGAAGGCGTCCACCCGGCGCACGTTCTGGTCCAGGTCGGAGACCATGACGTTGCCCACGCAGCTCGCGGTCAGCACGAGCGCCGAGACGGCGGCCGACAGTCTCAGACCCCAGCGCGGCGTGCGGCCTTCCCGGCCGCGCGGCGGCGTGCCGGGGCGTCCTGACCTGGGCGTACTCGAGGGCGGCCGTGACGAGGGCTGGCGGTGGGGCGGTGCGGGCAACTGACACCTCGCGGCGTGCGAACGGGACCGTCGGGCGGGGGCGTGGAGCTGCGCTCTGCGGTCGGTCGGCTACTTTCCGTACGTCTCGCACCGTAGGCCGATATGACCGGGCGCGCCTCCCTCACACGCCCAATGGCCCAGCGCCCGCTACCCGGCTGGCGTGCGGGGCCCTCATCCGTACGCGGTACCGTGAGCGGCGTGACTGATAGCGCCACCCCACCCGCCGAACTGGCCGCGCTCCCCGCCGTATCGGTGATCATGCCGGTGCTCAACGAGGAGCGGCACCTGCGCACCGCGGTGCGGGCCATCCTGGAGCAGGAGTACGAGGGCGAGCTCGAGGTCGTCATCGCGCTCGGGCCCTCCGAGGACCGCACGGACGAGATCGCGGCCGAGCTGGTCAGCGAGACCGCGTCCGGCAAACGGCGGGTCGCCACCGTGCCCAACCCCACGGGCCGCACCCCCGCCGCGCTGAACGCGGCGATCAAGGCCTCCCGGCACCCCGTCGTGGTGCGCGTGGACGGGCACGGGATGCTCTCGGCGAATTACATCGCCACCGCCGTGCGGCTCCTGGAGGAGACCGGCGCGGCCAACGTGGGCGGCATCATGCACGCCGAGGGCGAGAACGCCTGGGAGGAGGCCGTCGCAGCGGCGATGACCTCCAAGATCGGCGTGGGCAACGCGGCCTTCCACACCGGCGGGCAGGCGGGGCCGGCCGAGACCGTGTATCTGGGCGTGTTCCGGCGCGACGTGCTGGAGCAGCAGGGCGGGTACAACGAGGAGTTCATCCGCGCGCAGGACTGGGAGCTCAACTTCCGCATCCGCGAGGCGGGCGGCCTGGTGTGGTTCTCGCCCGACCTGCGGGTGTCCTACCGGCCCCGGCCCAATGTGCGCGCCCTCGCCAAGCAGTACAAGAACTACGGCCGTTGGCGGCACGTGGTCGCGCGCTATCACTCCGGCTCCATCAACCTGCGCTATCTCGCGCCGCCGGCCGCCGTGTGCGCGATCGCCGCGGGCACGGTCGTGGGTGTGCTGGTCACGCCGTGGGGCCTGGTGGTGCCCGGCGGCTACCTCGCCGCGATCGCCGCGGGCTCCTTCCCGGCGGGCAAGGGCCTCTCGGCCGCGTCCCGCGTCCGCATCCCGCTGGCGCTGGCCACCATGCACATGTCCTGGGGCTGGGGCTTCCTGACCAGCCCCAAGAAGCTGGCCCGCAAGGTCATCGCCAGCCGCCGCGAGCCGGTGCGGGCCGGGGCGGCGGAGACCGCCGAGCGGCAGCCCTCGTAACGAGGCCGCACACAGCGAAGCGCCCCGGGCGACGCCCGGGGCGCTTTCACGTGGCCTGCGGCCGGGCTCAGAACCTGTACGCCGGGTTCACGTCCATGCAGGCGCCCTTGTCCTTGCCGTTGAGCGCGTCGGCGCTGTCCGGCGCCTTGTTGTCGTCCTTGCCGCCGGAGCCGCCCTTGTCCGCGTCGTCCTGGGAGCCGCCGCCCGCGCCCGCCGGGTAGCGCTCGCCCTGCCGCCAGTCGGCGCCGATCACGAGCGTCACCTCGTCCACGCCCGTGGAGTGCTTCAGCGAACTCTCCGGCAGGCCGAGGGACTTGGCCACCGCGAGCGCGTCGCCGCGCTGGCCCTCCCGCGGGTAGCTGACCGTCGTGTCCGCCTGCGACTTGGGCGTGGCGTCCGCGACGGTCTGCGCGAAGCCCTGCCGCCCCAGCACCTCGGTGATCTGGCCCGCGCGCCCGGTGACGGGAGCCTGGAGCGCCGTGCCCGTGCCGTTGAGCACCCGTACGGGCAGCTCGGCCTGGGGCGTGGAGGGCTTCGTGGGCTCGGGCTTCTTCGCCGGGCCGTGCTTCTTCTTGTCCTTGCCGTCCAGCGCGACGTCGTTGCGGACCATGGAGAACAGCTTGTCCGCGTCGCCGTCCTTGGGCTCCACATAGCCGCCCGGCGCATAGCGCCACGGCATCGTCGTCATGGTGATCCGCCCCGTGGGCACCCGGCGCAGGTCGCTGCCCAGGTCGTAGAGCTTCTTCACCGAGCCGATGCCGGTGTCCACGGTGAGCGCCTCGGTCGCGGCCTCGGCCAGGTCGCGCAGCTTCCCCGGGTCGGTGAGCTTGGTGCCCGACTTGAGCTGCCGCACCATCGAGTTCATGTACATGTGCTGCGCCTTCGCGCGGCCGATGTCCGTACCGTCGCCGAAGCCGTGCCGGGTGCGCAGCCAGTGCAGCGCCTGCTCGCCGCGTACGACGGAACGCCCCTTGCGCAGCCGCAGGTGCGACTTCGGGTCGCGCACGTTGTCCTTCACGCACACCGGTACGCCGCCGACCGCGTCCGCCATGGAGACCACGCCGGAGAAGTCGATCATCATGAAGTGGTCTACCGGGATGCCGGTCAGCTCCTCCCAGGTGGCGACCGTGCAGCCGGGACCGCCGCGCTGGAGGCTGGAGTTGATGCGTCCCGTGGTCTCCGGATAGACCTTCCCGTCGTCCGGGTCGGTGCACTTGGGGATCGTCGCCTTGGTGTCGCGCGGGATCGAGATCACCGACATGTTGCTGCGGTCGGCCGACACGTGGAGCATCATCTGCACGTCGGCGAGCGGCGGCCTGCCGCGGTCGGCGCGCGAACCGCCGAGCTTCGCGTTGTCCCCGCCGTCCCGCGAATCCGAGCCCAGCAGAAGGATGTTGAGGGGCGTCTGCCCCGCGGCGTTCGGCCCGGTCTTGTCGAGCTTGCTGTCGCCGAGGTTGAGGATGTCCTTGCCGAGATTGCCGTTGAGGTACTGGTAGTAGAAATACCCGGCGCCCGCGACGAGCAGCACCAGCACCGAGAACGCCGAGACGATCCAGAGCAGCACGCGTCTGCGCCGCCGCGCGGGGCGGCGGCGTGCCGAGTGCTTGTCCTCCCCCTGGCGGTCCCGGTCCCGTTTCACCGGGCCGCGTTCATGCGGCTCACCGTCGCCGTCACGGGTGTCCCCGCCCTCGTTCCGTTCCCTGTCCCGGTCCTCGTACAGGGAATCGTCCCAGCCCCTGTCGCGGGCCGTGGGTATGCGCGAGCGCTCACCCTGCCCTCCCCGGACGCCGTTCTGCCGCACGGGCCCTCCCCGCTGTCCTGTATCCAGCAGCGCAGCGGGCCCGTCGCTTCCTCGCGCCGTCCCCCGGCCGCCCGCTGGGGCGACCGGGGGACCGGGCTCACTTCGCGCAGATGTTCTTGTCGTTGCCGTTCACGTTCTGTACGCCGGCCGGCGCCTTGTGCTCGACCTCCACGGGCTTGCCGGGACCGTTGAAGTCCTGGCCCAGCGTGAGCTTCATCGCCCCACCGCCCCCGGAGCCGGGCTTGAGCGCCGACTTCGGCAGGCCCAGCAGATGGGCCACGGTCGCCGCCTGCCCCGCCTGCGCGTGGCTGAACTCCAGCTTGGTCTTGCCGCCCGCGCCCCCGGCGTTGCCGCCGTTCTGTGCCTGGCCGACGCCCTTGGTGCCCAGCCAGTCCGCGGTCTGCTGCGCGGCGCCGGGCGGGCCGCCGCCATTCTGCACGGCGACGTTCACCTCGGAGGCAGGGGCCTGCTTGGCGTTCAGTGCTGCCTTCTTCTTCTTGGCCTTCTCCTGCTTGGTCTTCGTCAGCGACTGGTCGTTGCGGATCATGTTGAACAAGGGCTTCGCCTTCGCCTTGTCCTGAATGACGGTCGCCGGGTCGTCGGGGTTGTCCAGCACCGGCAGCGTCGCGAAGGTGATGTTCTTCGGCTTGACCTGCTTGAGGTCGTTGGCCAGGTCGTACAGCTTCCCCACGGTGCCGATGCCGGTGTCCACGGTGAGCGCCTTGGTCGCCGCGCTGGACAGGTCCATCAGCTTCGACGGGCTGCTGAGCGTGTCCCCGGACTGCATCTTGCGCATCAGCGAGCTGAGGAACTGCTGCTGGAGCTCGATGCGGCTGAGGTCACTGCCGAGGCCCACCGAGTGCCGGGTGCGCACGAAGGCCAGCGCCTGCTCGCCCTTCACGGTGTGCTTGCCGGGCGTCAGGTGCAGGTGCGACTTGGGATCGTTGATCTCCTTGCCCGCGCAGACCGGCACGCCGCCGACCGCGGTGGACAGCTCCTTCACGGCGTTGAAGTCCGCCAGCATGAAGTGGTTGATCTTGATGCCGACCATCTTCTCGACCGTGCGCCAGGTGCAGCCCGGGTCGCGCTCCGACTGCCCCAGGCTGGTGTTGAAGCGCGCCTGCTGCTGGCCGCGGATCGTCTTGGTCGTCCCGTCCTTCTGCTTGGTCGGGCAGTCCGGGATGTCGGTGAGCATGTCGCGCGGGATGGACAGCGCCGTGGCGTTGGAGCGGTCCTTGGAGACGTGCAGCAATATCGTCGTGTCCGCGTGCCCGACGCTGCCGGTGTCGCCGTAGCCCGCGTTGCCCTTGCCGTCGCGCTTGTCGGTGCCCATCACGAGGATGTTGACCGGCCCGTCGGTGGTCGCGGCGTTGTTCATGCCGACGTCGACCTTGCTGATGTTGCCGTTCAGCTGGTCGTAGAAGATGTAGCCGCCGGTGCAGCCCGCGACGAGGAGCAGCCCCAGCGCGCCGCCGCCCCAGCGCAGCGCCTTCTGCTTCTTCGACAGCCCCGTGCGCGCCCGGCGGCTGCGCCGCCCGTGGCCTCCGGACCGGTGTCCGGCCACCGTCGCGGCACCGGCCGTCGCAGCGGCCCCCGACACCTTCTTGCCCTTGCGGCGCTGCCCCGGCACGCGGCGGCCGCCCGAACCGTGCGCGGCGGCCGTCTCGCCCGCCGCCCCCGCGCCCTCCGCGGCGCCTGCCCGGTCCGCGCCCCTGGAGCGGCGGGAACCGGTGGAGGATCTTCTCTGGCGCGGTGCGGTGGGGCGGGCGCTGCCCTGCTCCGAGGCGGAGCCGTCGGCAGCGTCATTCAGCCGGAGCTGATAGCTGCCGGTGTTCGGATCGAACACCCACTGATCCGCGGGATCGATATCGCCCGCGTGCCCACGGCCTTGCGCGTTCACGATTGCGTAAGTCCTCCATTTACCGCCTGGCGTCGCCCCTCGGGGCGGACCGGAGCGCTCACACTAACCGGGGTATTCCTTGGTGAGCGACGTCGGTGACTGATTCCACGGACTTAGAAGCGGTCAATTCCCCCCATTCCCAGCGTGCTCCCTCGCACAGATGTCCTCGGCCGCCGACCGCCCGTCGTAGGTCCCGCGCCCGTCATCGCCCGGGGCGCCGCGGGGCCCCGATGTGCGGTCACCCACACGGTCACCGGCGTCGGCGGCCGCTGACGCCGAGGTGCGCACGGGGCGGTCGGCGCGCAGCCGAGCGAAGAGCCGGCCCGCTTCCGGCTGCACGAGTTCGTCGCGGTTGATATCGGGCGGGTACGACCGTCGCGGAACGGTCAGAAATCGCACATGGTCCTCGGGGATATTCCGGACGCTGCGCACGAGTTCGTACAGCTCCGTCAGAGAATCCAGGCCCGCGTCGGCGGTGAGCGCCGAGGTCGCGGAGTTCAGCACGGGATAGAGCTTTGCCGGATTGAGGAGCACACCGGTGCTCCGCGCTTTCTTCACCAATGAGCCGAGGAACGCCTGCTGCCGCTCCATCCGCTGCGTGTCGCTGCCGTCGCCGAGCCCGCCGTGCGCACCGCGCGCCCGTACGTAGCCCAGGGCCTGGGCGCCGTGCAGCGTCTGCCGCCCCGCGGGGAGCTTGAGCTGGGCCTTCTTGTCGTCGACCGGGGCCGGTACGCAGACGTCGACCCCGCCCACGGCGTCCACCATCTTCTTGAAGCCGTCGAAGTCGACCACCAGGTGATGGTCCACGCGCATCTTCGTGAGCTTCTCGACCGTACGGATGGTGCAGGCCGGGCCCCCCTCCTCGAAGGCCGAGTTGAACTGCGCGAACCGCGCCGCCTCCACGCTCCCGTCCTGTCGGGTGCACTCCGGCACCCGCGCCATCAGGTCGCGCGGGACGGACACCCCGGTCGCGCTGCGCCCGTCGGCCGCCAGGTGCAGCAGGATCGTGGTGTCCGAGCGCTGCCTGTCGTCCCCGCCGCCGTAGCCGGAGTTCCGCCCGGCGCGGCTGTCGGAGCCGAGCAGCAGGATGTTGCGGGCCGCGCCGGGCGGCCGCGCCGGTCGCTCCTTCTCGTACTGCGCGAGCTCCTCCGCCGTGTCCACATCCGTGTGGATGTTGTCGTCGAGCGACCGGTAGAGATGGACGGCGACGCCCCCGGCGGCCAGCACCAGCACCGCCGAGCCCAGCGCGGTCCAGCGGAGCCAGCGGCGGCGGGGCCGCTGTCGCTGCTCCTCGGGCGCGGAACCCGTGGGGTCGTTCCCGGCGTCGGTCACGGCGGTGTCATCCTCCCGGTGTCGGTGGCGCGTGCGAGCAGCGCACGGGCACACACCGACGCCGGTCACGCAGTCAGACGCCCCGGACCGCGCCGGGGTTGTACGCGGCAGGCGTGCGCCGGTGCTGCGGAATGCGCGAGCACGCTGTGCCGATCATGGAACCGGGCGGCGCGGGCGGCCACCTTCAGACGGCGGTGTGGGTGACCCGCTCGTCCTCCTTGCGCTTGTCGAGCGCGGCGGGGTCCAGCTCCTGGAGGTTGCGGCACAGCACCACGGAGGCGCCGGCCGCCAGCGGCGCGAGCAGCCCCGTGCTGATGCCCTCCCAGTCGTCGTACGAGCCGCCGGTCAGCAGGCGCGAGCCCTGCTCCAGGCCCAGCGCGGCGGCGTCCTCGCGGGCGCGGCGTACGGCCTCTTCCCCCGTCAGCTCCGTGCCGTCGGGCAGCTCCAGGAAGACGTCGTCCCCCGAGACCGGGGCCAGCGGAGCGAACTGGTCGCCCTGGCCCGGCACTTCGACGGCGTAGTCGTGGAAGCCCTCCGGCGGCTGCGGGAAGCGCGCGCCCAGCGGGCGCAGGCTGAGCGCGATCCGCTCTCCGGTGCAGGCGCGCGCCGCCTCCAGCTGCTCGGCGCCGGGACCGCTGACGGCGAGGTCGGCGCCCCGCGGATCACCGCCGGGTGCGGCGGCCACACCGGTGGAGGAGCAGGCGAGCAGCCACACCGCGGTCTGCCAGTGCGCGGGGAGCAGGAGCACGGCGCGGTCACCCGGTTCGGCGGCGACGTCACCCTGAAGGAGGTTCGCGGTCTTGGAAACCCAATTGGCCAGCGTCGCGACGGACAGCTCGACGCGCTCGCCCGTCGCGTCGTCGTAGTAGGTCACCAGCGGGCGTCCCGGATCCGTGGCCAGGGCGGAACGCAGCAGGTCGGCGGGGGTGCGATCGGTGGTGTTCATCGCCGTAAGGGTACGGGCGCCCGCTTTCCGACGAACCGTCAGGCAGGCGGCGGGGAACGTCCGTACGAAAGAAGCCCGCCGGCGAGGGCGCGGGCGGGGCCCCGGCGTCCGACGAGGCGTCAGTTCCGGATGGACAGAATTGTGACTGTATGTCCAGCATTTGACTTATGCGTGCATTCTCTGTCTCCGCGATCGGCGTCACGTGCTCGGCGGCGCTGCTGCTCCCTCTCACCGGCCCCTCCTCGCCCGACGGTTCCGCCACGCTCTCCTCCCGCGCCACGTCCCCCGGACAGGCCGCTGCCGCCGAGGCCCCCGCGGCACCGGCGCGGTCGGGCGACGGCGACCGCGGCAGGAAGGCGGCGGCCCAACTCCCCGGCAGCACCCAGTCCCTGCCCCTCGCGCTCTCCGGGCCCGCCCGCGGCGGCGGGGGAGCGGGGGAGAAGGGGCCCCGGCTCTTCAAGCCCCGCAAGGTCGACCCCTTCTCGCTCGTCGGCGTCGTATGGGACCGCCCCGACGCCGAGCTGCACGGACGCGTCGAGGTCCGCACCCACGACAAGGGCGGCAAGGGCTGGACCCCCTGGCGCGACCTGGAGACGCACAGCGAGGACGGCCCCGACGCGGGGGACGCGGGGCGCGGCTCGTCGGCGCCCATGTGGGCCGGCAACTCCGACGGCGTGCAGGTCCGCGTCCACCACGAGTCGGTGCTCCCCGAGGGCCTGCGCCTCGAACTCGTCGACCCGGGACCCGACTCGACGGCCGACGCGGTGACCGACGCGGTGACCGGCTCGGGCTCCGCCCCCGCGACGGGGTCAGGCGCGGCGTCCGGCTCGCAGCAGGGCCAGGACGACCAGGCCCGCCCGGCCTCCGAGACCAAGCCGGCGCCCGGCGCAGCGGAGAAGCCCGCCACCGCGGAGAAGCCCGCCACCGCGGAGAAGCCCGCCACCGGGCAGGAGTCCAGCGAGGCGAAGAAGCCCGAGGCGCAGAAGCCGGCCGCTCAGCCTCAGCAGAAGCCCGCCGAGCAGAAGCAGCCAGCCGCCCAGCAGCCCGCGAAGAAGCCCGGCTCCGCGCAGCAGCCCGGGCAGCCCGACCAGGAGCGTGACGTGATCCCCGCGCTCACCAAGGAGCAGACCGAGGCGGAGTACGGCTCACAGGCCGCCGCCGCCGCGAAATCCGGGTCGGGGGACGACCAGCGCGCCGTCGAGAGCCGCATCGGTCCGCGCCCCGCGATCGTCACCCGGCACGGCTGGGGCGCCAACGAGAAGTGGCGGGAGAAGGGCTTCTCCTACACCGGCACCGTGCACAGGGCGTTCGTCCACCACACGGCCATGAGCAACAACTACAGCTGCCGTGAGGTACCCCGCATCCTGCGTTCGATCTACCGCTTCCACGTCAAGAGCAGTAAGTGGCGGGACATCGGCTACAACTTCCTGATCGACAAGTGCGGGACCATTTACGAGGGCCGGGCAGGCGGGGTGGCCAAACCGGTCAAGGGCGCCCATACTTACGGGTTCAACTCCAACAGCACGGGCATCGCGGTGCTCGGTTCGTTCGGTTCGTCCCGTCCGACCAACGCCGCGACCACCGCCGTGGCGAAGCTCACGGCGTGGAAGCTCGGGCTGAGCGGAGTGAACGCAGGGGGGACGTCGTGGGCCGTCTCGGGGGGCGGCAAGTACAAGAAGGGCAGCAAGGTCAGGCTTCACACCGTCTCGGGGCACCGCGACGGCTACAGCACCTCGTGCCCCGGCTCCCAGCTCTACAGCAAGCTCGGCTCCATCCGGTTCACCGCGGCACGGCTTCAGGGACGCTGACCGGAACGACCGAAGCCGCTGCTCCTGGGCGGTACGGGTGGCCGCCGGGCGGGATGTCCGCATCCGCTTACACTGGCCGCCGGCCACCCGGCCAAGGGCCCCGTTCAGGAAGCAGAGAAACAGGTGACAGAAGCGATTCTCCTGGTCGGGGGCAAGGGCACCCGGCTGCGCCCGCTGACCGTGAACACGCCGAAGCCGATGGTCCCGGCGGCAGGCGTGCCCTTTCTCACCCACCAGCTCGCGCGGGCGAGGGCGGCGGGGGTCGAGCACATCGTGATGGCCACCTCCTACCTCGCCGAGGTCTTCGAGCCGTACTTCGGCGACGGGTCCCAACTCGGCCTGCACCTGGAGTACGTGACGGAGGATGAGCCGCTGGGCACGGGCGGCGCGATCAGGAACGTCGCCTCCCGCCTGCACTCGGCCCCCGGCGACCCGGTGCTCATCTTCAACGGCGACATCCTCACGGGACTCGACATCCGCGCCCTGGTGGACACCCACACCGGTTCGGGCGCGGATGTCTCGCTGCACCTGACCAGGGTCGACGACCCGCGCGCCTACGGCCTCGTGCCGACCGACGCGGACGGCAGGGTGACCGCCTTCCTGGAGAAGCCGCAGACGCCCGAGGAGATCGTCACCGACCAGATCAACGCGGGCGCGTACGTCTTCGACCGCTCGGTGATCGACGCCATCCCGCACGACCGCCCGGTCTCCGTCGAGCGCGAGACCTTCCCCGGGCTGCTCGCCGACGGCGCGCACCTCCAGGGCATGGTCGACTCCACGTACTGGCTCGACCTCGGCACCCCGCAGGCCTTCGTGCGCGGCTCGGCCGACCTCGTGCTGGGCAGAGCACCCTCGCCGGCCGTGCCGGGCAGATGCGGCGACAGCCTCGTACGCGAAACGGCGCAGGTCGCCTCCGACGCGAAGCTGACCGGCGGTACGGTCGTCGGCGCCGGCGCGGTGGTCGGCCCCGGCGCCCGGGTGGACGGCTCGACGGTGCTGGACGGCGCCGTGGTGGACGGCGGCGCGCAGATCCGCGACTCGCTGATCGGCGAGGGCGCCAGGATCGGCGCCGGCACCGTGCTGGACGGCGCGGTCATCGGCGACGGCGCGGAGATCGGCGAGGGCAACGAGCTGCGCGAGGGCATCAGGGTGTGGTGCGACGCACGGATACCCGCGGGCTCGGTCCGCTTCTCCTCCGACCAGTAGGCGAGGGGCGGGGGCGGTGCGCGGGCTCGTTAACCTTGCGGGCGTGTCCGCGCCGCCCCTCACCCGTACCTGGACCCCGCCGCCCCACTACGACCTGCGGCGGACCCTGCGTGTGCTCCAGCGCGGACCGCACGACCCGGCGTACCGCGCCGAGGACGGCGCCGTCTGGCGCGCCAGCCGCACCCCCGAGGGCCCGGCCACGCTGCGCCTGACCCAGGAAGCACGGACCGTACGGGCCGAGGCATGGGGCGCGGGCGCCACCTGGATGCTGGACCAACTCCCGGCACTGCTGGGCGAGTTGGACGATCCGAGCGCCTTCACCGCCCACCATGACCTCGTACGCGAGGCGCACCGGCGCAACCCCGGGCTGCGGCTCCCGCGCACCGGACTCGTCATGGAGTCGCTGATCCCCTCGGTGCTGGAGCAGAAGGTCACGGCCGACGAGGCGTACCGCGCCTGGCGCCTGCTGCTGCGCCGCTTCGGCGAGAGGGCCCCGGGCCCGCACGAGAGGCTGCAGGTGATGCCCGAGCCCCGCGACTGGTGCCGCATCCCCTCATGGGAGTGGCACCGCGCCGGCGTGGACTCCAAGCGCTCGGCCGCCGTCATCCGCGCCGCTCAGCGCGCCCCGCGCATGGAGGAGGCCGCGGACATGGAGCTGGAGGCGGCCCTGCGCAGGCTCCAGGCCATCCCCGGCATCGGCCCGTGGACCGCGGCCGAGACGCTCCAGCGCAGCAACGGGGCGCCCGACGCGATCACCGTCGGCGACCTGCACCTGCCGCGGATCGTCGGCTACGCGCTGACCGGCGAGCGCACCGTGGACGACGAGGGAATGCTGGAGCTCCTCGCCCCGTACGAGGGCCAGCGGCACCGCGCGGCCCGGCTCATCTGCCTCACAGGACACGCACCGCCCCGCCGCCGGCCGCGCTTCCCCGTGGGGGACATCGCGCGACTGTGACGGGGCGTCAGGGCACCCAGGGGGTTCCCGTACGGGGCGCCCGCCGGGCTGCCGGTCTGCTCACCTGCTGACGATGCTCACCTGCTGACGATGAAGTCCGCGCCGTCGCGCGGCGGCCGCTCCCTCGGCGGTGCCGCCGCGTGGCCCACGGCGACCGCGCCCATCGGGTCCCAGTCGCCGGGCAGGTCCAGCACCTCGCGCACCACGTCGCGGCAGAACATCGTGGAGGACACCCACGCCGAGCCCAGGCGCTCGCCGGCCAGCGCGATCAGGAAGTTCTGGATGCCCGCGCCGTTCGCCACCACGAACATCTCCCGCTCGGCGGCCGACCTGCGCGCGTCCGGGTAGTCGTGCGAACCGTCCATGACCAGGCACGGCACGGCCAGATAGGGCGCGTCGCGCAGCACGTCGCCGCGCCGCACCCGCTTGGCGATGCTCTCCTCGGACTTGCCGTCGGCGCGCAGATCCGCGATCCACTGCTCGCGCATCGCGTCCAGCAGCCGGGCGCGCGACTCCTCCGACTCCAGCAGCACGAACCGCCACGGCGTCGTGTGGTGCGGCGCCGGAGCGGTGACCGCCGCGGCCACCGCGCGCCGCACCGCCTCGGGATCCACCGGCTCGTCGGTGAACTCCCGCACCGTGCGCCGCAGCGTGACCGCCTCGCGCACCGCCTCCGACGTGCCCAGCCGGAACATGTCGCTGGCCGCGTCCCGCACCAGCTCCCGCGCCGACTGCTCCCGCGCCGCGTCCTCGGGGTCGTCGGTGAGGGAGGGCACGTGCTGCGGCAGTCCGCGCAGCACCGCGACCGGCAGTCCGTCGGCCTTGCCCTTCACCAGCTCGCCCGCGGCGGCCAGTTCGTCGCCGACCGCGGTGACGGTCACGCCCAGCGGATTGCCGTACGCGTCGACCCCGCCGCGCAGGTCGTCCAGCACCCGTACGCCGGCGGCCCCGATCGCGACGTCGGTCTGGCCCTCGCGCCACGGCCGCCCGAAGGTGTCGGTGACCACCACGCCGACGTCCACGCCCAGCACGTCCGCGATGCCCTCGCGCACCGTGCGGGCCGAGGCGTCCGGGTCCTCGGGCAGCAACAGCACCGTGCCCTTGGGGGTGTTGGAGGCGTCCACGCCCGCGGCCGCCATCACGAAACCGTGCCGGCTCTCCACGATCCGCGCCGGACCGCGCCGCGCGACCACCCGCACCGTCTCCGCGTCTATGGCCGCCTCGCGGTCGTCGGCCACCAGCACCCGGCCCTCGGCCTTGCTGACGATCTTCGACGTCACGATCAGTACGTCGCCGTCCGCGAGGCCCGGGAGCCCGGGCCCCGTGGCGGCAGCGGCGATGAGCTTCACCAGGTCGTCGCCCGGCTGCACTTCGGGAATGCCGGGCAGCGCCCAGACCTGGTACGAGGACGGGCTCTCGGGGCCGAGCGTCACGCGCGTACCTCCTCGGCGAGCGCCAGCGCGGCGCGCGCCATCTCCGCCGTCGCCTCGGTGTCCTTCATCATCAGCGGCACGGCGCGGCAGCGGATGCCCGCCTCCTCGACGTCCGCGACGGAGCCCTCGTCCACGCTGTCCACCAGCCACCCGTCGAGCAGCCCCGAACCGTAGTGCCGGGCCACCGCCGACGCGCTCGACTCCACGCCGACCGCCGCCAGCACCTTGTCGGCCATCCCGTGCACGGGCGCGTCGCCGACGATGGGGGAGAGGCCGACGACCGGCACTCCGGCCTCGGCGATGGCCTCCCTTATGCCGGGCACCGCGAGGATGGTGCCCACGCTGACCACCGGGTTGGACGGCGGGAAGAGGATCACGTCGGCGTCGGCGATCGCCTCCAGCACGCCGGGCGCCGGCTTCGCCGCGTCGGCGCCGACCGGCACCACGGCCTGCGCGTCGACCGAGGCGCGCAGCCGCACCCAGTACTCCTGGAAGTGCACGGCCTTCTGGCCGCCGTCCGGATCGTCCGGGTCCTCGATCAGCACGTGCGTCTCGACCCGGTCGTCGGTCATCGGCAGCAGCCGCACGCCGGGCTGCCAGCGGTCGCACAGTGCCTCGGTCACGGCGGAGAGCGGATAACCGGCGCCGGTCATCTGCGTCCGCACGATGTGCGTGGCGAAGTCGCGGTCGCCGAGCCCGAACCACCCGGGGCCCACGCCGTACGCCGCCAGCTCCTCCTTCACCGCGAAGGTCTCATCGGCCCGGCCCCAGCCCTGCTCGGGGTGGATGCCGCCGCCCAGCGTGTACATCACGGTGTCCAGGTCCGGGCAGACCTTCAGCCCGAAGAGGTGGATGTCATCGCCGGTGTTGCCGATCACGGTGATCTCCGCGTCGGGCACGGCGGCCTGGAGACCACGAAGAAAACGGGCACCGCCGATGCCCCCGGCCAGAACCACAATCCGCTGCATGCCAGCAGTCTGTCAGGCGGAGCCTGTCCTACAGGAGGGTGGTGGCTGGGCGACGGGCGGGCCTGTCAGGCGGAGCCTGTCGCACAGGAGGGTGGTGGCCGGGGCGGGCGCGGCCCCGTCAGGTGGTGAGCGCCTGCCTCGGCTCGTACGCCGGGGCCGCGCAGTGCGGTGCGTGCATCGGCATCTCGGTCAGCCCCGGGAAGTAGACGTGCAGGCTCACGGCCGGTTCCAGGCTGTCGTTGATCACTTCATGCACATAACCGGGCGCGAACACACGCTGCGCGCCCGGAAGAAGAGCACGCCCGGTCCCGCGCGCGTGCTCGGTGAGCCGGCCGTCGAGCACGGTGAGCACGCCGGAGGACGGACCGTGATCGTGCGCGCCGCTGCCCTGCCCCGGCAGCCAGCTCAGCAGCCAGACCTCGTAACCGGGTCCGGTGCGCAGCCGGTGGTACCAGCGGGTGGTGGCGTCGTACCGCACCAGGGATTCCCAGGCGGCGCGGTCGGCGGCGATGGTGCGGGCCAGTCCGGCGAATCCCGCGACGGTGGCGGGGTGTTCGGGAACGGGCGGAAGAAGGTGCGGAACCGCGAGCGGGTCGCCCGCGATCTCGACGTCGCTGTTCACGTCAGGAGAGAGCTTTCGCGCTGGAGGGAGGAAGAAGGAAGAAAAGCGGGTGCCTCAACAGCAGCGACAGCAACAGTGACCCGCGCCCGCGGCAGCACGAAGGGACCCGGCGGAGCGGGCCGTGCGGAGCTCGGAGGTCACTGACATGGGGACAAGGCAGCCACAGGGCATGCCCTGATGTCAATGCCTTGTCTCATTTGGGCGCAATGTTTCACTGCATCCGGTTGGGATCTCCGGGGAAAGGTTTGTGCGATCGCCGCACAGGACAAGTGGCGCACCATCCGCCCCGGCAAACGCCGTTGCGCATCTGTGATCAGAGCGTGATCGACGCTCTTGCGTCGAGGTGGAGGGTCAACGTGACTCGATGTCATGGTTTGTGCCGATATGAACACTTACTGCGTAAGACTGGTTCCGCAGAGTGAATAACGGGCTCAATAGCAGATCTCGGCTTGACTGGCCCGGATCGGCACACTTGTAATTTCACCCGTGTCGTTCAGGCGGGTTCGATAACGGCTGGCTCGAAGAAGCACAACTCGACAGGGCCTACTCGATAACGGTCCGACTCGATAACGGACCGGCCCGATAACGACTGCATCACGGGGACGCAAAGACGGACGAGGGGCGCGCACATGACCGAGCTGTTCCAACAACTGCTGGTCGAAGAGGCGGACGAGGAGCTCGGATGGCAGGAGCGCGCATTGTGCGCGCAGACCGATCCGGAGTCGTTCTTCCCCGAGAAGGGTGGTTCCACCCGGGAGGCGAAGAAGGTCTGCCTTGCCTGCGAGGTCCGATCCGAATGCCTGGAATACGCCCTCGCGAATGATGAGCGTTTCGGTATTTGGGGCGGACTGTCCGAGCGTGAGCGCCGACGACTGAAGAAGGCCGCTGTGTAAGGGACATGGTGGGCAGTCTCTGCCCAGCTCCTGTCCGAACTAAGCACGGACGAGGCAGGTGCGCTGTAGTGAGCCGCTAGTGTGGTGCGCCGTCAGAGGCACATCGGCCTTCCCCAGAGGCGCGTGTGTCCACCGCATCCACCACAGCGTCTTCCGGGGAAGCCCCCGCACCCCCGGGGAGGGCCCGTACCTCGATGTCCGTGCACAGCCATCCGGCGGCCCAATACGAGGCGGCCACAGCGGCGTTCGGTTCTGCCGGACCGCCCGAATTCCCGCGCCATGTGGTCACCGCGGTGCTCGTCTCGCACGACGGAGCACGGTGGCTTCCCGAGGCGCTGTCCGGACTGCTCGGGCAGGAGCGCCCGGTCCAGTACGCGATCGGCGCCGACACCGGCAGCGCGGACGATTCGGCCCGACTGGTCACCGAAGCCCTGGGCGAGGGCCGTGTGCTGCACATGGCCCGGCGTACCGGCTTCGGTTCGGCCGTCGAGGAGGCGGCGCGCACCGCGCCCGTCCTCACGCCCGAGGAGCTGACCTATCTGAAGCGTCCCAGCGGCTGGGACCCGGTCAACCGCACCTGGCGGGACGAGGCGTACGACATGCCGGACCTGCCGTACGGCGAGCCGGTCCAGTGGCTGTGGCTGCTGCACGACGACTGCGCTCCGGAGCCCGACGCGCTGGCGCAGCTCCTGCGCATCGCCGACGCGCACCCGGAGGTCGCCGTCGTCGGGCCGAAGCTGCGGAGCTGGTACGACCGCAGGCAGCTTCTGGAGGCCGGCGTCTCGATCGCCAACAGCGGCCGCAGGTGGACGGGCCTGGAGCGGCGCGAGCAGGACCAGGGGCAGCACGACCAGGTGCGGTCGGTGCTCTCGGTGTCCACCGCCGGCATGCTCATCAGGCGGGACGTCTTCGAGCAGCTCGGCGGCTTCGACCGGCGGCTGCCCCTGATGCGGGACGACATCGACCTGTGCTGGCGCGCCCAGGCGGCGGGCCACCAGGTGCTGGTCGCGCCCGACGCGATGATGCGGCACGCGGAGGCGGCATCGCGCGAGCGGCGCCCCGTGGACTGCGTCGGCCGGGCCAGCAGGAACGGGGCCAGCCCCCACCGCGTGGACAAGGCCGGAGCGGTGTACGCGCTGCTCGCCAACGTCCCCGGCAAGAAGCTTCCGTGGGTGCTGCTGCGGCTGGTGCTCGGCACCCTGCTGCGTACCCTCGCGTACCTCGTCGGCAAGGTGCCGGGACAGGCGCTCGACGAGATCGCCGGGCTGACCGGCGCCCTGCTGCGGCCAGGCCGGATCACGGCGGCCCGCCGCAAGAGAGGCAAACCGCACGTCCCCTACGGGGAGTTGAGGCACCTCTTCCCGCCGCCCGGGGCGACCGTGCGGGTCACCGTCGAGCAGGTCGCCAGCAACATCGGCGGGCGCTCGGAGCCCGAGCTGTCCTCGGGCGGGCGGCACGGCGCCGTGGAGAGCGGTCCCGGCGGTGACGACGCCGACTTCCTGGAGGTCGAGCAGTTCGCGCGGCTCAAGCGGGTCGCGCGCAAGCCGGGCCCGATGCTGTTCGCGGTGCTGCTGGTGGTCTCGCTGGTCGCCTGCCGGGCGCTGCTCGGCGGCGGCGCGCTGGCGGGCGGCGCGCTGCTCCCCGCGCCGGCCGACGTCTCCGACCTGTGGGCGCGGTACTTCGACGGCTGGCACCCGGTGGGTGTCGGGGGCACCCAGACCGCGCCGCCCTATCTGGCGATCGTGGCGCTGGTGGCCACCGTGTGCTTCGGCAGCACGGGGTTCGCGCTCACGGTGCTGCTGGTGTGCTCGGTCCCGCTGGCCGGGCTGAGCGCGTACTTCTGCTCCCGCCCGCTGACCGAGTCCCGGCCGCTGCGCGCGTGGGCGAGCGTGGCGTACGCCTTCCTGCCCGCGGCGACCGGCGCGCTGGCCGGCGGCCACATCGGCACCGCGGTGCTCGCCATGGTGCTGCCGCTGCTCGCCAGGGCCGGGCTCGCGGTGAGCGGGCTGCGCGGCGGGCGCCCCGGATGGCGCGCCGCGTGGGCGTGCGCGCTGCTGCTGACCTTCGTCACCGCGTTCACGCCGGTGATGTGGCCGATCGCGCTGCTGCTGATGGCGGGCCTGCTCGTGCTGAGTGCGATGCGCGGCGAGTTCGGGCAGCGCGTCCTGCTGCGGGCGCTGATCGTGCTGCTCACGCCGATGGTGCTGCTGGCGCCCTGGTCGCTGTCGCTGCTGACCGACCCCGCGCTGTTCCTGCGCGAGGTCGGCATCCCGTACGGGGCGAGCTCGGCCGACGCGCTGGATCTGCTCACCCTCAGCCCGGGCGGTCCAGGGGCCACCGGCGGTCTGCTGCTGGGCGGCGTGGTGCTGGCCGGTCTCGCCGCGCTGCTGCGCGGCGAGCGGCAGTTGGCGATCCGCACGGCGTGGGCGGTCGCGCTCGCGGGGCTGCTCTTCGCCGGGCTGTCCAACGGCTCGGCGTGGGCCGGGCCCGCGACCCTGGTGTACGGGCTGGCGCTGCTGTGCGCCGCGGTCATGGGCGCGGAGGGCGCCAAGGAGCGGGTGGCGAGCCAGAGCTTCGGCTGGCGGCAGCCGGTCGCCGCGCTGATCGCGGCGGCCGCCGCCGCTGCCCCGGTGATCGCGGCCTTCGGCTGGATGATCGGCGGCGCCGACGGGCCGCTGTCCCGGCGCAGCCCCGAGCAGGTGCCCGCGTTCGTCGCGGAGGAGAGCAAGACCCAGGACCAGGCGCGCACGCTCGTGATGGACGGCGAGGCCGACCGCTCCTCGGGTGCGGCGGCCGACGTCGCGTACTCGCTCGTGCGCGGTGCCGGCGCCCGCCTCGGCGACGCGGACCTGGCGGCCACGGCGGGCGACAACCCGCGCCTGGACAAGATCGTCGCCAATCTGGTCGCGGGCTCGGGCGCCGACCAGACCAGCCAGCTCGGCAAGTACGCGGTGCGCTATGTGCTGGTACGCGACGGCGCACCGCGCCAGATGGGCCGTGTGCTCGACGCGACGCCGGGGCTGACCCGGCTGAGCCAGTCGGACGGCAGCGCGCTGTGGCGCGTGGAGCGCGAGGTGTCCCGGGTCAGCATCGTGCCGGGCACCCAGGGCAACGCCGCGGCGGGCAAGGAGACCGCGCCGGTCCCGGTCGCCGCGGGTGCCGTGGACTCCAGCACGCAGATCAAGGGCGGGCCGCAGGGCCGGGTGCTGCGCCTCGCGGACGCGGCCGACGACGGCTGGCAGGCCACGCTGAACGGGAAGCCGCTCAGCCCGGTGACCGTGGACGGCTGGGCGCAGGGCTTCAAGTTGCCCGCCAACGGCGGGAAGCTGGAGCTCACCTACGCGGGCGGCTTCGGGCACGCCGCGTGGCTGTGGGCGCAGGGGCTGCTCGCCGCCGTGGTGGTCGTGCTCGCCCTGCCGGGGCGCCGCCGCGAGATCGACGACGACCTGCCGGAGGCCGAGGCCGTGCCGGCCCAGCCCGTCGCGGGCGAGGGCCGCAGGGCGCGCCGGCTGCGCGCAGCGGGGGAGAACCGCGTGCCGGACCAGGGGCAGGACCCCGGTGCGGATCAGGGCGCCGTCCCGCCCGTCCCCGAACCCCCTTACGGGGACCCGGAGATGCCGGGGCAGCCCCCGTACGACCCCTACGACCCGTACGGGCAGCAGCACGGCGTGCCCGAGCACGGCGTGCCGCAGCCCGGCATGGCGCCGGACCCCGGGCAGCAGCCCTACCCGGAGCAACAGCCCTATGCCGCGCCCGGGTTCCCCGCTCAGCAGCCGGAACAGGTCCCCTTCGCGGCGCAGTTCGGCGGCGGCTACGGGGAGCAGTACGAGCAGTACGGCCAGGAGCAGGGCGCCCAGCCCGGCGCGTACCCCGGCTGGGAGGGCCAACAGCCCTACGGGCAGCAGCAGTACGACCCGTACGGGCAGGCCGGGGATTACGGCGGGGTCGTGCTGCCGGAGCAGCAGCAGGGCCAGTACGAGGCGCAGTACGAGACGCAGTTCGAGGGTCAGTACGACCCGTACGGGCAGTACCCGCCGCCCCCGCCTCCGGGCCCCTATGACCCGTACGACCCGTACGGGCAGGGCGGGGCGGGCGAGCCCGGCACCGACGGCGCCCCGTACGGCGACAGGAGCGACCAGCGATGAACCGCAGCACCGGCGCCGCCCAGCGCGGCGCGCGCACCCCCGCCTTCCTGATCGGCGCCGTGGCCGCGCTCGCCGCGGTGACCGGCGTGGCCGCCATGGCAGCACCCGGCGACCAGGGCGGCGGCAGCACGGCGGGAGCCGTCCGCAAGCCCGTGGAGCGCTCCACCCTGGTGTGCCCGCAGCCCAGCGACTCGGACGTGGCGGAGACGGCGTACACCGGCTTCACGCCCAAGGGCGGGAGCGGGAAGGGCGAGGCCGGGCTGTATCCGGCGGAGCGGGCCCGGGCCGACGGCGGCAAGAGCAGCCAGAAGGGCGGGGCGCGGAGCGACAAGCCCGTCGTCCCGCTGAAGGCTCCCGGCACCCCGGTGACCAGCAGCGTCGACAGCAGCGGCAGTCCGGCGCTGGTCGGTTCCGCCGACGGGCGGTTCGCGCCCGGCTGGACGGTGCAGCAGACCACGACCGTGAGCGCGGGCGCGGGCCGCGGGCTCCAGGGCAGCGCGTGCAGCAGCCCGGACACGGACTTCTGGTTCCCCGGCGCGAGCACGGGGAAGCAGCGCGAGGACTACGTACACCTGACGAACCCGGACAGCACCAGCGCGGTCGTCGACCTCGACATGTACGGGCCCGGCGGGCGCACGACCAGCGACACCGGCGAGGGCATCACCGTGCCGCCGCGCTCGACCGTGCCGGTGCTGCTGTCCACGCTGACCACCGAGCCCGTGGACGCGGGCACGCTGCACGTGGTCGCGCGGAACGGCCGGGTGGGCGCCCAGGTGCAGGCCTCCGACAAGAAGGCGGGCGGCGACTGGCTGGACTCCACGGCCGACGCGGCGCCCTCGGCGGTGCTGCCCGGCATCCCCGAGGACGCCTCCTCGGTGCGGCTCGTGGTCTTCGCGCCCGGCGAGAACGACGCCGACCTCAAGCTCCGGCTGGCCGGCAAGAACGGGCGGATCAGCCCGGCCGGGCACGAGACCGTGCACGTGAAGGGCGGCATGAGCACGGCGGTCGACCTGAAGGACCTCACCAAGGGCGAGGCGGGTTCGCTGGAGCTCACCCCGGCCGACGGCGGCGAGGCCACGCCGGTGGTCGCCGCCGCGCAGGTCACCCGCGGCAAGGGCGGCAAGCAGGAGACCGCGTTCGTGCCAGCGACCGCGCCCGTCGACAAGCGGGCCACCGCCGCCGACAACCCCGCGAACGGCAAGGGCTCGACCCTCGCGCTCACCGCGAAGGACAAGCCGGCGAAGGTACGCGTCACGGCCTCGGCCGGCAGTGACGGCGGGACCCCGTCGAGCAGGACCTACACGGTGAAGCCCGGCACCACGCAGTCCTTCCCCTCGCCCGCGCCCGAGGGCGGCAAGGGAAGCAGCGCGGTCACGGTGGAGCGGCTCTCCGGAGGCCCGGTCTACGCGTCCCGGATGCTGGAGAAGAAGGTGAACGGCACGACCGGATTCACCCTCCAGACGCTGCCCGACGACCGCGGCTCGGTCCCGGTCCCGCAGTCGGGCCAGGACCTCTCCGTACTGAACGACGACTGACCTGAACGACGGCTGAGCCGGACGACGACTGAACCGGACGACGACGGAACCGGACGACGACTGAGCGGGCGGCCGGCTGCCGCCACCGAGCACGCGCCGGGACCCGCGCCCGGTGCGGGCTCAGTCCTGTCCGTACCGCGGATCCACCGACTCGGGCTCCATGCCCAGCAGTTCGGCGACCTGCTCGACCACGACCTCGTGGACCAGCAGGGCGCGCTCGTCCCTGTTCCTGGTGCGGATCTCCACGGGGCGGCGGTAGACCACGATCCGGTCGGGGTGCTCGCCGTCGCCCTCGGCGGTCCGGCCGAGCGGCACGGCCACGGCGTCCTCGTCCAGTTCGCCGTTGTCGCTGCGCGGCACCTCCTGCACCGCGAACTCCACCCTGGCCAGCTCGGGCCAGCTGCGCTCCAGCCTGTTCACCGAGTCGCGCACGAGGTCGTCGAAGAAGTCGGCGCGGCTCACCGCGAGCGGGACCTGCGGCGGGGCCAGCGGACCGCGCATGCCGCGCCCGTGCCGGTCACGGCGGCGCGGCCCTGCGGGCCCTGCGGCCGCCGCCTCCTGCCCTGCGGCGCCGGTGCCTGCTGCGCCGTCGGCGCCCTCGGGGCCGCGCGGCGGTACGGGGGTGTTCATCCCTCCGAGCCTAGTCGGCCGCGCGGCCCGCGGGCGGCAGGCGAACGGTCACGGAGCGGGTACGGAGCGAACACGGGCGGTATGTCGCCGGATGACCGGTCCCATCGATTTTCAGCCCCGTTACTGATCCTTGCGTGACCGCCAAATCCGCGCACTATGACCGCATTTGGTGACCTCCGTGCCCAGCGCGGAGCCCGGGAGGATCGTTTCCCCGCCATGTGCGCGGGCCCCGGGCGGCTTTGTGCAGATCAGGCGTTCCCGGCGAACCGGGACGACACGGCTGTGTGACGTCGGGGAGAGTCGTCGCGGCCCGCTCAGGAGTGCGGTACGGTCCAACGTCGTGAGCCCTGTACGTCGCTGTTCGCGCACCGCATGCGGCCGTCCCGCCGTCGCGACGCTCACGTACGTCTATGCGGACTCCACCGCCGTACTCGGACCGCTCGCGACCTACGCCGAGCCGCACTGCTATGACCTGTGCGCCGAGCACTCCGAGCGCCTGACTGCCCCCCGTGGCTGGGAAGTTGTGCGTCTCGCCGTGGACGCGGGGCAGGCCAGGCCCAGCGGCGACGACCTGGAGGCCCTCGCCAACGCCGTGCGTGAGGCGGCGCGTACGCCGCGGCAGGCCGAGCCGTCCTCCGGCGCGCGCCCCGAGCACGCCGCCGGACCCGAGGGCCGCGAGGCCAACCCGATGGAGGTCGCGCGCCGCGGCCATCTCCGCGTGCTGCGCTCCCCGGAGAGCTAGGCCCCGCACGGCGGTCCTTCCGCGTGACCGCTTCCGCACGGCCCTTCCGTCCGGCCGTTCCCGCGCGGTCCCTTCGTACGGCCAGCGCACAGCCCCCGCACGGCCCGCGCTCATGGACCTCTCAGCCGGTGCGGGTAGATTTGGCGCACCGCTGGGGAGTTGGACCCGGTGCGTCCCTTCGCGGCGCCGCACGGTCCGGCACGCACCCGGCGGTCCAAGCACTCCGAAGCACTCCAGGAGAGGGCCTGCCGTGGCTGATCTTTCCCAGATCGTGAAGGCGTACGACGTGCGCGGTGTGGTGCCCGACCAGTGGGACGCCTCACTGGCCGAGCTCTTCGGCGCCGCGTTCGTCGAGGTCACCGAGGCGAGCGCGATCGTGGTCGGGCACGACATGCGGCCCTCGTCGCCGGGTCTCGCGCGTGCCTTCGGGCGCGGCGCCGCCGGCCGGGGCGCCGACGTCACCGAGATCGGGCTGTGCTCGACCGACCAGCTCTACTTCGCCAGCGGCAGCATGGACCTGCCGGGTGCGATGTTCACCGCGAGCCACAACCCGGCGCAGTACAACGGCATCAAGCTCTGCCGGGCCGGGGCGGCGCCGGTCGGTCAGGACACCGGCCTGGACCGCATCCGCGAACTCGTCGAGGAGTGGAGCGAGAACGGGCTGCCCGCGACGGACGCGGCCCGGGGCACGATCACGCAGCGCGACGTGCTCGCCGACTACGCGCGGCACCTGCGCACCCTCGTCGACCTCACGCGGATCCGGCCGCTCAAGGTGGTCGTGGACGCGGGCAACGGCATGGGCGGGCACACCGTTCCCAGCGTCTTCGAGGGGCTGCCGCTCGAACTCGACGCCATGTACTTCGAGCTGGACGGCACCTTCCCCAACCACGAGGCCAATCCGCTCGATCCGAAGAACATCACCGACCTGCAGGCGCGGGTGCGCGAGGCGGGCGCCGACATCGGCCTGGCCTTCGACGGCGACGCCGACCGGTGCTTCGTGGTGGACGAGCGCGGCGAGCCTGTCTCCCCCTCGGCGGTGACCGCCCTGGTCGCCTCCCGCGAACTGGCCAAGGAGCCGGGCTCCACGGTGATCCACAACTGCATCACCTCGTGGTCGGTGCCCGAGGTGGTCAAGGAGAGCGGCGGCACCCCGGTGCGCACCCGGGTCGGCCACTCCTTCATCAAGGCGGAGATGGCCCGCAGCGGCGCGATCTTCGGCGGCGAGCACTCGGCGCACTACTACTTCCGCGACTTCTGGAACGCCGACACCGGCATGCTCGCCGCGCTCCACGTGCTGGCCGCGCTGGGCGGGCAGCAGGGGCCGCTGTCCGAGCTGTTCACCGCGTACGACAGGTACGCGGCCTCCGGGGAGATCAACAGCACCGTCGCCGACCAGCCGGGGCGCGCCGCCGCGGTCAAGGAGGCGTACGCGGCCCGGGACGGCGTGGAGCTGGACGAGCTGGACGGCCTGACCGTCACGGCGGCCGACTGGTGGTTCAACCTGCGCGCGTCCAACACCGAGCCGCTGCTCCGCCTCAACGTCGAGGCCCGCGACGCGGACACCTGCGCCCGGGTACGCGACGAGGTCCTGGCCATCGTCAGGGCCTGAGCGGAACCCCGTAGGGGGCCGGGCGGAATCCCGTACGGGCCCGAGCCGAAACCCGTACGGGCCGGGCTCAGGCACTCCGGCGCCGGCCGGAGCCCCGTACGGGTCCGGTCGCCATCCCGCGCCGGGGCGCCGTCGTGCTCGGCGACGCCCCGGCCGGGGCGCGGGTCAGCGGCGGTACCCTGGGCGCACGGCGGCCGCGCCCGTCCGTACCGCGTCCGGGAGCCCCGGCCCCCGGCAGCTCCGCAGCTCCTGAAAGGGAACCCCATGCCGCTCGAAGCCGGCCTGCTCGACATCCTGGCCTGCCCGGCCTGCCACGCCCCGCTCCGCGAGGAGGGCGAGGAGCTGCTGTGCACCGGCGGCGCCGAGTGCGGCCTCGCCTACCCCGTGCGGGACGGCATCCCGGTGCTCCTCGTGGACGAGGCGCGGCGGCAGCAGCCCGCCTGACCGGGCGGCACAGGACCGGCCCCGGCACCGCGGCGGCCGCTCCGACCTGTACGACCCCCGCGCCGTACCGGTCCCCGGCGGACCGGAGACGGCAGCCGAACGGAGGCCCCGGAAGATGCTCGACGAGTTCCTCCTCGACGAACCCGAGGCCCTGGCCCGCGCCGACGCCCACGGGCTGCTGCGCGGCGCGGCCCAGGCAGGCGCCCGGGTGCGCACCGCGCTCCGGTATGCGACCGAGTCCGGCCTCGACGCGCTGAACCCCGAGGGCCGCCCCCGCGGCATCCTGGTCGCGGGCCCCGGACCCGCCACTGCCTGCGTCGCGGGGCTGCTCGGCGCCTTCACCCACGGCGCCGTCCCCGTCACCCTCATCGCCCCCACCGGCGCACGCCCCGAGCCCGGCGCGCTGCGCTGGTCCCTCCCCGGCTGGGCCGGCCCCCTCGACCTGCTGCTGATCACCACGCCCGACGGCACGGAGCCGGGCCTGACCCCGCTGGTGGAGCAGGCGTACCGGCGCGGCTGCACCGTCGTCGCCGTCTCCCCGCAAGGCGCCCCGCTGGCCGCGGGCATCGGCGAGACCCGCGGCCTGTCCGTACCGCTGGCCCCGCCGCCGCAGGGCGCGTACGAGGTCCAGGAGGCCGGAGCGGGGGCGCCGGGAGGGGCGGACGGCGCGGACAAGTCCGGCAACGGCGGCGCACCCCTCGCGGCACCCGGCACCCTGTGGGCGATGCTCACCCCGGTGCTGCTGCTGTGCGGCCGGCTCGGCCTCGTACAGGCGGACACGCGCGCGCTGGAGGCGGTGGCCGACCGGCTGGACGAGGTGGCCGAGCGGTGCGGGCCCGCCATCGAGACGTACAGCAACGCGGCGAAGACCCTCGCCGCCGAACTCGCCGGGACGCTCCCGCTGCTGTGGAGCGAGGGCGAGGCGGCGCACGCGGTCGCCCGGCACGCCGCGAGCACCCTTACGGGGCTCCCCGGATATCCGGCGCTCGCCGCCGGGCTGCCCGAGGCGATGACCGCGCACGGCGCGCTGCTGCGCGGCGCCTTCGGCCCCGCGCCCGCCGAGGAGGACTTCTTCCGCGACCGCGTGGAGGAGCCCGAGCCGCGCCGGGTGCGGGTGGTGCTGCTGCGCGAGCACGCGCCGGACGCGGAGTCCGCCGTGGTCGCCGCGCGCGACCTCGCGTACGGGCACGAGGCGCCGGTCGGCGAGCTCGAACCGGCCGAGGGCAGCGGCCCGTTGGAGGCCGCGGCCGAGCTGATCGCCACCACCGATTTCGCGGCCGTTTACCTCGCGCTGGCCGACAACGGCTCATGATGGCCCTGACCGGCGCATAACGACCGCGGCAGCCCGTCGCGCGCAGCACGCGGCACGCAGCAGCCCTTCGAGAGAGTGAAGCCCCGCCACATGGACCGCCTCGACAACACCGTGCGCCCCTACGCCTGGGGCTCCCGCACCGCCATCCCCGAGCTGCTCGGCACCGAGCCCACCGGGCAGCCGCAGGCAGAGCTGTGGATGGGCGCGCACCCGGGCGCCCCCTCCCGCGTCGACCGCGGCTCCGGCGGGACGCCGCTCTCCGAGATCATCGCGGCCGACCCGGAGGGCGAGCTGGGGGAGGAGTCCGTACGCGCCTTCGGGCCCCGGCTCCCGTTCCTGCTCAAGGTCCTGGCCGCCGCCTCGCCGCTCTCCCTCCAGGTGCACCCCGACCTGGCGCAGGCCAAGGAGGGCTTCGCCAAGGAGGAGGCCGACGGCGTCCCGCTGGACGCCCCGCACCGCAACTACAAGGACGCCAACCACAAGCCCGAACTCATCTGCGCGCTCACGCCCTTCGACGGCCTGTGCGGATTCCGCCGCGCCGCCGAGGCCGCCGAGCTGCTGGAGGGCCTGGGCACCGACGGCCTCAAGCCGTACGCCGACATCCTGCGCGCCCGCCCCGCGAGCGAGGCGCTGCGCGAGGTGCTGACCGCCGTGCTCACCGCGGACCGCGCGGAGATCGCCGGGACGGTCGCCGAGGCCGCCGCTGCCGCCGGGCGCCTCGCAGAGTCCGGCGGGCCGCACGCCGCCGACTACCGCGCGTACGCCTCGATCGCCCACCACTACCCGGGCGACCCGGGCGTCATCGCCGCGATGCTGCTCAACTACGTGACGCTGCAGCCCGGCGAGGCGCTCTACCTCGGTGCCGGGGTGCCGCACGCGTACCTGGACGGGCTCGGCGTCGAGATCATGGCCAACTCCGACAACGTGCTGCGCTGCGGCCTCACCCCCAAGCACGTGGACGTGCCCGAGCTGCTGCGCATCGTCCGCTTCGAGCCGAGCGACCCGGGCGTGCTGCGCCCGGAGGCGGGCGCTGACGGGGCCGAGCGGTACGAGACGCCGATCGACGAGTTCGCTCTGTCCCGCTATGTCCTCGCGCCCGGCGGCGAGCCCCGCGAACTGCCCGCGGAGACCCCGCAGATCCTGCTCTGCACGGGGGGCGCGCTCGCGGTGCACAGTGACATCGCGGAAGGCGACAAGGGGGACGAACTCACCCTGGAGCCCGGCCGCTCCGCCTTCGTACCGGCGGGGGAGCGGGTCCGGATCTCCGGTGAAGGTACGCTCTTCCGCGCCACGGTGGCCGTCTGACGGCGGCCGCCGCCGCGGACCGGACTCCGGACTTCCGGACGACCGGACGCCGCGGACCCGCGGACAACGGAGGAGCACAGACAGTGAGTGCGTCAGGCGGAACGAAGGCGATCGTCGCCGCGCTGGGGGCCAATCTGGCCATCGCGGCGAGCAAGTTCGTCGCCTTCGCCTTCAGCGGTTCGTCCTCGATGCTCGCGGAGGGCGTGCACTCGCTCGCCGACTCGGGCAACCAGGGACTGCTGCTGCTCGGCGGCAAGAAGGCCAAGAAGGAGGCGAGCGAGGAGCACCCCTTCGGCTACGGCCGCGAGCGGTACATCTACGGCTTCCTCGTCTCCATCGTGCTCTTCACGATCGGCGGCGTCTTCGCGCTGTACGAGGGCTACGAGAAGATCCAGCACCCGCACTCGCTGGAGCACTGGTACTGGCCGGTCGGCGTGCTGGTCTTCGCGATCATCGCCGAGGGCTTCTCCTTCCGTACGGCCATAAAGGAGTCCAACGAGGTGCGCGGGCGGCTCAGCTGGGGCCAGTTCGTGCGCCGCGCCAAGGCGCCCGAGCTGCCCGTGGTGCTGCTGGAGGACCTGGGCGCGCTGGTCGGCCTGGTCCTCGCGCTGGGCGGCGTCGGCCTGGCGCTGCTCACCGGCGACGGGGTGTGGGACGGCGTCGGCACGCTGTGCATCGGCGTGCTGCTGGTGCTGATCGCCCTGGTGCTCGCGGTCGAGACCAAGTCGCTGCTGCTGGGCGAGTCCGCCGACGCGGCCGAGCGCGAGAAGATCCGGAACGCCATCGTGGACGGCGACACCGTCACCTCGATCATCCACATGCGCACCCTGCACCTCGGCCCCGAGGAACTGCTGGTCGCGGCCAAGGTCGCGGTCCAGCACGACGATTCGGCCGCCGAGGTCGCGCGCGCCATCGACGCGGCGGAGGAGCGCATCCGCGCGGAGGTCCCGATCGCCCGGGTGATCTACCTGGAGCCGGACATCCTCAGGACTCCCGAGTCGCAGTCGCAGCCGCAGAGCTGATCCCTTACGGGGTGTTCCGTACGGGGATTCTCTTACGGGTAACGGAGTCGAGGGCCCGCACCGACGACCGGTGCGGGCCCTCGCGCATACGTCTCAGGGTTCGGCCCGGGGTCAGCCGATCTCGCCGAGCACCCCCAGCGTCGCCTCCGGACCCTCGGCCTCCGAGAGCCGCTCCCGGAAGCCCTGGTCCATCAGCCTGCGCGACAACAGCGCGAGAATCCGCAGGTGTTCGTCCCCGGCCGCCGCCTCCGGCACCGCGATCATGAACACCAGCCGGGCCCGCGTACCGTCCGGCGACCCCCAGTCGAGCCCCTCGGGAGCCCGCGCGAACCCGACCACGGGAGCGCTCACCGCGTCCGTCTTGGCATGCGGTACGGCGATCTCCTCGCCCAGCCCCGTGGTGCCCTCCTCCTCACGGGCCAGCGCGGCGCGCACCAGCGCTCCGGGATCGCCCACCTTCCCGCTCCCCGCGAGCAGTTCCGCCATCTCCCGGATCGCGGCCTCCTTGTCCACGGCCTCCAGGCACCCCTTGAGGGTGCTGCGGGTGAGGTACCCGGAGAGCACGCAGGGGGTTTCGGGGGAGGGGGCTTCCTCCGGACCGGCCGCACCCGTACGGGATTCCGCGCCCGTCGTACGGGGCGCCGCCGAGCCCCCACCCGCGGAGACCGCCGCCAACTCCCGTTCGTGCGTGGCGCCTTGCTGCGAGGCGGCCTCGCTTGCGGCCTCGCCCTGCGGCTGCTCCTTCGGCCGCCTGCCGCCGCCCAGCGACATGAGCGCCACCGTGGTGAGCCCCGTCACCGCCGTACCGGCGATCACCGCGGCGAAGAACGGCAGCACGCCGCCGACCGCCCCCAGCACCGCCACGATGGGACCGCCGTGCGGCACGTTGTCCTTCACGGAGGCCAGCCCCGCGACCGCACCGGCGACCGCGCCGCCCAGCATGTTCGCCGGGATCACCCGTGCGGGGCGGGCCGCGGCGAACGGGATCGCCCCCTCCGTGATCCCGAAGAACCCCATGAACAGCGCCGCGTACCCGGTCTCCCGCTCCTGCGAGCCGAACAACCGCCGCCCGATCAGCGTGGCCAGGCCCTGCCCCAGGGGCGGCACGGGGATGGCGGCCGCGCACATGCCCATCACCTCGGGGCTCTTGGACACGAGCCCCGTACCGAAGAGGAACGCGGTCTTGTTGACCGGCCCGCCCATGTCGAACGCGATCATCAGCCCGAGGACGATGCCGAGCACCGCGGCGCCGGCCCCGGTCATGCCCCCGAGCAGCGACGTCAGGTGCTCGAACACCCAGGACACCGGCCGCCCGATCACGTAGACGAAGAACAGCCCGAGCACCGACGTCGACACGACCGGGATCACGATGATCGGCATGATCGGCCGGACGAACTCCGGCACCCTGACCTTCTTGATCCAGTGCACCAGCCAGCCCGCCAGGAACCCGGTGACGATCGCCCCGATGAACCCGGCCCCCGACTTCGCGTCGTACAGCGACCCGGTGTTGGCGATCCAGCCGCCGATCATCCCGGGCACCAGCGCGGGTCTGTCCCCGATCGCATACGCGATATAGCCGGACAGCACCGGCACCATCAGCTGGAAGCCGACCGTCCCGATGTCGTTCACGTGCTTCCAGAACGAACCGTCCGGAATCACCAGCCCGCCGTCCGCCTGCGGATGACCGCCCAGTGCCAGCGACACCGCGATCAGCAGCCCGCCCACGACGACGAACGGGATCATGTACGAGACGCCGTTCATCAGCGCCTTGTAGACGGTGCCGCGCTCCCCTCCGGCGCCGGCCGATCCGTCGCCGCTCTCGCTGTGAGCCCCGTCACCGCCCGCACCCTCGTACACGGGCGCCTCCCGCACCCGGTCGAGCAGCCCCTCCGGATCGCTGATCCCCTCCGCGACCCCGACCACCAACACCCGCTTCCCGGCGAACCGTTCGCGATCGACGTCTTTGTCCGCGGCGATGATCACGCCGTCGGCGTGTTTGACATCGTTGTCGGTGAGAACGTTCTCGACTCCGATGGAGCCTTGCGTCTCCACCTTGATCCCTATCCCGCGCTCCGTGGCGGCCTGGGTGAGTTTCTCCGCTGCCATGTAGGTATGGGCGATACCTGTGGGGCACGCTGTCACGGCGAGCAGTTTCGGCCCCTGCTCGGCCGTCCGCCCCGCGCCCTTGCGGGGCCCGGCAGAACTGGTCACGTTCCTCCTCCTGTCCCTCCGGCATCAACTTCGCGTGCACGCAGGCTAGTTGGGACTCCGTACGAGCGCTCCCGTCCCGCACCCCCACGCGTCCAGCCACTCCGGAATCCGTACGGCGGCCGAAATCCGATCCGCGGGCGCCCTTGCCCGCACCCTGGCCAATCCGGTCGACTGGACGGGCGGTGTAGATTCGTAGAGCACAGACGTCGCTGCTGATGGCGGTCGGCTGGCCCGCAGGACGGGCCACCGAGGGAGAGAGGGCCTCCGACGGACTGGCTGCGACCGGGGCACGGGTGTGCCCGCGCGAGGTGATACCCCAGTAGGCGGACACCTGGCGCGCGCCTGCACCGACCAGTGCCCCAGCGCCGCGGCATGGACCAGCAAGCCCAACCTCGACATCGAGGAGATGCAGCTCGCATGACGACGACCTCCACGACCATCGCCGGTATCGAATTCAAGGTCGCAGACCTCTCGCTGGCGACCTACGGCCGTAAGGAGATCAAGCTCGCGGAGCACGAGATGCCCGGCCTGATGGCCATCCGCGAGGAGTACGCCGCGCAGAAGCCCCTCTCCGGCGCGCGCGTCACCGGCTCCCTGCACATGACCGTGCAGACCGCCGTACTGATCGAGACCCTCGTGGCCCTCGGCGCCGAGGTCCGCTGGGCCTCCTGCAACATCTTCTCCACCCAGGACGAGGCGGCCGCCGCGGTCGTCGTCGGCCCGAACGGCACCCCGGACAAGCCCGAGGGCGTGCCGGTCTTCGCCTGGAAGGGCGAGACCCTGGAGGAGTACTGGTGGTGCACCGAGCAGGCCCTGACCTGGTCGAACGCCGCCACCGGCGGCCCGAACATGATCCTCGACGACGGTGGCGACGCCACCACCCTGGTCCACAAGGGCGTCGAGTACGAGAAGGCCGGTGCCGCCCCCTCGCCGGACACCGCCGAGAACGACGAGCACCGCGTCATCCTTGAGCTGCTCAACCGCACGCTCAAGGAGAACCCGCAGAAGTGGACCCAGGTCGCCTCGGAGATCCGCGGCACCACCGAGGAGACCACCACCGGCGTGCACCGTCTCTACGAGATGCAGCAGGCCGGCGAGCTCCTCTTCCCGGCGATCAACGTCAACGACTCGGTGACGAAGTCGAAGTTCGACAACAAGTACGGCTGCCGCCACTCGCTCGTCGACGGCATCAACCGCGGCACCGACGTGCTCATCGGCGGCAAGGTCGCCGTGGTCCTGGGCTACGGCGACGTCGGCAAGGGCAGCGCCGAGTCGCTCCGCGGCCAGGGCGCCCGCGTCCTCGTCACCGAGATCGACCCGATCTGCGCCCTGCAGGCCGCCATGGACGGCTACCAGGTCGTGCGCCTCGAGGACGTCGTCGAGACCGCCGACATCTTCATCACCACGACCGGCAACAAGGACATCATCATGGCCTCGGACATGGCCAAGATGAAGCACCAGGCCATCGTCGGCAACATCGGCCACTTCGACAACGAGATCGACATGGCCGGCCTCGCCGCGATCCCGGGCATCGTGAAGGACGAGCTGAAGCCGCAGGTCCACACCTGGACCTTCAAGGACGGCAAGTCCATCATCGTGCTGTCCGAGGGCCGCCTGCTGAACCTGGGCAACGCCACCGGCCACCCCTCGTTCGTGATGTCCAACTCCTTCGCGAACCAGACGATCGCCCAGATCGAGCTGTTCACGAAGCAGGAGAACTACCCGACCGACGTCTACGTGCTCCCGAAGCACCTGGACGAGAAGGTCGCCCGTCTCCACCTGGACGCCCTCGGCGCCCGGCTCACCACCCTCCGCAAGGACCAGGCCGACTACATCGGCGTCCCGGTCGAGGGCCCGTACAAGCCGGACCACTACCGCTACTGATCCGCTGACGCATACGCCTCCGCCGGTACCCCTTCCACACCGGTGAGCGCGTGCCGCCAGGCGGCACCAGCACGGCACCCGAAGGCCCTCGCCCCCGCGGCGGGGGCCTTCGGCCTGCGGCCCCCGCACGAACTCTCAGCACGAACGTAGGCTCGCCCCATGCCCCGCGGCCGTTATTCGCTCCACGATCCGCACGATCACACCCCCCTCGGTGAAGAGCACTTCCAGTGCGCCACCGGCCCCTCCGGCTGGCGCTACTTCTCCCAGATCACCACCCCTTCCGGAGAACACTCCGGCTCCGTCGACCTCACGCTCGACGAACTCGGCCGCCCCATTCGGCTCGAACTCCACGCCTCCGCCTGGCAGGTGCGCGGCGCCGCGCTGGAGGGCGTGACGTGGGTGCGCACCGACCCCTCCGGCGAGCACGCCCAGGAGGGCAACGTCGCGGCGCACTCCTTCATGGGGGCTTCCCCCGCTTTCCTCATCGCGACGGCGAGGCTGCTGCGCCCGGCGGCCGGTGAACCCGCCACGCGTGTGCGTCTCGTCGCCTTCGAACCCCCCGTCCTCTCTCCCCGGACCCTGGACCAGTCCTGGGCGATGCTCTCCACAGAAGCACACGCCACTGACAACGGGCCCCTGACCGTGGAGAGTTACCAGGTCGGAGAGGTTTCCACGGGCGAGGCACACGCCGTGCACCTGGCCGGCGACGTCGTCCTCGCGGCCCCCGGGATCGAGCTCGAGGACCTGGAGTCCCCGCCCTCGGCCTTCCGCTGAGGAGCCCTCACGGGCCTCACGGGGGCCTCGCCGGGCGGCGCGGATCAGCTCAACTCCGCTCAGCTGGGCGGCACGAAGCCGGTGCCGGGCTTCTCCGACGGGCCCTGCCCCGCACCGTCGCCACGTGCGGGCGCTCCCTCAGGCGCCGCGAACGGATTGGCTGGGGCCGCGGCGCGCTGAGCACCCTCACCGGCACCGGAACCAGCATCAGCCCCCGCACTCGCCCCGAACGCGCGCCGCGCATCCCGCGCCTGCCGCTCGGCGACCACGCCCGCCAAGTACGCGCCGGCCGACACCCCTTCGGGCACCGGAGCCCCGGTCCACGCCGTCATGTCACCGGCCAGCCGCTCCGCCATCGACCGGCTCACCGCCGCGTCGAGCTGCTCGGCCCGCAGCAGGTACTGCCGCACCGCCAGCCACAGCCCGTCCGGCACCCGCGACAGGTCGAGCCCGCCCATCTGCTCGGCCAGCCACGGCGCGACCGGCGGCAGCACGGGCATGCTCCGCGCCTGGGGCACCCGCTCCCGCACCACGAGCGTCCCCGCGAAGACGTCGCCGACCCGCCGTCCTCGCGCGGAGATCAGCGAAGCGGCGATCGCCACCAGCCCGAAGGTCGCCTGGAGCTCGATCACGCCGAGTGCGCCGCGTACGAGCGCGTGCCGGAACCTGATCGGCCCGCCGTCCTCCCGTACGACCCGCAGCCCCGCAGCCAGCTTCCCGACCGAGCGCCCCCTGCTCAGCGTCTCCACCGCGATCGGCCCGCCGACCAGCACCAACAGGAAAAGCGCCACCTGCACGGCGGCCAGCGCCGCCGAGTCCAGCGAGGCCGTGGCCGTCAGCAGCGCCATGGTGAACACCAGATACGCGGCCCACCACAGGAACAGATCGAGGCAGATCGCCAGCGCCCGGCTCGGCAGCCTGGCAGGGCTCAGGCCGAGTACGACCGCGTCCCCCGTCACGAGATCGCTCACCAGCGAGTCCTTCCCTCGTCCCGCGCGCATTCGTACGAATAGTCTGCCGTTCCTACCGCACCATCTGCCAAGCTCATGACCATGGCCATGGATCTGGACGTCTTCATCTCCGCCCACCGAGCGGAGTGGGACAGGCTGGACGAACTGCTGCGCCGGCGCCGCGGGTTGACCGGCGAGGAGGCGGACGAGCTCGTCACCCTCTACCAGCGCACCGCGACCCACCTCTCCCAGGTCCAGACGAGCGCCCCCGACCCCGCGCTGACCGGCCGCCTCACCTCGCTGGTGGCCCGCGCCCGCAGCGCGGTGACAGGCCCCAGGACCGCGGGCTGGCGCGACGCCGCGCGCTTCTTCGCCTCCGGATTCCCCGCCGCCGTCTACCGCAGCCGCAACTGGTGGGTCCCGACCGCGCTCATATCCGTACTGGTAGCGGCCCTGCTCGGCTGGTGGGTCGGCACACACCCCGAGGTCCGCTCCGCCATCGCCGCCCCCGACCAGCTCCGCGAGATGACCCGCCCCGGGGGCCAGTACGAGAGCTACTACGACAGCCACCCCGCGGCATCCTTCGCCGCCCAGGTCTGGACGAACAACGCCCAGGCCACGGCCATCTGCCTGGCCTTCGGAGCCTTCCTCGGCATACCGGTGCTGTGGGTGCTGTTCCAGAACATGCTCAACCTCGGCCTCGGCATGGGCCTCATGCAGTCCGCCGGCCGCCTCGACACCTTCCTCGGCCTGATCCTCCCGCACGGCCTCCTCGAACTGACCGCGGTCTTCGTCGCCGCCGGTACGGGGCTGAGGCTGGGCTGGACAGTGGTCGACCCGGGCCCCCGCAGCCGCAGGACGGCCCTGGCGGAGGAGGGCCGCTCCGCGATCGGCATGGCCATCGGCCTCGCCGCCGTCCTCTTCGTCTCCGGAGTCATCGAGGCCTTCGTGACCCCCTCCGGCCTCCCCACCTGGACCCGCATCACCATCGGCGTCCTCGCCGAGCTGCTCTTCCTCGCGTACGTGTACGTGGTGGGCCGACGGGCGGCACAAGCAGGCGAAACAGGCGATGTCGCGGCGGCCGACCGGCCCGCGACGCTGCCGACGGCTGCGTGATGTGCGCCCGACGCCAGTGAGCTGCTACTGTTCAGGCCGCCCCGGAGGACCATTGACTGTGGTTCGCCGTGGCAGTAGATTTAAACGGTTGCCCCCGAGCTGGACGAGCCGGGAAGCAATCGTCTAAGATCTTCAACGCTTCGAAAGCGAATTTCGAAATCCACTCCGGATGCGCAATTCATGGAGAAGCACCTCTGAACTTCCAGCAGAAATCATCTGCTAGAGTCGGAACCGCCGGAAGGCCGAAAGGCCGGAAAGCACCTCCCGC